>CAWBEF010000008.1:0-165804 GCA_963787765.1 uncultured Solirubrobacteraceae bacterium | reverse complement strand
AGCAATTATTTATATTTTGTTCCTCCAAATTTATATTTAATTTGTTAAAATGATGAATATAATTATATATTATAAATTGTTTTTGACGTACTATTTTAAAAAATGATGTTACTTTATCAAATAAATCATTGAAACCAGTTTCAATCAATTTCGTATCAGCATCTAAATTTTTAAGTGAAGTGCGAATTTCTCTTTTTTTGTCAACTAACGATAAATTTTTAGATTTTTTAAGGACAATTTTTGCCAAATCATCAACTTGATTTTCATTTAAATTAACTATGGATTTTTCATTTACTATTATGTTCCACATTTCAGCATGTACCGTTGTTATTTTTATTATATTAAATAATTTTTCACTAAGAAAAGATGATATCTGTTTATTTACTTTTTGAAAATTTTTTTCATTTTCATCATCAGAAAAAACTATTTCATCATCTTCATCCAATGTTAAATCATAACATTCATCCATAATAATAAATAAATGATTGTGAGAATCACTTAAAAATTTAGAAATATTTTTAATATCATTCATAAATGTTTCATTTGTAATTTTTTTCAAAGATATTACATAGAAAATAATGTTGTAATTATCATATTCTATATTTTCATTTGTTGATGCAATAATTGATGTTTCCATATCGAAATTTTGACTAACAGTAACGCAAGATAAAATATTTTCATTTATAAAATTATGGAATGATTCTGTGTTATCTAATCCAGTTATTCCTACTTTTATAATTTTTGCTGATTCTGATTTATACATTTTTATTTTGTTATGATTTTAAAAAAGAGATTATTTTTTATATCTATACCTATTATGAATGAGTTTACATAATTAAATAATGAATTTTTATATCAATTTTTTAAATTATTCTCATAATTTCTAAATTATGATAGATAAATTACTTAAACACTAATTTGAATAGATTAAATATCTAATAAAGATATTTATATGATAAGTAGATCCATTAGCATACCATGTGATTTTCAAAACAAAAAAATTATTAGTAGAAGTTGGGATGATAGCTCAGATAATGATTTGATAAAAATATCAGCTCCCTCAATATCATCATTTTCATCATATAAACATTCATTGATTCCAGATCCAAATAATGTATTAGATAAATATGGTAAATATCATTATTATGATCCTGTAAATAATTGTAAATCAGCTGGTATCATTCCATATACGTTAATTAATGGAAATGTATTTTTCCTTTTACAACAAGCTAATAATCCAATTAGAAAGAAAGATTCTGGATGGAATGATTTTGGTGGAAAACGAATTGATCAAAATAATTCTATTGCAGAAACGGCTGCTAGAGAATTTAGTGAAGAAACTAGTTGTTTATTTTATTTTAAATATCAAAATACGAATGAATCTAAAATTCATTATAATTTGCTTCGTGATAATGAAAATTTACATTATGATGAGCAATCTATTGAAATTCTCAAAAATACCATTCCACTTTCACAAAAATTTTTTACAAATAAAATTACAGAATTTCTTTCTCCAATATATATCAGTTCCAAAGAAATATATATTAGTTATTTTGTGTATGTTCCATATATTCCAGAAGATGATATACCTAGAGCAGAAGATATTCATATTCCATATGAAGAACGTTATTTAAGAAAATGTAAATGGTTCAATATTAAAGATTTATTAATGTTAGACGAAAGAGACTTCCATAAAAGATTGCAAATCACAAAAATCCAGCAAAGAATATGCGGATATCATAAAAAAATTTATTTACGTAATTGATATTTTTTATTTTTCTATATTTAAAAAAATAAAATATAAATAATACGCTAAATATATAATTATTAGTGCTCGTTATACTGGTATGAATTAAATGAAAACAATTTACTAATATAATATCTTTTTTTGGGCGAATTGAAAATATATTTATCATAATATATTATAACCATAATATATTGTATCATATGACATCAAAAATAGACGAATTGGTGAAAAGATTTTCATATATTTTTATCAAAATATATCCGATATATATCATTCAAAAGATACAGTAACAAATAAATGGACAAAAATAGCTGAATATATGCACAATAATAGTAAAATTGTTGAAAAAATATTTAAGGCGTCTAAACTAGATGATTCTAGAAAAGATATCAAATTAGATTATGAAGTAAAATTATCTCAACTGGAACAACAAATTATATCAGAAGCCAACATGATGATAAAAATTAGCATAATAATTTTAGCGATGCATCATATGATATATGATTTAATGAGTTCTGAAGGAAATTATTATTTTTATCTTGATGGTCAAGCTGAAATGCAAGTTTTATCGAAACCAATTATTTATTATATTAATATTAGTATTAAAACGGAACAAAATATATATTTTCATGCATATATTCTTTTATATGCATTGGAAAGTCTATTCAATGAACATTTTTATTTAGGAATAGATTTTGAATATACAAATAAAAAAATCCAATTAGCTCAATTAAATTTTGAACATACTCATGCTAATCAAAGTATTATAATGATGGTTAATCCCACTGAATTAGAACAAGTTATGACAGATGATTTTATTGAATTGATAATATGCAACAAATTCATTAAAAAAATTTTACATGGATCGGATTCTTTAGATATTCCATATATGTATAATCATTTATTACAGCAAGATCCAAAAAAAATTATGCGATTTACTCGTACATTAATTGATACACGTTTTTTATGTGAATATTATAAATTCACAAGAGATGGTGATTCGGATGGAAAATGTTCTATATATGGTGAGGATCCAAGTGGATCAGCTATATATTATTTCAAAGTAATTTCTGAAGAACAGCAAAATAAATTAACAGAATTACTTCAATCTATGCCAGCACCACACGATATTCAATGGAATATTCATAAAATGCCAAAATCCCAAATTCTTTATGCGCAGTATGATGTTTTTTACCTCAAATGGTTTTATTATAAAATAATTCATGATGCCACTGAAGATGATCCCACATCTCTTGGAAAAAAATCAATTATTGAATTATATAAAAATGTTCTAAATGAAATTACCCGTTTTGTTTATCTTGAACGTAATAAAATTACAATGTTAATGGAAAAATGCAAACAAGATGTCGATCCCTTAAATAATTATTTTATTAGAAAATCTAATGGGATTTTAAAAATGATTGATGTTTTTAATCAGATAAATATTGATTTAGTTTCGACGAATCCAAAAGTAGACATTAACAAATTAATTAGAATTAATCATTTCAAATTACCAATTATAACACTTCTCAAAAGATTAGTTTATGGTTTTATTTCTCAAAAATGTAATGTTCAAAAAGATAAATCATCGAGATGGACTGAAAAATTAGATAATGATTTTATTTTTGATTTTTTAGAAAAAATGAATTATACTTATTTATTACGCATGTTTAAAGAAATTTCTATTACACTTGAAAGTAGAATTAAAAAAGTTTGTGACATTAAATAACAATAATTACAAAATTATTTAATTTATGAATAATACTTGATATTATTTATAAATTCAATATTACAAAAATATTTAATTTATGAATAATACTTGATATTATTTATAAATTCAATTAATCTACTAAAAATCCTAAAAATTTAGATGCTCTACTTGCTGCTGTATATAATGCTCGTTGCATTTCATTTTTATCTGGATTTTCATCTATGTCTGAAATGTCCACAAAAACATAGATCAAATGTTGATCCTTGTGCTTTATGTGTAGTTATAGCATAACCAAATTTAATATCGGCAAATGGATTAACTAATTTTTCATGGAAAATTTTCCATAAATCATCAATTATTTTTTTTTCTCCAAATCCGGATTTGTATTTTTTATACAAAAATTCAATATGCGATTTAGTATTTTTTAGCATATTTGTATATTCTGCCATTTCATTCTTTTGTATAATTCGAATTTGATATGGTTTTTTTTCATGTGCTGTAAAAATATCACTATGTAATTTTTCTATGTCAATAAGATTAATTTTGAACATATTTTTTTGACTTGATAATTTTTTTATCATAATTTTCAGATCTTTGTCAAAAACTGATTTAGAATCAGTTTGTATGAAAAAATTCCAATCGTATAAATATCTTTCTTCTTCGACTATTTTTAAAATTTTTCACCATATCGAAGTATAAAATACGGCTGTATTATCATTTGGTGATTTGTAATAATTATTAAATATAGCATAATCACCAATCATATAGTCATCTTTATACTTTTTTTTGTGAATATATTTTCTAATAATGTTATTATAATTATCGGCTGTTATATTTTTCCAAGTTAATATAATTGGCATTTCATTAGATGAAATTTTAGAGATTATTGTTTTAAACCAATTTGCTTCGATATGATTTTCTTTTTTATGATATAATTTGAACGATTTTTTTTTATTATGAATTGGTAATAATAATTTCATTAGATTATCACTTTGATTCCAATTTCTAATAATTTCACAAACTTGTTTAATTTCTGGTGATTTGGTACGCATAATTTCATCTAATAATACATAATAATCATATTTTTTTGGAATAGACAAAAATATTTGACTTTCAGTTTCATTAACCGGAGGCAATTGTTTACGATCTCCCATAAATATAATTTTAATAGGATATGTATCTGTGTATTTTTTTAAAGTAACTATCATATCAACTGATATCATTGAACACTCATCTATAATTATTAAATTATCATCCAATTGTTTTAAAAATTTTGATTCTTGTGTAGATTTGAATATTTTTGATCCATTTTCTGTGACAATAATTGGTCTAAATTCTAAAAGTTTATGAATTGTCATAAAATTGATGTTAGATATATATTCTATTTGTTCTGTTATTGATAAATTGGATTTAAATGATGACTGAATGACATTAAGTGCTTGATGAGTTGGTGCACATATATAAAAACAATTTATTTTTTTTTCTGCTAATAATTCTTTTATTATTCGAGTCATAAGAAATGTTTTACCAGTACCAGCATATCCTAATAAATAAAATGTTTTTTCTAGATTTTGTCCAACAAATTGATTTATTTTGGACACTGCTATTTTTTGTTTTTCGTTCAATTCCATTATATTATTTATTTTCTATTAATATTTCATTTATATTAAAAATAAACATCAATTTTTTTTATCAAATAGATATCATTTATTGAAATTATGATAATTTTTTGATTTAAGAATAAATCAAAAAATTATGATATTAGCATTAATTATCAAAAATTAATTATTATGATGGTATAAATTAACTTGCCTTGTTTTTATCAATTCATCTCTAAATTAGTTGCACCATTATCAGCCAATACTTTGCAGGTTATCATATTACCATGTTTACAAGCTATTTCTAGTCCTTTATTTAAGTCATATTTGCCCTTGGAAATTAATAATTTAACAATTTCTTCTTTACCCTTTTCGCAAGAGATTTCAAATCCTCTTTTCAAATTAGAAACGCCTTTAGAAATTAGCAATTCTACTAATTTTATTCAACCTTTCGCACAAGCTAATTCAAATACACTTTCTAAATTGTTAGCACCTTTAGAAATTAACAATTTAGCCATGTCTAATCTATCTAATCTAGATGATTTTTTTTCCATCGAATAAATTTATATTAGTTTCGCAAACTATTTCTAATCCATCATTTAAATTAGTAGCTCCTTCAGAAATCAATAATTCAACAATTTCCTTGTGACCCTCCTCGCATGCAAGTATTAATCCACCATTCAAATTATTTGCTCCTTGAGAAATTAAATATTTAACTATATCTAAATAGCCTTTTACACACGCAAGTTCTAATCCATCATTCAAATTATTTGCTCCTTGATAAATTAAATATTTAACTATATCTAAATAGCCTTTTACACACGCAAGTTCTAATCCATCATTCAAATTATTTGCTCCTTGATAAATTAAATATTTAACTAAATCTAAATGACCTCCCTTACAAGCACCATCCAATCCACGATTTAAATTAATCTTATTTTTTTCTATTGTATTTGTTATGGTAGGAATTAATATTAATATGTTATTAACTAGGGTATTATTTTTAGAAATAATAATTTTAACTATATTAATACTATTATATTTGCATGCAACATATAATCCTTTATTTAAATCAGGATTTCCTGTAGAAATTATTATTTTTGCTATTTCACTATTATTATTTTTACAAGCAAATTTTAATCCGAAATCCCAATTATTAGCCCCCATACGAAGCATTAATTTGATTAGATTAATACGATTTTCCGAACAAGCTGATTGTAGTCCTTCATTCCAATTATTAGCGCCATTAGAAATCATTAATTTTGCCAGATCTTCATGACCTTCTTGACATGTTATTTTTAATCCTTCATTCCAATTATTAGCGCCTTTAGAAATCATTATTTTTACTATATCAATATTACCCTTTTTGCATGCCGTTATTAATCCATCTTTCCAATTATTAGCGCCTTTAGAAATCATTAATTGAACTAGATCAACATTACCTGTTCTGCAGGCAACTATCAATCCTCCATTCCAATTATTCGCTCCTTTGGAAATCATTAGTTGAATTATATCGATATGACCCCTGCTGCATGCAGCTATCATTCCCTTATTCCACTTTTTGGCACCTTTGGAAATCATTAGTTGAACTATATCGATATGACCTCTGTTGCACGCAGCTATCATTCCTTTATTCCAATTATAGGCTCCTTTAGAAATCATTAAATCAACGATTATTTTATGACCTCCTTCACAAGCATATATTAATCCATCATCCATCCAACTAGCTCCCTTGGAAATCATTAATTCAACTAATTCAGGACAACCTCCTTTACATGCATGTTCTAATCCCTCATCCCATTCTTTAGCTCCTCTATCTATCATTAGATTAGCTATTTATATATGACCATATCTACATGCATACATTAATCCTAAATCCCAGGGATGATTTATATCGTTATATGTTTCAATTATATGTTTAACTATTTTCAAATCACCTTTTTTACAAGCATTATTAAAAATTGTAATTGGATCATCATTTTTCGATTGAATGAGATAATCATTTTCTGATTGATTCATATTATTATCTATTGATTGAATTAGATTGGCATCTTTTGATTGATCCATATTATTATTTTCTGATTGAATTGGCATCTTTTGTGAAATAATTTGATATTTTATGTTTTATAAAATTAAACATTTTTGTTTTTTATTTTGAAGATAATTATCATGGATTCCCTTAATATTTTTTTATCAATTTTTTTTTAATTTATGATAAACAATAATCGAAATATTAAAAATCTATAAATATTATATGTATATTATTTATAGATTATCTATTAGCCACACATATTTATAAATAAATTCAACAAATTTGTAATTACATTTGTCTTAATTCGTATTATCCATCAAATATTGCGCAAGTTTATCTCGAGTGTCATCATCTAGTTTTTTAAATATTTTTGTTAGATTACTTGCGCCTCTATCAATAAATAGTTTACAAACTGGATAATTTTTTTTTGTACTGGCTATTAATAATGCTTTATTTAAATTACTGGCGCCTTTACTAATTAATAGTTCACAAACTGCATAATTTTTTCTTGCACTGGCTATTAATAATGCTTCATTTAAATTATTTGCACCTTTAGAAATTAATAATTCAGCGACTTCTACATTATCACTTTTGCAAGCTATTAACAATGCTTCATTTAAATTATTCGCACCTTTAGAAATTAATAATTTGGCGACTTCTGCATTATCATTCCTGCAAGCTATTTCTAGTCCTTTATTTAAATTATTCGCACCTTTATAAATTAATAATTCAACGATACCCGCATAATCGTTTTCACAAGCTATTCTTAATCCATCATTTAAATTATTAGCACCTTGGTAAATTAAATATTCTACAATTTCTTTGTAGCCTCTTTTGCATGCTATATCTAATCCCCAATTAAAACTATCTGCACCTTTATCAATCATGAATTTAACCATATTCAAATAACCTCCTTTACATGCAGCATGCAATCCCGAATTTAAATCAAATAATATCGTGTTTGAATTAACTCCGATTTTTGAAATTATAATTTCGACTATATTTATATGATTGTACTTACAAGCCAAATATAGTCCATTTTTCAAATTAGGTGTTTCAGTAGTAATTATTATTTTTGCTATTTTTTTATTACCAAATTTGCAAGCATTTTTAAATATATAATCTGAATTGCATAAGCCATTATAATACATCATTAAAATGATGTTATTATTTCGGGAACAAAAAGCACTATATATTGCTTCTTCAAAATTATTGGCACCTTTTAAAATCATTAGTTTAGCTAATTCTTCATTATCATAAATATTTGAACATATTGCTAACAATCCTTCATTCCAAGCATTAGCACCTTTAGAAATTATTAATTCGACAATTGTTTTGTGATTATATTTACAGGCTAGTTCTAAACCATCATCCAAATTATCTGCACCTTTGGAAATCATCATTGTGACAATTTCCATATGACCTTTTATACATGCACGACGTAATCCACTATGCCAACAATCAGCACCTTTGGAAATCATCATTTCAACAATTTCCATATGGCCTCCTCTACATGCGTTATATAATCCCGCATTCCAACAATTGGCACCTTTGGAAATCATTATTTCGATAATTTTTTTATGATTTCCAACACAAGCTGCCTGCATTCCATTATTCCACGAATTAGCACCTTTAGAAATCATTAATTCGACAAGTATTTCATTACCTCCTCGGCAAGCTGCCTCCAATCCAGCATTCCATTCGTTTGCACCCTTGGATATTATATAATCAACTATTTATGGTTACCTCCCTTGCATGCACCACATAATGCCCAATTCCAATTTATGTAATGATTTATAGGAATGTATTTTGGAATTATATATTTAGCTATTTCTGTATAACCCTTTCTACATGCTTTATATAATGCTCTACATATACTCATTTTTTCAATTCCTAATTTAATAATACTTTCAACGCAAGCATTTGAAATTGAGAAATATAATATTTTTTATTAATACAAGAATACTTTTATTATATCATATAATGTTTTATTTTGTCTTTTTATTTTAAACCATTGAGATTCTGGTAAGCCGGGGTCGACCGCGTCGCTGATGAATGGCGTCTGGTCGACCTGGCCGGTGGTGATGTCATCGACGACGTAGGTGCCGAATTCCCCGAATACAGTGCCCGCCGGGGCGGTCAGGAAGATCGCTCCCTGGTTGCATTCGCCATCCAGGCACTGGGTCGGGAACGTCTGGTTGTCGGCGTAGATGACCGACTGATCGGCGGTGAACGTCGCGGAGTCCTCGACCTCCTGCGAGCCCGCTGTGGGCGATGTCGAGGTGACGCTCACGCCGCTTACCGAGGTAGGACCCGTGATCGCGAAAGCGGCCGGGGTCGTGGCCGTGGTGTCGGAAGAGGTCGACATCGAGAATTTCCCGCTCGGCACAGCGCTGGCCGGGTTGACCGATTCGTAGGCGTCGAGCACCACGGTGGCGCCGGCGGCGATCGCGTTCGGCACGTAGACGTCGACGACGTTCTCGCCCAGATCGCCGGGGTTGACAACGACATTGGCCGCCGCCGTGCGGGGCGGGCTCGTGCCTTCGGCCTGCACGTGGTAGTTGGCGGTGCTGTTGGCGAACGTCGAGCCCGCGGGAGCTGTGAGCTGGACGTATCCGCTCGTCGCCGGGATTGCACTGGTCGCCGTGAACCCCACCTTGTACTCGACGGCGGTGGCGCCCGCCGAGTAGGTGTTCGCCGTCGCGGTGAAGCCCGTCACGGTCGAGGCCTGTGCCGCGCTCGCAGCCATCAGCCCGACGGCCAACGCCACTACCCAGAGCGCGATGACGGCGCGCCGCCTCCGCTTCGCAGTCAACCAGCACCGTCCGGCCATCCTCGCGCCCCCCTGGTTTGCCGACGCGGCGAATCCTATAGCTGGAACACGGGCGACGGCGCTGCGCCCGTCGCCCGCCACCCGCCGCCCGCGGCCCCGGCGTCGTGCCAGGGCCGCGGCGGGCGGGGGGAAGCGTGGTGCCTACAGCCCGTAGGAGCGGCCGATTACGTCGAGCATGATCTCGTCGGTGCCCGCGCCGATCCGGTTCAGGCGCATGTCGCGCCAGACGCGCTCGACGCCGTACTCCCTCATGTAGCCGGCGCCGCCGTGGATCTGGATGCATTCGTCGGCGACTTCGCAGGCCACGCGCGAGGCGTGGAGCTTGGCCATCGAGATCTCGCGGACGGGGTACTCGCCGTTGTTGAAGCGCCAGGCCGTCACGTAGACCATCTGGCGGGCCGACTCGATTTTCGTGGCCATCTCGGCGAACTTGTGGCGGATCACCTGGAACTTGCCGATTTCACGGCCGAAGGCCTTGCGCTCGTGGGCGTACTGGAGCGTTTTTTCGAAGCATTTCTGTGCTCCCGCCACACACCCGGCGGCGCCGATCAGGCGCTCGCCCTGGAGCTCCCACATGATGTGGTAGAAGCCCTTTCCGACCTGGCCGAGGACGGCCGTGTCGGGGACGCGGACGTCCTGGAAGGCCAGCAGGGCGGTGTCGGAGGCGTGCATCCCAAGCTTCTCCAGGCGCTTCTCCCGGATCACGCCGGGTGAGTCCATCGGCACGAGGAAGAGCGTGAAGCCGTCATAGCCCGCGTCGGGGTCGGTCTTGGTGACGAGGACGATCACGTCGGCCCGGTGGCCGTTGGTGATGTAGGTCTTCGAGCCGTTGATGATGTAGTCGCTGCCGTCCTTGACGGCGCGGGTCTTGATCCCCGAGACGTCCGAGCCGGCGTCGGGCTCGGTGATTCCCAGGCAGAGGATCTTCTCGCCCTTGATCGCCGGGACGACCCACTCCTGCTTCTGCTCCTCGGTGCCGAAGGCGAGGATCGGCGGCATCGCCATGTCGGTGTGGACGGCGATGCCCATCGAGAGCCCGCCCGAGTTTGCGTTGCCGATCTCCTCTGCCAGGACCAGCGAGGTGTAGTAGTCCCCGCCCTGCCCGCCGTAGACCTCGGGCTTGTCCAGACCCAGGAAGCCGAGTTCGCCCATCCGCGGGAAGACGGAGTCGGGGAAGGTCGTCTCCTCCCATTCCTCGGCGTGGGGGGCGAGCTCTTTGATCGCGAAGTTGCGGATCGACTCGCGCAGCTGTTCGTGCTCGTCGGTGAAGATGAAGTGCTTCTTCTGGGTCTTGAAGTCTGGCTTCAGGACGCTCTCGGCGGTGGCCATCGTGGATGGGTCTCCTTCGTGTCGGCGATCGTCGCGTGGCCTCGGCAGAGTATCCGAGCCCTTCGGGAAAGTAAACAGTAGAACTCGTTACTTTGAACGGACGGGGTCGGCAGCCGGGGCTGCGCGGGGACTACAATCGCGTCGTGGGAGCTCGATCAACCGGGGTCGGACGGGCGGGTGCGCTCGTGATGGGTGTCCTGCTCCTCTGGATGCTCGCCGCTGCGCCCCCCGCGGGTGCGCTCGCCGCGAACCCCGCCTGCGAAGTCCGTGAAGCGCCCGGGGAAGCCCTGAGCCCCGGTGCGGTCCCGCTCCAGGGGGAGGTCCAGAGCGCGGGGCTCGAGGCCATCGAAGCCACCGTCGGCGGGCCCGGTGAGCAACCGCCGCCCGTCGACCACGCCGACTTCGCCGAAAACCTGCTGGGCGCCCAGTACGGGGGCATGTGGTTCGCGAACGCCGCGCCGGCCTTCTACCTCGGCCTGACCGCGGGGCCGCTCAGCGTCGCCGAAGCGACCGCGCTCCTCGACGGTGTGCTGAGGAAGAACCTCGCTCCCGAAGCGGCGGCGAACGTCGAAGCCCACCTGCGAGTCCAGCCGGTGCCCTACTCGCCAAGCGAACTCAAGGCGATCCAGGCCGCGATCACCCCTGAGCTGTTCGCCGAGTTCCCCGGAGAGCTCAGCACCGGCCAGGGGGTCGGTGAAGCGGGCGGTGGGAGCCTGAACTACTTCCCCCAGGTTTCGGTGATCCTCAACCGCAACGCGACCGAAGCGGACTGCGAAGCGATCCTGAGGCTGATCGC
The DNA here is from genome assembly GCA_963787765.1 of uncultured Solirubrobacteraceae bacterium. GTDB lineage: Bacteria > Actinomycetota > Thermoleophilia > Solirubrobacterales > Solirubrobacteraceae > Palsa-744. The sequence goes on along the minus strand of CAWBEF010000008.1, from coordinate 153,758 downwards.
CCCCTACGGCAGCGCGGTATCGCTGCTGCGGACAGACGACGGCCCGCCGGTCGCCGAGATCGGAGTCGGGCCCGCCGTGACCCCCGGCGGCAAACCGCTGGCCGCCAAGCCCAAAGGCCGCGCGCCCCACGGGGTTGGCCTGCATGCCGGGCTCGCCGGCGGCAGGCTTCGCCTGGCGCTGACGCTGGCCCCGCGCGGCGCCCGGGCGGTCCGGGTCGAAGTTCTCCTGGTTCGGCGTGCGGGGCGCCCGGCGCGCATCGTCCGGGTCCTGCGCACCGACGGGGCGGGCCGGCTCGTGGCGTGGATCGGGATGCCGGGCTCGTTCACCCGCGCGAGCGAACTGCGTGTCGAGGCCTCGGCCGAGATCGCCGGCAGGCGGCTCACGGGCGCCGTCGTGCTGCATCCGGCCCGTCGCTGACGCGCTTGAGCTGCCGCTGGAAAAGTGCGCAGTAGGACTGATCACTTCCCACCATGACGAGATCCGGTTAGGATGCGCCGGTGGCAACCGAGAAGGTCCTCTACGAGTTCGCCGAGGATGGCGTCGCGACGATCACGCTGAACGACCCGGAGACGCGCAACGCGCTCTCGGGCGAGCTTCTGGGCGGCCTGATCGAGTCCTTCGAGGCGGCCCGCGCCGAGCACCGGGTGCGCTGTGTCGTGCTGCGCTCCTCCCACGATCGGACCTTCTCCTCGGGGGCCAACCTGGGCGGCTTCGCGGCCGACGAGGCGCTGGTCCACAAGCACTTTCACTCGGAGCGCTTCGTGGGGCTGTTCAAGCTGATCGGCGAGCTGGGCAAGCCGACGATCTGCGCCGCCGGCGGGCACGTCCTGGCGGGCTCGCTGGGGATCGCCCTGTGCTGCGATCTGATCGTCGCCTCCGAGAGCGCGACCTTCGGAACGCCCGAGATCAACATCGGCGCCTTCCCCTTCATGATCATGGCGCTGATCTACCGCAACGTTCCGCGCAAGAAGGCCTCCGAGCTGCTGCTGCTGGGCGAGCGCTGGAGCGCCGCCGAGGCCCAGGCGGCGGGGATCGTCAACCGGGTCGTGCCCGACGAGGAGCTCGACATGGCCGTTGCCGACTGGGCCGCCAAGCTGGCCTCGAAGTCGCCCGTGATCATGCGCCTGGGCAAGGAAGCGATGCGCCGCCAGATGGACATGCCGCTGGATGACGCACTGGACTACCTGCGTGCCCAGCTGACGCTGGCGCAGTCGACCGAGGACATAGTCGAGGGGGTCACGGCCTTCTTCGAGAAGCGCGAACCGAGCTGGAAGGGACGCTGATGAGCACCACCGAGGCTTCGATGCTGCGCCCGCTGGTCGAGGACCTGCACGCGCGCCGGGCGCAGATCGCGCTGGGCGGGGGCGAGCAGAAGATCGCCCGCCAGCACGAACAGGAAAAGCTGACGGCCCGCGAGCGCCTGGCGCTTTTGATCGACGAGGGGACCTTCGTGGAGATGGGCGCCCATGCCCGGCCGCACTTCTCCCAGCGGGCGATGGAGGGCAAGGACGCGCCGGCGGACGGGGTGATCACGGGCTACGGCAAGATCGACGGGCGGATGGTCGCGGTCTGCGCCTACGACTTCACCGTCATGGCGGGCTCGATGGGGATGACGGGCGAGCTCAAGGTGACGCGCCTGCGCGAGCTGGCCCTGACCAAGCGGATCCCCTTCATCTGGTTGCTGGACTCCGCCGGCGCGCGGATCCAGGAGGCCGTCGGGTCGCTGTTCGCGGGCTCGGGCTTCCTGTTCCGCGAGGAGGTCGTGATGAGCGGGGTGATCCCCCAGATCGCCGCCCTGATGGGCCCCTGCGCGGCCGGGACGGCCTACATCCCGGGCCTGGCGGACTTCGTGCCGATGGTCAAGGGCCGCGGCTCGATGGCCCTGGCCGGCCCGCATCTCGTGCGGGCCGCGGTCGGCGAGGAGGTGACCCAGGAGGAACTGGGCGGCTCGCGGGTGCACTGCCGCAAGTCGGGCGTGGGGGACATGGAGGTGGCCGACGACGAGGAGTGCATCGAGCGGATCAAGCAGTACCTGTCATTCATGCCCCAGAACTGCGAGGCACCGGCGCCGATCCGTCCCGTTTCCGACCCGATCGAGCGGGCCGACGAGGAGCTGCTGGACGTCCTGCCGGAGTCCAACCGCAAGCCCTATGACATGTATGAGGTGATCCGCCGGATCACCGACGACGGCGAGTACTTCGACATGAAGGGCCAGTGGGCCAAGACGATCATCACCTGCTTCGCCCGCTTCGGGGGGCGCCCGGCGGGGATCGTGGCCAACCAGCCCAAGCAGCTGGGCGGGATCCTCGACAACGACTCCGCCGACAAGGCGGCCCGCTTCGTGAACCTCTGCAACGCCTTCTCGATCCCGCTGGTCTTCCTGATGGACGTGCCGGGCTTCATGGTCGGCTCGAAGGTCGAGGAGGGCGGGATCATCCGCCACGGCGCCAAGATGCTCTACGCGGTCGCCAACGCGACGGTCCCCAAGATCACGGTGATCACGCGCAAGGCCTACGGGGCCGGCTACTACGTGATGAACGGCCGCGCCTACGAGCCCGACCTGATCGTCGCCTGGCCCTCGGCGGAGATCAGCGTGATGGGCGCCGAGGGGGCGGTCGAGATCGTGATGCGCAAACAGGTCGAGGAAGCCGATGACCCCGAGGCCAAGAAGGCCGAGCTGATCGACGCCTACCGCCAGATCATCGACGTCTATATCGCGGCCGGCAACGACATGATCGACGACGTCATCGACCCGCGGGAGACCCGGGCGACGATCTGCCGGGCGCTCGAGATGGCGGCCGGCAAGAAGGTCGAGCGTGCCCGTATGCGCGCGACGGCGCTGATGGCGTCCCGCTCCCTCTGCGATGCACACGTCCTCGTGCGTCCTTGTCCAGCTTACGAACTCAAGGAGGGCGTAAAACGATGTCGCTCGATGACCCCGTCGTGATCACCTGCTCGATCTCGGGGGCGATCGCCAACCGCGAGCAGTGCCCGGCGATCCCCTACACGCCCGAGGAGTACGCCGCGGAGGCGCGGCGGATCGTCGATGAGGGGGGCGTCCACATCCACATCCACGCCCGCAAACCGGACGGGACGCCGAGCTATGAGATCGAGGACTTCCAGGCGATCTCCGACGCGATCCGGGCCGAGGTGGGGGAGGCGGCGATCATCAACTTCTCGACCGGGACGATCGGCGTGCCCGTCGCCAAGCGGATCGAATACCTGCGTGCCTGCCGGCCCGAGGTGGCGGCCCTGAACATGGGCTCGATGAACTACGCCAAGTACTCGCGCTCGCGCAAGCAGTTCGTCTTCAACATGGTCTTCGAGAACCCCTTCTCGGAGATCATCGAGCTGCTCGAGGCGATGAACGAGCTCCACATCAAACCCGAGCACGAGTGCTTCGACGTCGGCCACGTCGGCTCGCTGGAGCCGCTGATCGACATGGGCATCCTCGCGACCCCGCTGCATGTGGACTGCGTGATGGGAGTGGTGGGAGGGATTCCCCCGACGGCGCGCAACCTGGCTGCGATGGTGGACAACATCCCGGAGGGCTCGCACTGGGGGGTGATCGGGATCTCGCGCGACCAGTGGATGCTCGTCGGGGCGGCCCTCTCGCTGGGCGGCTCGATCCGGGTGGGCCTGGAGGACAACCTCTACCTGCCCGATGGGACGATGGCCTCCTCCAACGGCGATCTGATCGCCAAGGCCCGCCAGATGACCGAGGACATGGGCCGCCGGCCGGCGACGGTCGCCGAGGCCCGCGCAGATGCTCGCGATCCCCCAGCCCGCCGGGAGCCCCGCATGAGCCTGCCGCTCGAGGGCGTCCGGGTGCTCGACCTCTCGCGCCTCTTGCCGGGGGGCTTCTGCTCGCTGCTGCTGGCCGACTTCGGCGCGGACGTGCTGAAGGTCGAGGACACGGGGATGGGCGACTACATCCGCTGGTCCCCGCCCTTCTACGAGGGCGCCCACGATTCGGCCCGCTCGGCGCTGTTCCTGTCGCTGAACCGCAACAAGCGCTCGATCCGCCTGGACCTGAAGAACGAGCGCGGCCGCGAGGCGCTGCTGCGCCTGGTCGCCGAATACGACGTCGTGCTCGAGTCCTTCCGCCCCGGCGTCCTCGATCGCCTCGGCGTGGGCTATGAGCGGATGAAGGAGGTCAACCCGGGGATCGTCTACTGCGCCATCTCCGGCTACGGCCAGGACGGCCCCAAACGCGACGCCTCGGGCCACGACATGAACTACCTGGGCCTGATCGGCCTGCTCGGGCTGACGGGCGAGCGGGGCGGCGCGCCGGTCCAGGCCGCAGGGCAGATCGCCGACCTCGGCGGCGGCGCCCTGATGGGCGCCTTCGGGATCCTGGCGGCGCTTCGCGAGCGCGACGGCGGCGGTGGCACGCCCGGCTCGGGACAGGGCCAGCTGGTGGACATCTCGATGGCCGACGGGGCGCTCTCCTGGCTCGCGATGGTCGCCGGGGCCTACTTCGCAGACGGGCAGGTGCCCCGCCGCGGCGAGATCATGCTGGCCGGCTCGCTGGTCTGCTACCGCCCCTACGAGTGCGCCGACGGCTTCGTCTCGCTCGGCGCTCTGGAGCCGAAGTTCTGGCAGGCCTGGTGCCGTGGGGTGGGCCGCGAGGACCTCGTCGCCGCCCAGTTCGAGCGGCCGGGCTCGGAGGCCCACGGCCAGGTCGTCGAGATCTTCCGCGCCCGGACCCGCGAGGAATGGGAGGCCTTCGCCCGCGAGCACGACTGCTGCCTCGAGCCGGTCCTCGAGCTCGACGAGGCGCTCGACTCGGAGCTCGTCCAGGCGCGCCGGATGGTCGTCGAGCTCGACCAGCCGGGCGCCGAGCGGCCCGTCCGCCAGCTGGGGATCCCCGTCAAGCTCGACCGGACCCCCGGCGATCACGCCCGCCTGCCCGGCCCGGCGCTTGGCGAGCACACCGCCGAGGTCCTCGCGGCGGCCGGCTACAGCGCCGAGGAGATCGCCGGGCTGCTCGCCGACGGCGCCGCCGCGGGCCCGGCCGAGCAGGCGCACGCCACGAACCTGCGGGTCTGAGCCGCCGCCGATGAGCGCCGCGGCAGAGCAGGTGAGCGCCAACGGGCGGCGCCCCGGGGGCGGCCGGCTGCTGAAGATGGCAGAGCTCGCCGAGCGCTCGGGGGTCAGCCCGGGGACGATCCGCTACTACCTGCGCGAGGGCCTCTTGGGCGAGGGCTCGGACGTCGTGCGGACGAGCCGCAACATGGCCTGGTACCCGCCCGCCTACGTCGAGCGGATCGCCCTGATCAGACGCCTGCAGGAGGAGCGCTTCATGCCCCTGAAGGTGATCAAGGGCGCCCTGCGCGAGGAACCCGAGCGCCTCAGCGCCCTGATCGAGCTGGAGGACCGGATCCTCGAGCGGGCGCTGGCGAGCGCGGAGGACCGCAGCCGGATCTCGCGCAAGCTCGTCCAGGAGCGCTACGGCATCCCCCGCATCGCCCTCGAGCGTCTCGCCGAGATCGGCGTCCTGACCCCCAACCAGCGCGGCTATGACTCCGATGACCTGAAGATCATCGAGGCGATCGCCAGCTTCCGGGCGGGTGGTTACGACGAGGCCCTGGGCTTCACCGTCTATGACACCCTGCGTTACCGCCGCGCCCTGGAGCCGCTCGTGGAGGAGGAGGTCCGGGCGCTGCTCGACCGCCTCGCCGGCGAGGTCGACGTCGAGCGGGCGATGGAGATCGTCGCGGCCGGCACCGAACCGCTGCGCGAGCTGATCGGGGCGATGCACTCGAAGCTCCTGCTGGCCGAGCTGAGGCGACAGCGCGGAGGCTGACAGGGCCGGCGGGCTCTACCAGCGCGCCCGGTGGTGCTCCATGACCCCGCGGCCGCTCGCGAGCTCGATCCCGCCGGGGAGCGTCCCGGAGAAGGTGCCGAAGGGAGCCCGGTAGTCGCTCGAGGCGATCAGCAGGTTGTCGTGGCGGCTGCGTTCGGCCTCGGCGTCGAACTCCAGGCGCTCGCCGTCTGCCCCGGTGATCGCCGAGAGGTCATCCGCGAAGCTGACCGGGCCCGGCTCGAACGGGGTCCCCTCACGCCAGACGGCCCGCTCGCTGCCGTGGGGCGGGTCGTTGATCCCGCTGACCAGGTTCCAGGCGAGCGCCGAGCCGTCGCCGGCCAGCCCCACGCCGGCGCTCCAGCGCCACTCGGTCACGCGGGCGTGATAGCCGGCCGTGTCGTCGATCACGGCCAGGGCCTCGATCGGCCGGGCCGGGCCGCCGTCGAGTGCCAGCGTGCCGCGGGCGGGGATCCCTGCCTGCTTGCGCGTCCAGACCTCCGAGCGCCCATGGGGGCAGCGCGCCACGATCCCCTCCTGTTCGGCGAGCTCCAGCTCGAGCTCGACGCCGCGGTCGCGGACCGACAGGCGCACGGGCCCCGGCTCGCCCCGCGCGGGCCGTGCGCCCTCGGAGAGCTCGAGCTCGCCGCGCCGGGGCAGCAAGCGGGTCCGTTCGCGCAGCCCGGTCTCGCCGGGCAGCCACAGCGCCCAGAACGTCTGGCGGGCCGGGCCGATCTGCACGCGGGCCGCACAGGCCATCAGCTGCTCGCCGAAGATCCCCACGTAGCGCCAGCGCTTGAGCGGCCTGCCGCGGTCGAACAGGGCGGACAGGCCTCCGCCACCGGGCAGCGGGCGCTCCTCGCCGGAGGTGACCGCGCCGCGCGGCGGCGGTATGCTTCCGAATGTTGACTGACCAGTCAATCTATTTCTTGGGGAGTCTGTCCGCGGGCCTCGCGCGAGCGCGCTGCGCGGGAGAGGATTCGATGTGAGGGTCGCCGCAGTACAGCTCAATGCCACCGCCGACGAGGCGGCGAACCTCGCCGTCGCCGACCGCCTCACCCGCGCGGCTGCCGCCGATGGGGCGCAGCTGATCGTACTCCCCGAGAAGTGGACGGCGATGGGCTCCGAGGACGATCTGCGCCGCTCGGCCCAGACGCTCGACGGCCCGGTCGTCCAATGGGCGCGCTCGCTCGCCCGCGAGCTCGGCGTCGAGCTTGTCGCGGGCTCCTTCCTGGAGCTCCTCCCCGGCGAGGAGAAGCTCGCCAACACCTCGCTGCACATCGACGCGGGCGGCGAGATCCGGGCGCTCTACCGCAAGATCCACATGTTCGACGTCGAGGTCGGGGGGCGCGTCTATCGCGAGTCCGCGCTTGAGCAGGGGGGCGAGGAGATCGTCCTCTCGGCCACCTCCGACGGTCTCGAGCTGGGCCTGACCGTCTGCTACGACCTGCGCTTCCCCGAGCTCTACCGGATCCTGGCGGTCCGGGGCGCCCGCCTGATCACGGTCCCGGCTGCCTTCACGCTGGCGACCACCCGTGACCACTGGGAGGTCCTCCTGCGGGCCAGGGCGATCGAGAACCAGACCTTCGTGATCGCCGCCAACCAGATCGGCGAGCACCCCGCCGGCCAGCACTCGGGCGGGCGCTCGATGATCGTCGACCCCTGGGGGGTCGTCCTCGCCCAGGCGCCCGACGGCGAGACCCACATCACGGCCGAGCTCGACCTGGCCCGCCAGCGTGAGATCCGTGCGCGCCTGCCCTCGCTCGCCAACCGCCGCGCCGAGGTCTACCGCTGGCCGCAGGAGCAGACGGCGCCCGAGCCCGGACACCCCATCGCGGGGCCCCGGTGAGCACGCCCCGCGAAGGCGCCTCGCGCTCCAAGGCCGCCGCCGACAAGCGACGGCTGATCCTCGATGCTGCCGTTCGCGTCTTCGCCCGCCAGGGCTTCCATGCCTGCCGGGTCTCCGACATCGCCGACGAGGCAGGTGTCGCCTACGGGCTCGTCTACCACTACTTCGCCTCCAAGGACGAGGTCCTCGACACGCTGTTCCTCGAGCGCTGGGGGGTGATGCTCGAGCTGATCCGCCGGGTCGACGCCGAAGCGGTCCCGGTGCGCGAGAAGCTGCGGGCGATCGCCTCGTTCATCATCGACAGCTACGAGCACGACCCCGACCTGATGAAGGTCATCATCGTCGAGGTCACCCGTGCGGCCAACTCGTTCGGGCAGACCCACATCGGCGAAATCGGCGCCGCGTACGAGCTGATCGCCGAGATCGTCACCGAGGCCCAGGAGGAGGGCGTCTTCCGGGCGGACATCGACGCCCGCTTCGCCGCGATGACCTTCTACGGCGCCATCGAGCAGCTCCTGACGGGCTGGATCTTCGGCCTGCTGCCGCAGGGGAGCGAGCACTTCGAGCGTGCCAAGTGGCTGGTCGTCGAGACGATCTGCGGGGGCCTCGAGGCGGGCGATGTGCGGCGTACGCCCGTCGCCGACATCCCGGGGCAATAGACTCCCGCCGATGGAGAACGAGATGGTCAAGCGATTGATGTGGTCGGGCCTGCTGGCCGGGTGCGGCGCGCTCGCCAGCATCCTCGCGACCCGGGCGGCCGCGCTGATCTGGCGGCGGATCTTCGACGAGGAGCCGCCGGAGTGAGCGACGGGCGGGGAGATCAGCCGCAGAACATCGCCACGGCGATCGCCGACATCTCCGAGCGGGCCTCGCTGCTGATCCACGAGGAGATCGAGCTCGCCAAGGCCGAGGTGACCGAGAAGCTGACGAAGCTCGTCAAAGGGGCGATCGTCGGCGCCGTTGCGGGCGTCTTCTTCCTGACAGCCCTCGTGATGGCCCTGTTCGGCGGCGCCTGGCTGCTCTACTACTACCTCCCCGGCAACGACTTCACCTACTTCTGGGGCTTCTTCGCGATGGCCGTGATCCTCGTCCTGCTGGGCGTCCTGGCCGGGCTGATCGCGGCGAAAGCCGTCAAGAAAAGCGCCCCTCCGGTGCCGACGATGGCGATCGCCGAGGCGCAGAAGATCCGTGACGCCGTCAGCGGCCCCGGGCCCGCGAGCCCGCCCGTGCCCGGCGCCCCGCCGGCCCCGGCTCCCCCGACCGTGCCCGCCGCGCCCCCGGCGCCGACCGCGACGCCCGCGCCTGCGGCGCCGGCCCCGCCGGCTCCCGGCCCGACAGCGGGGCCCGCGAGCGAGAGCCCGGCGGCCGACGCCGCGTTCACCAACCGCACGCCTGACGAGGGGAGCGAGGCCTGATGGCCCAGCGCACACCGGAGGAGATCCGCAGCTCGATCGAGAGCAACCGCATGGAGCTGGCCGTGTCGGTCGACAGGCTGCGCGGCGAGGTCGCCCGCATCACAGACTGGCGCGGGCACGTCGAGCGCCACCAGTCCGAACTGATGGCCGGGGCGGCCGTCGTGGGCCTGCTGCTGACGACGCGCTTCGCGCGCCGCAGGCGCCGCCGGCGCCGGGCCGCCTGAGCAGGACCTCGCGCCCTCCCGGCGCAGCGCGCGCCGGGCCAGGGGGTTGACCATCGGCGCACAGGGCGTCCCGCCCCGTACATCCGCCTAAATCCCCGCGCTAGCGCTTGAACGGCCGCTGTGCGCTGCCGACTCCCCCGGTGAGCCCCCATGTGCCGGGGCGAGTCCATGAGCTCGCAAGCCATCCCCCACAACGACCCGCAGGCGATCTCGAAGCTGAGGCAGTACTTCGCGGTCGCCCTCGCCACGACCATCGTCGCCGGCCTGCCCGTCGGGGTCGTCTGGTGGCTGCGCGTCTCGGGCACCGTAACCTCGCCGCTTGAGGCCGTGGCGCTGGGGATGGGCTTCTCGCTGTGGCTCTCCTGCTTCTGCCGTCTGATCTGGGAGACCCGGCCGGGCTCTGAAGACCTGCTCTTCAGCGAGCTGATGATCTGGGGCTACCTGCACCGCCGGCGCTCACAGCGCCGCCTGGCCAACGTTGCCGAGCTCCTGGCGCCGATCGGCCCCGCCACCGCCGGGGCCCACCCGCAGCGCCAGGCCAAGAACGTGAAGCTCCTCGAGCAGCTCGTCTCGGGCCTCGAGACGCGCGACCCCTACCTCCACGGCCATTCGCGGAGGGTCGCCCGGCACTCCTGGATGATCGCCCGCAAGATGGGCCTGGCAACCGAGGAAGTCGCCCGGATCCGCACCGGGGCGGCGATCCACGACGTCGGCAAGATCAACACCCCCAAAGCGATCCTGCACAAGCCCGGCCGCCTGACCGACGCGGAGTACGAGGTCATCAAGCGCCACCCCGGCGAGGGCGCCGACATGGCCGAGGTGCTGGACGACGAGGCGATCGTCGCGATCGTCCGCCACCACCACGAGCGGGTCGACGGCAGCGGCTACCCGAGCGGCCTGGTGGGCGATGAGATCCCGCTGGGCGCACGGATCGTGGCCGTCGCGGACACCTTCGACGCGATCACCTCCGCCCGCCCCTACCGCGCCGCGAGCGCCCACAGCAAGGCGATCGACATCCTCCGTGAAGAGGCCGGGACCCGTCTTGACCCGGATGTCGTGAAGGCCTTCTGCGGCCACTACGCGGGCAACCGCCCGCTGGCTGCCTGGTCGTTCCTGGCGGGGCTGCCCGAGCGTTTCGTCACCTGGCTGAGCTCGAGCGCGGCCAGCGTCGCCTCGGCCGCCAAGGTCGTCGCGGTGGCGGCGATCGTCGGCACCGGGGCGGTCGGCGCGACCGTCGCGGCCCGCCCCGCCCACGCCTCCCGCCACCGCTCCGCCCCCGCGCTTGCGAGCGCTGCGAGCAGCACCTACATCGCCGACGCCGTCCCCGTCGCCCAGGCAGCCGGCTCCTCGGCCACAGGCTCCGCGAGTGCAGCTGCGCACCGCAGGAGCGCCCGCGCCCACGGCCGCGGTGCGGCCCCTGTGAAGCACGCGAGCGCCTCGGCACCCGCCCAGTCCACCGTTGCCCAGGCCTCGACGCCGGCTGCGAGCACACCGGCCGGCGTCGCAGGGTCCACCTCCACGACCGCTCCCGGCAGCTCGCCCACCGGCCCGACGGGCACCCCTCCGGCGGCCCCGGCCGGCGAAGAAGCCAAGGGCGAAGCGGTCAACCCGAAAATCAAATCGAAGAAGACCGAAGAAGAAGCCGCCAAAGCGAAAGCCGAAAAAGAAGCGGCGGCGAAGAAGGCCCGCGAAGAAGCGGCGGCCAAAGCCAAAGCCGAAAAAGAAGCGGCCGCCAAACTGAAACGCGAAGAAGCGGCCGCCAAAGCCAAAGCCGAAAAAGAAGCGGCGGCCAAACTGAAACGCGAAGAAGCGGCCGCCAAAGCCAAAGCCGAAAAAGAAGCCGCCGCCAAAGCGAAAGCCGAAAAAGAAGCCGCGGCCAAAGCCGAAGAAGAAGCGAAAACCAAAGCCGTCACGACCGCTCCCTGAGCCCTCGCCGCCTCGCCCCGGCCGGCCCGCGGAAATATTTCGCCCTCTCCTTCCAACCTCCCCACGGCACCCGCGTTAACGGGGGGAGAGTCAAGCAAGGAGAGGATGCGATCGAACGGCTGCGGTGACCTTTGCGGAGGTTTGCGCAGCGATGATCAGAATTTGGCCCCTTTGTAACTTAATGGCGCGGAATGGGGAGACTCCGGGGCGGGGTCCAAATCCCCCGACCGCCCTGCGCAGCGACCTCGGCCCCCAAGCTCCCGTCGCTGCCGTCCCCTGGCGGATGCCAGGTTCCCTCCGAGGGAGGGGGATGAGCCCGGCAGGACGCCGGGCTTCGGACGTTAAGGGGCCGCCGGGCGCCGCTCAGGCGAGCAGAGCGCGGGGAATCCCGCCGACGCCGATCAGCCCGGGGCCGGTGTAGGTGCCGATCACCGGGCCGACTTCCGAGGTGAAGACGGGCTCGGAGTCGAAGATCTCGCGGCAGCGCTCGACGAGCCGCTGGCACTGCTCGGGGGCCTGGATGTGCTGGACGACCCAGCCGTCGGAGCCGGCCTCGTGCAGTTCCTGGGCGTAGCGGACCATCCGCTCGAAGGCCCGGCCCGCCGTGCGAACCCGCTCGACGGGGACGATTTCGAACTCCAGCGAGAGGATCGGCTTGATCCGAAGCGTCCCGCCCAGCCAGGCCTGCGCCTTGCCGACGCGCCCGCCCCGGCGCAGGAACTCGAGCGTGTCCAGGCAGAACCAGATCTTCAGCGCCCGCCGCGCCTCGAGCACCCGCTCGACGACCGCCGCTTTGTCCGCGCCGGCCCGCGCGGCGGCGCAGGCCGCGAGCACCAGCAGGCCCTGCCCGCCGCAGGCCGTTTCGCCGTCGATCACCTCGACGCGCTCGCCCAGGCCGCGCTCGGCCAGCAGACCGTGGGCCTGGCGGGCGGCCTCGCAGGTCCCCGAGATGCCGCCGGCGAGGTGGACCGAGACGACGTCGTGGCCCTGCTCGAGCAGCGGCTCCCAGACCGCCAGGAAGTCGCCGATCGAGGGCTGTGAAGTCGTCGGCAGTTCGGCGTCGCTGCCCAGGCGGCGGTAGAAGTCCCCGAAGCCGTCCATCTCCAGCTCGCGGACCGGTTCGCCCTTCCAGCCGACGTAGAGGCTGACCTGATGGACGCCCTGCTCGTCGGCGAGGTGCCGGGGCAGGTAGTGGGTGCTGTCGGTCGCGATCGAAACGGGAGCCATGCGGCGCCGGACGCTACCGCAACGTCTCGGCGAGCTCGCCCGACTCGAACATCTCCGTGACGATGTCGCAGCCCCCGATCAGCTCGCCCTTGTGGAACAGCTGCGGGATCGTCGGCCAGTCGGAGATCGCCGAGAGCTCCTGGCGGATGCGGGGGTCGGGCAGGATGTCGACCGCTGCGAACGGGACCTCGAGCTCCTGGAGCATCGCGACGGTCCGCGCGGAGAAGCCGCACGCCGGTGCCTCGGGCGTGCCCTTCATGAACAGGATCACCTCATGCGAGGAGATCGCCTCCTGGATCGCATCGCGGATCGGGCTGGCCTGCTCCTGCGGGGCAGCGGCGGGCGCAGGGGCGGGGGCGTCGCTCATCATCGGGATCGGCTCGAACTGGCTGCTTGACATTTTGGAGGCTCCTGGCTCGGGGGTGTTGATCTTCGACGGCGTCCGGGTCTTCAGGGCGAGGGCGTGGATCGCGCCGCCGATCTCCTCCCTCGAGGACGCCGTAGACCAGCCGGTGCTGCTGGACGCGGCTGAGGCCCTCGAAGGCCCTCGGCGGTGACCGTCGCGCGGAAGTGGTCCGAGCCGCCCGTGTAGTCCTCGACCTCGGCTTCTGCGCCGGGGATCGCGGCCTCGATGCGCTGCTTGATCTCATCGGAGGAGAGCACGTCGCCACCTAGCCTAGAAGATCGCGCGGGCCCTCTCAGCCCCGGCGCGGCGGCGCTATACTTTGGAAAGTGTTGGAGCCGTCGACAGGAGCAGACGCAATGATCGAGATCACCGACAAGGGCGCCGAGAAGGTGCACGAGTTCCTCTCCGCGCCAGGAGGCCGACATCAGCCCTCGCCGGCCTGCGGTCGGTGTGCGCGGCGGCGGCTGCTCGGGCTTCCAGTACCAGCTCGCCTTCGACGAGCAGCGCGACAGCGACATCGTCTTCGAGAGCCACGGCCTCAAGCTGCTGGTCGACAAGGAGAGCCTGCAGTTCGTCCGCGGCTCGGTGATCGACTACGAGGAAAGCCTCCAGGGCGCCGGCTTCAAGGTCAACAACCCGAACGTCGTCGCGGCCTGCGGCTGCGGCTCCTCCTTCCGGGTGGCCGAGGAGGAGCAGGTCTCAGCAGTCTGAGGCGGCTCGGCTGCCTCGCTTGACGCGCGGCGCGAGCCGCCCGGCTGCGCTCGCGGCGCTCCTCGGCGCGGTGCTCGCGCTCGGCGCCTGCGGGGCGGGAACGCCCCGGGCCTCACCAGCCGCCGCGCGCCCGGTCCCGGCGGATCCCGTCGGCCCCGCGCTCGGGCTGACCGAGGACAACGCCCAGCTGCTGTGGAATCCGCTTGACCCATCGGCGCCGCGGGCGCCCGCCTTCGCCGGCGCCCGCTCGGAGCTGACGGCGCTTCACCCCACCTACGTGCGGCTGCTCGTCAACTGGGCCGCCCTGCAACCCGAGCGCCTCCGCCCGCCGGCGCTCGAAGGCCTCGTCAGCGGCTGCGCCCGCACGCTCGGCCCCTGCGCCCCCTACCGCGGGATCGCCGGGGAGCTCGCCGCGATCGCCTCCCAGCAGCGAGCCGACCCGGGCTCCTTCCAGGTCGTCCTCGACCTGCTCGGCGCTCCCGCCTGGGCGGCGGCGCCGGCGCACGGCTGCGAACTGCCGGGCGGCGAACCGTTCGCCCGCCCCCTGGTCCCGGGTGCGCTCGGCGCCTACCGGACGCTGATCGCCGACCTGCTCGCGCTGGGCCGCCGCGAAGGCGTGGCGCTCGACTGGTGGAGTCCCTGGAACGAGCCCAACGACCCCCGCTTCATCACCCCGCAGCGCTCGGCCTGCGTCACGGGCGCCGACGCCGTCTCGCCCGACGTCTACGCGGAGCTAGCCCGGGCGATGGCAGCCGTGTTGAGGCAGGCCGGGCCCGGCCACGAACTGCTGCTGGGCGAGCTCGGCGGCTACTCCGTGGGGGCGCCCCACCTGACGAGCCTCGCCGAATTCGTCGCGGCCCTGCCGGCCGACGTGCTCTGCCTCTCACACACCTGGGCCGTCCACGCCTATGCAGTCCAGGGCCGCGCCCAGCCGCCCGACCCCGTCGCGCTGCTCGAGCGGGCCCTCGCCGCGCGCGGCGGCTGCGGCGCCTCGGCCTCGATCTGGGTCACCGAGGCCGGCGCCGGCGCGCCCCAGCCGGGCAGGCCGCGAACGGGAGCCCCCGGCGAAGCGCAGGGGGGCTGTGAAGCGCTCGCCCGCCAGGTGCTCGGCTGGTCTCCGACCCCCGCGTGAGGGCGGTCCTCCAGTTCAGCTTCCGCGACGACCCGGCCTTCCCGTCGGGCTGATCAGCAGCGACCTCAGACGGCCCTACCCGGTCTACGGGATGTGGCTCGGACTCGCCCGGGCCCGTGCCGCCGGGGCCGCGCCGCCCTCGCCCGCGGAGCTCTGCCCTAGTCTAGCCGTCATGGCACTGCTGCCCTAGCACGGTCCGCTCGCGCTTCCCCGAGCGCCTTCGAGACGACGTGCGCCTGCGCGCCGTGGCGGTCGGCCTGGGGCTGATCCCGCCCCGCACGATGCACTCCCCCGAGGACGCCGGCGTGCTGCTGGCGGCGGCCCGCGGGGCGCGGCGGGTGGTCGAGATCGGCGTCTACGAGGGCTCCTCGGCGCTGGCTCTGCTCGAGGTCCTCGGGCCCGGCGCAGAGCTCCTCTGATCGACCCGTTCGGCCGCCGGCCCGATGCCCTGCCCGGCGGCTGGGGTGCGACCGAGTGGGCCACGCGGCGGCTCCTCGAGCGCCGCGCGCGGGCACTCGGCGAGGCTGCGCCAACGGTGATCTGGCATCCCGCGCTGTCGGCCGACGTCGCCGCGAATGGGCCGGCGAGGTCGACCTGGTGTTCATCGACGGCGACCACTCCGAGGCCGGCTGTGCGCTGGACTGGCGCTGCTGGTCGCCGTTCGTCGCGGCCGGCGGGCGGGTCGTCTTCCACGACGCCCGCGAAGGCATGCCGGGCGGGCGCGGGCTGCCGGGACCGACCGCCGTGCTCGAGCGCTGCGTTCGCGCGAGCACCTCGGCCGAATGGCAGATCGAGGCCGAAGCGGACCGCACGGTCGCCGCGCGCAGGGTGGTTTCCGAGCCCTCCTGACTGTCCAGCCAGCCAGTGAAAACGCACGGTTTGCAGGCGCCTAGCCGGTTGACTAAGGGTTGATCTCTGTGTACGGTCGCCGCGACATGACGTCAGGGGAGGAGAGGGGGAGGGAGACCCGGATGCGCGAGAGCGCATCTGTTTCCGCCATGGAATCGGTCTCTCACGCACCGGCCTTCCGCGCATCAGGCTCGGCCTTGACGGAGGACTCGTTTTCTGCCAAGGTCGGGAGCAATACCGCTCAGCTGAGGATCAGCGCGGCGGCCACGAGGGGCTTCGGGACTCGGTCCTGAGGACGGGGACAAAGAAGCTCGTCGGTCCTGTTCAAGAGGGAAAAGGAGCAGTTCACACATGAAACGCATGAAGATCATGGGCCTCGCTCTGGTCGCCGTGTTCGCGCTTGTCGCGTTCGCCGCTGCCGGCGCTCCTCGGCTACGCCCGCTTCTACGAATGTGCCAAGGAAGCTGGCGGCAAATTCGAAAAGGGCTGCGGCAAAGAAGGCGGCAAGGGTGGCTACACCCTGAAGGTCGGCACCGGCAAGGGCAAGGCCTCGAAGTCCAAGGGTGGCCCGGCCAACCTTGAGGTCGTCGTGCCTCCTGGCGTCAGCGCGGAATTCCCTGAAGGCGCGACCATTCACATCGAATGCGCCTCCAACAAGGGTGTTTCGACGAACGTCGCTCCGAACCTGGTCGAGAAAGCTGTGACCCACGTTCTCCAAGTGCAAAGTGCTTGGTTCGCCGTGCCAGTCCGGCACGAAGAAGGAAACGATCGTCACGAACCCGCTTGCGGGCGAACTCGTTGACATCGAAGGTGGCTCGGGTGTCGGTACGGCTCTGAAAGCCGAAACCGGTACCAGCACCGCCGCGTTCGTGTGCACCGAAGTTGCCGAAACCAACGTCGTCGGCTCGCTGATCGGCGTGAACACGGGCAACGTGGGCACCTTCTCCAAGACGTCGGCTCTGACCTTCTCGGTCGGCCCCGGCCTCGGCGAAGTTGAATACGCACCTGGTCACAAGTACGTGCCGGAGGTGAACGTCCCCACCGACAAGACCGGTGGAACGCCTGGCGAACACTACCTCGTGTCCGAGATCAGCAAAGAAAAAGTCCTGGTCGGCGGTCTCCCCTCGGGTCAGACGCAGTCGGTCGAAGTCAAGGGCGAAGACATCGAGATCCTGCCGTAACCGGCAGCATCCGAGCAGTACGCAGCAAGCAGTAGACAACAACGCAGCAAGCAGCAAGGCGTGCGGGGCCCTCGGGCCCCGCACGTCGCATTTGTAGGGGAGGGCGTCGCTGTCGGGAGGGTGCTCGACGGGAGGGTGTTCGCCTTGCCCGGCTGGAGCTCGCGCGGGGGTCCCGGCCCCGGCCACCGCACCGATGCTCAGGTTGCCTGTCCGTCCGGTTGCCGCTTGACAAGGCGACGGGGCTATATAGACTGGATCTCAGTCAGGTTTACGAGGGAGACCCATTCGGGATGAGGTTTGAGATCGGGGAGATCGGGCCGCGCATCGCGCGGCCCTCATTCGCGCAGCTGCTCGCGATCGCGATCGTGTCGCTCGCCGCGCTCTGCCTCACCGCCGCGCCCTCGCAGGCGCTGATCCAGCGCGGCTACGTGCTCGACAAAGGGCTGACGATCGGCTCCCCCGGCACCGGCGCCGGGCAGATGGAGTCCCCGTCCGGGGTCGCCGTCAACCAGGCGACCGGCAACATCTACGTCGTGGACTCGGGCAACAACCGCATCGACGAGTTCTCACCGACGGGGACCTTCATCCGTGCCTGGGCTGGGGCGTCAAGAACGGCGGCAAAGAACTCCAGGAATGCACCACCGCAGACGACCTGCCAGGCGGGGCTCGCCGGCCACGGCAAAGGCGAGCTGCACAGCGCGGGGGCGATAGCGATCGACAACTACCCCTCGAGCCCCTCGTTCGGCGACGTCTACGTGGAAGCCGTCAAACCCTACGAAGAAGAAAAACACGAATTCGAATACGGCGTGATCGCCAAGTTCAACGCCGAAGGCAAATACATCACCCAGCTCCTCGGCTACAAAGCGAAGGCGAAAGCCTCGAAAAATGGGAAGAACCGCACGGGATCTCCGTCGGCTCGCTCGGTGAACTGTGGGTCTACAACGAAGAAGAAGTCTTCGAGTTCACGAACGAAGAAAAAAACGTCTTCGTTAGAAGCCTCGAACCAGAACTCGGCAACTTCCACAGCGAACCCAGGGAAGGCCTCGCGGTCGGCTCGGAAAGCGACCTGTACATCGGCCACAGCGAAGAAAGCTCCGAATCGGCACCGACGGTGATCGCCAAGGAGTCGATCATCAAGAACGAGGAAACGGGGGAAACCGAAGCCGTTCCGGTAACCAATCGATCATGCCGCACCCCTCCAGCGGCGTCACGATCTCCCCGCCAACCAGGACGTGCTCGTCGACACCGGCACGAGCGTCACGATGCTGACGCCTTCCGGAGAAACCGTCCAGACCTTCGGGGGCCCCGAAGAAGGCGGCGAAGGCGCGCTCAAGCAGGGGGCAGGGCTCGCCGTCAGCACGAAGTCCAAGCAGGTGCTCGTCGCCGATGACACCCAGAACGAGGTGGTCGTCTTCGAACAGGAACCGATCGGCCCGCCGAAAATCGAAGACTTCGGCGCGAGTGGAACGACCGCCACGCAGACCCAGTTGATCGCGACGATCGCCCCGGGTGGCGCCGCGAGCACCTACTGGTTCCGCTACGCCCCGCCCGGCACGGTGCCGGCGGCCGGCCAGCCGTGCGTGAGCCCGTGTGTCGAACTGCCCCTCCCGCACGCCTCGCTCGCCGAAGGCGCAGAAGGGAACTTCGCGAACGTCAACGCCGCGGCGGTCACCGCCGCCGGGCTGACGCCCTCGACGCTCTACGGCTACAGGCTGTTCGTGGCGAACGAAAAGGGCAGCTCCGAAAGCGCCGAACAGCGATTCAAGACGCGGCCCGCGGTGCCCGGGGAAACGCTGCTCGACGGGCGCAGCTGGGAGCTCGTCTCGCCGCCCAACAAAGCCAAGAACGGAGCATTCATCGAAGCCCCCACGCGCGAAGGCGGGCTGATCCAGGCCGCCGCGGACGGGCACGCGATCACCTATGTCGCAAGCAACGCGACCGAAGGCGCACAGGGCAACCGCGCGCCTGAACCGAACCAGCTCTACTCGGTGCGCAGCGAAAACGGTGAAGCGAGCAGCTGGTCCGCCGGGGACATCAACACCCCCAACGAGATCGCCACGGGCATCTCCGCCGGCTCGCGCCGGAGTACAAGACATTCTCCGCCGACCTCTCGGCCGGCGTGGTTGATCCGGACACCGGCGAAGAACCCAAACTGTCCCCGCTGAGCGCCGAACACACGATCTATCTGCGCAACAACCCGATCTGCGCCGAATCGCCCAGCAAGTGCTACACGCCGCTCGTGGACCCGGAAAACGACACCGGCGAAGTCGAACCGAACCCCGGTGAAAAAATCAAGACGCCCTGCGGGCATGGGATCACCTGGGCCGACAGCAACGAAGACCTCACGGCGACCGTGATCGTTGACGCCGGCGGCCCGCTGACCCAAGAACCGGCGGCCCGAGGCGGCGGTGGCGGCGGCGGCAACCTGTACGAGGCGATCGGCGAAAAACTCAAGCTCGTCAACGCGCTGAGCAACGGCACGCCGATCGAAAAACCGGAAATCGGCACCAAGGACAAGCTGAAGCGAAACGCTATCTCCGCCGACGGCTCGCACGTGATCTTCTCCGGCGGTGCGAGCACCCACCTGTACGAGCGCAACATGACCACCGGCAAGACGGTCCAGGTCGACAAGCCCGAAGAAGGCTTCGAAAGCCACCACCGGGGTGCCGATCTTCCAGGCCGCCGACACGACCGGCAGGACGATCTTCTTCACCGACACGGCGCGACTGAAGGAAAGCTCGACGGCGGCAGCTGAAAAGCCTGACCTCTACGTGTGCGAAGTCGAAGAACCCGAAGGCGGAGAACCGTTCTGCAAGCTGACCGACCTGACCGTGGACGGCAACCCGGGCGAAGTCGCCGACGTGCAGGGGGCCGTGCCCGCTGTCTCCGCGAGCGGCTCGGAGGTGTTCTACGTCGCGAACGGTGCGCTCGCGACCGGGCGCCGCAAGAGGAACTGCGTCAACGGAACCGAGGCGAGCGACAAAGAAAGCGAAGTCCAGCTCGGCGGCCTCTGCAACCTCTACGTACAGCGCCGCACGGCGGGCGCCTGGGCATCGCCGAAGCTGATCTCGATGCTCTCGATCGAAGACGAACCGGACTGGGACGTCGGACCCTCGCTGAACCTCGGGGACCTGACCTCGCGCGTGTCCCCGAACGGCGAATGGTTCGGTTCATGTCCGACCGGCGCCTGCCCACCGCCACGAACCCGTCCGGCTACAACAACCACGATGTCAACAGCGGCCGCCCCGACGAGGAGGTCTTCCTCTACAACGCCGCCAAGGAACGCTCCTGCGTGCATCCTGCGATCCGACGGGCTACGTACCGGTCGGGTCCACGACGAAGAGAATCCGGCGAAGGCATCGGCCTGCTCGTCGACCGGCCGCTAAACTGGGTCATACCGCTGGATTGCGGCCAACATTCCCAGCTGGACCAGGCCTCGAAACCTTCGGCGCCTTCTACCAGCTCGCGCTACCTGCTCAACAGCGGCCGGCTGTTCTTCAACACCGCCCAGGCGCTGGTGAGCCAGGACGCGAACGGCACGCAGGACGTCTACGAGTACGAGCCCGCAGGACGCTCGCTCCTCGACGGCATGACCTCCGACTGCACCGCAGCCAACCCGACGTACTCCGAAAGCTCGCTCGGCTGCGTGTCGCTGATCTCCTCGGGCGAAAGCCACAAGGAATCGGCCTTCATGGACGCGAGCGAAACCGGCGCGGATGTGTTCTTCGACACCGCCTCCCAGCTCTCCAAAGCGGACACCGACCAGACTACGACGTCTACGACGCGGCGATCTGCGGCCAGCCGGGCGCCTCGGCGGCGCGCCGTCCGCCGGCCGCAAGCGCCCCGGTGTGCGCGAGCGACCGAATGCCGCACCGAAGAATCCAGCGACCCGAGCCTTCCCGGGAGCAAACCGGGCAGCGTTCCGGAGGGCGCGCCCGACGTGCCAAGAGTGGAGTGCTCCACGACAGGTCGAAAAGCCGGTAGCCATCGTCAAGCCGCTGACCCGGGCGCAGAAGTACGCCAAAGCGCTCGCGGCCTGCAAGCGGATCAAGAACAGGCACAAGCGCAGCCAGTGCGAGGCCCAGGCGAAGAAGAAATACGGGCCGGTCAAGAAGAAGGGCACGAAGGCCCGCAAGAGCAGCCACGCCGCGGGGAGAACGGGCCGATGAGCGCACAGCCACCACATCCGGCGGATACTGCTGGCGGCCGTTCAGCGCCGCGCTCCTCCTGCTCGCTCTCGGCGCGGCCTCGGCGTCCGCCGCCACCGGGCTGGTGGGTGCTCAGCAACTCCTCCGCGCCGACGAACCTCGCGCCCGGCCAGCCGGCGATGATCATCGACTCGGCGGTCGATACGGGCTACGAGGCCGATTTCGGGGGTAACGGGCATCCGCTGGTCATCAAGGACGCGCTACCCGCGGGCCTTGAAATCACCGAAGTCAAAGGTTTCGCCGGTCCCATCGACAGGGAAAGACAAACCGATAGCGCGAACCCTACAACCCTGACCTGCACGACCGAGGACAGACCGTCTCCTGCCCCTTCACGGGAGAAGTCGGCGAGGTCGAAACGATTCGGTCTCAGGATCCGCGTGAACGTGAGCAAAACGCTCCCCGAAGGCTCGGTGGAGAACACCTTCGAACTGAGCGGCGGCAGCGTCCCGACGCCGCCCGCGCTCTCGCGCAAGTTCCCCGTCACCTCGACACCCACTCCGTTCGGCGTCGAACGCTACGAAATGCGACCCGAAAACGCGCAAGGGCGGACTCGAAACCCAGGCCGGGGCACACCCGTTCCAGCTGACGACGATCTTCGACCTGAACCAGACGCTGGTCGAACTCGTGCCTGCCGGCTCCCCCGAACTGCTGCCGAACGCGCCGGCGCTCGCCAAGGACCTGCACTTCGTGCTGCCGGCGGGGCTCGTAGGCAAGGCGGCCCGCGTTCCGCGCTGCTCCGGCGCCAACTTCGCGACGCTGACGCCGGGCGCCGCCAACCTCTGCCCTGAGAACACCGCGATCGGTATCGCGGTCGCCTCGGTCGAGGACCCGATCATCGTCGGCTACCTGCAGGCGACGGTCCCGGTCTTCAACCTTACGCCCGAGGAAGGCGAACCGGCCCGCTTCGGGTTCGAGATCCACAACGTGCCCGTCGTGCTGACGACGCATGTGCGCAGCGGCAAAGACTATGGCGTCGAAGTGACCGTCAACGAGGCGACCCAGTCGGCCGCAGTGCTCGCTACCCAGTTGACGCTGTGGGGCGTCCCCAACGACCCGCGCCACGACGCCGAGCGCGGCTGGGAATGCCTCGAGGGCGGCAGCTGGGTGGCCGCCGAAAAAGAGTGCAAGACCGGCGCTGAAATCGAAAAAGAAGAAAACAAGAAATTCGAAGAAGAAGAAAAGCCGCTGCGGACCGAACCGGAAGCCTTCCTGACGATGCCCGACGAGCTGCCAGGCAAAGGCGGAACCGGGGCTGCGCTCGACCGCGACTGGCGTCGCCTGGAACGGCGCCACGTTCGGTCAGGCCGGCGAGGAACCGCTCCAGTACGAATTCGAACGGTTCACAGGCTGCGAAAAGCTCATGTTCGAACCGAGCATCTCCGTCTCGCCCGACAAAACCGAAGCGGCGACCCCGAGCGGCTACACGGTCAACGTCGAAGTCCCCCAGCCGGGGCTGGTCTCCGGCAAAGAAGGCGCTCTCCCGGAGGCCGCGATCGCGGACACCACGCTGACCCTGCCCCCGGGCGTCTCCCCGAGCGCAGGCGCCTCGCAGGGCCTCGGCACGTGCACCTCCAAGGGCTTCGGCTTCGAAGCCGGCCGTCGAACCGGAACTCGGTGCGTCCGAATTCGCGGGGCTGTTCGAAAACGACCACTTCACCGAAAACCCGCTCAACGCCGAAACCTGCCCTGAATCGGCGAAGATCGGCACGGTCGAAGTCGAATCGCCGCTGCTCGAAGAAGACCTCTACGGCGGCGTCGAATACGAAGCGGACGGTGCCAAGAAGCACTACCCCGGCGGCGTCTACCTCGCCAACGAGGACACGAAGCCGTTCGGCTCGCCGCTGGTCCTCTACATCTTCGCCGAATCGCCCGTCTCCCACGTGCAGGTCAAGCTCGCGGGCAGGGTCGAAATCTCCCCGAGCGGGCAGCTGACCTCGCACTTCGAAAACACGCCGCCGCTGCCGTTCCACAGACTGACCCTGCATCTGTTCGACGGGCCGCGCGCCTCGCAGACGACGCCCGAAAAGTGCAGCCCGACGAACGAAACGACAGCCACGTTCACGACGGGCCCCGACGGCCTCCAGACCCCGGGCGGGCTTGCCGAAGCCAGGAGCCACGAAGCCCGCAGCAACTTCGAAATCTCGACAGGCCCGGGCGGCTCGGCCTGCAACCCGGCCTTCGCCCCCGGCTTCGAAAACGGCCCGGACAGCTTCGAAGCGGGCGCCTTCAGCCCGACCCGGGTCACGATCAGAAAGCCCGACGGGGAGAACCAGCTGCGCTCGATCACCGTCACAGAGCCTCCCGGAACCGCCGCGCTGCTCGCCTCGGTGACCCCCTGCTCGACGGCGATCGCCGAACAGCTCGCGCCGCTTGAAGTCAAGAAGGCAAACGAACAGCCCAAGGTCGAATGCCCCGCCTCAAGCGCGGT
Organism: uncultured Solirubrobacteraceae bacterium; assembly: GCA_963787765.1. Lineage (GTDB taxonomy): Bacteria > Actinomycetota > Thermoleophilia > Solirubrobacterales > Solirubrobacteraceae > Palsa-744. Next base: position 130,395 of record CAWBEF010000008.1, on the reverse strand, counting down.
CGGCAAATCGGTGGCGATCACCGGCCTCGGCAGCGGCAGCTACGGCAGCAAAGCGGCGCGCGTGGAACTCGACGGCACGCTCTACCTGACGGGCCCCTACCACGGTGCGCCGTTCGGCCTGCTCGACGTGACGAACGCCGAAAAAGTCGGCCCGTTCGACCTCGGCAAGATCGGCGTGCTCTCGACGATCACGGTCAACGAATACAACGCCCAGGCGACCGTCACGAGCAACCCGCTGCCCCAGTTCGTGCAGGGCGTGCCGGCCTCGATCAGCGAAATCCAGGTCTCCGTCGACCGTCCGGGCTTCACGTTCAACCCGACGGCCTGCGGCGAACTCAAGGGCACCGGCACGCTCACCGGCTGGGGCGCGCCCGGCGTCGAGGAAGGCGTCGTCCCGGTCGGCTTCGGCTTCAAAGCGCTCGAACCGAACTGCTCCACGCAGCCGTTCAGCCCGACGCTCGAAGCGACGATCGAATCGAACGTGAGCCGCTACGAAGGCACCGGCCTGACGATCACGGTCAAGGCGACCCACGGCCAGGCGAACATCGGCAAATCGAAGATCGAATTCCCGAGCATCATCCCCTCGCGCCTGGGGACGCTGCAGAAATCCTGCCGCGACACGGTCTTCGACGTCAACCCCGCCGACTGCTCGCCGGAATCGATCGTCGGTACCGGGACGGCCCACACGCCGGTGCTCAAATCACCTCTGACGGGCCCGATCTACCTCGTCTCGCACGGCAACGCCGCTTTCCCGGATGCCGAGTTCGTGCTGCAGGGCGAAGGGATCAAGCTGATCCTCGACGGCTCGACCAACATCGAAAAACTGCCGAACGGCAAAAGCGTCACGATCTCGAGCTTCGAATCGGTCCCCGACGCGCCTGTGGAAACGTTCGAAGTGTCGCTGCCGCGCAGCCCGAAATCGGCCTTCTCCGGCTACGGCGAACTGTGCGCCGAGAACCCGGTGATGCCGACGCTGTTCACCGGACAGAACGGCGTGCTCGTCAAATCGGTCACCAAGAGTGAAGGTCCTCGGCTGCAAAGGCGTGCTGCCGATCAGTGACCCACCACGAAACCGAACTGCAGAAGAACCTCAAGATCTGCGCGAAACTGAAGAACAAGAGCAAGCGCGCGAAATGCGTCGCATCCGCCGCACCGCCGCGCGAACGCGCTGGCCTCGTGCAAGAAGGTCAAGAAGGGCAAGAAGCGGGAGGCCTGTGAAGCCAAGGCCCGCAAGAAGAACCCGCTGAAGAAGTAGCGCGCTGCGGCGCTCAGCCCGGCTCGTTCTCCAGCGAGCGCCACAGGTAGCGGCAGGCGAGACTCCGGTGCGGGCGCCAGGGCTCGGCGATCTGCTCGATCTGCGTCGGCAGCGGCAGCTCGGGCAGCCCGTAGGCCCGCTCGATCGCCCGCCTGATCCCGAGATCGCCGACGGGCAGGATGTCGGGGCGCTCGAGGTGGAACATCAGGAACATGTGGGCGCTCCACAGGCCGATCCCCTTGACCGCCGTCAGCTCGGCGATGACCTCCTCGTCGGGCAGGAGATCGAGGCGCTCGAGCTCCAGCTCGCCGCTCAGGACGTGCTCGGCCAGCGAGCGCAGGAAGCCGACCTTGGCGCGCGAGAGCCCGGCCGCGGCGCGCAGCTCCTCGGGGTCGTCCTCGAGAATCTCCTGCGGCGTCGGAGGCCGGTCGCCGAAGCGGGCGATCAGGCGGCCGTAGATCGTCCTGGCGGCCGCCACCGAGAGCTGCTGGCCGACGATCGCCCGCACGAGGGCGCCGTAGTGCTCGCCGCGATCGGGTCGGCCCTCGCGGGGGTCCCCGAGCGGGCCGACGAGCTCGATCAGCGCCGCGAGCACCGGGTCACCGGCGCGCAGCCCGGCCAGGCCCGGGTCAGACTCAGACAGCGGGCAGCGCCTCGGCGCCCAGCGGCTCGCCGTCGAGCGCGTTCAGCGCCTTCTCGAGCGACATCGCGATGCACGTGAAGCTCGGCGTGTCCCGCGTCGTGAAGCGTGAGGCCTCGGTCGTGCGCAGGCGCTGGACGAGATCCAGGAAGGCGGCCGGGTCGTCGGTGTCGAAGGCGACGACGAACTCCTGGTCGTCGAGGCCGAAGGAGTAGGTCGTGTGGTTGTCCACGGTCGGGTATTCGCGGCCGACCTCGATGTGGCCCTGCATGATCCGCCAGCGCTCATCGGCCGGCAGGGCATACCACTCGCGCGACTTGACGAACGGGTAGACGAACACGTAGCGCCCGCGGAAGCCGCGCGGGACCGTCCGCTCGTCTTCGGAGTATTCCGAGCTCTTGCGCAGGCCGAGGTAGGAGTGGGTCGTCTGCGACCAGCGCATCAGCCCGCTCTGGCCGAGGATCACGTGGAACTCGTGGATCCGCTCGAGGTTCTCGGCCTCGGCGAGCAGCATCAGCTCGGTGTCGCCGCGGGTCCCGATCAGCGAGAAGCTCTGCAGCAGATGGCCGTCGGCGAAGTCCTCGCAGGCCGCGATGAACTCGAGCTTGTCCTGTTCGCGCGCGGCCGCCTCGCGCCGGCGCCAGGCGGGGTCGACCTTGAGGAACGTGTACTTGACGAAGTGGCGCGAGCTCACGGCCCCGATTATCGCAGCCGCGTCCTGCGGGCCCCGTGAGAGACCGCAGTTGAGAGCCGGCGATCCGGACGCCCCGGGGGATAGAGTGTGGGCCGTGCGGATCGCGCTTGTTTCGCCGTACTCCTGGACCTACCCCGGCGGCGTCACACGCCACATCGAGGCGCTGGCCGCAGAGCTCTCCGCAGGCGGCCACGAGCCGCGGATCATCGCGCCGTTCGACCCCGACGACGCCCTCTCGCGCCGCCTGCACCGCGGCGCCCGGGCAGGCGCCAACCCCGTCCCCGAGGGCTTCGTCTCGCTCGGGCGGACGATGGGGTTCCCGGCCAACGGGGCGGTCTCGAACGTCTGCACGACCCCCTTCGCCGTGCAGGAACTGCGCCGCGAGCTGCGCCGCGGCGACTATGACGTCGTCCACATCCACGAGCCGGTCGTGCCAGTCGTCGGCTGGGACGCGCTCGTCTCGGCAGGTGAGCTGCCGCTCGTGGGGACCTTCCACACCTACTCCGAGAACCGCCTGACGAACGGCTTCGCGGCCGTCCCGCTGGGGGGGCGCCGCCGGATGAACCGCCTGCACGCGCGGATCGCCGTCTCCGAAGCGGCCGCCTGGACGGCGCGGCGCTTCTACGGGGGCCACTACCGGATCATCCCCAACGGGGTCCACCTGCAGGCCCCGCCGGAGCCGGAGCAGCCCGCCGGGGAGGGGCGCGAGCTGCGGATCCTGTTCATCGGCCAGGCCGTCGAACGCAAGGGCCTGCCGATCCTGCTGCGCGCCTTCGAGGCCCTGCGCGAGCACGTTCCCGCGAGCCTGACGCTCGTCGGAGCGAGCGCCGGGGAGGTCGCCCACATGACCCTCGAGGACGGCGACGTGCGGGCGCTCGGCAAGGTCTCCGAGGAGGTCAAGCTCGCCGAGCTCGCCCGTGCCGACGTGCTCTGCGCGCCCTCGCTCGGCGGGGAGAGCTTCGGCATGGTCCTGACGGAGGCCTTCGCGGCGGCGACGCCGGTGCTGGCCTCGGACATCCCCGGCTACCGCGACGTCCTGCGCGACGGGCAGGACGGCCTCTTGACGGCCCCCGGCGACGCGCTCGGGCTGGCCGAGGCGCTGCGGCGGATGGCGCTGGAGCCGCGGCTGCGCGAGCGGATGGCCCGCTCGGCCCGCGAGCGCTCCGAGCGCTACGCCTGGCCCCACGTGGCGGGCGAAGTGCTGCAGTCCTACGAGCAGGCGATCACGACGGCGCGCCGGGCCAACAGCCCGCCGCCGGGCGCCTGGGCAAGGCCTCGCGCCGGATCGGCCTGGCCCCGTCGGACATGCTGCCGCGGGTTCCGGCCGAGCACCTGGCGAGCCTGCAGGCCAAGCCCGCGCTGCTTGACCCGGCGGCCGGGCCGCGGCGGATGCGCCGCCTGCGCCGGGCGGGCCTCGTGGCCAGCTCGATCGCCGGAGGGGCCCTCGCGGCGCTGGCGCTGCAGCGGGTCGGGGTGGCGCGCGTCGGCGCCTCGCTGCTCGCCTCCAAGCCCGGCCTCGTCGCCGCGGGCCTGGCGCTCATGTGCGCGGCGATGTTCGTCCGCGCCCTTGCCTGGCATGCGATCCTGCTGGCCGCCCCGACCTGGCGGCGGGCCAAACGCCGCGACGCGATGCAGGGGACCTTCATCGGCGTGCTGATGTCCGCGACGCTGCCGGCGCGCCTCGGCGAGCCCTCGCGCGCGCTGATCCTCGCGCGGCGCCTCGGGCGGGCGCGCGAGACGCTGCCGGTGGTGCTCGGCACGATGGTCTCCCAGACGCTCCTGAACCTGCTCGCGCTGGCGATCCTCGGCGCGGCGACGCTCTCGCGGGTCAGCGTGCTGGACCACCACGACAGCGACCTGCTGGCGCTGGCGCTGGCCCCGCTCGGAGCGCTCCTGGCGGTCGCGCTCGCGCCGGTCCTGATCCCGCCCTCGGCCGTCTCGCGCTTCCGGCGCCTGCAGGGCCTGTTGATCGCCGGCCGGCGCTCGCTGGTGCGCCTGCGCGAGGGCCTTGCCGTGTTCCGCCGGCCCCGCACCGCGGCGCTCGCCGCGGGCGCCCAGATCGGCGCCTGGACGCTCCAGTGGCTCTCCTGCTGGCTCTTGCTGATGGCCCTGGGGCTCGGCTCACAGGCCGGCGCCGGCGCGGCCGCGGCCGTCCTGTTCGCCGTCAACGTGACGGCGGTGATCCCCGCGACACCGGCGAACGTGGGGGTCTTCCAGGCGGCCTGCGTGGCGGTCCTTGCGGGCGCCTACCACGTCTCGACCCCCGAAGCGATCGCCTACGGCATCGTCCTGCAGGCCGTCGAGCTCGCGACGGCGCTGATCATGGGCCTGCCGGCGCTGCTCAACGAGGGCCTCTCCTGGCGCGAGGTCCGCCTGCGGACGATCCACGCCGCGCCGGTGCGCCTGCCGGCGCTGCCCGCGAGCACGCCCGCCGCGGCCCGCGCCACGGCCGCCGCCGCGGACTGAACGCGGTGGCCGAGGCCTGGGTCTACATGCTGCGCTGCGGCGACGGCTCGCTCTACACGGGCTGGTCGACCGACGTCGAGCGCCGCCTGGCACGCCACCGGGCCGGGACGGCGAGCCGCTACACGGCCTCGCGGCTGCCCGTCGAGCTGGTCCTCGCACGGGCCATGGCCGACCGCAGCGCGGCGATGCGCGAGGAGGCACGGATCAAGCGCCTGGACCGCCACGGCAAGCTCGCGCTGATCGCCGCCGAGGGCCTCGCGGCGGGAGGCGGCGAGGGTCGGGCCGGGGTGGGGGGCGAGGTTGCGGCATGATGGGGGGCATGGCGAGCAGACCACCAGGGCGCAGCGTGAAGATCGGCGAGGACGAGCGGACCGGCTGGTCCTCCGATCGCCCGCGCCGTGACGGGGCCCCGCCGCGCCCGGCGAACCTGACGGTGCACTGCCGCATCCTGCGCCCGGCCGACCGGCTGCGCTACTCGCCGGGGAGCCTTCTGGTCGTCGCCTGCGCGGATCCCCGTCGAGCGCGACGCCTTCCTCGAGCGGCTCGTCGAGGAGCGCTCGGCGCTGCTCTCCCTGGCCAAGGTCCAGACGCTTCTGGAGGGCCGCGTCCCGGCCGAGGAGATCCACGAGCGCGCCGCCGAGCTGCTGGCCGCGGCCGTCGCCAAGCGCCTCGAGAACCGCCAGACGGTCGTGCTCTCGCTCGAGGGCTTCGACGCCGCCGAGCGCGAGCCGTTCGTGCGGGTCGCGGCGGCGCTCAAACGGCCGCGGCACCTGATGCTGATCGAGACGGCCCGCGAGAAGGTCGGCGAGGAGGAACTTGCGCCGCTGAACGAGCTGCGTCGGGCCCTGGACGCCGGGGAGCTCGGCAACGAGGGCTTCCAGACCGCCCTGCGCCTCGGCGGCGGCTCGGCCGCGGAGGTCAAGCGGATCCTCTTCCGCCCGCCGCCGCGCGAGGACGACTAGCACCCGTTTCCCGGGCGCCGGCTCCGGTGCCCTGAATCGGTCCGCAGGAACGCTGTCAGCGTTCAGACGAGCGGGCCGATCGCCGATACGCCCGCATGGACGAGTCTGCGGCTGCCGTCGCCGAGCCTGCCCATGCATGGGCGCGATACCGCCGCACACTGAGCGGCACGACGGCGCGACGAGCGACGGTCGCCGCGCCGCTTCCAACCCTGCTTGACCCGCGGCTCGTACGCGCCGAGCTCTCGCGCCTGCGGGCTCCGGTGCCCGTCCGGCAGCACACGGTGCGCCCCAGCCGAGCGCGCCGGGAGACCGCCGCCGATGCCCGACACCCTCGCTGAGGCGCCCGCCCCCGGCGTGAGCCGGCTGCTGTGGGGTGGCTGGCTGGGAGTGATGGGCCTGCTCGCCGGCGCCTACGCGCTCGGTGGCGTGGCGGGGCCGGAGTGGCTTCACGGCAGCCTCCTGTTCAACCTGCTGGGCGGCGGCGCGATCGTCGCGCTGATCCTCGGCGCGCACACCAACTCGCCCAAGCGGCGGCTGCCCTGGTACCTGCTGGCGATCGGCCAGGGGTGCTTCGTGGCAAGCGACGTGCTGGCCTCCAACTACGAACGGCTCTTCGGCGCGCGGCTGCCCTTCCCCTCGGTCGCCGACTCCTTTCACCTGGCCTTCTATCCCTTCCTGGTGGGCGGCATGCTGCTGCTGATCCACGAGCGCGAGGAGACCCGCGACCGCTCGGCCCTGATCGATGCGCTGATCGTGACGATGGCGCTGGCGACGCTGCTGTGGGTCTATCTGATCTCCCCCTATGCGGACGACAGCTCGATGACGCTGCTGGCCCGGATGGCCTCGATCGGCTACCCCGCGATGGACATCCTGGTGCTCGGCGTCGTCGCCCGGATGGCCGCCGGCAGCCACCGGCGCGAGCCCTCCTTCATCTTCCTGCTGACGGGCGCCGCGATCCTCTTGGGCGCCGACACGGTCTTCGGCGCGCGGCTGCTCGAAGGGCGCTTCCAGCCGGGGGTCGCGACCTCTGTCGGCTGGGCCGCCTTCTACGTGATGCTCGCCGCCAGCGCCCTGCACCCCTCGATGCGCCTGCTCTCAGAGCCCGGGCCGGAGAGCGAATCGGGTCTGACCCGGGCGCGCCTTGCGCTCCTGGCCTGCGCCAGCCTGACGGTGCCGCTGGTGATCGTCGTGCGCAAGGCGCTCGGCGAGCAGATCGATCTCTATGTCCTCGTCGGCGCCTCGGCGGCGATGTTCGCGCTCGTGCTGATGCGGATGGCGGGGATCATGCGCCGCCACGAGGAGGTCACCCGCCGCGAGGCGGCGCTGCGCGTCGAGCTGACCGAGCGGGCCGTCACCGAACGCTCGGAGGAAAGGATGGGCTCGCTGATCAAGAACTCCTCGGATGTCGTCTGCGTCGTCGGCCCCGACACGGTCGTCCACTACGTCAGCCCGTCGCTGGCCCAGATGTTCGCCCACGACCCGGCCGAGCTCGCCGAGCGCGAGCTGACCGAGATCATCCACCCCGACGACAGCGCCCGGGTGCGGGGGCTGATCGCCGCGATCGCCGCCGGCCCGCCGGCCCAGCGCTCGGTCGCCGAGTTCCGGATCAGCCACGGGGACGGTGAGGACTGGCGCGACGTCGAGGCGCTCGGCTCGAACCTGATCGGCGATGAGACGGTCGAGGGGATCGTCCTGAACATCCGCGACGTCTCCGAGCGCAAGGCCTTCGAGGACGAACTCGAGCACCAGGCCTTCCACGACACCCTGACGGGCCTGCCCAACCGCGCCCTGTTCCGCAACCGTGTCGAGCACTCCCTCCTCGGCCGCCGCCGCGATCACCTGCCCGTCGCGGTCATGTTCGCCGACGTCGACGACTTCAAGTTCATCAACGACAGCCTCGGCCACGCCGCCGGCGATGAGCTGCTGCAGGAGATCGGCCGGCGCCTGGAGGACTGCATGCGCCCGGTCGACACCGCGGCCCGCCTCGGCGGCGACGAGTTCGCGATCCTGATCCGCGACTCGGAGTCCGAACTGCACTCGGTCGAGGTCGCCCAGCGGGTGATGAGCGCCGTCTGTGCGCCGGTGACGCTCGAGGGCCGCGAGGTGTCGGTCACGATCAGCGTGGGGATCGCCTTCTCCGACCAGAACATGGTCTCGACCCGTGATGCCGAAGAGCTGCTGCGCAACGCCGACGCGGCGATGTACATGGCCAAGGAGAGCGGCAAGGGCGGCTACCAGCTGTTCAACCCCGATATGCACCTGCGCGCGATGGCCCGCCTGGAGCTGAAGACCGAACTGCAGCGGGCCCTGGAGCAGGGCGAGTTCACGCTGCGCTACCAGCCGATCATGGACCTGGCCCGCGGGCGACATGGCCGGCATGGAGGCCCTGGCCCGCTGGGAGCACCCCGAGAAGGGACTCTTGGCACCGATCGAATTCGTGGGGCTGCTCGAGGAAACGGGGCTGATCGTCGGGGTGGGGCACCACATCCTGCGCGAAGCCTGCTCCTGGGCTGCCCACATGCAACAGCAGTGCCCGCGCGAGCCGCCGCTGTCGATGGCCGTCAACGTCTCGGCGCGCCAGCTGCAGCGCCCCGAGTTCCCCGGCGAGGTCGCCGAGGTGCTCGAGCAGACCGGCATCGTCCCCTCGAGCCTGACACTGGAGCTGACCGAGAGCGTGATGATGCAGGACATGGAGGTCAGCCTGATGCGCCTGGAGTCGCTGCGCCGGCTCGGGGTGAAACTGGCGATCGACGACTTCGGCACGGGCTACAGCTCGCTCAACTACGTCCGCGAGCTGCCCGTGGACATCCTCAAGATCGACCGCTCCTTCCTCGCCGACACCAACCCGCAGGTCGCCGAGATGACCGCCTCGATCGTCGAGCTGGCCCGGATCTTCAACCTCAAAGCCGTCGCCGAGGGGGTCGAGAACCCCGAGCAGCTCGAGCGCCTGCAGGGGATGCGCTGCGACTTCGGGCAGGGCTTTCACTTCGCCAAGCCCCTCGCGGGGCAGGAGATCCTCGAGCTGCTCAACGAGCAGCGCGCCGCCGGCGGCTCGGCCCTGCACGGCCGTGCGCACAAGGCGCCCGTCAGCTCTGCCGTGCCGCTGTCTGACTCCTGAGCCGGTCGGGCGCGGCTTAGCGAATGAGGAATCAGTAGACTAAGCTGGACTAAGCTGATGTCAGCGATCTACAACATGCACGAGGCCAAGACGCACCTTTCGCGTCTCGCCGAGCGGGCCGCGGGCGGAGAGGAGATCGTGATCGCCCGCAATGGCAGACCGCTCGCGCGGTTGGTCGCGATTCCTGAGCGCCCGCCCCGCAGGCTGGGCCTCGCGCGGGGCGCGATCCACATCGGCGAGGACTTCGACGCGCCGCTCCCGCCGGAGATCCAGCAGGCGTTCGAAGGCAAGGGCGACTGAGACTGCTGCTGGACAGCCACGCGCTGCTCTGGGCGCTGGAGGGTTCGCTTGACGGCAGGTCGAGCGAGGCCGTCGCGGAGCGCAGCGACGTCGTTCTCGTCAGCGCGGCCACGATCTGGGAGATCGAGATAAAGCGGGCCCTGGGCAGGATCAGGGTGCCGGAGGACCTTCTCTCGCTGATCGAACAGACTGGCTTCGACGAGCTGGCGGTCACGTTCGAGCACGCCACCGAGGCAGCGCGGCTGCCGCTGCTCCACCGCGACCCCTTCGACCGGATGCTCATCGCACAGGCGCGTCTGGAGGGCCTGACGCTGGCGAGCGCCGATGAGGCGATCGCCGCGTATGACGTCGACGTGCTGAGGGTGGCGCGGGCGTAGGAGCCGCATCCGCAGGGAGCCGAGCGCTGCCGTCGACTCCCGACAGCCCGCGCGTATATGCTCGCGACGCCTCGCGTTTCGGGGTGACGGACTGTTTGAGCCATCTACACGGTCACTTCGGATCAGGGGGGCAGCGATATATGGGCAAGCGGGTTGCGAACCGGAACGGTTCGAGCGTCTCTCGGTCAACCCTCCCGAGCCGCCTCGGCCCGGTGATCCTCGCCCTGCTGGCCGTGGTGAGCGCGGTCCTCTTCGCGTTCGGGGGCTCGGCCGGAGCGGCCGGATGCGAAGACAAATTCACCGGTGCCTCGGGCGGCAAGTGGAACGTCGCCGGGAACTGGGAAAAAGGGCTGCCGACCTCGAAAACGATCGTCTGCTGGCCGGCGGGCACGACGGTCCTCGGCGAAGGCGTGGACACGGCCGACTCGATCCAGAGCGGCGGCACGCTTGAAACGAACGGCGCCGAAATGACGCTCGCCGACGCGTCCAACCAGTCGACGATCAAAAACCTGACGATCGACGGTGGGCGCCTGAACGGACCGGGTTCGCTGGCCCTGACCGGCAACTTCCTCTGGACGGGGCCCTCCGCTGCGTTCTCGAACAACGCGGCGATGGAAATCACCCAGACCGGCGGCGGCAGCTTCGCGGTCGAAGGCAGCGGGCAGGCCTATGACCAGGGCGGCTTGATCTCGACGACCAGTCCGGTCCTGATCAGCGACAAGGACTTCATCGCGACCGACGCGCATGGCACCCCGACGCTCGCAACGACCAGCACGGTGACCTTCGCGGAAGGTGAATACGACTCCAACGGTGGCCTGCGACTCGAAGCGGCCGGCATCGTCACGACGGGCCCCACCAGCGTGCCGGCCTACGACTTCCACCTGACCGGCGACCTGAGCAGCCTGGGCGGGTCCCTGACTGGGCTGTCGTTCTCGAGCGAAGCCGGGACCACGCTCACCGTGCCGATTGGCGTCAGGCTGGCGCCCAACGGCGGGACGATCGCAGGAACGGTCACGGGCGCCGGGACCTACGAGCAGGAAGGCGCCACGACGACGATCGTCAAAGGCGCGACGCTCTCCACCGCCGATGTCGAAGTGCCCGCGGGCACTCTGAGCATCGAACAAGGAGCGACCTACGACGCGAGCGCCGCCACGACCGTGAAGACGGGAGGGCAGATGGAGGTCGGGGACAGCGGGAAAACCGGCAACCTGACCCTCTCGCCCAACGGCAGCACCCTCGGCGGTGGGCCCTCGGGCGGCTCGCTGGCGGTCACCGGCAACTTCCTCTGGACCGGCGGCGGCGCCGAGCTCTCGCAGCCCAATCCGCTCGAACTCACGCAGACCGGCGGCGGTGAATTCAAGATCGAGGGGAGCGGGCAGGAGTACCTGACGGGTGGGTCGATCAACACGTCGAGCCCGATCTCGATCACCGACCCCGAATTCATCACGACCGGCGACGCCAGCGTGACGACAACCGGGGTGCTGAGCTTCGGGGAAGGGCTGGTCGTGCCCGAAAACGGCGGCGACAGCGCCACGTTCGCAGCGGCATCCGTGGCAAGCAACAAAGGCTCGAGCTACGGCCTGGGTGCGGATTCCCTCGTGCTGACGGGGCCCGCGACGACGACCGTGGAAGCGGGCCACGAACTGCAGGCCGGGGTCCTGATGATCAACGGCGGAACGCTCGCCGACGACGGCACCGTCAAGCCCGAAGTCAAGGTCCGGGGCGGCACGCTCAGCGGCAGCGGCACCGTTCTCGGCGCCGTCCAGGTGCAGTCGGGCACCGTCAGGCCGGCCGTGCTGCCGGGGAAGCTGACGGTCGACGGCATCTACCAGCAGGAGGCCGCCGGGACGCTGGAAGTCGAAATCGAAAGCGAATCGGCCTACAGCCAGTTGTTCGACAAAGAAAGCCCGCGACTGGAAGCATCTTCGACCGTCGATGTCTCCGACAAGGGCGGTTTCACTCCGAAAGCGGGGCAGAAGTTCGACGTCATCGCCACCCTGCATCACCCGATCGGCGGCTTCACGACGATCGGCGGTCCCAGCGGCAGCCTCTACAAGGCGGTCTACGGGGAAACGTTCGCCGCCCTGGAAGGCGCGGAAACCGCTCCGGTGAACACCGCTCTGCCGCAGGTCAGCGGCACGTTCGCGGTCGGCGGAACGCTGACCTGCTCGACCGGAAGCTGGTCGCCGGCCCCGACCTCCTACTCCTATCAGTGGAACCTCGACGGCTCGCCGATCGCGGGTGCCGACGGAGGCAATGAATTCGTGGTCGCGGCGAGTGAGGCGGGCCACATGGTCAGCTGCACGGTCACCGCGCGCGACGAAGCCGGTGCGGGGACGCCCGCTACGAGCGCCGGGGTGTCGATCTCGGTGCCCGTGCTCGTACCCGTCAACACCGGTCCACCGTCGATCGCCGGCACCCCCGCCGTGGGCGCGCCGCTGAGCTGCTCGACGGGGACCTGGGCGAACGGCCCGACGGGCTACTCCTACCAGTGGTACCGGGGCGGCGTGGCGATCGCGGGCGCAACCGGCCCGACCTACACGCCGGCCCCGGCCGACGGCGGGCAGACACTGACCTGCGCCGTCAGCGCGTCGGATTCAGCCGGCGCCTCGGCGTTGGTCAAGAGCACCGGAGTCGCGGTGCCCGTACCGCCGCCGCTGCTGCTCTCCTGCTCGGGCAAGGACATCGAACTGGTCTCGGTGTCGGTCAAGGGCCGCTCCGTCCTGCTGGCGGGGATCGCGCTGAAGCAGTTCGCCGGTCAGCGCGTGACGATCACCCTCTCAGACGTCTCCCGCCGCGTCGCCAAGGGCAAGGGCGGCGCGACGACGGTGGCCGCCGACGGCACCTTCCACCTCCAGCTGCCGCTGCCCAAGGGGCCGACGGCACCGCTGACCCGCTACACCGCGACGGTCGCCGGGCACGCATCGCTCGGCCTGAAGCTCGGCCGGGTCCTCTTGATCACCGCCGAACACGACGTGGCGAACGGGCTGCAGGTGAGCTTCAAGGGGACCGGCGCGCTCGCCAAGGGGGCACACACGATCGAAATCGTCCAGCAGGTCTCCTGCACCAAATCGGCTGTCTTCGAGCGCGAGAAGCTCGGGCCGGGCGCGAAGCTCACGGTGACCCTGCCGGCGCCCACCGAAGCCGGCGCGGTCGCCTACTACCGCGCCCAGACCCCCACCTCGGCCGGGCCGACCTACTCGCTGCCGATCGCCGTCAAGCAGGGCGCGTAGGAGGCTCCCGCCCGCCCGGCCCTCCGATCAGCGGGCGGCGGCGCCCGTGAGCATCTGGGCCACCGCGGTCACCGCTTCGAGCAGCTCCTCGGCGGGCGGGATCGAGTCCGGCTCGATCAGCCAGCCGAGCATCAGGCCCTCGACGAGGGCGAGGATCAGCACCGACATCGCGTGGACCTGACCGTCGGGGAGCTTGCCGTCGAGGTCGACTCCGGCGCGGACGGCTAAGGCGATCCTCTCGGCGGCGGCGCGCCGGCCGGCGGCGACGTGCCCGCGCAGGGTCTCGGAGTGGATCGCCTTGACATGGGCCTCCATCAGGCTGATCAGCAGGGGGGCGGCGTCGGGGAACGAGTCGATCGTCGCGGTCAGCGATTTCGCGAGCGTCTGCAGCGGCGGTGCGTCGCCGGCGAACGCATGCTGTTCGACGTGCTCGCGGTAGCGGCTGATCGCCTTCAGCAGCGCGAGGTCCATGAGCGCGTCCTTGGAGCCGAAGTGGTAGGGGATCGAGGCGAGGCTCGACTGCGATGCGGCCGCGATGTCGCGGGTCGTCGTGTTCGCCACGCCGAGTGTCTGAACGCATTGGATGGCGCCCTCGAGGATCTGCTGCTTGTGGCTTGGGGGCATTCCGAGAGGCTCCTTTACGTTCGATCGATCGACTGGTACAGTCTACCAGTACGTTTGATCAACAATTGCTCCGGTTCCGACAGGCCGCGGGCGATGCGCCAACCGCACGGGAGGAAGGGCACATGGCCTGGTCCATTCGCAAGCATCTGAGTTACGCAAACGTCGTCGCCACGCTGGCACTCGTGTTCGCCATGGGCGGAAGCGCGATCGCGGCCAAGCACTACCTGATCACCTCGACGGCGCAGATCAGCCCCAAGGTTCTGAAGAAGCTGCACGGTGAGCAGGGGCCCCGTGGCGTGCCCGGGCCGGAAGGCAAGCCGGGGGTTGCGGGCAAACAGGGCAAGGAAGGCGGATTCGCAGGCCTGTCTGTCAGCGAACAGCAGACCCTGCTCGCGATGCTGCCGCATCTGAGCTTTTCCGCTTCCGGCGTCGGCGGCGTCCCGACCGTCCGTTTCTCGGGGATCAACGTCCAGATCGTCTCGGGCCTCGGGGAAACGAACAAGGCAAACGGTGCGGGTAACCTGCTGATCGGCTACGACGAAAACCCGGGCCTCCAGAGCGGATCGAACAACCTGGTGCTCGGCGCCGAACAGTCCTACTCGAGCTGGGGTGCGATCGTCACCGGCAAGCGGAACACGGCGGCCGGGCCCTACAGCGTGCTGTTCGGCTTCGAGAACAGCGCCGAAGGGACCGAGGACACGATCACCGGCGGCGCCTCCAACACCGCGACCGGCTTCCAGAGCTCGGTGAGCGGCGGCCTCGAGGGCCGCGCCGAAGGCTCCCAGGCATCGGTCGGCGGTGGTGAATCGAACACCGCCAGCGGCGAAGCCGCGTCGGTCGCCGGCGGCGGCGGGAACCTCGCCAGCGGCGCGCGGGCGGCCGTCGGCGGCGGCCACGCAGGCACCGCGAGTGGCACGGGGTCCTCGATCAGCGGCGGCAGCGAAGGCGTTGCCGCCGGTGTTCGCGCGGCCGTCAGCGGCGGAGAGCAGGGTGAAGCGAAGGGTGAATACTCCTCAGTCAGCGGCGGCCGGCAGAACAAGGCCGAAGGCGAAAGCGCGGCGGTCGGCGGAGGCAAGGCGAACAACGCCAAAGGCAGCGAAGCGTCCGTCGGCGGCGGCGAAGGCAACACCGCCAGCGGCCAAGGCGCGGCGGTCGCGGGCGGCGAAGTCAACGTCGCCAGCGGCGAACGGGCCGCGATCGGCGGCGGGATAGCCAACACCGCCAGCGGCGGGCGCTCCTCGGTCAGCGGCGGCCACGTCAACATGGCCAGCGGAGCGGGGGCGAGTGTCAGCGGCGGGGCCGAAAACACGGCCAGCGGAGTGCGCTCGTCGGTCAGCGGCGGTGAAAAGAACGAAGCCAAGGACAACGAGTCGGCGATCGGTGGCGGAGTGCTGAATGTCGCCTCCGGACTCGTCGCGTGGATCGGCGGTGGATTGGGTGACATCGCACACGGCGTGGACTCCACCGCCGTCGGAGGCACGCTCAACGAAGCCTCCGGAGAAGACGCGACGTCGCTGGGAGGCAACGAGAACAAAGCCGCGGGGGCCGGTGCGGTGGCCGTCGGGGGCGCGTCCAACGACGCGATCGGGGTACAGGCCGCAGTCGTGGGGGGCGAGGAAAACGCAGCCCACGCCGAATACAGCGCGATCTTCGGGGGCGGAGTCAACAGCGCGACCGGGAAGTTCGCGACGATCCTCGGCGGCCTGCTGAACGTGGAATCCAACGAATACGGGCGTTCGGACTAGCCCACTGGCTGCCGATCGCTATCGAGCAGAGAGCCCGGGAGGCCGCGGCTAGCCGGCCATCGCCGGCTCGTCCTCGCCTTCGAGGCCGCCCTCGGCGGGATCCTCGTCGTCGAGGTCGGCGAACAGCGAGGGGTCGCGGGCCGAGCCGCGGATCAAATCGTCGGGGCTGCCGTTCTGAGCAGGCGCCCCTGGCGGGTGCCGAAGTAGGAGGCCTGGGGGTGGTGGGCGACGAGGGCAAGCGTCGACTGCTCCGGTTCGGGGGCGTAGCCGTCGGTGATCTTCATGCCGATCTCGCCCAGGCCGAGGAGCTGCTCGACCTTCAGGTGCTCTGACTGCTCGGGCACGGCCGGGTAGCCCCACGAGTAGCGCCGGCCCTGGGAGGCCTTGATGCCGAGCATCTCGCGGGCGGCGGCGTGCAGCCACTCGGCCAGGCCCTCGGCGGTCTGGACTCCCAGGCCGTGGACGAAGAGCTGCTCGGCGAACTCGCCGTCGGCCTCGAGCTTGGCCATCAGCTCGGTGACCTGCGAGCCGACCGTCACGGCCTGCACGGCGATCACGTCGAGTTCCTCCGGCGGGGCCCCGTCGATCGCGGGGCGGAAGAAGTCGGCCAGGCAGATCCTGTCGCCCTTGGGCTGGCGCGGGCAGACGAAGCGCGTCAGCTCGGTCCTGCGGTCCTCGGGATCCAGGACGATGATGTCGTTGCCCAGCGAGTAGCAGGGGAAGAAGCCCAGCAGGGCCCGCGGGTGCAGGTAGTCCTGCTCGGACCACATCCGCTCCAGGCGCGGCCGGAAGTCATCGCGCAGCAGTGTCTGCCAGGCCTCGCCTTTGACGCCCCGCCCGCCCCAGTGGAGCTTGAACAGGACATGGGTGTCCAGGTGGCGATAGACCTCGTCGAGGTCCACGGGATCTCTTTGCACGCCCAGAACGGGGGCGTCGGCACGGGCACGTCCGTGCGAGCCGCCGAGCGGACGCTGTCATCGGCGAAGTTCAGCTCCTCGGCGGGCTCCTCGCCTTTTTCACGGAACGCCGTCGCGCCGGCGCGGAGCTTCTCGCCGAGCGCCGCACGGCCTCATCGTCGATCAGCTGGTCCATCACGGCCAGGCCCTCGAAGGCGTCCTTGCAGTAGTAGACGCCCGGCTCGTAGAGCTCCTCGGGTCCTTGCCGCCGGGGTACAGCGCCCGGTAGCTGAACGCGCGGTTGATCGCCGCGCCGCCGATCAGGACGGGGAACTCCAGGCCCTTGGCCTGCAGCTCGGCGACGCAGGCGGGCATCTGCTTGGAGGTCGAGACGAGCAGCGCCGAGAGGCCGATCGCGGTCGCCTCGTGCTCCTGGGCGGCGTCGATGATCGTCTGGATCGGCACCTGCTTGCCGAGGTCGACGACCGTGTAGCCGTTGTTCGTCAGGATCGTGTTGACGAGCGACTTGCCGATGTCGTGGACGTCGCCGAAGACCGTCGCGAGCACGACCGTGCCCTTCGTGTAGCCCTCGATCTTGTCGAGGTATTTCTCGAGCTGGGCGACGGCCTTCTTCATCACCTCGGCCGACTGCAGGACGAACGGCAGGATCAGCTCGCCGGCGCCGAATTTGTCGCCGACCTCTTTCATCGCCGGCAGCAGGACCTCGTTCAGCGTCGGCACCGCGCCGATCTTCTCCACCGAGCGGTCGATCCAGTCCTCGACGCCCTCCTTGCGCCGGCGCAGGATGTGGAAGTGAAGGGCCTCCTCGGGCTCCATCCCCTCGGTCGGGTCGGCGGCCCCCTGGGCCGTGTCCTCCTCGCCCTTGGACTCGAAGTGCCCGATGAACCTCTCGAGCGCATCCTCGCGGCGGTTGAAGACCAGATCGTCCGCCAGCTCGCGCTCGTGCTCGGGAATCTCACCATAAGGGGTGATGTGGTTCGGGTTGACCATCGCCAGGTCCAGGCCGGCCTGGACGCAGTGGTGAAGGAAGACCGAGTTCAGCACCGCCCGGGCGCCCGGCGAGACGCCGAAGGAGACGTTCGAGACGCCCAGCGAGGTCTTGACGTGGGGGATCTCGGCCTTGATCCGTTTGATCCCCTCGATCGTCTCGACAGCCGAGGGGCGCCACTCCTCATCGCCCGTCGTCAGCGTGAAGGTCAGGCAGTCGAAGATCAGAAGCTCGGGGTCAAGGCCATGCTCCTCACAGCAGAGGTCACGGATCCGCTTGGCGATCTCGACCTTGCGCTCGGCCGTCTTGGCCATCCCCACCTCGTCGATCGTCAGCGCGATCAGGGCGGCGCCGTGGGCCAGGGCCGCCGGGACGACACGGTCGAGCTTGTCGCGGCCCGCCTCGAGGTTGACCGAGTTGACGATCGCCCGGCCGGGGATCTGGTCGAGGGCCCGTTCGATCACCTCCGGCTCGGTCGAGTCGATCTGGATCGGGGCCGGCTGGGACAGCGAGATCTTCTTGGCCAGGATCCTCATCTGCTCGTCCTCGTCGGCCCGCTCGGTCAGCGCGACACAGAGGTCGAGCACGTGGGCGCCGCCCGTGACCTGGTCCTCGGCGATCTGCACGAGCCCGTCGTAGTCGTCGGCCAGCAGCAGCTCCTTGGCCTTGCGCGATCCCTGTGAGTTGACCCGCTCGCCGACCATCGTCGGCGCGGGCTCCTGGGTGAGGGTGATCGCCTCGATCATCGAGGAGAGATGCGGCGGGCGGGGGGCCGGGCGAGGCGCCACCTCGCGGCCGCCGACCCGCTCGACGATCGCGGCGATGTGGGCGGGGGTCGTGCCGCAGCAGCCGCCGACGATGCCCACGCCGTAGCGCTCGACGAACTCCTTCAGGGCCTCGGCCAGCGGGACGGGCTGCTCGGGGAAGATCGTCTCGCCGTCGGGGCCCTGCAGCGGCAGCCCGGCGTTGGGGATGCAGGCGACGGGAACCGGGCTGAACTCGCCCAGGAAGCGGATCGCGTCGCGCATGTCCTCGGGGCCCGTCGAGCAGTTCAGACCGATCACGTCGACCTTGAGCGCCTCGAGGGTCGTCAGCACCGCCGAGATGTCGGTCCCCAGCAGCATCTTGCCGCCGTTGGGCAGCAGCGAGACGGAGGTGTGGATCGGCAGCGTCCGCCCGGTCGTCGCGAACGCCTCGCGGGCGCCGAAGATCGCGGCCTTGACCTCGAGGATGTCCTGGGCCGTCTCGATGATGATCAGGTCCGCGCCGCCGTCGATCAGCCCGGCGGCCTGCTCGGCGAAGACCTCGACCAGCTCGCGGAAGCGGATCTGCCCGAGCGAGGGGTCCTCGGACGCGGGCAGGTAGCCGGTCGGGCCGATCGAGCCGGCCACGAAGCGGTGCTCACCGGCGGCCCGGCGGGCGATTTCGGCTGCCTTCGTGTTGATCTCGACCGTGTAGTCGGCCAGACCCCACTCGTCGAGCTTCAGTCGCGAGCCCTGGAAGGTGTCGGTCTCGATCACTTCCGCGCCGGCCTCGAGCATCGAGCTGTGGACGCCCTCGATCACATCGGGGCGGTTGAGGATCAGCGCCTCGTGGCACTTGCCCTGCAGGCCGCCGTAGTCCTCCTGGGTCAGGTCGAACTGCTCGAGCGTCGCGCCCATGCCGCCGTCGTAGACGACGACATGGCGGGCGATGGCATCAAGGTAGTCGCGCATACAGAGGAGCCTAACAACGCTCCTGCCCTGTGCCTGCCCGCTGCGGGCCGGCTGCGTTCACCGGTTCGAGGTAGGAGGGCTCGGCCGCCGGCCGCCGATGGGGCCCCATGAACAACCAGCCCGCCCCGTCGGTCTGTGCGGGCCCGATCGCCTGTGGTGCCCTCGGCGGGACACCCTGCGCCCCCTTCGGGCCGGCCGTCTGCCCGTTTGGGACGAGGGCCTGTCGGCCCGCCGGTGCCGAGCTGCCAAACGTACGTCCAGAGCGGCTTGGCCCACCGGCCCCGGCATGCACACTGCACCGCGACGCGCAGCCGGCGGACCTTCCCGGGGCGGGTCGAGCGACCGTCGCAGGGGCAGTCGAAACCATCCAACCGAACGCCGGACCAAGGGGGCAGCAATGACGCGAGAGCTCGCACTGCAGGCAACGACCGAGGTTCAGCTGCCCGAAGAGCTCGAGGTCCTCGAGGGGCTCGAGGGCGCGCTGGCGGCCGAGCCCGCCGCCGAGCAGGCGGTCGTCGCCGTCGTCGGCCTCGGCTACGTCGGGCTGCCGACCGCGGTCGCGCTGCGCAACGCCGGCGCCCGGGTGATCGGGATCGACTCCTCCTCGACGCGCCTGCAGGCGATCGCAAGCGGCCGGGCCGAGCTGTTGGCCTGCGAGCAGGAGGACCTCGCCCGCCACCTCGGCGAGGAAGCCTTCACGCTCACCTCGAGCCCCGACGCGATCGCCATGGCCGACCTCGTGCTGATCTGCGTGCCGACCCCCGTCGACGATCAGCGCCGCCCCGAACCGGCGCTCGTGCAGGCCGCCTGCGCCTCCGTCGTCGCCCACGCCCGGGCCGGTCAGACGCTGGTCCTGACCTCGACGACCTACGTCGGCTCGACCCGCGAGATGCTGATCGAGCCGCTGGCCGAGCGGGGCCTCATGGCCGGCGAGGACATCCACGTCGCCTTCGCCCCCGAGCGGATCGACCCCGGCGTTCTCGGCCACGAGCAGCTGAAGACCCCGCGCGTGATCGGCGCCGTCTCCGAGAGCTGCTTCCGGCGCGCCGCGGCGCTGCTGCGCCACACCTGCCGTGAGCTTCACCGCGTCTCCTCGCCCGAGGCGGCCGAGATGGTCAAGCTGCAGGAGAACACCTTCCGGGCGGTCAACATCGCGCTGGCATTCGAGCTCGGCGAAGCCTGCCGGACCTTCGGCCTGGACCCGATCGAGGTCACCGAGGCGGCCGCGACGAAGCCCTACGGCTTCATGGCTCACTACCCCTCCGCCGGGATCGGCGGGCACTGCATCGGCGTCGACCCCTACTACCTGATGCACCCCCTGCGCGAGCAGGGCCGCCCCGCGACGCTCGTCGAGGAGGCGATGCGCAAGGTCGCCGGTCGCCCCCGGCACATCGTCTGGCGGGCCCACGAGGAGCTCGTCGCCCGCCGGATGCGCCTCGTGGACGCACGCGTCCTGGTCATCGGCGCCTCCTACAAGCCCGGTGTCGCCGACAGCCGCGAGGCCCCGGCGCGCGAGATCATCGCCAGGCTGCTCGAGGAAGGGGCGAACGTCGACTACCACGACCCGCTCGTGCCCGAGATCTCGATCGGCGGGACGCTGCTGCGGAGCGTCGATCCCGACCCGCGGCGCGACGCCTCGGGCTTCGGGCCCGAAGACTACGACCTGGCGCTCGTCGTGACGGTCCACCCGGGCCACGACTACGGCTGGATGCTGCGCTGCCCCACGGTCCTCGACTGCACCTACCGCACGGAGGCGGGGCGCGAGCGCCTGGTGCCCTGATGCTTCTACGCCGGGGACTGAAGATCTGCGCAGGCATCTACCTGGTCGTCCTGCTCGTCGCCGTGATGGCCTACAAGGCGGCCTTCATGGGCGTGATGTTCCACAACGCCTTCTACGGCGTCTACAGCGTCTGCGTCGCCAGCTACATCGTCAGCCGTTTCATCTTCAGCCTCTTCTACCGCTCAAAGCGCGACGCCGGAATCGAGCCGGCGATCGCGATCGTCATGCCGGGCTTCAACGAGGAGGAGGCGATCGGCGTGTCGCTGCGCTCGCTGCTGGCCCTCAGCTACCCGGCCGAGAAGCTCGAACTGATCGCCGTGAACGACGGCTCGACCGACGGAACGCTCGCCGAGATGGAGAGCGTCGCGGCCGAGTCGGGGGGCCGCGTGCGGGTGATCGACTTCCCCGAGAACCGTGGCAAGCGGGCCGCCATGGCCGCCGGCATCCGTGCCACCGAGGCCGAGGTGATCGTGTTCGTCGACTCCGACTCGACCGTCGAGCCGGACGCCCTGCGCAAGCTCGTCCAGCCGCTGGCCGACCGGCGGATCGGGGCCGTCTGCGGTCATGCCAACGTGCTCAACGTCCGCGAGAGCTGGCTGACGCGGATGCAGGCCGTGCGCTACTTCGTCGCCTTCCGCGTCGTCAAGGCGGCCGAGTCCGTCTTCAACGCCGTCACCTGCTGCTCGGGCTGCTTCTCGGCCTACCGGCGCGAGGCGATCCTGCCGCGGATGGAGTGGTGGGAGAACCAGACCTTCCTCGGCGTCGAGTCGACCTTCGGCGATGACCGCTCGCTGACCAACTGCGTCCTGCGCGACTGGCGTGTGGTCTATGAGAAGAAGGCCGTCTCGCACACGATCGTGCCGAGCACCTTCCGGGCCTTCGTCAAGCAGCAGACCCGCTGGAAGCGCTCCTGGACGCGCGAGTCGCTGCTGGTCGCCCGCTTCATCTGGCGCAAGAACCCGATCGCTGCCCTGTTCGTCTACCTGTCGATCGTCCTGCCGCTGATCGCCCCGGTGGCGGCGGTCCACGCGATCGTCTGGGGCCCGCTGGCCCACGGCGGGACGCTGCCCCTGATCTACCTGGCCGGGATCTACTCGCTGGCGATGGTCTACTCGCTCTACTACGTGATCTTCCAGGACGAGTACAGCCTGGTCTGGATCTACGGGATCCTGTTCGTCTTCTTCTACCTCGGCATCATGCTGTGGCAGACCTACTACGCGATCGCGACCTGCCGCACGGCCTCCTGGGGCACGCGCCCGGCGACAGCCGGAATGACCGGGGGTGAGGGCCTGTGAGCTCCACCCCGGTGCTCGCCCCCGCGGCACTCCCGCGCACGGCGCCCGCCGCAGGAGCGCCGGCGCACGAGCGGCTCTCTGCGCCGGGCCCTCGCGATCCTCGTGCTGCCCGCCTCGATCGTGCCGGTCATCTTCATCGGCCCGACGCTCCTGCGCTCCCCCGAGCGCCTGGCGCGCCAGGCCTCGGCCGCGATCCAGCGCCTTGAGGGGCCAGCCGATGCGCCACGGGCCGCTGCCGCCGATCCTGGCACCCCTGGACAGCCCCGAGCGCTCGAGCCCGGCAATCCGCCACGGGCTGGGAGCGGGCGTCAACGCTGAGGCTCCCTCGATGAGGCGCACCGCCTGCTGGATCGGGCCGTCCTCGCAACCGGAGGGGCCGCGCTTCGCGCTGGCGGCTCCCTCCGGGGCGAGCGCGCCCAAAGCGGGCGCGGCCGCGGCCTGCGCCGGGCAGCACCGCCGAGGCGCTGCATCTGAGCCGCGTCCCCGGGCTGCGGGGCAGGCTCAGCTGGCGCGCCCCGGGCCGCGGCGGCCGGCGGTTTTCCGCGTCCAGCGCGCCGGGCGGACGGTCGGGCAGACCCTCGGCACTGGCTGATCGTGCGGATCACGCCGGGCCGCTCGGCCCGCTACACGGTCCAGGCCCGCTATCCCGGCTCGGGCCTGCCTGCTCGACCGAGCCTCAGCGCGGCGCTGCCGTTCAGGGCACCGGGCGCCGTCGGCAGGCTGCACGTCATCTCGCTACACCGCCTCCGGCGTGATCCTGGGCTGGCGGCCGGCCGCGCGAGGTGACGCTCCCCTCGCCGGCTACCGGGTGTTCCGCGAAGGCGCCGTCGTCGGGCAGACCCACGGCTGCATTTCGCCCTGCGCCTCAGCGCGGCCGCGCGAGTGCCCGTGCAGGTGCTCGCCGCGGACACGCGCGGGCACCTGGGCGCCGGCGGCAGGACGCTGATGCTCTCCGCCCACCGTGGCGCCGGAGGGCGCCCTGCCGGGGGCGCCCGGCGGCCTTGCCGTCTCCGAAGTCAGCGCGACCGGGGCGACCGTCTCCTGGGTCGCCGGCCCGGCCGGGAGGCATGCCGATCGAGGGCTACCGCGTCTTCCGCAACGGCCGCCTGGTCGGACAGAGCCGCCCAGACCTCCATGCGCCTGGGCAGCCTCGGCTCGGGCCAGGTCTATCAGATCACCGTTGCGGCCGTCGACTCGGCCGGGCGCGAGGGCCCGCAGACATCGCCGCTCGGCTGAGCACCTCGCACACGCCCCCGGAGGGTCCCAGCGAACTGGCCGCAGCTGCGCGTCACGGACACCTCGGCCACGCTCGCCTGGAATGCCGGCGCGGCCAACGAAGGGACGCTGGTCGGCTACGAGCTGTTCAAGGACGGCAGCGCGGTCGGGGTCTTCCACGGCCAGAGCGCGACGCTCACGCCTGGCCTCCGAGCGCAGCTACACGTTCACCGTCAGGGCCCTCGACTCCCAGGGCTCGCTGAGCGCCCCGGCGCCCAAGCTGACGGTCGTCACGACACACACGCCGCCCCACGCCGCCCGGTCTGCCGACCGTGACGCTCGGTCACCGGCAACTCGGTCTCGCTCAGCTGGTCGAGGAGCACGCCGGTCAGCGGGCGGATCGTCGGCTACCGGGTCTTCCGCGACGAAGTCCCCGTCGGGCAGAGCACCGAACCGAGCATGACCCTGGTGGGCCTCGCGCCCTCGACCCGATATGAGATCACGGTCATGGCCGTCGACTCGCTGGGGGCCGATCAGCGCGCCGACCGAACCGCTGGCCGTCCAGACGACCGAACCAACGCCGACGCACGGCACCGCCCAGGCCTTCCTGCTGGCCTCCACCGACCAGAGCTTTTACGACCTGGAGGCCCACTACCAGCAGATCGGCGTCGTCTACCCGACCTACTTCGAATGCGGCTCCGGCGGAGCGGTGACGGGCAAGGACGAACCGCTCATGACGAGCTGGTCACTGGCCCGGAAGATCGAGGTGATGCCGCGGGTCAACTGCCAGAACGTGACCGAGGAGGAACAGATCCTGGGCGTGCCCTCCGTGCGGGCGGCGATGATCAGCCGGCTCGCGGCGCTGTGCGCCGAACACGACTACAGCGGCATCCAGATCGACTTCGAGGGGGCCCCGCCGAGCGAGCGCGCCTCGTTCACGGCCTTCATCACGATGCTCGCCGAAACGCTGCACTCGCAGGGGCGCAAGCTCTCCACGATCGTCACGGCGAAGACCTGGAACGTGCCGACGGGCAGGGCGGCGATGTATGACGACGCCGCCCTGGCGCAGGCCCTCCGACTACATCGTCGTGCTCGACTGGGGCCTGCACTGGCTGACCTCGGGGCCGGGCTCGATCGACGAATACCAGTGGTTCAAGAAAGTTGCCGAATACGCCGCCACGATGCCCGACCGCAGCAAGTTCATCCTCGGCATGCCGATGTACGGGATCGACTGGGCCGGCGGGCGGCGGGCCGCTGGACCCGGGCACGCCGCTGGAGTATTCGAACATCGTGGCCCTCGAGAGCCAGTTCCCGGTCACCTCCTCCTGGGATCCCGTCGCGCTTGAGCCCACACTTCACCTACGCCGACGATGTCGGCGTCCAGCACGAAGTCTGGTACACCGACAAACAGTCGATCGGCGCCCGCGCCGAACTGGCCGCCTCGCTCGGCCTCGGCATCGGGCTGTGGCGGCTGGGCAACGAGGACCAGAGCGTCTGGGAACTGCCCCAGCTCGGCGGGGCAGGGGTGAGGGCCGCCGGCGCCCGCCGGCGCCCACGCTCGGGTCGTCCCGGTGCTCGCGGGCGCCCTGATCCTGGGGCTTCTGCTCGGCCGCCGCGAGCGCCGCGCCACCGGCGCTCGCGCGAGGCGCCGGCAGGCTGCCGCAGGTCTTCCTGCTCTCCAGCTCGCCCGACTCCTTCACCGACCTGCAGCGCCACTCGGCCTCGGTGGGGATCGTCTACCCGACGTATTACGACTGCCGGATCGGCAGCGGTGCGATCTCCGGCAGCGCCCAGGCCGCGGTCTCCTCCTACACGGTCGCACGGGGCCTGCGGGTGATGCCCCGCTTCAACTGCCAGGACGGTGCGACCGTCCACCGCATCCTGACCGAACCGGCTCTCCGCGCGGCGACGCTCTCGGCGCTCACCGCGATCGCATCGCGGGGCACCAACCGGGGCATCTGCCTCGACCTCGAGAACGACGGCGCGCGAAGACCGCCGGCGATGAGCTCGTTCGTCTCGACGCTGGCGGCGATGCTCCACGCCCCGGTCGCCGGCCTGACGGTCGTCGTCGTCGGGGTGACCCACGATGACCCGACGCGCTCGACGGGCTTCTACGACTACGCCGCGATCGGCGCCGCGGCCGACCACGTCTTCGTGCTGGCCTGGGGCACCCACTGGGCAGGCTCGGGAGCGGGGCCGATCGCGCCGCTTGGCTTCGTGCGGGGTGTCGTCCGCTTCGTCGCCTCGCTACCGGATGCCTCCCGCTTCGTGATCGGCGCGCCCATGTATGCGCTGGACTGGCCCGAAGGCGAAGGCGAAGCGGCGCCGGGCGGGCGACGGTGCTCGCCTCCCAGTACGCCGACGTGATCGCCCTCGCCCGCCGTGTCGGCGCCGTGCCGCGGCGCGACCCCGAATCCCAGGAGCTGACCTTCAGCTACCGGGCGCCGGACGGCAGCAAGCACGTCGTCTGGTACATGGACTACCATGCCGTCGACTCGATCCTCAGATCGCACAGGAAGCCGGCCTCGGCATCGGCCTGTGGCGGCTCGGCCTCGAGGATCAGCGCATCTGGAGCGCCGGCGTCGTCGGGTAGCAGCGACCGGCCCTGGCGCGCGAGGAGCCGACCCGGAGCGCGGAAACGGCGTAGCCTTCGCCGCAGCGAAACCATCGCGACAGGGGGGCTTCAGATGCACAGGTATCGGGCTCGTCGGAACGGTGCTCGCCGTAGCGGTCCTCTTCGGCGCTCTGAGCGGCAGGCGCGCGTCGGCCAAGACGACGCTCCTGCTCACAGAAGAACGAGGCCCGGCGCTCGCGCCCGGTGCCTCGGTCGGGATGTACATCGAATTTCAGGAAGCCGAATGCGTGCTCGAAGGCTATGCGGCGGTGCTCGCCATCACACCAGGCGCCAAGGACATCCTCGACGAATCCCTTCCCGTCACGCTGTGCAAGACGCCGAAGTGCCCGGCGGCGCCATCAAAGAAATCCAGCTGACCGCCTCGGGCAAAGCGACGATCCGCTCGGCCGAAGGCGACGCGATACGGATCGATCCCTACCTGGAAGGCTGCGTTTATGAATTCAGCAAACTGTCAGGGACCTTCAAGACGCCCGAAGTCGCGACGATCACGGGAGAAGCGAGGGGCAAGCTCTCGAAAGCCTATACGACGGCGAAAGGCTGTGAAAAGAAACTGAACACCGAATTCACCCTTTACGTCGAAGCGGGCGGCGAGCTGCTGACGAGCTGGTCCAGGACCGGGGTGACGCGCAGGATTCACGCGCCGAGCGGGGCCGAGGATTGCACGGCCGTGGCGACCCGGTCCTGCTGTCCGCCCAAGGCACAAAGGAGCCCGCCGTGAGCGGGCTCCTTTGCCAGTCACGGATTTCTTGAGTGTCTACTTGATGAACAGCATCTCCGAGTACTTCGGCAGCGGCCAGAGGTCGTCGGCGACGATCTTCTCGAGCCGGTCGGCGACCTCGCGGACGTCGTCCATCGCGGCGATCACCTTGTCGCGCATGTAGACGGCCTCCTTCTGGGGCGACTCGTCCGGGTGGTTCTCGTCGAGGTTCGCGTCCTCGAGCTTGATGATCGCGTAGTGCAGCTCCTTGACGACCGGCTCAACCTCGGCGATCAGCTCGTCCATCTCGCTGGCCTTGAGTTCGTTGAGGTGCCTGACGGCGGCCGGCAGGACCATCGTACGGGCGATCGCCGCAGCCGTCTCGGACTCGATGTTGATGTTGATGACGTACTGCTCGGTGAAGACCTCATAGCGGGACTCGAGCTCGCGCTTGGTGAGGACTTTGTACTTTTTGAAGGCCGCGACGGTCGTTTTCTCGACCAGCCAGGGCAGCGCGTCGGGCGTCGTTTTGAGGTTTGCAAGGCCCCGTTTGGCAGCCTCTTTGTGCCACGCCTCGGAGTAGCCGTCGCCGCCGAAGACGATCTGCTTGTTGGCCGAGAAGGCCTCCTTGACGACGCTGGTGACCGCCTTCTCGAGCGTGGCGCCCTGCTTTTTGAGCGCCGTCGTCAGCTTCGCCGTCAGGTCGTCGACGGCCTCCGCGACGATCGTGTTGAGGACCGTGTTCGGCCAGGCCGGCGAGGAGTTCGACCCGAGCGCCCGGAACTCGAACTTGTTGCCGGTGAAGGCGAACGGGCTCGTCCGGTTGCGGTCGCCGCCGTGCAGCGGCAGGGCGGCGAGCACCGGGGTTCCCAGGCCGAGGAACGACCCCGGTTTGGAGGCCTGGACTTTGCCGGCCTCGATCGCCGCCGAAGACCTTCTCGAGCTCGGCGCCGAGGAAGATCGAGATGATCGCCGGCGGCGCCTCGTTGGCGCCGAGGCGATGGTCCTGCCCGGCGCTGGCGATCGACGCGCGCAGCAGCTGCTGGTGCGTGTTGACCGCCTGGATGACGGCGGCGCAGAAGAACAGGAACTGCAGGTTCTCCGCCGGCGTGTCGCCGGGCTCCAGCAGGTTCAGGCCGGTGTCGGTGCCCATCGACCAGTTGTTGTGCTTGCCCGAGCCGTTGACGCCGGCGAAGGGCTTCTCGTGCAGCAGGCAGACCAGGCCGTAGCGGCGGGCCGTGTTCTGCATGATCTGCATCGTCACCATCTGGTGGTCGGAGCCGACGTTCGAGTTCTCGAAGATCGGCGCGACCTCGAACTGGTTGGGGGCGACCTCGTTGTGGCGGGTCTTGATCGGGATCCCCAGCTTGGCCAGCTCCAGCTCGACCTCGAGCATGTAGGCCAGGACCCGCTCGGGGATCGAGCCGAAGTAGTGGTCGTCGAGCTCGTGGCCCTTCGGCGGTTTGGCGCCGTAGAGCGTGCGCCCGGTGGTGACCAGGTCGGGCCGTTCGAAGAAGTACTGCTCGTCGATCAGGAAGTACTCCTGCTCGCAGCCGGTCGTCGTGAAGACACGCGTGGCCTCATCGACGCCGAGCAGCTCCAGGGCGCTGATCGCCGCCGGGAGAGGGCGTCCATCGAGCGCAGCAGCGGGATCTTGTTGTCGAGCGCCTCGCCCGTCCAGGAGGTGAAGGCCGTCGGGATGCACAGCAGTGCCCCGTTCGGGTTCTCCAGGATGAACGCCGGGCTGGTCGGGTCCCAGGCGGTGTAGCCGCGGGCCTCGAACGTCGCGCGGATCCCGCCGGTCGGGAAGGAGGAGGCGTCGGGCTCGCCCTGGATCAGCTCCTTGCCGGAGAACTCGGCGATCGCCGTGCCGTCGCCGACGGGGCTGTAGAAGGAGTCGTGCTTCTCGGCCGTGGAGCCGGTCAGGGGCTGGAACCAGTGCGTGTAGTGGGTCGCGCCTTTCTCCATCGCCCATTCCTTCATCGCCTGGGCGACCGAGTCGGCCAGCGTCACGTCGAGCGCCTCGCCCTTGGCGAGCGTGCGGTGCAGGGCCTTGTAGACGTGCTTGGGCAGGCGGGTCCGCTGGACGGCCGGCGAGAAGACGTTGGCGCCGAAAACCTGGTTGTCGGCGATCGTCAGGTCGGGGGATCCGAGGGCGGACCCGTTTGCACTCCATTGCGCGGCGGTGACGTTCTGCTGGCGGGTCCTGGACATGGGTGGGATCGATTCCTCCTCAGGAAAAAGCGGTCGCGGTCGCGGGCACCGTCGAGCGCGGAGCCGCCAGCAATCGTAATGACAAGGACATGCCCAAGGGGATCACCGGATGGCGAAATCGAGAACCTGATCTTTGGACAGGAGGCCAGACGCCCCCGCGGGGGCCCCTACGGCGTCGCGGCGGACGGCGGATAGACGCCTTCGACGACCTTGCCGGTGGCCGGGTCGACGTAGCTGGCCGGCGGTTTGCCGGCGATGTGGACGAGGAAGCGCCCGGCGACCGGGGCGCCCGAGGACAGCTGCGCCTTGGCCTTGCCCGCGAGGCCGGCCGAGACGATGTAGCTGACCGTGTGCAGACCGGGCTTGACGGGGACGACCTTCCAGACGAAGGCCTGCGTGCGCCCCGCCGGCAGCGGGCCCAGGGCCCAGGTGTTCACGTAGGCCGTCTGGCCGCCGCCCGGAGGGCTGACCTCCTCGCTCTGGACGGGCGGGCGGGCGATCGCGCCGGGGCCCTGTTCGATCGCCCAGATGGGCCGCTTGTTGTCGGCCAGTTCGGGATAGTTGGAGGCGTAGTTGAACGAGTCGACGGTGATCGCCACGTTGGGCACGGTGGCGGTGCCGGTGTTGCGCACCAGCAGGACCATCCGCGTCGGGCGGGCGATCGACTGGCGGGCGGGGAAGTGGGCCGCGACGACCTTCATCTGGTAGGTGGCCGACTTTTCACCGGCGTCCTGGCGCGTGCCGCCGCCGCAGCCCGCGAGTGCGAGGACGCCCAGGAGTCCCGCGGCGGCCGCGAGCGGGCGTGAGCCGCCCGGCAGCGCAACGCGGGCGCGGCCGGTGACTGCCGATGGGACTCTCCGCCTCCCCCTCACGATCGGGCCACCTTACCAGTGGCGGTGGGGCACGGGAGCAGGCCGGCCGCCGCAGACGGTTGTTGCATGGCGTAGAGTTACCCGACCACCGAGTGCTACCCGAGGGAGGGCCTGGCAGAGATGGTTCGCAGCGTTGCCGAGCGGGCGTTTGTACCCGCCAGGAACGTACTAGAGGAATTCGGGGACATGATGATCCTGACGGGCAAGACCATCTGGTCCGCCCTCAGGCCGCCGTACCCCTACGGCGGCGAGTTCGTCTCCCAGTTCCTGTTCGCGCTGCGCCTGTGCTGGTTCCCGCTGCTCGTCTCGACGGTCTGCATCTGTTACGCCGCCCCGGGCCTGCAGGCGGCGAACTTCCTGACGATCTTCGGCGCCCTCGACCGCCTCGGCGGCTTCTTCGTGCTGGGGGCGGTGCGCGAGATCGGCCCGAGCGTGACGGCGATCGTCGTCGCCGGGGTAGCCGGCACGGCGATCACCGCTGATCTCGGCGCGCGCAAGGTCCGCGAGGAGCTCGACGCCCTCCAGGTGCTGGGCGTCGACCCCGTCAAGAACCTGGTCGTCCCGCGCTTTTTGGCCCTGATGCTGGTGACGGGCCTGTTCGACATCTACGCCCTGCTGTTCGGGATCTTCGGCGGGATCATCGCCGAGCTCGTCAACGGGCAGCCGCTGGGGCCGTTCTGGGCGACGCTGTTCGCCAACGCCTCCACCACCGACCTGTGGGGCTCGGTCCTGAAGACGACGATCTACGGGGCGATCATCGCGATCGTCTGCTGTTACAAGGGCATGGCCGCCTCGGGCGGCGCCGAGGGCGTCGGGCGGGCGGTCAACGAGGCCGTCGTGCTGGCCTTCACGACGATCTTCTCCTTCGACTACGTCTTCACCCAGACGCTGCTGGCAACGCACCCGCAGATCCTGGTGATCAAGTGAGACGGTCGATGGACTTCGCCCAGCGGCGTCCTCGATCGCTCGTGTGCGGAGCGCACTTCGCTCACTGCGTCCTTGCTGAACTCGCCCCTCGACCGTCTCACGCGCGCGGGGAGGGGGTCGGGCGGTGAACGAACTGTTTGCGATGCCGCGCGAATGGCTCGCGGCGACCGGCGAGATCGGCCGCTTCACGGGGACGATCGTCCGGGACGTCTGGGGCCTGCGGGTGTTCCGCTTCTTTGGCGAGTCGCTGCGCCAGTGCGGCATCCTGATCGTCGGCTCGACGACGATCATCTGGACGCTGATGTTCATCCTCGGGCTGCAGTGCGGCATCGAGGGCGCCTACTTCACGGCCGCCCAGGGCGCGCCGGCCTACT
Organism: uncultured Solirubrobacteraceae bacterium; assembly: GCA_963787765.1. Lineage (GTDB taxonomy): Bacteria > Actinomycetota > Thermoleophilia > Solirubrobacterales > Solirubrobacteraceae > Palsa-744. Next base: position 99,352 of record CAWBEF010000008.1, on the reverse strand, counting down.
CGGGCGTGTTCACGGCCTGGTGTGACCTGCGCGAGATCACGCCCTACGCGTTCGGCTACATGATGGCCGCCAAGGTCGGCACGGGGATCGTGGCCGAGCTCGGGGCGATGCGGATCTCCGATGAGATCGACGCGCTCGAGGTGATGGGGATCAACTCGATGACCTTCCTCTGCGCGACCCGCCTGTTGGCCTCCTGGCTGGTCCTGCCGTTCATGTACATGGCCGGCATCGGCGCCGCCTTCCTGGCCTCCTACATCGCCGTGGTCGACCAGATCGGCTACGTCTCCTCGGGCGGCTACTTCTTGATCTTCTGGCAGTTCCAGAACCCGCCGGACTTCTTATACAGCCTGATCAAGGCCATGTTCATGGCCACCGCGATCGTCCTGGTGGCCTGTTACTACGGCTACAACGCCAGCGGCGGCCCGGTCGGCGTGGGCAAGGCGACGGCGAAGTCGATGGTGCTAAACCTGGTACTCGTGCACGTCATCGGGATGCTTGGAACACAGATCTTCTGGGGCGCGAACCCGCGAGCTCCGATCGGCGGTTGACGATGGCCGACGTGCGCCCACCGGGCCCCGGCGCGGCCGAGGACGAGTACGCCCACCACCGCGGCGAGGTGGGGCGCCCGTCCGATGAGCCCGACGCGATCGAATTCATCGACGTCCACAAGTCCTTCGGGCGAAACCACGTCCTGCGTGGGCTCAACATGGGCCTGCCGGAGAACAAGATCTCGATGATCCTCGGCCCCTCGGGGACGGGCAAGTCGGTCTGCATCAAGCACATCGTCGGGCTGCTCTACCCCGACCAGGGCGACGTGATCGTCCATGGCCGCTCGATCCCCAGCCTGCCCGACGCGGAACTGTTCGAGCTGCGCAAGAAGTTCGGCGTCCTGTTCCAGGACGGCGCCCTGTTCGGGTCGATGAACCTCTATGACAACGTCGCCTTCCCGCTGCGCCAGCACACCGAGAAGGGCGACGACGAGATCCGCGAGATCGTCGACCGCCGGCTGCGCGAGGTGGGGCTCTCCAACGCCGAGGAGAAGATGCCCAACGAGCTGTCCGGCGGTATGCGCAAGCGGGCCGGATTCGCACGGGCGCTGGTGATGGAACCGGACATCGTCCTGTTCGACGAGCCCGACTCGGGCCTTGACCCGGTGCGGACGGCGCTGCTGTGCGAGCTGATCAAGGAAGTCCACGCCGAGAACGGCGGCTGCTACGTGGTGATCACCCACGACATCATGAGCGCCCGCCGGGTGGCCGAGCACATCTCGGTGCTGTGGAAGGGCAAGATCGTCGAGACCGGTCCGGCCGAGCAGCTGTTCGCCTCGGAAAACCCGTTCGTGCGGCAGTTCCTGTCCGGCGAATCGGCCGGCCCGCTCGGCATGGAGTGAAGCCGGCCACCCGGCCGGCCGCCTGAGGGCGCCGAGACGATGATCGCGCGGCTGCTCTCGAACCTCGCGGGCGGCGCAGCGCGCCGGCCGTGGCCGGTGATCGCCCTGGCTGTGGTGCTCTGCCTCGCGCGGCGCCGTCCTGGCGCTCGGCCTGCAGCCCTCGGCGGCGACGAGCACCTTCGTCTCGAGCTCCAGCGGCACCTACCGGGCGACCCAGACCTTCTACCGGAACTTCGGCGAAGAGCCCGTCGAGGTGCTCGTCGAGGGCGACCTGCAGCAGCTGATCCTGGGCCCGGACCTGCTGCGGCTGATCGGCCTTGAGGGCTGCCTCTCAGGCAAAGTGCCGACCGTCGGGCTGGCCGATGAGGGGGGCCTCGAGGGCCCCTGCGCCAAGCTCGACCGCCTGGGTACGGTCAAGGTCGTATTCGGCCCGGGGACGTTCCTCAACGAGGCGGTCAAGCAGCTCTCCGAACAGCTCGAACTGCAGAACAGGGCTTCGGAAAGGGACGCCGCGGCAGAGGAACGGACGATCTACAGACAGGCCCTGGCCAGCGGCCTCTCGCCTGCCAAAGCGCACGAGCTCGGCCTCGCCGCGCGGCGCCTGACGCTCGCCGAAGCACGGACGCGGATCGTCTCGCTGGCGCTGCAGTACGGGTTGAAAGAACGCCCCAGCCTGCAGAACGCCGAATTCCTGACCCAGGTCGTCTTCGACCCGACCAAGCCCGCGGGGACCCCCAAGGAGCGCTTCGCCTACCTGTTCCCCAGCCGCGACACGGCGCTGATCTCGGTCCGCATGCGCCCCGGCCTCTCCCAGCAGCAGCGCAACCGGACGATCGCAGAGATCAGGGCGGCGGTGGCGATGCCCCAGTGGCAGCTTGCCCGCGGGCAGGGCTACCTCGTGACGGGCGAGCCGGTGATCGTCTCCGATCTGAGCAAATCGATCACCAGCTCGATCGAGCTGCTGCTGATCGCCGTCCTGATCGTGATGGCGGGAACGCTGGGGCTGATCTTCCTGGGGCGCCCCCGTCTGCTGCCGCTGGCGCTGGCGCTGGCGGCGGCGGCGCTGACCTTCGGCGCGCTGGCCGCCGTGGGTGCCTCGCTGACGGTCGCCTCGATCGCCGTCCTGCCGATCCTGATCGGACTGGCCGTCGACTACTCGATCCAGTTCCAGTCGCGCGTGGCTGAGCAGCTCTCGCTCGCCGGCGCGCCGCCGGGACCCGCCGGGCGCGCGGGGGCGATCGCCGCGGCGGCCGGCGCGGGCGGGCCGACGCTGCTGACGGCGGCCTGTGCCAGTGCGGCGGCGATGCTCGTCCTGTTGCTCTCGCCCGTGCCGATGGTCCGCGGCTTCGGCCTGCTGCTGGTCGTCGGGGTCGCGATCGCGCTGGCCTGCGCGCTGAGCGTCGGCGCGGCCGTGCTGGGCCTCTTGCCGCGGCGCCCGGGCGCCCGGAGCGCCGGGCCGAGGCCCGGCTCCGCCGGCGGGGGCGATCGCCGCCTCCTGGCGGGGCGCCGGTGAGCTGCTGCGCGAGAACGCCCTGACCCGGGCCGTGCTCGGCTTCGCCCTCGGCGGCGCCCTGCGCCGGCCGGGCCGGGTCCTGGCCGTCGGCCTTGCCCTCGCGGCACTGGGCTGGGGCCTTGACACGCAGACCAAGGTCGAGACGGACATCACGAAGCTCGTGCCTCAGAGCCTCGGCTCGCTGGCCGCCCTGAACACGCTCGAGCGCCAGACGGGCGTGGGCGGGGAAGTCGCGGTGCTGCTCTCCGGGAGGAACCTGGCGAGCGTCTCGACGATCACCTGGATGACCGAATACGAGACGGCCGTCCTGAAGCGGTTCGGCTACTCCGACACGCGCGGCTGCGGCCGGGCCCAGCTGTGCCCGGCCTTCTCGCTGCCGGACCTGTTCCAGAGCCAGGCGGCGACCCCGGGCAGCGCGCCGCCGCAGCTGACCCAGGCGGCCGTCAACGGGCTGCTGAGGACGATTCCCGCCTACTTCTCCCAGGACGTCATCACTCCCGACCGCCGGACGGCGACGCTCTCCTTCGGGATCCGGGAGATGAGCCTGCAGCACCAGCAGCAGGTGATCGAACAGATGCGCTCGACGCTCCATCCGCCGCCCGGCGTGAGCGCCCAGCTCGTCGGGCTGCCGGTCCTGGCAGCCCAGTCGGGCTCGCAGGTGGCCGACCCCTGGCGGCGCCTGGAGACCCTGCTGGCGGGCCTCGCGGCGGTCGCCCTCGTGCTGATGGTGGCCTTCCGGGGTGATCTGCGCCGGGTGCTCGTGCCGCTGGCGCCGATCTTCCTGGCGACGGGCTGGTCGGCGCTGGTCCTGTTTGCCGTGCGGGTCCCGCTGAACCCGATGTCGGTGACCCTGGGGGCGCTGGTGATCGCGATCTCGACCGAGTTCAGCGTCCTGATCTCCGAGCGCTACCGGGGCGAGCGCCTGGCCGGCCACGACACCGTCGAGGCGCTGCGCCGCAGCTACAGCCGCACCGGCGCGGCGGTCGCGGCCTCGGGGGTCACGGCGATCGCCGGCTTCGGCGTGCTGGCGCTGTCGGACATCCGGATGCTGAGGGACTTCGGCTTCGTGACGCTGATCGACCTGACGGTCTCGCTGGTGGGCGTGCTGGTGGCGCTGCCGGCGGCGGTCGTGATCTCCGAGCGGGCGCCGGGGCGCTCACCGTGGGCCGCGGCGAGCCGGCCCGGCCGCGAGGGCCTCGCCCGCCCGGCGCCGCGATCGGGCCATGGACCGGCCTGAGGACACCCCGGGGAGGCCCGCCGGGGCGCCCTCCCAGCCGGCCGCGCCGCCCCGCTACGGGCGCTACGTCGTGCTGCTCGTGCTGCTGATCCTGATCTTCATCACGCTCAACACGATCCTCACGAAACCCGTCGGCGCCGGCGGGATCGCGCCGGGCGAAGCGATGCCGCAGTTCGCCGTGCCGCTGGCAAGCAGCTATCAATACGCGCACGCCGACGCCAACGTCGCCACCGACGGCCCGCACCCCGCGTGCAGCGTGCGCAAACCGGGCGTCCTGAACATCTGCGAACTCTACGAACAGGGCCCCGTCGTGCTGGCACTGTTCGTGGACGGTGGTTCCTGCACGGGCGTGCTCTCCGAGATGCAGTCGCTGGTGGGCGAATACCCGCAGGTCCGCTTCGCCGCCGTCTCGATCAAGGGCGATCGCCGGTCGCTTCGCCGGCTGGTGGCGGCGCGGCATCTGACGCTGCCGGTGGGCATCGACGACCAGGGGGACCTGGCGACGCTCTTCCGCCTGGCAACCTGCCCCCAGGTGACGTTCGCGCTGAAGGGGGGGATCATCCAGAGCAAGGCCCTGCTGAACCCGCCCTCGCTTGCGACGCTTCGCGCCCGGGTGGCCGAGCTGGTCGCCGCGACGGGCCCGGTGAGCGGCGGCTCGGGATGAGCGACGCCGGCCCCGGCCCGGCCGAGGGCTGGCTGGAGGCCGAGGTGGCGCGCGAGCTGCCCGGCCTGCGGCTGCTGAGCGCCGAGGTCCGGGTGGGCCGGGCGGGGCCGCTGACGGGCCGCTCCCCGGCGGACATCGAGGGGCGGCTGCGGGAACTCTCCAACCGCGTCCGGGGGGCACGGGCGATCGGGGTCAGAACCGAGCCGGTGGCAGGCGCCTACCGGGTCTTCTTCCGCCACGTCGGCCTCGACCCCGACCTCCAGCGGACACCTCTGGAGGCGGCCCTGGCGGAGCGGATGATGCGCGGTGGCTTCACCGGCGGTGGGCTGCTCGAGGACATCCTGCTGATCGCCCTGATCGACACCGGTGTGCCCGTCTGGGCGCTTGACGCCCAGACGCTCGAGGGCCCGCTGGGCGTCCGCTCGAGCAGGCCGGGCGAGCCGCTGGGGCGCTCGGGTGAGCCCGGGGCAGCGGCGGACGGGGGGCTCGTCGTGGCCGACTCCGCGGTGGCGCTGGCGCCGCTGTTCGGCGAGTGCGCCGCGGCCCATCGTCCGGGGCCGCGAAGTGAGCGCCTGGTGCTGTTCGCGCTGCAGGTCCCGGGGGTCCCGGGGCTCTATGTCGAGGAGGCGCTGTGGGCCTCGGCGAGCGCCCTGGAAGCACCCTGAGCAGGCCCCGAAGGCGAGCGGCGCGCGCCATGGCGCTGGTAGACTTCGGGCTTCGAGTCGCCTTCAGGAGGAGGGGCCTTGGCCCAGCAGGAGCAGCCGGTTGTCGATCGCGAGGACCCTGGAGCGCTCCTGCCCCGTATCGCGCCCGAGGCCGAGCGGGCCGCCCGCGCGACGCTCCGCGCGCAGATCGCAAAGCTCGAGGGCGAGCTCTCGCTGATCATCGCCCAGCGCTTCCCGTTCATCACCGCCGAGACCGCCTGCGCCGGGCAGCAGGGCTCGCCGCGGCTGGCGGACCTGACGGAGCTCGAGCGGACCCGCGACCACCTCGCGGGGCGCCTCTCGGAACTGCGCTCCCTCGCGGCCCGGCGCCGCGAACACGAGCACTACGCCCGGGACCTGCTCGAACGGATGAAGCTCGAGCCGGGCCGCTACCGGTACTACCGGGTGCCGGTCCGAGACCTGGGGCAGGGCGGCTGCGGGGTCTGGGAAGTCCGCCCCAGGCTCGGGATCATCGGCATGCTCGCGGGCTGGTGGGAGCTCACGCTCTCGTCAGGGTGTCCGTTAGGTAGGGGGTCGCGCTCCACGCGCGACCCCGCTGAGCGGAGCTGAGCATCGCCGCGAGCGTGCGGCGCTGGCGCTCGGTCATCGAGCCGACCGTCTTCTTCTCCGACATGGGGATCTGGGAGAGGAACTTGCGGCAGCGGGTCTGACCCCAGCGGCGCTGGCTCATCAGCAGGTCTGCCACAGCCATGCTCTCGGCCTCCCAGGGACAGTCGAGAATCACCTCCGCCACGCTGAGCTCGCCGGTCGATACCCGTCGCTTGAGCTCGGCTCTGGCGAGGCGGACCTTGTTGGCGCGTTCAAGGGCCCGCATGTACTGCGGACCGGCAGGGGCAACCGTCGCTGTCGCGTTCATGTGTGTACATCTCCCCGCTGTCCCGCGAGGCTGCCGCGGGACAACATGCTTGCTCGATATGGACGTGTGGGTGCGCCCTCTATGCCCGCACGGAGCTATCCGCACCGGGCACTGCCGGCCCGGCGGATCACCCCCTGGTGATGGTTCCTACAGCGTCTGGGGCGAACCCCGAACGGTCATGCAGAGCGCATCTGGAAGCTATGACAGGAACCGTCCCCCGGTCAACTGCCCTACGGTCGGTTCGTATGCTTAGAGCGGGCTTTTTATCTCGGCGGAGGACTTGTGAAGATCTGGACAAGTTCCCCGGCCCTCGCCCGCCGCTGCGTCCGTGGGCTCAGTGATCCAGCGGCCCGGGCAGCGGTCCGTGCTCGGCCTCGAAGGAGCGTTTGACCGAGGCGAAGATCTCGAGCGCCTCGTCGATCGTGGCGGCGTCGTGGGTCGCCATGACGCTGGTGCGCAGCAGCGCCCCGCCGGGCGGGACGGCGGGGTGCAGGGCCGTGTTGACGAACACCCCGGCGTCGTAGAGGGCCTTCCACAGCAGGGCCGCCTTCCAGTCGTCGCCGACCAGGACGGGGACGATCGGGGTGACGATCGTCAGGCGCCCCTGTGCGTCGGCGCGGACGCCCGGGGCATGCTCCTGGACGTTTGCGGCCGGGGAGAGGACCTGTGGCCTGACGGCCGCGTAGCCGATCTCCTCGAGGCCGTCGCGCAGCCGGACGGCGTTCTCGAGGACCGCCTCGAGCAGGGCCCGCCCGTCGTCCGAGCGCGTGACCCGCAGGGCAGCGAGCGCCGCGCCGACGGCCGCGGGGACGGCCGAGGCGGTGAACAGGAACGCCCTCGAGGCGATCCGCAGGTAGTCGATCACCTCGGCCGGGCCGGCGACGAAGCCGCCACAGGAGGCCAGTGACTTGGAGAAGGTCCCCATCCGCAGATCGACGCGATCGGCCACGCCGAGCAGTTCCGAGGCGCCCGCGCCGAGCTGGCCGAGCACGCCCGCGCCGTGGGCCTCGTCGACCATCAGGCGGGCGCCGTAGCGGGCGCACAGCTCGGTGATCTCATGCAGCGGGGCGAGGTCGCCCTCCATCGAGAAGACGCCGTCGACGACCACCAGGACGCCGCCGCCGTCGCCCTGGGCGCGGTCGAGCATCTTCTCGAGCTTCTCCAGGCGGTTGTGGCGGAAGGGGCGCATCTTGGCGCGGGAGATCAGGCAGCCGTCGAGGATCGAGGCGTGGTCGCCGGAGTCCACGACGACGGTGTCCCCGACCCCCAGCAGCGTCCCCAGCGTGCCGACGTTGGCCTGGTGGCCGGTCGAGAAGACGATCGCCGCCTCGGTGCCCATCCATTCGGCGATCTCCTGCTCGAGTTCGAGGTGCAGGGGGATCGTCCCGTTCAACAGCCGCGAGCCCGTCAGCCCGGTGCCGTAGCGGTGCAGGGCCTCCTCGGCGCCCTGCATCACCCGCTCGTCGCCGGTCAGGCCGAGGTAGTTGTTCGAGCCCAGCATGATCCGCCGGGCGCCCTCCATCTCGACGACCGGCATCGCCGGCGAGTCCAGGACATGGAAGTAGGGCAGCACGTCGGCCTCGCGGGCGGCGGCGAGGATCGCCTCGCGCTCATGGCCGCGGACCTTCGCGAAGACATCGATCGAGGTGGGCATATAGGGTGCCTCCGCTGTGAGCGTCGAGGTAAGAGCAGTCAAGGGCGGGCGAGAGCTGAAAGCTTTCATCGACCTCCCGTTCAGGCTTCATGCTAACCAGCCCCAGTGGGTGCCGCCGCTGAAGCTGGAGCGCCGCCTGTTCCTGAACAGGAAGATGAACGCCTTCTTCAGCCACGGCGAAGCCGAATACTTCCTGGCCTGGCGCGACGGGCGCGTGGTGGGGCGGATCAGCGCCCAGATCAACCACGCCTTCAACGACTACCAGAAGAAGAACTGGGGCTGGTACGGGTTCCTGGAGTTCGAGGACGATCAGGAGGTCCTCGACGCGCTGCTCGGCGCCGCCGCGGACTGGTGCAGGGCCAAGGGCAAGGAGCGGATGGTCGGCCCGGCGGACTTCGTGATGAACGACGAGAGCGGGATCCTGATCGAGGGCTACGAGCTGAAGCCGATGATCCGCCAGCCCTGGCATCCGCCCTACTACAAAGACCGCATGGAGCAGGCCGGGATGGCCAAGGCGATGGACCTGCTGATGTGGAAACTCGAGGTCTCAGACCGCGCCAAGGTGCTCCCGGTGATCTTCGAGCTGGCCGAGAAGGTCCAGTCCGAGCACCACATCAAGGTCCGCCCGATGCGCCGCCGCCAGCTGCGCAAAGACATGGATGCCTTCGCCGAGATCTACAACTCGGCCTGGTCGAAAAACTGGGACTTCGTGCCGTTCTCCAAGAAGGACCTCGACGCCTACGCCCAGGAGCTGCACCTGGCCTTCGACAAGCACTGGGCCTTCATCGCCGAAAAAGAAGACACCGGCGAGGTCGTGGGGATGGCGATGACGTTCCCCGACATCAACCAGGTCCTGGCCCAGATGAAGGGCAAACTGCTGCCGCTGGGCTGGTACTACTTCCTGACCAAGTCCAAACGGACCGACCGGGTCCGGGTCGGCTTCCTGGGCGTCAAGCCCGAGCACCAGCACACGGGCGTCGCGGCCAAGCTCTATGTCGAACACTTCAACGCCGCCGCGGTGCGGCCGCAGACCGGCGGTGAGATGGGCTGGATCCTCGAGACCAACACGCCCATGAACCGCGGCATGGAAGCGATGGGCGGCGTCGTCGTCAAGCGCTACCGCGTCTACGAGCGGATGCTCGAGGGCTAGCGCGCGCCGGGCCGGGCGAGCGCTTCGGCGCCGCTCAGGACCCTCGCCCGCGGGTGGCGGGCACGGATGTCGGCGAGGGCCAGGTTCCCCGCCGTGGCGGGCAGGTAGTCGTAGGCGAGGAACCGGTAGACGGCGCCGCCGTAGTCGATCTCGACCGGGTGGAAGCTCCCCGGTTCGACGAACGCGAAGGCGGCGACACGGACGATCGGCGCGCCGCGGGGGAACGGCGGGGCATCGGCCGGGAGGCGGTCGGGGAGGTCAAGGACGATCCGCAGGACCTTGCGCCCGTCCACGGTCGTCGTGCCGGCCTGGTGGGCCCGGTGTTCCTCGATCGCCTGGCGCAGCGCCGCGACGGGGTCGGCCCCGTCTTCGATGATCTGATCGTGGGGGCCGGGCAGCGTCGGCCCGAGCGTGACTTTCAGGCGGGCGCTCAGGAACCGGTCATCACCGATGAACGTGAGCGTCTTCGGGATCCCGCCCGGGTGGGCGCGCGCGCCGGGCGGTTCGACCGCGCCGCCGATTTCCAGCGGCCCGCCCCTGAGCCGCCGCTGCAGGTAGTCCAGCAGCCGGTTTTCCCCGTGGGGAAGGTTGAAGGCGCCGCTGAAACCCAAATCGACGCCGTAGATGTCGGCCAGCGCCGCGCCGCCGGCCGAGAAGCCCCCGGGGGGTTCGGGACCGGGCTGGAGCACGGCGCGGTAGTTGCGGGGCGCCCCGCCTTCGATCCACAGCGACTCAGGGCCGAGGACCCTGGTGTGGGTGCGCAGCGGGTTCCCGGGTTCGGGCTCCACGACGTGTTCCCAGCGCTCGTAGAGGACCGACCCCGCGCCGGGAGGCGTCAGCGCGGCGGCGGCGCGCGCCAGGAAGCCGGGACCGTCGCTCCAGGGCGCGATCGCGATCAGGGCGCCCGCCGCGAGCGCCAGGCAGAGCGCTGCTGCGGCGAGCAGCCCTCGCGCCCGGCGGGGCAGCCTGCGCGCCTCCGCCGTGGCGGGCCCGTCGTGCTCGCGCGCGAAGCGCTCGGAGATCCGGCCCCAGTCGGGGTCGACCGGCTCGGGCTGCGGGTTCGCCGCGCGCAGGCGCTCGAATGTGTCTCGCGTGCGTCTCACGCCGATACCTCCGGAATCGATCTCTCTGGATGCGCCCGGTCGGGCTCGGCGGCCGCTTCGGCGAGAACGGCGCCGAGGCGCCTGCGGGCGCGATGCAGGCGGACGGCATAGGCGGCGGGGCTGCAGCCGAGTACGCTGGCGGCCTGCTTCGCGGGGAGCCCCTCCCAGGCGCTCAGCAGCAGGGCTTCACGATCGGCCTCGCGCAGGGCGCCCAGCGCCGCGAGGATCTCGTGCTCGCCCGGCGAGGGCGTCGCCGGCGGCTCGGCGGCGAGCCTCGCGGCGAGCCGGCTGCGCCGCAGGCCGGCGCGGCGGTCGTTGGCCAGGACCCCCCGCGCGATCCCGTAGAGCCAGGGCAGCGCCTCGACAGGCATCTCGGAGCGACGCCGCCAGGCGATCAGGAACGTCTCCGCGGCGACGTCCTGGGCCGTCTCGCCGTCGGCCCGGCGCAGCGCATAGGCGTGGACCCGGCCGGCATAGCGGCGGAAGTAGGTCTCGAACAGCCGGTCCTCCTCGATCTGCACAAACCTATATGTCCGGGAGGGGGCCGTTTCTTACACCTGTGTCTGCGTGCCCGCGTGCGTTAGAGTAGACAACCAGCCGTTTGTGTAGCGGTGGGCTGTTCTCCTCCGCGGATCTCGAGATCGATGACGCTTCCCAGCCCCATACCCGTTGAGCTCGCCGAGCTGATCGCCGCCCGGCTGCGGGTGATCGGCGACCCCACCCGGATCCGCATCCTCGACCTGCTGCGCGAGCAGGAGCTGACGGTCACCGAGCTCACCGGCCGGCTCGCCACGAGTCAGCAGAACGCATCGAAGCACCTCGGCGTGCTCCTGCAGGCGGGCATCGTGGCGCGGCGCAAGGACGGCAACAGCTCCGTCTACAGCATCGCCGACAGGGGTGTCTACGAGCTCTGCGAGCAGGTCTGCGGCGGCCTGCAGCTCCAGCTCGCCGAGCTCACCGCCCTGGTTCAGGGCGCGGCCTGAGCGTCCCGCTCGCCGCAGTGGCGCTCGCGGCCGTCGGCCCGCGTGGGGGACGGCTGAGAGGCAGAGGACCACTGATCTCGCATACAACTGTGTAGTTGTGATACTGTCCCCTGCGTGGATCACCGGCGCCAGGACACAGGCTCATGAGCATCGCGGTTGCGCCCGTTGCCGCCGCTCCGCCGGCGCCCACGAGCGCGCAGCAGGCCGTCGTGGGCCCGATCGGGCGTCTGGGCCGCTACACGGCCACGCATTTCCGGCGGGTCGTGCTCGGCTGGGCGCTCGTCGCGGTGGTACTCGGCCTCTTTGCGCCGAAAGTGGAGACTGCTCTCTCCGGAGCGGGCTGGGAAGCGAGCGGCTCGCAGTCCACGCAGGCACGCAAGCTGGTCGAAAGGGACTTCGCCGGTCTCGGCAGCTACGGGCTGATGACCGTCATCTACTCCCCGTCGGAGACGGTCGGCTCGCCCGCGTTCGCCTCGGCGATCGCAAGGGTCGAGCAGACGCTCCGCTCGAGCGGCGCCGTGCGCAGCGTGGTTGCCCCCGAGCCCGGGCTGTCGATCTCCCGCGACGGGCACACGGCGATCGTCCAGGCCGGGGCCGCGCGAAACCCCGACGAAATGGTCGCCGCGGCCGACAGGCTGAAGGGGCCGCTGCACGCGCTCTCGAGCGGGACGGTCGTCGTGAACCTCACGGGCGCCGCCGGAATGTGGTCGGACTTCAATGCCGCGAATCGCTCCGCGATGCTCAAATCCGAGGTCATCTCCTGGCCGGTGACGCTCGGCATCATGCTGCTCGCCTTCGGCTCGCTCGTCGCGGCCGGCCTGCCGCTGATGCTGACGATGGTCGGCCTGCTCTCGGCGGCCGGCATGCTCTACCTCGGAACCAAGCTCACGCCGATCTCGATCTGGGCGATGAACTTCGCGCTGATGTTCGCGCTGGCGCTGGGCATCGACTACGCGCTGTTCATCGTGATGCGCTTCCGCGGCGCGCTGTTCGGGTCGAAGATGGACGCCGAGGAAGCGACCGCCGTGACGATGGACACGGCAGGGAAGGCCGTCCTGTTCAGCGGCGTGACGGTCCTGATCTCGCTGAGCGCGGTGATGCTCGTCCCGAGCCCCGCGTTTCGCTCGATGAGCCTCGGGATCATGCTCGCGGTCATCTTCGTCCTCGCCGCGACGCTGACGCTGCTCCCGGCGGTGCTGGCGAAGCTCGGCCCGAAGGTCGACAACCTCGCGCTGCCATGGGCGCACAGCGGCGAGCACCGCTCGCCCCGCTTCGCGGCGTGGGGCGAGCGCCTCTGGGCCCACCCGTGGCGCTACGGGGTCCCCGCCCTGCTGCTGCTGCTCGCGCTGGCCTACCCCGTGACGCAGCTCGAGACCTCGATGCCCTCGATCAAGGTGGTCCCCGCCAATGACTCCTCGCGCATCGGCTACGACCAGGTCCAGGCCGCCATGGGCCCGGGCGCCACGGGGCCGCTGCAGCTCCTCACGCCCAGGGCCGACGCGACAGAGGTGGCCGCGATCGCAACGGCAGACCCGGGCGTCGCGCAGCTGATGCCCTCACAGCCGGGCGGCGACGGCCTCGTCCTCCTCACGGCGATCCCGCGCGAGGACCCGTCGAGCCCCGCGGTCGGAACGACGATCGACCGGCTGCGCGGCAGGCTTCCCGCCGGCACGGTCCTCGGCGGAGCGGCCGCGGAAAACCACGACCTGCAGAGGCTCCTCGCCGCCAAGACCCCGCTGGTCATCGGCGTCGTGCTGGTCCTCGGATTCCTGCTGCTGCTGTTCGCGCTTCAGGCCCCGCTGCTGGCCGCAGCCGGCGTGCTGACGAACCTGCTCGCCACGGGTGCGGCATTCGGCGTCGCGAAGTGGATCTTCCAGGACGGCGAGCTTCACTCCCTGCTCGGCTTCCAGCCCCAGGGGTTCCTCGACGCGTGGGGGCCCGTGTTCTTCTTCGCGATGATCTTCGCCATCTCGATGGACTACACGATGTTCCTGCTCTCCTCCGCGAAGGAGCACTGGGACCACACGAAATACCCCCGGGACGCGATGGTCAACGGCATCGCCCACTCCGGCCGCGTGATCTTCGCCGCCGCGGCCGTGATGGTCGCCGTGTTCTTCACGTTCGCCCTCTCCGGCCCGCTGCCGCCCAAGGAGATGGGCATCATCCTCGGCGTCGCCGTCCTGCTCGACGCCGCACTCGTCAGGCTCCTGCTCCTTCCCGTCCTGCTCAGGCTGATGGGCGCACGCGCGTGGTATCTGCCCAGGTGGCTGCGCCGCGTCCTGCCGGACGTCCGCTTCGGGCACTCGTGATCGCGCTCGAGCGACTCCCGCGCCGCAGCGCGAGGTGCATGGTGCCCCAGGCGGTGGCGGGGGAGCCCGGGCTGCTGATCGTCGACGCGACCTGGGGCAAGATCACCCCGATGATCCTCGCGCCCGGTGTCGCGACGCTCGGCGAGCTCGAGCTGATCGACCACATCACCGCCGGGCGCCCGCTGATCGACACGCGCCCGGAGCGCCTCTACCGAGCGGGCACGATCCCCGGCGCCCGCAGCATCCCCCACGAACAGCTCACGGACTCGATCGGCTCGCTCGACCTCGGGGTGAGCACGGTCTTCTTCTGCAACGGGCCGCAGTGCGCCGCCACGCCCGAGGCGATCGCGACGCTGCTCGCCGGCGGCTACCCGCCGAGCGCGATCCTCTACTACCGGGGCGGAATCCACGACTGGATGACGCTGGGACTGCCGCTCGAAGTGCCCGCCTGAGCGGGGCTCGGCGGATCCCGGGCCACGATGCACGAATGGTCAGGGCTCAGACCGGGTAGAGGGGCCTGGGGGTGGACAGTTGACCGACACGGACGTAGACCGCAGGCCGCCTGGCGGGCCAGGCACACAGGAGAGCTTCGGCTCGGAGCTGCGCGGGGCCTTCGCCCAGCGGGTCACCTTTTCGCTGGTCCTCGGGGTACTGCTGATCCAGCTCGGCTTCATCCTCTCCTACGTCGGTGCCTTCCACCACCCGACCCCCCACCGGGCGCCGGTCCTCGTGGTGGCACCCGCCGCGGTCTCGGCCCGGCTGGTGGGCGAGCTCAACTCCCTCCCCGGCGATCCGCTGCAGGCCTCCGCCTCGCCCGGGCGCGCCGGCGCCCTGGCGGCCCTGCGCCACGGATCGACGAGCGGGGCGCTGCTCGTCGATCTCGCCGGCAGGCGCGACTCGCTGCTCGTGGCCGGCGGCGGTGGGGCGGCGCTGGCGAGCGCCGTGCAGGAGGTGATCGCCGCGGCCGAGGGCGCCCGGCAGCGGGCCGTGACGGTGACCGATGTCGTGCCCGCGCAGCCGGGCGACGCCAGGGGACTGTCGGGCTTCTATCTGGTGATCGGCTGGCTGGTCGGCGGCTACCTGGTCTCGGCGCTGCTCAGCCTCACGGCGGGCGCCCGGCCGGCGAGCACCCGGCGGGCGCTGATCCGCCTGATCGTGCTGGTCCCCTATGCGCTGCTCTCGGGGCTGGGCGGGACGCTGATCGTGGGGCCGCTGCTGGGTGCCCTGACGGGCCACTTCCTCGCGATCTGGGCGCTGGGGGCGCTGCTGGTCTACTGCGCCGCGGCGGTCACGATCGCCTTCCAGGTGATGCTGGGGACGCTCGGGGTCGGGCTGACGCTGATCCTGTTCGTCGTGCTCGGCAACCCCAGTGCCGGCGGCGCCTACCCCGCGCCGCTGCTGCCGGGGTTCTGGCGGGCGATCAGCCCCGCGATACCGAACGGGGCGGGGGTCCAGGCGCTGCGGCGGATCGTCTACTTCGGCTCCTACCACCTCGCGTCACAACCTGATCGTGATCGCCGCCTACACGATCGCGGGGATCGCCGTGGCGGTGGGCGGCTCATCGCTCGTGGCCCGCAGGGCGCAGGCCGGCAGGCCGGTCGGGCCGCTGCTCTAGAGCCCGCCCGGCCCGCCGGGCGGATCGCTCAGACGGGAGCGCCCGCCGAGACCCGCGGCGCCGGCGCCTGCTCGCTCGAGCGCATGCCGGGCAGGGCCAGGCCGCCCAGCGTCGCCAGCGCCCCCGCGAGGCCGGCCGCGATCAGCGTCGTGCGGACGCCGAGGACCGCGCTGACGGGTGCCGTCAGGGCAAAGGACACGGGCAGCAGCCCGATCGAGATCAGCCAGTCGAGGCTCGAGACGCGCCCCAGCAGCCGGCCGGGAACGAGTCGCTGCTTGAGCGTCGCCCAGACGATCGTGCCGCCCGTCTCCAGCAGGTTGAAGGCGAGGCTTGCGAGCATCAGCTGCCAGATCGCGTTGGCCAGGCCGTAGCCGGCGACGGCGAGCGTCGCGAGGGTCCAGCTCAGATAGATGAAGGGGACGCTGCTGGAGGGCAGCCCCCCGCGCATGATCGTGACCGCGCAGAGCGACGGCACCCAGCCCGCCGGCGCCGAACACCAGCCCCAGCTCGAAGCCGCTGCCGTGCAGTTCGTGCTTGACCATGAACGGCAGCAGCACCTCGGCCGGGCCCATGAACAGCAGGTAGGCGATCCCGGCGCTCGCGAAGGTCCCCCACAGCCAGACGTGGCGCCGGACGTAGGCCCAGCCCTCGAGCACCTGGCGCACGGCCGAGCCTTCGCCCGCCGCGCTCGCGGCGACGCGCAGGGCCGGGCTCGATGCCATCAGCCAGAGTGTCGCGGCCGAGACGACGAAGCTGATGCCGTCGGCCATGAAGGCCGCACCCGAGCCGATCGTCCCGACGAGCACGCCGCCGAGCGCCGGCCCGATCAGGCGCAGCGTCAGCGGGCGGGCGACCTGCTCCAGCGCATTCGCCCGGCCAAGCTCATCGGGGCCGACGATCTCGGGCAGGATCGCGTCGCTGGCGGGGTCGAAGAAGGCCTGGGCCGCGCCGTAGAAGGCGACGATCACGATCAGCTGCCACAGACCCAGATCCCCGGCCACGGCCAGTGAGCCGGCGAGCAGCAGCAGCACCGCCCGCAGGGCGTCGGCGAGCAGCATCACGGTACGGCGCTCGTAGCGGTCGCTGACGACTCCGCCGAACAGCAGCAGGGAGACCGTCGGGACCGTCATCGCGACGCCGATCAGCGAGAGGGCGGTGGGAGCGTTCGAGAGCGTGTAGGCCTCCCATGCGAGCGCCACCAGGAAGGCGCCGTCGCCGAGCAGTGAGACCGAGCGGCCCGCGAACAGCAGGCGGAAGTCCCGGTTCTCCCTAAGCGACATCGTGAGCGGCCGGCGAGGAGCTGCCAGACGGCTCGGGCGGCTGCTGCTGCGGGAGGCCCGCCAGATAGGCGGCCAGGCCGCCCGACTCCATCGGGCGCGCGAAGTGGAATCCCTGCCCGAAGTCGCAGCCGAGGTCGCGGAGCCGCTGCAGCTGGTCGTCGAGTTCGATGCCCTCGGCGACGACGTCGAGGGCGAGCGAGCTGCCGAGCGCGACCACGGCGCTCGAGAGGTCGGCGGTCTCTTTGGAGGCGTCGGGGCGCAGGAACGAGCGGTCCATCTTGATCACGTCGACGGGGAAGCGGCCGAGGTAGCTGAGCGAGGAGTAGCCCGTGCCGAAATCGTCCATCGCGATCCGCACGCCGAGGTCGCGCAGTTCGTTGAGCTTGACGACGGCGATCTCGGGGTCTTCGATCAGCATCGACTCGGTGATCTCGATCGTCAGCAGTTTCGGGTCGAGCCCGGCGCTCTCGAGCGCGTCGCGGACGTCCGCGAAGACGTCGGAGTGCTGCAGCTGCTTGGCGGACAGGTTGACGCACATGTAGAGCGGGTAGCCGGCGGCCGAGGTGGGCTGCAGGGCGACCGCCTGCAGGCACGCTTCACGCAGCACCCAGCGGCCGATCGGGACGATCAGGCCGGTCTCCTCGGTGAACGGGATGAAGTCCTCGGGGCCGATCAGGCCGCGCTCGGGGTGGTCCCAGCGCAGCAGCGCCTCGAAGCCCGCCACCCGGTCGTCGGAGAGGCGGACGATCGGCTGGTAGTGGAGCACGAACTGGCCGCGCTCGAGGGCCCGCTGCATGTCGGCGCGCAGCTCGAGGCGGGCGAGCACGCCCGTGTGCATCTCCGGCTCGAACAGGCGGTAGCCGCCCTTGCCGTCGCGCTTGGCGATGTACATCGCGGCGTCGGCGTCGCGGATCAGCTCGTCCGAGCCTGCCGCCGAGCCGGGCTCGAGGATCGAGATCCCGATCGAGCCGCGGAGCGTCAGCTCCTTGCCGGCCACCGACAGCGGCTGGCGCAGGTCCTCGAGGATCCGCTCGGCGACTTCGATTGCCGTCTCGGTGCCGTCGAGGTCCTCCAGCAGCACGACGAACTCGTCGCCGCCGAAGCGGGCCGCCGTGTCGGAGGAGCGGACGCTGCGCGACAGGCGCCGTGCGACGTCGATCAGGGCGGCGTCACCGGCATCGTGGCCGAGGCTGTCGTTGATCGTCTTGAAGTCGTCGATGTCGAGGAACATCACGCCCAGCTGGCGGCCCTCGCGGCGGGAGCGCCCGATCGCGTGGCGGACGCGCTCGACGAACAGGGCGCGGTTGGGGAGGCTCGTGACCGGGTCGTGGAAGGCCTGGTGTGCGAGCTGCTCCTCGAAGGCCTTGCGCTCGCTGATGTCGCGCGCGTTGAGAACGATGCCGTTGACGTGCTCGTCGTCGAGCAGGTTGGTGTGCATGATCTCGAACTGGCGCAGGCCGCCGTCGCGGTGGCGCAGGGTGCACTCGATGATCTCGCCGTCGCGGCGCGCGTAGGAGGAGCCCTCCGCGAGGACCCGCAGCAGCCGGTCGGCGTCCTCGCGCACGACCAGCGTGTCGAAGCGCGTCCCGAGCAGCTCCTCGGGGGTGTAGCCCAGGACCCGCTCGGAGGAGGGGCTCTGGTAGACGACGGTCGCGTCGGGGCCGACGACCGTGATCAGGTCGCTCGAGCGCTGGACCAGGGAGGCGAATCGGGCCTCGCTGCGCTGCATGTGGATCCGCTCGGCCAGGCGGGCGCCGTCGAGGGCCAGGGCGAGCTGGGTCGCGAGCGCCCCCAGCGAGTCGCGCAGCTGGCGCTGCAGCGGCCTCGGGCGGGCGACGAGCAGCACGTAGGAGATGCTGCCCCGCACCGACAGCGGCAGGATCAGCCCGCAGCCGTGGCTCGCCGGCAGGCCGACGGCGGCGAGGACGTCGGCCTCGAGCGTCAGGCTCGGCTGCGGCTCGCGCGCCAGCTCGATCAGCCTGCGGCTGACGGGCGCCGGCAGCGGGCCCTTGGGGCAGGCCATCCTCATCGCTGCGCCCGACCGCGGTGATCGTGCCGTCGTCGATCGAGCAAAGGACCGCTGTTCCCGTTCCCACGAGCAGCCGTTCGGCCGCCTCGAGGGCCGCCTGGCGCATCTCTTCGCGGGTCGCACAGGAGACGAGGGTGGCGCCGAAGGAGCTCAGCAGCCGCTCGCGGTAGACCGAGCGCTCCTGCTGGCGGACGAGGTCCGCCATCCGCGCGACGACCAGCCCGAACAGGACGATCGAGGCGCAGACGATGACGATCAGATCGAAGTCTCCGCGGCCGATCTCCTTGACCAGGATGCAGATCGGGGCGATCAGCGAGGCGCCGGTCAGCAGGGCCAGCCGGGGGTGGGTCAGCTTGACGTCGGTCTCGGTGATCGGCTCCTGCAGGCGCGCCATCGAGGGGTGCAGTGCCGCCGTGCCCCACAGCAGCAGGTAGGAGATCCAGCCGAGGTCGAGCAGCAGCTGATGGTGGAAGGCGTTGTCCAGCGTCATGACGCCGTAGACGAAGTCGGTGATCAGCAGCGAGACCATGCTGGCGCCGAGCAGGTAGAAGGCCGGCGGGCGGGGTCCGCGATCGAGCAGCAGCCGGATCGCCGCGGCGAGCAGCAGGATGTCGCCCAGCGGGTAGGCGACCGAGACGATCTTCGGCAGCAGCCCCAGGCTTCCGTCGTGCAGGTAGGGCGTGATCAGCAGGATCCAGGACAGCAGCGAGAGCCCCAGCGTGAGGATCGTCGCGTCGATCAGCGTGTTGCGGTTGGTCTCGGGACTGCGCCGGCGCACGACGATCAGCAGGCCGACCATCAGGGCGGGGTAGACGGTCAGGTAGATCGCGTCCCCGATCGATGGGAACGGGACTTCGTGGTGCAGGATGTAGGTCGGGTAGCTGTAGGTGTAGACGTCGCCCATCCAGTACAGGAGCAGGCCGCCGGCGAACAGCCACCAGGGCAGCGGCCGGGCCGGTTTGTTGCGCCGGATGCCGACCACGACGGCGATCCAGGCCGTCATCCCGATCAGGTTGATCAGCGCCGCATTGCCTTTGAACGGCGGCACGACCATGTAGAGGAACGTGAAGAGCGCTCCCAGCCCCAGGTATCCCTGCCACAGCTGGATCGCCCCGCCGGGGCGCGCGGGCGGACCATGCTCGCCCTCGCCGCGCGCGTCGCTCAGCCGCTGGGCCCCGATCGCGCGCGGGATGCTCATGTCGGGGATTCCTCCGGGCCGGGGGCCGACGCCCGCTGGAGCTCGCCCCGCCCGGCGAGCTCGGTGATCGCATCGATCAGCGTGTCCACCTCGGCGTCGGTGTTGGCCGCCGTCAGCTGGACGCGGAATCCGACCTCGGCCTTGGGGGCGAGGGGGTAGGCGGCGAGCGTCACATAGACGCCGCGCTCGAACAGCAGTCGCCCGACGGAGTCGATCCGGGTGTGATCGCGCAGGGGGATCTCGACGATCGGCAGGCCCGAGCGGTTGGGCGTGTGGACGTCGAGCTCCGCCAGCGCCGCGAGCACCCGCGCGGAGTGGCGGTGGACGACGCTGCGAAGCTCATCGCCGCGGCGCTCGTTGACATCGAAGCCGGCGAGGACGGTCGCCAGCGAGGCGACCGGCGAGGGCCCCGAGTACAGGTAGGGCGGGGCGGTGACCTTGAGCAGGTTCTTGACCTCGGTCGGGCAGGCGATGAAGGCCAACAGCGATGAGTAGGACTTTGAGAATCCCCCTACGAGGACGATGTCCTCGTAGGACTCCTCGAAGTGACGGACGATGCTGTTGCCGCGGTTGCCGTAGGGGCAGCTCTCATCGGGTGAGCGCTCGCCGATCACGCCGAAGCCGTGGGCGTCGTCGACGTAGAGCAGGGCCCCATGGCGGCGGGCGACGGCAGCGAACTCGCGCAGGTCCGGGGCGTTGCCGGTCATGCTGTTGACGCCGTCCATGCAGACGAGCCGCGCTCGGTCCTGCTCGGCGCTCAGCAGCTCATCGAGATGAGCGGGGTCTTCGAAGCGGAACCTGCGGATGGCCGCGCCGCGCGAGCGGGCGACCTGGCAGCCGTCATAGATCGTCTTGTGCGCCCGCGCGTCGAGGAAGACCGTCCCCGATGCCGCGAGGACGGGGATGACCGAGGCGTGGATGTGTGTGATCGTCGGCAGCACGAGGCTGTCCTCGCAGCCCAGCAGCGCGGTCAGGCGCTCCTCGATCTGCTCGTAGAGGACCGGGCTGCCGAGCAGCCGGGACCAGCTCGGGTGGGTTCCCCATTCGCCCAGCAGGCCGGGCACGGCGGCGATGATCTCGGGGTCGAGGTCGAAGCCGAGGTAGTTGCACGAGGCGAAGTCGGCCAGCCAGCGATCGCCGATCCGGATCATCCGGCCGTCGATCTCCTCGATCACGGCGTCCATCATCGGGTGGCTCGAGCGGAGCGCCTCGAGGTCGCGAACTGTGTCCAGCCAGTGGTCGATCCACCGTCCGCCGGCAGACGGCGACGGGGCAGCAGGAGGCGGGCCCGGCAAGAGCTTCGTCGTCGACGCCATGCGAAGTCATCGGAATCCACATACCGGGCCTTTAGGAAGGCTGGACGGTTCTCAAACTGACAGAACCATGCGAGGGGCCCGCTCAGCTCCCCGGCGAGGGCGCGCCGCGTGAGCCCCGGGGGGCGGGCAGGACGGCGCGCGAGCGGCCCGGTACGCGGTCCCCCGGACGGGCCCCGGGGCGCGGGCGCCGAGTTTTTCTATGGTGGACGCAGCGGCGCCCGCTCCCGCGGATCGCCCCGGCCCCCTCGATTTCATGCCGAAAGTCAGCGAACAGACCAACATCAGCCCGCCGCGCCGCCGCGGCGTCTGCCCGCCCCTGCCGGGGGGTGATCGCTGATGCGCCAGGGCCCGCTGGCGGGACGCTATCCGGCGATCGTGCTGATGGTCATGCTGGCGCTGATCCCCTACCTGGCGCTCTCGGCCGCGCTCAGCCCGCTGACGCCGATCATCGCCAGGCAGCTGCACATGAGCCTGCAGACGATGAGCCTCAGCTCGGGGATGGCCAACGCCGCCTATGCCGTCGGCACCGTGCTGGCGGTCCAGTTCGCCCAGCACCTGCCGCAGCGGCGGATGATGATCCTCTACGCGGTCCTGCTGGTGCTCGGGTCGCTGCTCGCGGCGGCGGCACAGGACCCGGCGATGTACATCGCCGGCCATGTGCTGCAGGGGCTCTGCACGAGCCTGTTGCTGATCGCCGCGGTGCCGCCGCTGGCGATCGGCTTTCCGGCGAGCAAGCTGCGGATCACGGCGATGGTGATGAACATCTGCATCTTCGGGGCGGTCGCCCTGGGCCCGACGATCGGCGGGCTGCAGGCGCAGTCAGACGCCTGGCGGCCGCTGTTCTGGGTGGTCGTCGCGATCGCCCTGGGGGCCCTCGTCCTGGCCGTCCTGACGTTCGAGGACGCACCGCCCGCCGACCCCTCGGCGCCCCGCGATCTGCCGGCGATCGCGCTCGCCGCGGTCGGCTGCGTGGCCGCCTTCTACGGCGCTTCGGAGCTCCTGACGCACCCCTTCATCGACGGCCGGACGATCGCGCCGCTGCTGGGCGGGCTGGCGACGATCATCGTGCTGATCGTCTACCAGTTCCGCGCCAGCCGGCCGCTGCTGACGATCCGCGCGATGCTGACCAGCACGATTCCCGTGGCGGGCATCGTCGTGGCGCTGTTCGCGGCCGCTGCCTCGGTGTCGGCGACGGCGCTGACCGCGGGCGCGCTCGAGGGGCGCTACAGCGCGCTGCATCTGGGCCTGCTCTACCTGCCGGAGGTCGCCGGGGCGGTGATCACGGCGTTCGCGCTGGGCGCGGTCATCAAAACCCGCGCGATCCACTACCTGCCGCTGGCCGGCATGGCGTTCCTGGCGGCGGGCATCGCGGTGTTCCGCATCGAAGTGCCCTCGAGCGAAGCGGCGACGCTGATCGGCTCGGGCCTGACGGGCATCGGGCTCGGCGCGACCGTCGCGCCGGCGCTGTTCGTGGCGGGCTTCTCGCTGCCCTCCTCGAGCCTCCAGCGGGTGTTCGCGATCGTCGAGCTGATGCGGGCGGTGGCCGCCTTCATGATCGCGCCGATCTTCGCCCACTTCGCCGCGACGGTCGGGCCCGACCTCGACGCCGGGACGGGCGCGGCGCTGTGGATCGGACTCGGGATCGCGGTCTCGGGGGCCGTGCTTGGCGTGGTGATCTACGCACTCGGCGGCGCCCGGGCGCAGACCCCCGACATCGACTCCTTCGTGGCGGGCGAGGCGCCCGCCTGGTACTCGCCGCCGCTGCTGGCACGCGTCCGCCGGGGTGCCGGCGCAGCCCAGCCCGCGACCGAAGGGGCCGGCTGAGATGGCTGCGCAGGAGGATGCCGGCGCGAGCGCCGCGACGGCGGGCGGGCCGGTGCTGTTCGCATACGACGGCTCCGAGCTGGCTGCGCTCGCGATCGAGCAGGCCGGCCTGCAGCTCGCCCCCGGGCGCGATGCGCTGATCGTCTGCGTCTGGCAGCCGGGCGACGTCGGCTTTGAGCCCGTCGGCAAGGGGAACCTGAACGCCGCGGCCGCCGTCGAGGTGCGCGAGGCCGCCGAGGAGACTGCCGCCCACGGCGCCACCCTGGCCGAGCGGGCGGGGTTCCGGGGAGCGAGCATGGCGATCCAGGCGGCGCCGAGCTGGAAGGGGATCTGCACGGCCGCCGAGGAGCACGGAGCGAGCCTGATCGTGCTGGGCTCCCACCGCCGCACGGGGCTCTCCGGGCATCTGCTCGGGAGCGTCGCCGGCGCTGTCGCCTCACACTCGGCGCGCTCGGTGCTGATCATCCACAAACCCGACTGACGGCGTGGCAACCTCGTCCACCGAGGGATCTGAGGCGGTCATTACACTTCGCCCCGTGAACGAGGCGGAGGAGATCGAGCAGCTCGACGAGCTGGGCGGGGAGGTCAGGATCACCCGCCTGACGCCCGCACCCGGCGCATCCGTGGTCGCTCGCCCCTCGCCCGGGCTGCCGGTCAGGGCGGGCGCCGCGCTGGCGGCCGGGGGCTTCATGGCCGGTGCCGCCCTGGTCGGGATCGTCGGCCGGCGCCAGCGGCGCTCGAACGCGCTCGTGAAGGGCGCCCGCCGGACCCGCCTGGCGGCCCGCAGACCGCGCCGGCGTGCCTCGGTGAAGGCTCCGGCGGCAGAGCTGCTGCAGATCGTCGGGACGCGCAAACTGCTGATCGACGTTCATCTGCTGGGCAGCCCCGGCCCAGACAGCTGACGGGCCCCCGTTGACGGGCCCGGTCGAGGTGCGCGAAGAGGTGACCCCCGCGGGACCCTTCCGGCTGCCCCGGCGAAACGGGATGGACGGCATGCTGCGCCGCCGCGGTCGTGTGCTCGAGCGCCTGCTCCACGACGGCGAGCACCCGGTCCTCGTGCGGGTCGCCCAGCCCGCTCCAGAGCGCGTCGTGTTCGGCGCCCGTGCGGTGAGCCGCGAGTCGGCGCGCCACGGCATCGCCAGGATGCGCTTTGCGCTGGGCGTGGATGAGGACCTGCGCCCCTTCCTGCGACGCTTCGCCGGCGATCCGCTGATCGGCCGCTCGGTTCGCCGCCGGCCGTGGCTGCGCGTCGCGCGGCGCCCGGAACCGTTCGAGGCGCTCGTCTGGGCGATCTGCGAGCAGCTGATCGAGTACGAGCGGGCGGCGGCGATCGAGCGCCGTGTCGTGGCCGTCCTGGGGCGGCGCTGGGTCGGCTGGGACGGCGAGCACAGCCCGCTTGCCGACTGCCCCGAGGCGAGGGTCCTGGCGGGGACCTCGCCGGCGCTCTTGCAGTCGCTGGACCTCGGCGCCGGGCGGGCCCGGGCGCTGGTCAGGGCCGCCGGCGAGGTGGCCCGCGGGCGGATCGACCTGCACGACCCCGACCATGAGCGCGGCTGGCGGCGCCTGCGCACGATTCCCGGGATCGGCTCGTGGACGGTCGAGATGCTGGCCCTGCACGGCCAGGGCCGCAACGACCAGCTCCCGGCGGGGGACCTGGGCCTGCTCAAGCTCGTCGGCCGGGCGCTTGCCGGCGGCGACCCGCAGGGGTTCGCCGAGGAGCCCCAGGTGCGGGACTTCTTCGCCCCATATGAGGAGTGGGCGGGCCTCGCCTGGGCGCACATGGCGGGCCTCTGAGGAGCGCTCCGGGCTAGCTGTCGGGCGTTACCTGGTAGCGGCGCGTTCGGGGATCCTGCTCGAGCAGGCCGACGGCGAGCAGCGTGGAGAGATAGCGGTGGGTCGTCGAGGGGCTCATGCCGAGGCGCCCGGCGATGTCGCTGACCGACAGCGAGCCGCCGTCGGGGGGAAAGGAGGCCAGCACCAGCAGCCCCAGCAGCAGCGAGCGCGACAGCCGCGGGCTCTCGGCGAGCGCCTCGTAGCGGCCGATCAGCGTCTCGTCGCCGGCCAGGCCGCGCAGCATGTTGGCGATATCCGGGCCCTCGCCGGACGCACGAATGACCCGGTCGATCTGCGGGCCCGTCAGCTCAATTGTGATGCTCGTCGGATTCATCGAGCTTCGCAGTGGACCTTCCTCCGCGAGCTGCCCGCATACAAGTGGAAAGTCCAATACTTGACTTTCAAGTCGCGGCCTCGGTGCTCGCGAGTGCCAGCTCGCCGTCGGGTCGAGCGGGGGCGCCCTGGCCGCCGATGTACTCGCCGATCCGCCGTCTCGTCCTGGCGGCCCACTCGGCCTCGGTGCGCAGCTGTGCACCGACGGCGCCGCGTGAGCATTCCAGGCACAGCGCCGCCCAGGAGCGGGCCTCGCCCTGCTCGCTGGCCACCTGCGCGGCGAGCGCCAGGCACTCGCGCTCGTAGGCCTCGAGCGCCGCCAGCAGGCGCGGCGCATCCTGCTCGCGGGCGACCGACAGCTTCGCCTGCAGCCCCAGCCTGACGGGCTCGCGCGGGAGCAGGGTCTCCATCCACAGCGTCAGCGCGGCGCAGGTCTCGGCGGTCGGGTGGTAGACGAGGTGGGTCCGGCGATCGTCGCTGCGGCGGGGCTCCTCGCGGGCGAGCGCCAGGCCCGTCTGCTCGAGCTGCTCGAGCAGACGGTAGACGTCGTTGGTGTCGACCCGCCAGGTCTCGCCGAGCCGTGCCGCGAGGCGGCTGGCGAGGTCACCGCCATGGCCCGGGCGCTCGAGCAGCAGCCCGAGCAGAACGCCTCGCAGTGACGTCGAGGGGCCACGCATCCATCTGGTCCTGTCCGATCCCACGGTGGCCAATGGCACCTCCTCTGCCGACGATCCCCCACCGGGACGATACCGATAGTCGGTCAGCACTGAGACATGTTCCAACTATGCGAAGCATCGGAAATCGAGCGGGACTACGGGACGATCACGGCGGCGCCCGTGAAGGCGCC
This sequence comes from uncultured Solirubrobacteraceae bacterium, assembly GCA_963787765.1. Classification (GTDB taxonomy): domain Bacteria; phylum Actinomycetota; class Thermoleophilia; order Solirubrobacterales; family Solirubrobacteraceae; genus Palsa-744. The sequence continues at coordinate 73,493 of CAWBEF010000008.1, read as the reverse complement.
GCTGCGGAGGTCCTCGAGCGCGGCGTTGGCCCGCTCGAGGGGATACTCGCTGACGGTCGTCTGGACGGGGATCCGAGCGGACAGCTCGAGCATCTCGATCGCGTCCCGGCGGGTCAGGTTGGCGACCGAGCGGAGCGTCCGCTCGTGCCAGAGCAGCTCGTAGGGGAAGGCCGGGATCTCGCTCATGTGGATCCCCCCGCAGACGACCGTCCCGCCGGGGGCCAGGGCCCCGAGCGCGAGCGGGACGAGCCCGCCGACGGGTGCGAAGATGATCGCCGCGTCGAGCTCTTCGGGGGGCGCCTGCTCGGAGGCGCCCGCCCAGACCGCTCCGAGCTCGAGCGCGAAGGCCTGCGCCGCCTCGTCGCCGGCGCGGGTGAAGGCGAACACCCTGCGCCCCTGCCAGACGGCGAGCTGGGTGAGGATGTGGGCGGCGGCGCCGAAGCCATAGAGGCCCAGGCGGGGGGCCTCGCCGCAGAAGCGCAGGGCCCGGTAGCCGATCAGCCCGGCGCACAGCAGCGGCGCCGCCTGCAGCGGGTGGAAGGCCGACGGCAGGGCGAAGCAGTAGCGGGCGTCGGCGACGGTGTAGGAGGCCATCCCGCCATCGATGTCGCGGCCGGTGAAGCGTGCCCGCGGGCAGAGGTTCTCACGCCCCGAGCGGCAGTACTCGCATTCGCCGCAGGTCCAGCCGAGCCACGGAACGCCGACGAGCCCGCCGGGCTGCGCGCCCTCGGGCGGATCGCCGTCGATGATCCGCCCGACGATCTGATGGCCGAGGATGCGGGGCGGGTCGGGCACGTCGACCTCGCCGTCGATCAGGTGCAGGTCTGTGCGGCAGACCCCGCAGGCCAGCACCTCGAGCGCCAGCTGCCCGGGCCCCGCCTGCGGCTCGGGCACCTCGGCCGCCCGCAGCGGGCTGCCCGGGCGCTCGAAGAGCATCGCCCGCATCAGCCCTCTGCCCGCCCATGCGCCATATTGACCTCAGTGAAACAGGTTTGCGGGCAGGTGCCTTGAGCGCCCCGGTGTATTTCAGCCACCCGGCCTGTATGGCCCACGACCCGGGCGAGTACTCCCCCGGGCACCCCGACACGCCGGAGCGCCTGGTCGTCCTGGAGCGGGAGCTGGCCCGGCGCGAGTGGCTCGGCTGGGAGCGCCGGCCCGCCCCGGCCGCGAGCGAGGCGGTGCTCGAGCTGGTGCACACCGCGGCGCACGTTCGTGCGATCCGCGAGCTGTGCGAGGCAGGTGGCGGGGCGATCGATCAGGACACCTTCGTCGGGCGCCCGTCCTGGGTGGCGGCGCTGCACGCAGCCGGCGGGGCGCGGGAGATGACCCGGGCGCTGATCGCCGGGGAGGCCGAGGTGGGCTTCTGCGGCGTGCGGCCCTCCGGGCACCATGCCGAGTCCGGCCGGGCGATGGGCTTCTGCCTGTTCAACAACATCGCCGTCGCGGCGGCCTCCGCGATCGCCGAGCATGGCCTCGAGCGCGTGCTGGTGCTCGACTGGGACGTCCACCACGGCAACGGCACCGAAGAGGTCTTCGCGCGCCGCTCGGATGTCCTGTTCGCGAGCCTTCACCAGTCGCCCCTGTACCCCGGGACGGGCCGCCTGCAGGATGTCGGCGAGGGCCCGGGGGAGGGCTACACGATCAATCTGCCGGTGCCGCCGGGCACCGGGGAGGCCGACTGGATGGAGCTGTTCGACCGCGTCGTGATGCCGGCCGCGCGGGCCTTCGCGCCGCAGCTGATCCTGATCTCGGCCGGCTTCGACGCCCATGCCCGGGACCCGCTGGCCGAATGCCGGCTGCGGACCGAGACGTTCGCGATCATGGCCGCCCGGATGCGCGAGCTGGCGCGCTCGGAGGCGGTCGGGCTGGGCGTGGTGCTCGAGGGCGGCTACAACCGCGAGGTCCTGGCCGAATGCGTCTGCGAGATCCTGCCCGTGCTGGCCGAGGAGGCCGAGCCGCCGGCGGCGCTCGTCACCGCCACCGGGATGGGGCCGCTGACCGAGCGGGCGATCGCCCGCCACGGCCGCCACTGGCCCCTGTAGGCGCCGGCCCCGGGCCTCAGATGCCCTGGCCGGGGAGGAACTCGTTGGTGAACGGCGGCAGGCCCAGCCCGGGGTCGTGTTTGAGCAGCCCGTGGGAGAGCATCCAGTGGCCGAAGGCCGCCCAGTCGCCCGGGCTCTGCCAGCCGTAGGGCTTGCCGCTTTCGCTGGGCACCGTCGCCGGCAGGGTCTGCCTGATCGATTCGAGCTGGAGCTTCCGTTCGAGCGAGGGGTTGGCCGCCAGGAGCGTCGCCGTGGCGGCCTGCGGGTTGGCCCTGACCTCGTCCTCGCCGCGGGTCAGCGCCTGCAGGAAGGCGCGCAGGTCCTGGCCGTCGGTGCGGGCCTCGTTTTCGCGGGCGACGATGATCAGCTCGTCGTAGCTCGGCACGCCGGCCTCGTCGACGGGGATCACGATCGGGTGCTTGTGCATCAGGCGCAGCTCGATCGCCTCGTAGTTCCAGAAGCCGCCCAGCGTCGCATCGACCTGACCCGAGAGCATCGCGGGGATCAGGTTGAAGCCGACGTTCGCTTCGCGGACCGAGCCCGGTCTGACCCCGGCAGCCTGCAGGGCCGTTTTCAGCTCGGCCGCCTGATAGGCGATCCCGGCGGTGCCGACGCGCTTGCCGGCGAGGTCTGCGACCCGCGCGATGTGCTTGCCGGGCAGCGCGATGATCGAGGTCAGAGGACGCTGGACGAGGGCCGCGATCGAGACGAGTTTGAGCCCCTGGTCGCGCGCCAGCAGCAGCTCCGGCTCGTAGGAGATCGCCAGGTCGACCCGGCCGGCGGCGAGCAGCTTGAGCGGTTCGGAGGGTTCGGCGGGAGCCTCGAGCTTGACGTTCAGCCCGACGGCGCGGAAGTCGCCGTGGGCGATCCCCGAGTAGAGCGCCGCGTGGTCGGCGTTGGGGAAGAAGTCCAGCATCACCGTGAAGTTCTTCGCCGACGGCGCCGAGATGACGTCCTGCTTGGAGCCGCAGGCGGCCAGCGTCAGCGCCGTGGCCAGGCAGGCGCAGGCGATCAGGGTCCGACGGGCTCTGCTCGAGCGCCACTGCGGTGCGTTCACGGGGTCTCTCCTCGGGGTCGGATGCTCCAGGGTGCCAGCTTGCGCTCGACGAGGCCCAGGGCGTGGAAGCAGGCCAGCGCGAAGGCGAACAGGATCGCCGTACCCGCATAGGCCCGCGGGGTCTGGAAGTTGATGTCGGTCATGATCTGGCGGCCGAGCCCCGGGTAGGGGCCCGTCGTCGGCGTTGCGACCTCCGCGATGAAGGCTCCGATCACCCCCACGGTCAGGGCGATCCTGGCTCCGCTGAGGGCCGCCGGCAGCGCCGCGGGCAGCTCGGCCAGGCGGAAGGCCTGCCAGCGGGAGGCGTCGAGCGTCCGCAGGAGCTTGAGCTGGTCGGGGTCGACGGCGCCGAGCCCGTCGACCGTCGTGACGAGCACCGGGAAGAAGCAGATCAGCGCGATCACGACGAGCTTGGGCAGGATCCCGAAGCCCCACCAGAAGACGAGCAGGACCCCGATCACCGGGATCGGGACGGCCTGCGAGCCGACGGCGAGCGGGTAGATGGCCCGGCGGGCCAGCGGCGAGAGGTGGATCAGGCTGGCCAGGGCCAGCCCGGCGGCGAGCGCGATCGCGAGGCCCAGGACGACCTCCTCGGCGGTCACGGCGAAGTTGCGCCACAGCACGCCACCCCCGTTCCAGAGGGCGTCCGCCACCTCGTGGGGGGCCGGCAGGACGGCGCTTTCAAGGCCGCTCAGATCGACGTAGAGCTCCCATGCCCCGAGCAGCAGGACGGTGAGCGCCAGCGCCGGCCAGATGCGGGCCAGAGGGCGGCTCACACCGCGCCCTCGGCGAGCCGCTCGAGCACCCGCTCGCGCAATGCCTGGACGGCCGGGTCGGTGCGCCGCCGGGGTCTCGCCAGGGTGATCTCGATCTCCTCGAGCACTCGCCCGGGCCGGGGTGAGAGGACGGCCACCCGGTCGCCCAGCAGGATCGCCTCCTCGACATCGTGGGTCACGAGGATGACCGTTCGCGGCTCGGCGGCGAGGGCGCCCGCCAGCCACTCCTGCATCTCGGCACGGGTGATCGCGTCCAGCGCCCCGAAGGGCTCGTCGAGGCACAGGACGGGCTTGCCCGAGAGCAGCGTCCGCAGGAAGGCGATCCGCTGGCGCATGCCGCCCGAGAGCTCCTGCGGGCGGGCGCGCTGGAAGCCGTCGAGGCCCAGCTCGCCGAACAGGGCACCCGCCCGGGCGCGGGCCTCGCCGCGGGGCACCCCGGCGATCCGCAGCGCCAGTGCGGCGTTCTCGACGGCGTCCATCCAGGGCAGCAGCAAATCGTGCTGGGGCATCAGCGCGGCCGGGGCCGAACGGGCCCGGCCGCTGTCGGGCTCCTGCAGGGCGCAGATCAGCTCGAGCAGCGTCGTCTTGCCGCAACCGCTGGGGCCGACGATCGCCATCAGCTCGCCCGTCCCGACGCTCAGGGTGATCTCTCGCAGCGCCGCGACAGGGCCCTCGGCGCCGGCGAAGACACGGCCGACGCGCTCGAGCTCGACCGCCGGGCGGCGGGGTTGCACCGTGGCCGGCGTTCCCGGTGGGCGCTCCAGTTCGATCGCCATCTGCGCTCCCTTCGCGGGCATTACCCCACAGGTTCGAAGGGTCGACGCCGGGGGAGTCTGCTCCCGGGCGTCCTCTCAGCCGGCCTGCCCGCCAGCGCCCCTGTTGTCCACTGCCGGCCGATGCTAGCGCGCCGCCGTGCGCGGCGCCGCCGGCGGGCCCGTCCGCCTTCAGGCGGAGATGACGGGACGGGTCAGGGCGCGGACGAAGTCCTCGAGCTGCGAGGTCGTCCAGCACTCAAAGGCGGTGCAGAACTCCTCGTAGGCGGCGATCACCGAGTCGCCGTAGTTCCAGTACAGGCGCGGCTCGGGGTTCAGCCAGAACGTCCGCCCGGCGCGGGCGGCGATCTGGGCGAAGGCGTCGGCCCGCGGGTCGCGGCCGTTGGTGCGGGCGTCGCCGAGCACGATCACGGTCGCCCGCGGGTGCAGTTCGTCCTCGACCTGGGCGAGGAACTCCGTCCAGACGCGCCCGTAGTCGGTGTAGCCGGAGATGTCAGCGACGCCGGCGTCGGAGGAGATCCGTTCGCTGACGGTCTTGAAGTTGCGCTCGTGTTCGAAGATGTCGGTGACCTCGGAGATCCGCTCGATGAAGACGAAGGAGCGCATCTTGCGGAACGTGTCGTGCAGCGCGTGGAGGACCGACAGGAAGAAGACCGAGGCCGAGGTGACGCTCGTCGAGACGTCGCAGAGCACGTAGATCTCCGGCCGTTTGGGGCGCCGGGGGCGGAACTTCAGCTCGACCGGGACGCCCCCGGTCTGAAGCGATGCGCGCATCGTCCGGCGGACGTCGACATGGGCATGGCGGCGGTGCCCGCGCTGCTGCATCCCCTGGGTGGCCAGGCGCCGGCGCAGCTGGGTGACGACCCGGTGCACGGCCGCGAGGTCGGCCAGCGGCCCCGACGGAAGCGCCCGGTCGAGCTCCCCAGCGGGCGCGACGGGGGCAGGTTCCCGGTCCGCTCGATCTGCGAGCGCTCGAGCTCGCGCCGCAGCAGCGCCTCGAAGCGGCGCAGGGCGTCGCGCGGCAGGCCCTCGTGGCGGGGGTCCTCGACCGGCAGCTCGGGCTGTGGCTCGGCGCGCAGGCCGAGCGCCCGGCGGATCCGCTGGACGTCGACGCCGATCACGCCCGAGCCCTCCTGGCGGCGTGCGAAGGCGGCGATGGCCATGCGGGCGAGGTCGCGCATCGCGCCCTCGTCGCCGTCGCGCAGGGCCGCCGCGATCTGGGCCCGCAGCGACTCGAGCTCGGACTCGCTCAGCTCGCCCAGCTCGGCGAGGTCGCCCTCGCGGATCCCCTCCCGCGAGGCCGCGATCTCGACCGAGCGGAAGAAGAAGCGGTCGAAGACCAGCTCGAAGACGCGGCGGTCCTCCTGGCTCTTGGCCAGGGTTGCGGCGAGCGCCTCGCGGAAGTCCTCCTGCGAGGTCCAGCCGATCTCGCGCAGGACCTCGAAGGCGTCCAGCATCTCCGAGGTACCGACTGCGACGCCTTCGCGGCGGAGCTCTTCGCCGAGCTCGAGGATCCGCGCGGGCAGGCCCTCGGGGGAGCCCTCAGGCGACATCCACCTGCGATGAGGACGCGGCGGGCGAGCCGAGCTTCAGCCCGACGCGGTCGGCGACCACGTCCATGTCGGTCCGGTGCTTGACGATCACCGACATCGTCTCCATGAAGGTCTCCGAGTCGATGTCCTGGGCGCCCAGCAGCAGCAGGGCCCGTGCCCAGTCGATCGACTCCGCGATCGAGGGAGGCTTCTTGAGGTCGAGCTCGCGGACCATGCCGATCACCTCGACCAGCCGCCGGGCGACGGTCTCGGAGAGGTCGGGCGCATGCAGGCGAACGATTTCCAGCTCGTGCTCGAGCGCGGGGTAGTCCAGCCACAGGTACAGGCAGCGCCGCTTGAGCGCCTCGGTCAGCTCGCGCGAGTTGTTCGAGGTCAACAGGACGATCGGGTGGGTCCGCGACTCGACCCGGCCGAGCTCGGGGATCGAGATCTGGAAGTCCGAGAGGACCTCCAGCAGCATCGCCTCGAACTCCTGATCGGTCTTGTCGATCTCGTCGATCAGCAGCACGACGGGCTGCTCGGAGGCGATCGCCGTCATCAGCGGCCGGGCGAGCAGGAACTCCTCGCCGAAGATGTCCTCCTGGACGGCATCCCAGCCGGTCCCGGTGGCCTCGGCCTGGATCCGCAGCAGCTGCTTGCGGTAGTTCCACTCGTACAGCGCCTTGGCCTCGTCGAGGCCCTCGTAGCACTGCAGGCGCACCAGCTCGCGCCCGAGATAGGAGGCCAGCGCCTTGGCAAGCTCGGTCTTGCCGACGCCCGCGGGTCCCTCGACGAGCACCGGCTTGCCGAGCTTCGTGGCCAGGTAGGAGACGAGGGCTGTCGACTCGCCGGGGAGGTAGCCGACCTCGCGCAGGCCGGCGGAGACATCAGCGACGGAGGCGGGCCCCGGGGACGGTGTGGCTGGCATCGTCAGCGCAATGATAGGCGGCGGGCGCCTACTGCGGCCCGGACGGCGGATCCTCGAAGGAGAGCTGCTGCTCGGGCGAGGGCGGGAAACGCGGGCGCCCGCGCGCCCCTGCCCGGGCCGGGGCTGGGCCCTGCGCGGGGGCTGCGATCCGCTGCGTCGGCTGCTCCTCGGCGGGCGCCTGCGGCGGCTCGGAGCCGTAGTCGGGCGGGGGCTCTCGGGGCTCGGGCGCGGGCCGGTGCTCGCGCCCCGAGGAGGGCCCGGAGTGGCGCGGCAGGTGCCCGCCGCCGCGGGCGGCCCTCATCCGCGAGCCCGAGTATGCGATCAGCCCCGCCGCGGCCAGCGCGAAGAAGATGCCCCACTGCACGCCGACGTTGCCGGCGACGCCGTGGCTCGAGATCCCCGGCTTGTCGAACAGCCTGAAGATCAGCAGCGCCCCCGCCCAGATCCCGGCCGCGAAGACGACGGTGCCGTCGCCGCCGGGCATGTTGAACTCGCGGCCGTCGGCGCGGGCGAAGAGCATGTACATGAGGGCCACGGCGACGAGCAGGACGGCCGCCTCGACGAACGAGAAGACCTGGAAGGCGTTCAGGTTGCGGCTCTGCAGGGGCACCGTCCTGGGGGCGCTGACGACCGCGTTCTGCTGGTACCAGGGGAGGAACATCGAGACGAACAGTGCGACCGAGGCCGCCACCGCGAAGCGCCGCTCGCGCTCCATCGCCCGCCAGGCACGGGCCAGACGCGTCAGCGACGCCATCGTGGGCCCGGGCTGATCATCGAAGCTCTCACTCGCGCCTAGTCTAGGCCCGGGCCCCGGCGCTAGTGGCCGCTGAGCTGGATCGTCCCCTGGGCCGTGGAGAAGTTGCCCGCGAGGTCGGTCGCGGTCAGCGTGACCGAGTAGCTGCCGCCGCCTGCCGGAGTGATCCAGAGCAGCTTCGGGTGGCCCGCCCCGACCGTCGCGCGGTTCACCCAGCCGTCTTTGAGCCGCGGCGGATCGTGAGCGTGACCGTCGAGATCTTCGACAGCGAGATCTCCACGCCGGCGCGGCTCGAGCGGCGCAGGCTGGTGCTGATCAGGGCCACGGCCGGCGGGGTCTGGAGGTCTTCGCTGAAGCGCTTTGCGGTCGTGCAGTAGATCTCATCGCCGGGGATCTGGGTGCTCTGGCTCGAATGGGCGGCGGCGGTGACCGCGCCGGCGCCGGCGCCGGGGCCCGTGCCGCCGGTCGGCGAGCCGGTGCTTCCGGTGCCCGTCGGCACGGTCGCGGGGCCGGTGGGGGCGGGGGCCGGTGCGGCGGTGCTCGTCGCAGGGGGGCCTTTTCGGGTCCGTTCGCAGAGGTGCTGGAGGAATTCGGTCAGCAGTTCGTGGTAGTTGAGGCTCGATTCGCCGTACTGGTCATACAGCGACCAGTAGCCCGTGTCGTAATGGGGGACCAGGATGCGGGCCTCGGCGTCTCCGGCTTCGAACAGCTTCAGTCCCAGCGGGTCACCGGTGATCGCCGTGTAGTCGTAGAGGCCGACGACGGCCTGGATGAAGCCGTTGAGGATCCGGTCGCCGGGCGCATAGGTGTACTCGGCGTAGATGGCGCCGGCCCCGGTCGGCACGCGGACGCCTTCCGGTGGCGGCTGCTGGAAGATGCCGAGCGCCTGCTGGGCGGCGGTCAGGTCGGCCGGTTCCTTGAAGCGCGACCACGCCCGCGAGAGCACCTGGAGGGCCGTCCCCTGGGAGAGGCCGCTGCTCCAGGGCGGCACGCCGCCGTCGAAGTGGAACAGGTAGTCCCAGGAGATCCCCCCGGCACGCCGCGAGGCGAGCGAGATCATTTCGGAGACCAGCTGGCGGAGGTTGGCGTTTTCGTGGCCCGAGTTGTAGTAGGCGTTCCCCTCGCCGAAGCTGGCCAGCCACTGGATCTCGATGCCCTGTCCCGCGTAGTACTCCCAGATCAGCTTGCTCTGCGGGAACGTGACCCGCTCGCCGCTGGAGAGCAGTGGTTCGGTCGTCCACCAGAAGCGGTTGCGTTCGAGGGTCAGGAAGACCGAGGGCGCCCGTGAGGCGCTCAGCTGCCCGGCGGCGGCGATCGCCTGGACGTTGGCGAGCACCGCCCCCAGTTCGGCCCGGCGGGTCCCTCCGAGGCGGCCCAGCGACCGTTTGGCGGCCGTGTAGATCGCCTCGTCGGCGCGGTAGGTCGTTTCGGAGATCGCCCCGTTGTGGAGCAGTCCCTGCAGGACCCTCGTGACGGTCGGCCCGTGGGTCGCGGCGGCCGTCGCGCGCAGGGGCCGGCCGAGCGGAGCCAGGGCCGATGCGGCCGATGCACCGGCTGCCCGGGCTGGGATGGCGCTCGACGCGCCCGCGGCGAACAGGACGAGGACGAGCGCCGCGAAACGCTTCGCGAGCACCATGCCGATGCTAGGGGCGTGGCGGTGCGCTGCTGCAGGGCCCCTTGCAGGGCCCCGTTTCCCGGAGAGGGTCACACACAGCCAACACCGCTCGCGGGGTGCCAGTTGCGCCCGGGCTCAGGCTTCTTCGAGGTCCACCTCGTCGAGCTCGTCCAGGTCGTCGTCCTCATCATCCTCGTCGTCCTCGTCGTCGCCGAGGTCGTCCCCCTCGAGCGCGCCGCCGGGCTGGTGGGCCAGCTGGAATCGCTCGACGAGCCCGTCGCGGTGGTGTTCGTCGAGCGGGATCTCCTCGGAGATCTGAACCCAGTCGGAGGCCTCGAAGTCGTCGACTTCGAACAGCTCATGGTCGACCTCGGGGGAATCGTCGACGACGATCATGACCTCGGTCTGGGGGTTGAAGTAGGTGCCGGGGCGCAGGGCCAGCTCGTCGAGCTGGAAGCGGCGTGCGTTCTTCATCGCGCGTTTATACCCCAACGGCCAGCCGTGGTCCCCGCCGGGGTCACGGTGCGAGCTCCGAGAGCGTCCGCGCTACCTCCGCCTCGACGTCCAACGGCTCGGCGCCCTGGCGCAGGCGGCGCTCGTTGCGCGCGAGGACCAGCTGGCGGACCTCGGCGACGAGGGCCGGGTCGTGCCCCCCGGAGGACTCGCCGGGGGAGAGCAGCCGTGCGACCTCGGCATCGATGTCCAGCGCCGGCTTTCCCGCCCGCACGAGGCGGTCGCTGCGGGCGCCGAGCATCTGGCGGATTTCCTGCTCCTGCTCGGCCTGCCCGGCGCGCGAGCCGGCGCTCGCCGGGGCGGGGTCCGCGTAATCGCTTTCAGAGGAGAGCCCGCCCTGCCCGATCTGGTCGTACATGCTCTCGCCACTGCGGGTGAGCAGGAACAGGACAGACATGACCAGCGAGAAGGCGACGGTCCCGAAGACGACCAACGACAGCCCGTTGGCGCCCGCGAATCCCGGCATGAGGGTCGCCGAGGCGCTTTGCACGCAGGGAATTGTTGCCGATCGTGGCACCGTCCGCTACCCTGGCTGCCGGGAGTTGACTGACCAGTCAATCTATTTTTTCTTGCCAGCCCGTTAGGAGAACCGAGAATGGTCGATTTCACGCTCACCGACGAGCAGAAGAACCTGCGCGAGTTGGCGCATGACTTCGCCGTCAAGGAGATCCGCCCCGTTGCCTGGGAGTACGACAAGGAGGGCACCTGGCCGGCGGACATCATCAAGAAGGCCTGGGAGGTCGGTCTGATGAACTCCCACATCGAGGAGGAGTACGGCGGAGCAGGCGCCGGCTACCTCGACGGCTGCCTGATCGAGGAGGAGCTCTCATGGGGCTGCTCGGGCATCCAGACCTCGCTGGGCTGTAACGGTCTTGCGACCGCGCCGATCGCGCTGGGCGGCTCGGAGGAGACCAAGAAGAAGTACCTGGGGATGCTGACCGAAGCCCCCAAGCTGGCGTCCTTCTGCCTGACCGAGCCGGACGCCGGCTCGGATGTCTCGGGGATGCGCACGACGGCCGTCAAGAAGGGCGACAAGTACGTCATCAACGGCTCCAAGTGCTTCATCACCAACGGCGGCTACGCCGACTACTACACGGTCTATGCCAAGACCGACAAGGACGCCGGGCACCGCGGCATCTCGGCCTTCGTGGTCGAGCGCGACTGGGGTGTCGTGGTGGACAAGAAGGAGGACAAGCTCGGGCAGCGCGCGTCGAACACGGCGACGATCTCCTTCAACGACGTCGAGGTCCCCGCTGAGAACCTGCTGGGCGAGGAAAACAAGGGCTTCAAGCTCGCCATGGCGACGCTCGACAGGACCCGGCCGGGTGTTGCGGCGATGGCCACGGGCATCGCCCGGGCGGCCTTCGAGTTCGCCGTCGACTACTCCCGCGAACGGGTCCAGTTCGGCGTGCCGATCGCGATGCACCAGGCGATCCAGTTCATGATCGCCGACATGGCGACCGAAATCGAGGCGGCCCGCCTGCTGACCTGGAAGTCGGCCTCGATGCTCGACAACGGCGAACGCAACACGCTCGTCTCCTCCCACGCCAAGCGCTTCGCCGCCGATGCCGCGATGAAAATCGCCACCGACGCCGTGCAGGTCTACGGCGGCTACGGCTTCATCAAGGAGTACCCGGTCGAGAAGCTCTTCCGCGACGCCAAGATCATGCAGCTCTACGAGGGCACGTCGCAGATCCAGCGCCTCGTGATCGCACGCGAAACGCTGCTTCCGCGCCGCGTCGAGGAGCCCACGGCCGTACCGGCCTGAGCCTCGTCAGTTCTCGTTCGTCCGATCAGCCCCCCTCGGCGCACGCGCCGGGGGGAGGCGCCGGCAGGATCCCTACGATCCACGCTCCCGTGGTGCTCCGGCCGCATGCGATAGTCATGGCGCTCGCCGTCGTGGCGCTCGGCGGCTGCGCCGCGGCGGGCCCGGCAAAGCCTCATGTCCCCCGGCCGCTGAACCTCGGCGAACGGATCGAAATGGCCTGCGGGGACCTACGCTCGACCCTGGCGGGCATCGCGGTCCACACAGCTGAGCTTCGCGAGCCCTCCGCGGGGTCGCCGGTCGGCAGGCAGGTGCCGCGACGTCTTGAAGCAGCCGTCAAAGAAGCCGTTGCGGCGCTCTACAGATCCGCGGAAGAATTTGAAGCGATGCCTGCCCCGTATGAGCTCCAGCTGGCCGTGAGTGACGCGATCGAAGCCTACGACCGCTTCTCACAGACCCTTCCTCGCAGTGATCCACGGACCGCCACCGAGGGCCTCCATCTCTGGCTAAGGTATGCGGCGATCGAAGACCGCGTGGACAGGATCTGCGCCTCGGACAGCTAGCGGCCCCGCGGCGCGGCCCGCCCGACTTCGAGCGGACCGCGCCGGCCAGCCGTGGCTCAGCGAATCACAAGCGGGGTGCCGTAGTTGGAGACCTGGCCCCTCGGTGTGATGATCCTTATCAGGACGCGGTAGACACCTTTGTGGGAGGGGACCGTGAGGCTGAAGGATGAGCTCTTCGCCGTCGCAGCGGCCTTGAGGCTCGTACCGCCGACGAGGACCCCGCGGCCCCGGACTACTCGCAGCACACCGACCTGGGCGCCGGCCTCGGCCGGGGTCACGCTGCCGTAGACACGCACACGGCCCTTGCGCTTCGCCTTGGCGAGATGGCTGGTCACCTCGACGGCGACGTTCTCGGTCGTTACCGGGCTGATGATCGAAGGCGTGCCCACGGTCACGACGCGGTAGCGGGTGACGAGCGAGGCGCCCAGCATCGTGAAGCTGAAGCCGCCGCTGGCCGAGGTCAGCTCGGGGTTGCCGAGGTTCTGGAAGCCGGCCGAGAAGGGGAACACTTCGCCCTGCAGGACGACCGCGCGGTTGCCTCCGCCGGTGCCCGAGAGCGTCCCCTGCACCACGACGGGCCCCCCGAACACGACCGGGTTGGGCGAGGCGAGGATCGCCAGCGACAGCGGGATCTTGGGCGTCGTAAAGCTCCTGTCCGAGCCGAGCGTGACGCCCGTGGCGTTCACGGCGACCAGCCGGTAGTGGTAGATCGTGATCGGCTGCAGCCCGGTTATCCCGAGGGCGACGGGAACCGTGCTCGTTCCCGAGCCCGCATCGGCGATTCCCGTCTGGGACCCGTAGGCCTTCGTCGGGCCGTACTGGAAGTAGTAGGAGGTGTTGGCCGCCTCCGGGTTGATCGTCCCGGCCAGGATCGCCGAGCCGTAGGTGACGTCTTTGGTCCCGCCGGTCGTCACCGCGGGGCGGGTGCCCGCAACGGCCGTACCGGCGATTGTGAGCATCAGGAGCGCCATGGCGCTCGTGATCCGCACTGTCCGCCGGACCCGCTGGGTGTTTGCTGCCTTCATATCTCGTCTCCGTCTCGTATGCGTTTGTGCCCCATCACTACCCGCAACCCGCCCGGAACCTGCAAGGTGCGCTCGGGCGCCTGCGCCGCTAGGCTCCTCAGCCCAAGTCAGCCAAGGAGAGAGACAGAATGTTCGTGTTCAAGGCCGCAGTGCTCGGCGCCGGAACGATGGGCGGCCAGATCGCCCAGACGATCGCCGCCGCGGGCATCCCGGTGGTGCTGAAGGACATCGACCAGCAGCTCGTGCAGGCGGGCCTGGACGAGGCCGAGAACGTGACGCGGGGCCAGGTCGGCAAACTCGCCGAGAAGGGCAGGATCACCGCCGAGCAGGCCGAGGCCCAGATCGCCGAGATCCTCGGCCGGATCGAGGGCACGACCTCCTACGCACCCTTCGGCGATGTCGACTTCGTGATCGAGGCCGTCCCCGAGCGGATGGAGATCAAGCAGAGCGTCTTCGCCGAGCTCGACGCGGCCACCCCCGGCCACGCGATCCTCGCCTCGAACACATCCTCGCTTTCGATCACGGAGATCGGCGAAGCGACGCTGCGCCCCGAGAAGGTGATCGGCTTCCACTACTTCTACCCGGCCTCGGTGATGCCGCTGATCGAGATCGTCGAGGGCGAAGAGACCTCTGCCGAGACCGTCGGGGCCGCGGTCACCTTCGCCCAGGCGATCCGCAAGCAGCCGATCACCTGCGCCGAGGTCCCGGGCTTCGTCGTCAACCGGATCCTCAACTCGGGGATCTCGGAGATCTGGCGCGAGCAGGAGGAGAAGGGCCTCTCGATCAAGGCGATCGATGAGGGCATCGGCGCGGCGGGCGTGACCCCCGTTGGGCCCTACTACCTGGTCAACCTGCTGGGACTCGACACCGTCCTGCACGTCGCCGAGCACCTCGTGGCTTCATACGGCGAGGAACGCTTCTACGTGCCCGCCTCGATGCAGAAGCTGGTCGCCGACGGCAAACTGGGTGCCAAGACGGGCGGTGACGGCTTCTACTCCGCAGACGGGCAGGCGAACGTCCGCGGCGAGAACGAGCCCGACATCGCCGAGCTGACCGAGATGCTGGCCCTGAAGACGTTCCTCGAGGCCTGCCTCGTCCTTGAGGAGGGCGTTGCAACCCACCGGGACATCGACTTCGGGATGATGGCCGGAGCCGGCCTTGACCCCCGGCGGGGACTGTTGCCGCCGTTCATGAAGGCCGACAGCGAGGGCCTGGACACTGTCCTCGAGCGGATGGAGAACGCGCAGGAGAACTTCGGCGAGCGCTTCACCCCGCCGACGATCCTGCGCCGGCTGGTCGCCCAGGGCCGCCTGGGCCAGAAGAGCGGCCAGGGCTTCTACGCCTACCCCCAGCCCGACGCCGAGCAGCCGGCCGAGGTGATCAAGCTGGAGACCCGCCCCGACGGGGTGGCGATCGCCTGGCTTGCCAACGGGCAGATGAACTCGATCTCCCCCCAGGTCGTCGAGGAGCTGCGGAGCGTCTGGACGCACGTCAAGGGCTCGGAGGTCCGGGCGCTTGTGATCGCCTCCTCGAACCCGTTCCTGTTCAGCGCGGGCGCCGACATCAAGGCGTTCACGACGATGGACGAGGCGGGCGGGGCGAAGCTGCTGGCGGAGGCCCACGCGCTGTTCCGCGAGCTGGGCAGCGAGGGAATCGCGACGATCGCCGCGGTCAACGGGGGCGCCTACGGCGGCGGCTGCGAGCTGGCGATGGCCTGCGATGTGCGGATCGCGGCCCGCTCGGCGGTCTTCGGCCAGCCCGAGATCAAGCTGGGGATCATCCCCGGCTTCGGCGGCACCCAGCGCCTGCCCCGCCTGGTGGGCACCAACAAGGCCCTCGAGATGAACCTGGTGGGTGATCCCATCCTGGCCGAGGAAGCCTTCGAGCTGGGCCTGGTCAACCGGATGGTCGAGGACCACGAACTGCTCGACACCGCGCTGATGTGGGCGCGCAAGCTCGCCGGCCAGGCGCCGCTGGCGCTGGCTCAGATCAAGCAGGTTTCCGCCAAGGGCGATCTGGACGAGGGCATCGAGGCCGAGAAGCAGGGCTTCGCGGAGGCCTTCGCCACCGCCGATGCGAAGGAGGGCATCTCCGCATTCCTCGGCAAACGGGCGCCCCGCTTCACGGGCAGCTGATCCGGTGGCGCTGCCCGAGGCCCCAGCCAAGCGCGAGATCGAGCGCCTTGCGGAGCTCGTTCGCGCGGCCGGCTCGGTCGTCGCGCTGACGGGCGCCGGCATCTCGGTCCCGTCGGGGATCCCGGACTTCCGCACACCCCGGACGGGGCTGTGGGAGAACGTGGACCCGATGGAGGTCGCCCACATCGATGCCTTCCACGAAGACCCCGTTCGCTTCTGGAGCTTCTACGGCGAGCGCTTCGCCTCGCTCGAGGGCAAGCTGCCCAACGGCGCCCACGAGGCGCTGGCGCGCCTGGAGCAGATGGGGATCCTCGACGGGGTGATCACCCAGAACATCGACATGCTCCATCGCCGCGCGGGGACCCGAGAGCTGGTCGAGGTCCATGGCACGATCGCGACCTGTTCCTGTCTGTCCTGCCCCGGCCCCGTCGAGCTGGCCGAGGTCCGCGCCCGGCAGGCTATGGCCGGCGACGGGGTGCCGCGCTGCGAGAGCTGCGCCGAGCCGCTGAAGCCCGACGTGGTCCTGTTCGGCGAGCTGCTCGACCCGGACGCGCTGAGCCGCGCCCGAGAGCTCTGCGAGGGCGCCGAGCTGCTGATCTGCATCGGCACGTCGCTCGAGGTCCACCCGGTCGCGGGGCTGCCGCTGGCGACGCTCCGCGCGGGCGGGCGCCTGGCGATCATCACCCAGGGCCCGACGCCGCTGGATGAGCTCGCCGAGGTGCGCCTGCGCGGGGATATCGTGGCCGAGCTGGACGGCCTGCTCGGCACGCTCTGAGCGTCGGACCGGCGGCCTTGCGCCGGACGCCGGCGTATAATCAGGATCGCTTCATTACAGCTTGGGGGGGCCCCGATAGCAGCGGGAATGAGATCGGCTCAGGCCGCTCGCGTGGTCATCTGCGACGCATCCCCGCCCGGTGTGCCTCGCCATGGTTGCCATCGCGCTCGCCGGGATGCTCTCGCTGCTCGCCGGACCTGCTGTCGGTAGCGCGGGAGCCGCGACCCTCGAAGGCACCTGGGAAATCCCAAACGACAGCACGAACCGCCCGCTCGGCTGCGAAATCTTTAACCCCCTGCATGAATGCACGGCTCTCTATGCGGGCGCGGACACGCTCGAAATCATCGACAAAGGCGGGGTCTTCTCCGGGACGATGAAGAGTGGGAACGAACTCATCGGCAAGCTCGGCGCCACCGAATTCGAAGGCAAAGTCAGAGTCAGCGTCGAGGGCGAAGGCGGCTATCAGTTCGACGGCTACGAATTCAACGGAACGCTGGCTCCTGACGGAAAGTCGATGGGCGGAGCCTGCCCGGGCGGCAAAGGCGAATGCTTCAACTATGAAGCCGGGGTCGAGGAACACAAGGGAGGCTTTCCCTGGGATGCCGTACGGGCCGGCGTGCTCGTGACCACGGCGACGAAGGTTCAGTGCCCCGGCAGCGGTGAAACCTGCACGGCCACGGTCAGCGACCTGCAGGGGGAGACCCCGGAAGGCTCGGTCACGTTCTCGGCCAAAGCCGTCCTCGGGTTCGGCAGGCGCCTTCAAAGTAGCGACCTGCGAACTGAAAGCCTCCGCCGTAGCCGGAAGCGCCGAATGCTCTGCCGCCTACACCAAGCCCGCCTCGCCCGGCGGCCCGGTGACGATCACCGCGGCCTACGGCGGGGGCAGCGGGTTTGCTGCCAGCAGCGGCTCGGTGACAGTTTGCGCCAACGGCTCGGACCTCGACCTGGAATCGGTTCGATGGGTCGGCCGCCACGATCACGGCTTCGAGATCGGCCACGAAGCGGTGATCACGGGCTGCGGCCTGGCGGCCGGCGATGAAGTCCGTTGGGGCAACGACCTTGCGACGGAAACGCTCACCGCCGGGGACGTCAACGCCGAAGGGACAAGCGCCACGACGACGGTTCCGTGGAACGCGACGAGCGGGAAGTTCTCGGTCACCGACGGCCAGACGACGGCCACCCTGACCGAAGAACAGACCGTCGACACATGGCGCAATACAGAGGGCTTCAGCTTCGAAAACTACTCGACCTTCCCCACCCGCCAGGAAATGGTGGACGCCTTCGCGGAACCGATCCTCACCCCTGAAGGGACGCTCCCGCCGGCCTACGAGGCCTTTTACAGAAAGCAACTCGCGTTCGCCGACAAAGACGGCCTGGGCCGCTGCTACGGCTTCGCCGTGCTGACCTCCGAGTTCGGCGACGGGAGCGTCAACCCCGACAGCTTCGGCACGGCGGCCACGCCCTTCGGGCTCTCAAAGGACTCGGTCGAAGACACGATCGGCATCGATTGGTGGAAGCAGTACGCCAGGGAGGCGCGCCCCTACAGGCGCGCCTCGTCGACCCAGGGTGAGATCCGGGCGGCGCTGGAGGCGGCCTTCGGGCCCAACGGCTTCACGCACCCCGCGGTCTTCGCCTTCGAATGGCTGGAAACGGAAAAAACGCCAAAAGGCGTCAAGTCCGTCTGGCAGGCCCATGCGGTGACGGCCTTCGCGTTGCGCGACGACTATCCCCACACGGGCGAATTCACGATCTACACCTACAACTCGAACATTCCGCTCCAGGAAGGCGAGAAGGCTACCGACGGCGTCCTCCACAACAAAGCCCAGACCAACTCCGAGATCGTCATCAAGGAAGACGGCGAATGGTCGGCTCCCGGGGAGGGCACGTTCGCCCACGGCGTCGCAGAACGCCTCACGATCGTACCGGCCGCGGTCTTCGAGTCGCCCGTGCATCTGGCCCGGGCGCAACGGACAGCGACGACATTCGTCTCGGCGGGCACGGGCGTTGCCAGTGTCACGAGCCCAACCACGGGCGCCCCCGTGAACCTGCAGGCCGGCGGCTCGGCGGGTGTGGCGCTGAGCGCGCAGGCCGACGGCACGACGCCGCTGTCAAGCACCTACGCGGGGCCCGGCGTCAGCGGCGTCTCGGCGATCGAAGGGCCCGAAGGTGACTGGAAGGAGACGCTCGGTGGCAGCGGCGCCAGCGGCCTCGGAGCCGTGTGGCTCGGCGGGCTCGGCGGGGCAGCCCTGGAAGCTCCCGACGGGTTCGCGGCGATCGACTTCAACTCGGCCACGGGCGCGCTCGCGCTCTCACCCGCAGCCGGGCAGCCCTCGCCGGCGAAGGCCGGCCTGCAGCTCTACTCGACCTACACCGCCGGGGCGCCCGAGCACGTCCTGACCCTCTCCGGTCCGCTGGTCACCGCCGGGATAAAGGCGTCGTTCACCGGCAGCGGCGGCGTGCAGATCAGCTCGTCCGGGGCGGCCACGCTCAGGGTGGAGCTCTCGATCTCGGGCCGCGGGACGAGTTCGCAGACCTTTGATCTCGGTACGGTCTCGCTGCCGAAGGGCGCGACCTTCACCGCCTCGCCCTCGAGCTGGAGCTCGCTGGCCACTGCTCGCCTGAGCGCTCGCTTGAGCGCGGGTCGCCACTCGCGCCGGCTGAGATTCAAGAACAGACTCCACGCCCCACGCACAAAGATCCTGACGCGGAGCCTGAGCGGCGGTACTCGCTCGGCCGGCCTGAAGCTCCTGCTCGGTCTCCCGGCACTCGACCCCAAGCAGGCATCGGTGACGATCAGTGCGATCGCCAAGCACGGTGCCCAGACCGTCGCCAAGGCGACGGCGACGGTCGCCCTGACGGGAGCCAGGCGTCAGACCGCAGCCCTGACGTTCACGCGCGCGCTGCCACGCGGCTCGAAGGTCACGGTGACCGTGGAGACCGCCACCGGCGGAACCACCCCGAGCAGCTCCAAGACGAGCGCCACGATCGCCGCCCGCTGAGCCATCCGGCGTCCAGCCCGCGCGCCGGCGAGCGTCTCAGGCGGGCAGCGTGGCCAGCGTCAGCAGGTACTCGGCGCGGACGCTGAGCGTGCCGTCCTCGGCCTCGTTGGCCTCGCTGTAGAGGCCGATCAGCTCGGCTCGCAGCTGGTCGTAGAGGCCCTTTGGCTCGAGTGCTGCCTTGGCCACGATCATCGGGCCCAGGAGACGCTCGCTGTAGGCGACCCAGCTCTCGGGCGAGTCGTCTGTGAACGTGACCGTGTGGCGCTCGAAGCTCAGCTCGGCGCCGCGGGCGGCGAACAGGCCCCTGACGTGGTCCTCGACGCCCCACATCACCGGCGGCTCGAGCCCGGGCGGGGGCGGCGCCATATAGGAGGCGATGGTCCGGAACATGGTCCCGTTGACCCCCTCGGGCGTCCACGCCGCGACCGCGATCCGCCCGCCCGGACGGGCGACCCTGGCGAGCTCGTCGGCTGCCTGCTGCTGGCGGGGGGCGAACATCACACCGAAGGAGGAGCCGACGAGGTCGAAGCTCCCGTCCTCGAAGGGCAGCTGCTCCGCGTCGCCCTCGACGAAGGTCACATCCAGTCCCTCCTCGGACGGCCCGGGCCCGTGCGATCTCGAGCAGCTCGGGTGTGATGTCGAGGCCCGTCACCGAGGCGCCGGCGGCCGCGGCCGGGATCGCGACGTTGCCCGTGCCGGTCGCGACGTCGAGCATCCTCACGCCAGGTCCGGCGTCGAGGCGCTCGAGCAGCATCGCGGCTGCCTGCTCGAGCGGGCGTGAGACCTCCGCATAGTCACCCTGGGCCCACATCATCCGCTGGCCCCGCTTGATCGCGCTGACGCCCTCGTCGGCGGCGCCGGGCTCGGGGGCGCTCACCCGGCGTCGAGCATCAGGTCGCGCTCCGGGTCGATGCTCCAGCGCTCGGCCAGGGCGCGCAGCTCGGGGCCGATGACCCAGCGGTCGGGCAGGGGGGAGCCCTCGTGTTCAAGGCTCGCGCCCTTCAGCGCCATCGAGCCGCTGTTGTCGCCGATCGCCCTGATCTCGGCGAGCTCCTGCTCGGAGAGCGAGGCCGCCAGGCCGGCAAGTGCCGCCAGCTCGGCCCGCTTCTCCTCGACCGGGCGTGCCTCGGGGCCGCCCTCCTGGATCAGCGTCGGCGCGACGCAGCCCACGCCCGGCTGGGCCAGGCACCACAGCGATGCGAGCTGCAGCATCGTCAGGCCGTGGCGCTCGGCGAGAGGGCGCATCCGCTCGAGCTTCTCGCGCCCCGCCTCGACCCAGCCGGCGGGGCGGAAGCGGCGGTGGTCGTACTCGGGGAACTCGTGGCCCGGCAAAACGTCGTCGTGGAACATCCCGCCGTAGTCGACGACCCGGGTGATGATCTGCACTCCCTCGCGCTCGGCGGCCGGCAGGACCAGCTGCCCCGGCCAGGGCTCGAGCGGGCCGAGGATGATCATCGCCCAGTCGATCGAGCTGCCGAAGCGCTCGAAGCAGTCGATGATGTCCAGTGTGAAGCCGTTGGCCGGACCGGGGGCGACGCCGAGCAGGCGCGTCAGCCCGGCGCTGCGCAGCTCCTCCATTGCCTCCCAGACGGCCGGGCTGCGGTAGCCGATCGTGTCGGGGTTGTGCAGCATCAGCAGGTCGAAATGCTCGACCCCGCAGCGCTCCAGGCTGCGCTCGGTCGCCATCCGGAGGTAGGCGGCGTAGCCGTCCTCGCCACGTAGCTCGGGGTCGGTGAAGCGGGGGAAACCCTTGGCCCCCTGGCGGGTGCCCTCGTAGAAGTCATGGCCGATCGCGCCGACGAGGCAGTAGGAGTCGCGGTCGAGGCCGCCCAGCGCCCGGCCGAGCTCCCTGTCGGCGTCGCCCGTGCCGTAGACGTCGGCGGTGATGACCGTGTCGATTCCGTCGCCCGGGCGCAGCAGAGCTGCAAGGCGATCATCTTCCAGGGGCTCGCCGAAGTGCATGAAGCGCCCGCCGCTCCAGGTGCCGATTGCGCTCGTCGTGGGATCCATCTCAGCTCAGACTAAACCCCGTGGCCGTCCGGGCGCGTAGTGCCGCCTCGACGCGGCCGAGGGCATGGGCGAGGATCTCCTCATCGGGCGGGCCCTCGCCCGCGACGCTCGCCTTCGCCTGGGCCGCGACGCCCGGCAGCAGCTGCTCCAGCTCGGCGATCCGCAGCAGCAGATCCTGGCGCCCCTCGCCCTTCAACTCTGCGACGGCCGCCGTCATCGCCCGCTCGAGCCCGACGGCGGCGTGGGCGGGGCGCCCCTGGTCGAGGTCGAGACGGGTCCGCAGGACGAGCTCCTCACAGAGCAGGGCGCGGCTGCGCCCGCCCATCAGCGCCGCCAGGCGCTCCTGCGGGCGCAGCGCCCAGGAGCGCTCGCGCCTGCGCCTGACTCCTCTGGCGGGGCGCTGCGAGAGCTCGCGGGCGTGGACCCATTGGCCCAGGGAGACCTGCTCGCCCTCGCCCCAGCCGGCGCGAATCACAAGTGCCTGCGCGGGGGAGACCTCGTGCACGTAGGGGTCGGCGGAGGCGATCCGGTGGTAGTGCAGGACCCGGTTGACGGTCGTCACCGCAGCGTTGATGTCGTGCTCGCGGTCGAGGTCCTCGAGCCAGGCCTTCGCCTGCTGCTCGGCCGACAGCGAGACAGGGTCGATCACCGTCACCCGGGTCGTCCGCACGGGGCGGGCTCGGGGCTCGCCTCGCGCCCGGCCTCGCCGGTTCGCCGGGCGATCCAGCCGATCGGACCCCGCGCCTCACGTAGCTCCGCCCCCGCGCGGCCCGCGGCGAGGGTGTCGATCACGACGACGTGCTCTGGCTCCCCGTCGGGATCCTCGCGCAGCAGGTAGCGTCCGTCGGCCGGGCCCAGCGCCCAGGGGAACTCCAGCTGCATGAAGACGAACAGCCGCTGGGACATTGCTTCACCGTATCCTTCCGCCACGGCCCTGGGCCGTCAGCCATACAGGCGGGCCGCAGGGCCCGCGACCACGAGAACCGGGAGCACAGGATGTCCGAGGCCGGCAATGTCGCAAAAAGCTTGCGCGAGCGACTCGGGGGGACAACGGAGGAGCGTCTCGGCAAGGCGCTCTCGGAGCTGCTTGAAAACCCGCTCCTGACAGGGGCGATCGGGCGTGCCTTCGAGGCGCGCGAGAAGGTCTCCGAGGCACAGGAGGTCGCGATGGGCGCGCTGAACCTGCCCTCGGCCGCCGACATCGAACGGCTGACCCGGCGCCTGCGGGCGGTCTCTCATCGCCTCGAGGGGATCGAGGACGGCGTCGACCGGCTCGACCGGGCCCTGACGCCGAGCGGGGTCGAAGCCCGGCTGATCGCCATCGAAGGCCATCTGCGGGTCCTGACCGAGAAGGTCGAAGAGACGATCCGCGGCGCGGCTCCGACGCCCGCCACGCAGACGAGCCAGGCCGCAGCACCGCGGAAAGCCGCGCGCGCCAAAGCCTCCAAAGCCCCTGCCAAAGCCTCCAAAGCCCCTGCCAAAGCCTCCAAAGCCCCTGCCAAAGCCTCCAAAGTGCCTGCCAAAACGAAAGCGCCCGCCAAAGCGAAAGCGCCCCGGAAAGCCAAAGCGCCTGCAACGTCGCGAGGTGCCGTGAAAGCCAAAGCGCCGGGGAAGGCCAAAGCCACGAAACCCAAAGCGGCCAAAGCCGGGGCCTGAGCTCAGACGGGCAACGCGGCGAGGGCAGCGCGGGCGGCACGCTCGACCGCCTCGTGCAGCACATGGTCCTCGATCCGGGCGCGCTCGCCGGCGGGGCCGAAGGTGTCAGAGACGACCAGGATGCATCCGACCGGGACCGATTGAACGGTCCCGAGCGCAAACAGCGCCGCCGCCTCCATCTCGACGGCCAGCGCCTCGTGGCCGCCCCCGAGCGGGCCGCGCTCGTAGAACAGGTCGACGGACACGACCGCACCTGCCCGGGCATCGGCGGCGTGAAGCTCGAGGCCCTCGGTGAGGGCGCCGTCGGCCGGGACCCGCTCAGGGGCGCCCAGTGCCCGCGAGGTGCCGTCGGCGCAGATCGCCTCCCGCGCGACGATCAGCCGGCCCAGCTCGAGCCCGGCGGCGATCGCCCCGCAGGTCCCGACCCGGATCGCCCGGCGTGCCCCCAGGGCGATCAGCTCGTGCAGCACGATCGCCGCCGAGGGCCCGCCCATGCCGGTCGCCTGGATCGTCAGCGGCTCACCGTCGGCGGCTGTGCCCGTGTAGCCCCACAGGCCGCGGTGGTGATTGAACATCAGCGGGTTCTCGAGCAGGGTCTGCGCGAGCAGGAGCGCTCGCCCGGGGTCGCCCGGCAACAGGACGCGCTCACTGAGCTCGGCGGTCGGGCGCAGGTGGAGGGCCGCGGGGGTGTTCACCGGCGCCGACTCTAAAGAAGCGGCTTCGCGGCCGGACACCGGTCGCGGCCGGAGGAGCCCGGCGTCGCCCGCCTCCTTAGACTCCAGCGCAATGGGAATGCCCGTCGCCTCGCCAGCCTGAGTGCCCGAGCCCGGGAGGATCACGCAGATGGGGCGAGAGCCGGCCGCCGAGCTGACGCTCGCCCAGGTGGCCGCGATGGTCGGGGTCACACCGGCCACGATCCGCCGCTGGGTCGCCAAGGGGCTGGTCCCGGGCTTCGACGGGCGCTGGAGCCCCTCGGCGGTGGCCTATGTGCGGGTCGTCGCGAGGCTTCGCGATCGCGGTCACTCGCTCGAGCGGATCAAGCAGGCCAGCGACGACGGGCAGCTGGCGATCGGGCCGATCGAGAACCTGCTCAGCTCCTCGGGTGTCCGCCACACGCTGCGCCAGGCCTCCCGCGCGACCGGCCTGGCCCCGGAGCTGATCCGCCAGGTCTACGCGACGATGGGCCTCGGCGCCGTCCCGCCCGAGGGGCTCTCCGACGAGGACGTCGAGATGATGCGCTACGCCGCCGCCGTGCTCGCGGCGGGGTTCCCGCTGCCGGCCTATCTGCAGCTGCTGCGGGTATACGGGCAGGTGATGGCGCAGATCGCAGACGCAGAGGTCCGGCTGATGCACCTCTACGTGCACAAGCCGCTGATGCGGGCCGGCGTGCCCAACGTCGAGATCGCCGAGGAGATGGAGGAGATGGCCCGCGAAGTCCTGCCGCTGGCCACCCCCTTCATCGCCTACCTGCACTCCCGCCTGCTGTCGCACTTCGTCGAACAGGACATGATCGGCCACATGGAGGCCGACCTCGGGGACGACGGCCTCGACGAGGGTCGCCTGCGGGTGGCGATCGCCTTCGCCGACCTCGCGGGCTATGCCCGCCTGACGGTCGAGCAGGGAGACGAGGCGGCGGTCAGCACCGTCGAGCGCTTCGTCGAGGCGGTCGGCAAGACGCTGCCGGTCGACGCGCGCGTGATCAAGACGCTGGGCGACGAGGTGATGGTCGTCGGGAGCGACCCGGCGGCACTGTCGATCTGGGCCGTCGAGCTGCAGGAAGGGATCGGCCCCGACGACCCGCCGCCGCGGATCGGCATCCACTACGGCGAGGCGCTCTACCGCGACGGCGACTACTTCGGCCGGGAGGTGAACCAGGCCGCCCGCGTCGTGGCGCGCGCGGGCGGCGGCGAGGTCCTCGTGACACGCCCCGTGGTCGAGCTGGCCGACGGGGTCGACGGTCTGCAGTTCGACCGCATCGGCGAGGTGCGCCTGAAGGGCTTCTCGGACACGACCGAGCTGTTCGTGGTGTCTGCCAGTGGCGGCTGAGGGCTCCGCCGTCGAGGAGGTCCGCGAGGCCGTCCGGCGCAGCGGGCTGTTCGCGCGCGACCGGCCGGTGGTGGCGATGGTCTCGGGGGGGCGCGACTCGACCTGCCTGCTCGATGTCGCCGCCGGGCTGCTGGCCCCGGGCGCGGTGCTCGCGCTGCACGTCAACTATGGCCTGCGTCGCCGCGGCCGACGCCGACGCCGAGCGCTGCCGGGCGCTGTGCACAGAGCTGGGCGTGGAGCTCGACGTCGTGGCTGCCCCGCCGCCGCCCGGCGGGGAGCTGCCCGGCAACCTCCAGGCCTGGGCCCGGGACGTCCGCTACGAGCAGGCCCAGCGCCTGGCACGCGAGCATGACGCGCTGATCGCCGCCGGCCACACGGCCTCAGACCAGGTCGAGACGGTCCTCTATCGCCTGGCCGCCTCCCCGGGGCGCCGTGCGCTGCTGGGCATGGCACCGGCCGAGGGCAGGCTGATTCGCCCGCTGCTGGGCGTGACCCGCGAGCAGACGACCGCCTACTGCCAGGCCCGCGGCCTGAGCTACGGCGACGATGAGAGCAACAGCGACGAGCGCTTCGCCCGCACGCGGGTCCGCAACGGGCTGGTGGGGGCGCTGCGGGCCGTGCACCCGGCGGCCGAGGCCAACGTGCTGCGGACGGCCATGCTGCTGCGCGAGGAGACCGAGCTGCTCGAGGAGCTCGTCGACCGCGAGCTCGAAGGGCGCTCCAGCGTCCCCCTCGCCCGGCTGCGGGAGATGCCCGACGCACTGGCCCGGCTGGTCGTCGTGCGGCTCGCCGAGCAGGCCGTCGGCGGCTATGTGCCCCAGGCCGGCGGGCGGGTGCGGAGCTGCTCGCCCTCGGGCGCCGGGGCGGGCGGGCCGAACTGCACGTCGGCGGGCAGGCCGGCGCCGTGATCGAGGAGGGCCTGCTGCGGATGGTGCGCCTGCGCCGCCGCGCTCCGGGCTGCTCGCGCCGGACGGGGACTAGACTGCCCTCCGTGGCCACGCCAGTGCCTCTGCCAGCAGAGCCGGGACCCGGAGAGGTGCTCGTCAAGGCCGATGAGCTCCAGCGCCGGGTGCCGAGCTGGGCGCCGAGATCACGCGTGACTACGCCGGGCGCTCGCTGCTGCTGGTGGGCGTCCTGAAGGGCGCCGTGTTCTTCCTGAGCGACCTGATGCGCTACATCGAGATCCCCGTCGAGGTCGACTTCATGGCCGTCGCCTCCTACGGCTCGGCGACCGATTCCTCGGGCGTCGTGCGGATCCTCAAGGACCTCGACGCGGCGATCGAAGGGCGCGACGTGCTGATCGTCGAGGACATCGTCGACTCGGGCCTGACGCTGCAGTACCTGCTGCGCAACCTCGGCTCGCGCAACCCGCGGACGCTCGAGGTCTGTGCCCTGCTGACCAAGCCCGAGCGGCGCAAGGTCGATCTGCCCATCCGCTACGTCGGCTTCGAGATCCCCGACCGCTTCGTCGTGGGGTATGGCCTGGACTACGCCGAGCGCCACCGCAACCTGCCCTTCGTGGCCGTCCTGGAGGGCTGAGCGGAGCACCTGCGGGGCCTCTGGTCCGCGTCCGCGATTCGCCGGAATCGCCGGGTCGCCATGGTACGCTAGGGGACTGGTGGCCACGACTTCAGACGGCGCCAGACCCCTGCTCATGAGCCGTTTCTTCAAGAGCGCCGCATTCCCGATCCTCATCGTTGTGGTGTTGGCGTTCCTGGCTGTCAAACTCGTCAACCCGGGGACGACCGAACCACCGCAAGCACAGCTACCAGACCCTGGTGGCCTCGGAGCTGCCGAAAGGCGAAGTCGAATCGGTCGAGTTCAAGAACAAGGGCAAAGTCCTCGAAGTCAAGCTGAACGCCAAGGGCGGCAAGGAAAAATACGAAACCGGCTACATCGACCAGGCCGCGCCGGAACTGATCAAAGAACTGAAGACCGCCGGCGTCAGCTACAACGTCGAATCGGAAAAGAGCAACGCGCTGCTCAGCCTGCTCGTCTACATCCTGCCCGTTCCTGCTGTTCCTGGGCTTCTGGATGTTCCTGATGAACCAGGTCCAGGGCGGCGGCTCGAAAGTCATGTCGTTCGGCAAGTCCCGCGCCAAGCGGATGTCGGCCGACTCGCCGAAGATCACCTTCCGTGACGTCGCCGGGGTCGACGAGGCCGTCGAGGAGCTGCACGAGATCAAGGAATTCCTCGAGAACCCGAAGAAGTTCCAGGCGCTGGGCGCCAGGATCCCGACGGGCGTCCTGCTCTACGGCCCTCCGGGCACCGGCAAGACGCTGCTGGCCCGCGCCGTCGCGGGCGAGGCCGGGGTGCCGTTCTTCTCGATCTCCGGCTCGGACTTCGTCGAGATGTTCGTCGGCGTCGGCGCCTCGCGTGTCCGCGACCTGTTCGAGCAGGCCAAGCAGAACAGCCCCTGCATCATCTTCATGGACGAGATCGACGCCGTCGGCCGCCACCGCGGCGCCGGCCTGGGCGGCGGACACGACGAGCGCGAGCAGACGCTCAACCAGCTGCTCGTCGAGATGGACGGCTTCGAGGCGAAGGACAACATCATCATGATCGCGGCCACCAACCGGCCCGACATCCTCGACCCGGCGCTGCTGCGTCCCGGGCGCTTCGACCGCCAGATCGCCGTCGACCGCCCCGACCGCAAGGGCCGGGCGAAGATCCTCGAGGTCCACACGCGCGGCAAGCCGCTGGCCAAGGTGATCGACATCGACGCGCTCGCCGGGCAGACGCCCGGCTTCACCGGCGCCGACCTGTCCAACCTGATCAACGAGGCCGCGCTGCTCTCGGCGCGCACGGGCAAGCGCGAGATCGGCCAGGAAGAGCTCGAGGAGGGGATCATGCGCGTGATCGCCGGCCCCGAGAAGAAGACCCGCGTGATGAGCGAAAAAGAGCGCCTCATCACCGCCTACCACGAGATGGGCCACGCGATCGTCGGGCACTTCCTCGAGCACTCCGACCCGGTCCACAAGATCTCGGTGATCTCCCGCGGCCAGGCGCTCGGCTACACGATCTCGATGCCCCAGGAGGACCGGTTCCTGACGACCCGGGCGGAGCTCGAGGACACGATGGCGATGACGCTCGGCGGCCGTGCCGCCGAGGAGATCGTCTTCGGCGAGATCACGACCGGTGCCTCCAACGACATCGAGAAGGTGACCGCGACGGCCAAGCAGATGGTGATGCGCTTCGGCATGAGCGAGAAGCTCGGCCCCGCGCGTCTACGGCCACGACCACGGCCAGCCGTTCCTCGGCCGCGAGTTCTCGACCGAGCCCGACTACTCCGACGAGATCGCCCGCGAGATCGACGACGAGGTCCGCCGGATCATCGAAATGGCCCACCAGCGGGCCCGCTCGATCCTCACCGAACACCAGCACGACCTCACGAAGATCTCCGCAGATCCTCGTCAAACGGGAGACGATCGAGAAGGAGGAGTTCATCGCGCTGCTCGACGGCAAGAGCGAGGAGGAGGTCTTCGGACCCGACGAGTCCGCGACCCCGCCCCAGCTGCCGGCCGCCCCCGCCCCGCAGGAGCGCGCCGAGCGCGAAGTTCCGCGCACGATCCCGCGGCCGGGCCTCGCCGGCGGCACCGCCGAGCTGCGGGCGGCCGACCAGGAGCGCCCCGAGCCCGCCTGAGGCGGCGCCTGTGGAGCGCCGCAGCGCCTCGGCCGGCCCGGCGAGGCCGCTGTAGGTTCTGCCGATGGCCCTGCCTACCGCCTGATGGGGGTCCTCAACGTGACCCCCGACTCGTTCTCCGACGGCGGCGGTTCCTCGATGCCGACGCGGCGATCGCACATGGCCGGGAGCTGATCGCCGAGGGCGCGGACGATCCTCGACATCGGCGGCGAGTCGACCCGCCCGGGCGCCGAGCCGGTCGGCGCCGAGCAGGAGATGGCCCGTGTCGCGCCGGTGCTCGAGGGCCTCGCCGGCGCCGGCTGCCGAGATCTCGATCGATACCTCGAAGGCCGCCGTCGCCGAGCTTGCGCTGGATCGCGGGGCGGGCATCGTCAACGACGTCACCGCGCTGCGCGGAGACCCGGAGATGGCCGGCGTGATCGCCGCAGCAGGGCGCGAGTGCTGCCTGATGCACATGCTCGGCGAGCCGCGGACGATGCAGCGCGAACCGCGCTACGGCGACGTCCTGGCCGAGGTCAAGGCCTTCCTGGCCGAGCGTCTGGAGTTCGCCGTCGCCGCGGGCATCGAGGAGCGCCGGGTGCTGCTCGATCCGGGGATCGGCTTCGGCAAGAGGCACCGAGCACAACCTCGAGCTGCTGCGCCGGCCTGGCGAGCTCGCAGAGCTGGGGCGCCCGATCGTGATCGGCACCTCGCGCAAGCGTTTCCTGTCGGCCATCGCCCCGGCCGAGCGGGCCGAGGACGAGCGCCTGCCTGGGACGATCGCAACGAACGTGCTCGCCTTCGAGCGCGGCGCGAGCGTCTTCCGTGTCCACGACGTGGCGCCCGGTGCGCGATGCGCTGGCTGCGGCGGCTGCTACGTTGGGCGCGCGATGAGCGGCCCAGACGACGTCGAGGAGCCAGACGACGACGCGATCGATCCCGACGAGGAGCGCGAAGAGGCCGCCGAGTCGGTGACGATCGAGATCGCCGGCCTCTCCCTCTACACCCACCACGGCGTCAGCGAGGCCGAGCGCGAGGTGGGCCAGCGCCTGGTCATCGACCTGCGCCTGGACATCGGCCAGACGGACGCGACGGTGACCGACTCGCTCGAAGACACGGTCGACTACGCCGAGGTCTGCCAGCTGGTGGCGCTGGTCGCACAACAGCGCTCGCACCGGACCCTCGAGCGCCTCTGCTCGACGATCGCCGACCGGCTGCTGGCCGACTACGAGCTCGAGGGCGTCTGGGTCAAGGCCGCAAAGCCCGAGCCGCCGATCGCGCTGCCCGTCGAGGAGGTCTCCGTCGAGGTCTGGCGCGAAGCCGACGGATAGTCTCCGCATCTACCCGAGACAGGAGGGCCCTCCAGGATGAATGCCGCAACTCGTTTCCGTACAGCCGCCGAGCAGAAAGACATCGCCGCGGCGGAGGAGCTGTTCGCTCCCGGGATCGTCTTCCACAGCCCCGTCACCTTCCACCCCTTCGTCGGGCGCGAGACGGTCACCCAGCTCCTGAGCATCGTCGCCGACACCTTCGAAGACTTCCGCTACACCGACCAGGTCGAGGCCGGCTCGCGTCCACGGCCTGATCTTCCGCGCCTCCATCAACGGCCGCGAGCTCGAGGGCATCGACCTGCTGCGCGTCGACGAGGACGGTCTGATCGATGACTTCACGGTCATGATCCGGCCGATGTCGGGCCTCGTCCCGTTCGCCCAGGCGATGGGCGAAAAGGTTCAGGCGGCAGGGCTCGCGACGACCCGGGCGTGAGGCGCGAGGGGCTCGCTCGGGCTCGGCTCGAACGTCGGCGATCGCCGCGCGAACCTGCAGGCCGCGGTCGAGGCGCTGCCCGCGATCGGAGTCGCCGTGACGGCGTCCTCGAGCACCTACGACACCGACCCCGTCGGGGAGATCCTCGAGCAGCCGAGCTTCCTGAACGCCTGCGTGGCGGTCAGCACCGAGCTCGAGCCGCTCGCGCTGCTCGACGCGGTCAAGGAGCTCGAGGCGCGGCTCGGCCGCGAGGCCGCAGCGCCGCGCCACGGGCCGCGGGCGATCGACATCGACATCCTCCTGCTCGGCTCGGAGCGCATCGAGAACGAGCGGATGACGCTGCCCCACGAGCAGCTGCTGACACGTCGCTTCGTGCTGATCCCCGCGCTCGAGCTGGACTTCGAGCTGGCGCCCCCGGCGGCGATCGCCTGGCGGACGCGCTGGGCGCCCTGGCGTCGAGGAGGGGGTGCGCTGGGCAGGGCCACCCCTGGGCCTGCCCAGCGCCTGACCCTCGCCGGCCCGCTCCGCTCAGGGGGATCGGGGCGGGCCCGGAGCTCAGCGGACGATGATCCGCCCGCGCATCCCCTCGGCTGCGTGGATCGTGCAGCGGTAGCTGAAGGTCCCGGCGCGGTTGAAGCGGACGGTGTAGGAGCCCTGGCCCATCGTGCGGGAATGAGAAGCCGCTGAAGGTCACGTTGTGTTCGGTGCCCCCGTCGCGCCACTGCCAGGTGACAGATTCCCCGCGGTTGATCGTCAGGTTGCCCGGGTGGAAGCGGATTTCTCTCAGCACGACCGTGTGGGCGGACGCGCCGTGGGCGCCGCCCAGCGCCACCGCCGGGACCAGCGCCGCGCAGGCCAGGAGAAGCAGGAGGGCCGGCAGGGCTGCTCGCTTGGGGCTCATCGTGACTCCTTCGATCGGATTCGCGGGCGGCTCTCCCCCGGCGCCCTTCAACCAAGGACGCCACCCTCCGCGGAACCTTCCCGCCGATTTCGGAGATCCCGGCGGGCGTGGGACCCGCGCCGGGGTGTCGGCGTCCCGCCGGGCCCCGGCCCGCCGGGCTCAGGAGTGCTCCGGGCGCTCGCGCCGGCCGGCCAGTGCCAGCAGCGTCGACGCTCCCACGCCGCGGCCCGCGACGACGCAGAGGTGACCGTCGCGGAGCCAGCTGACGACGCTCGCCCCTTCCAGGCGGCTCAGATGGAAGCTCACGCCGTGGCGTCTGTGGACGGTCCCGGGGAGGATCTGCGGAGCGGGCCCGGCGACGATCGCATAGCCGACCTGGTGCCCTGCGGCGTCGTCGTAGAAAACGGTCCGGATCGTCCGCCCGGACCGGGTGTCGATGCGGCTGCCGCTCGCCTGCCAGCCCTCCTGCCCGGCCCAGTAGGGGAACGCGATTCCGTCGACGGAGACTCGCAGCGCCCCCGGGGAGCCGGGGTTCTCGGCCGGAGCGGGCAGCGTCGGGGAGGCCAGGGCCAGGGCAGCGGCCTGCTGGACATCCAGCTTCGGGGAGCCCGTCCCGTTGAGGGCGAGCAGCAGCACGAGCACAGTCGCCGCGAGCGCCGCTATCCCCAGGCCCAGCCGCACACGCCCCGGCTGACCGGCGGGCTGCACGTCCCGGACGCTCGCCCGGTCGAGCATCACCTGGACGCGCTCGTGAAGCTCCGGTGGGGCCTTGACGTCGATCGAGCCGAGCAGCTCGCTCAGCTCGGCCTCGGTGCGGGGGTTCTGCTCACTCATCGGATCTCACCACCAGAGAGGACTCCGCCCGGCGGCTTCCCTTCCCCGTGCACCGGAGCGACCGCCGCGGCCTCGGCGCCCGTCGCGGGGGCCGCCTGCTCCTGCTCGGGGACCGAGAGGCTCGCGACGACCTGCCGGCGGGCCCGGAAGACCCTCGTCGTCAGCGTCGCCTCGCGAACCCGCAGGGCGCGGGCGGCCTCGCGATAGGAGAGCCCCAGCACGTCGACGGCCACGAGGGCCAGGCGGAAGTCCTCGGGCAGGCCGGCGATCGTCTCGTAGAGCTCCTGAACCTCCAGCGCCTGCTCGGGGCGCGTCGTCGGCCGCGGGTCCGCGGCCGTCACATCCTCGAGCGTCGCCGACCGTCACGGGGCGCCGCGAGGCCGTGCGGATGCTCGTCAGGAACGTGTTGCGCAGGACCCGCATGAGGTAGTAGAGATCCTCATCGCCCTGCAGCACGCGGGGTCGCGCGAGGACCTTCGCGAAGGTCTCCTGGACGAGATCCTCGGCATCCTCGCGCGAGCCGCACAGCGCCCATGCCGCGCGATAGAGGCGGTCGACGTGCGTGCCCAGAGACTGCGGATCGAGGGTGTGCACCGCAGCGCGACTGTAGCGGCGGGAAGGAACCGGGCGCAACGGCGTCCTCGATCACGACGGGTGCTCTGCCGGTGACGATCGAGGAAAGGCGAGGAGATATGAGGCTTCGAACGGGACTCCTGTTGGCCATCGCGGCGGTGCTCGGCGCCGCCACGGTCATTCTTCCCGCGATCGCGAGCTCGGAAACCCCACCGACGATCAGCGCCTACACCTACGAGCGAATGGGCAGCGAGGTGCACTACTGGCTGCCCGAAACCGCACAGGTCGGCGAAGGCGGGACCGTCCGGTTCACCAACCCCTCAAGCGAAGTCAGGCACGGCCTGGACTTCACGGGCGGCCCCGCAAAACCGAACTGCACCGGCCTGCCCGCCGGCGCCACCGAAGCCACCGGAGCGATCTCCTGGCAGGCCGAATGCAGCTTCACGGCACCAGGGGTCTACTCGTTCATCTGCACCGTCCATCCCAGTGAAATGAAGGGGACCGTCACCGTCTCCGCGTCCGGCACGACGACCACGACGACCACGACCCCGGCGGGCACGACCACGACCACCTCCGGCGGCCCCGCGCCGGTGAGCGGGCCGACGGGGACGACGACGGTCCCGCTGCTCGTCGGGCCCGCCGCGGGGGCATTCGGTCTCGTCCGCTACCAGCGGGGACATCTGGTGCACGGCTCGCTCGAGCTCGCCCCGGCGGACAGGGGCGCGACGCTCGGGCTCGAGCTGCTCGCCCGCCTCGGCGGGCGCGAGGTGCCCGTGGGGCGGCTCACCCGCGCGGCCCTGCCGGGCGGCCGGGTCTCCTTCGCGGTGGCCCTCGACGCCCGCGGCCGGCGCCTGCAGCGTGGCGGGCGGGCGCTCACACTGCTGTTGCGGATCACCCTCGCACGGCCGGGCACGACGACGCTGACGCTCGCGAGGACCGTCTCGCTGCGCCCCTGACCGGTCTGCCGCCGGCGTTACGCGTCGGACGGGTCGGCGAGCGCGGCGCCCAGCGCGTCCAGCAGCGTGCTCAGGCCGCTGCGGGTGCGCCGGGCAGCCACTGTGCCGGCAGGACGCCGGCCGGCACCGCGCCGGCCATCGGCGGGAAGTAGCGCGTCAGACGCTCTGCGGGACGGCCGTGGATCAGCCCCGCGATGTCGCCCAGCGTCGCCAGCAGGCGGACCGTGGAGCCGATCTGCAGGTCGGCGGCGTTCGGGCGCTCGCCCCCCAGAATGCCCTCGGCGATCCAGCCGTCGACGCGGTCGAGCTGGCGGGGCAGGCCCGCGACGTCCTCCCGGGCGGCCTCGTCGCGGGCCCCGTTGCGCCACGCCATCAGTTTCGCCGTCAGCGGCAGGGCCGGGCGCAGCAGCGGCCTCGGCAGCGCCAGCTTGGCCTCGCCGGCATAGCTCTCCATCACATCGGGGCGGCGCACGAAGGCCGCGTCGATCAGCCGCCGCGGGACGCTCTGGAAGACATCGTCCCCCCAGCGCTCGGCCTCGAGGACCCGGGCGTACTCCGGGCTGCCCGGCGCCGGCAGCAGGGGCGGCTCGGGAGCGAGCTCGTCCAGGCGCCGCATGATCGCCCGCGAGCCCACGATCCGCTCGCCGGTGATGCGCATCCCGGGGACCGTCTGGCCGCGGTAGAGCAGCGGCCCCACGATCACCTGGCTGAGCGGCAGCAGATCGACGCGCCTGTAATCGATCGACTTGAGCTCCAGGGCGGCTTCCACGGCGGCACAGGGGTGCGAGCCGGTCTGCACGTAGACGATGGGTCGTTCCGTTGCCATGGCGCCGCCGAGCATAATGGTCGGCCATGCTCCTCGCCGTCGACGTCGGGAACACCCAGACCCATTTCGGGGCCTACGAAGGCGAGCGCCTGCTCGAGCACTGGCGCTTTGCGACCGTTCGCCAGTCGACCGCCGACGAGCTCGGGGCGGCGCTCAGCAACCTGCTCGAGCTGCGCGGCTACGGGTTCGGCGACCTGGACGCCTCGATCGTCTCCTCGACCGTCCCGCAGCTCGAGCCGGAGTGGGTCGCCGTCGCCAGCCGCTACCTGGGGCACGAGATGCTGGCCGTCGGCCCCGGGACGAAGACGGGGATGGCGATCCGCTATGACAACCCGCGCGAGATCGGGGCCGACCGGCTCGTCAACGCGGTGGCCCTGCGGGCACGCTTCGACGGCCTGGCCGTCTGCGTGGACTTCGGCACGGCGACGACCTTCGACGTTGTCTCCGAGGAGGGCGAGTACCTCGGCGGCTCGCTGATGACCGGTATCGAGATCTCGCTCGAAGCGCTCTCCGAGCGCGGCGCCCGCCTGCCGAAGATCGAGCTCGCTCCGCCCAGGAGCGTGATCGGCAAGAACACGATCGACGCGATCCGCTCGGGTGTCGTCTACGGCTATGCGGGGGCGATCGACGCGATCCTCCGGCGGATCTATGACGAGCTCGGCGAGCGCGCCCAGGTCGTCGCGACCGGCGGTCTGGCCGGTCTGGTCGTCCCCTATGCGGAGGAGATCGAGGACATCGACGACCTGCTCACGCTGACCGGCCTGCGCCTGCTGCACGAGCGCAACCGCTGAGCGGCGGCGGCGCTAGCCGTGGTGCTTCTTGGGACGCGGCGGGAGCTTGTAGACATCGCTCAGCGTCCTTGATCTGGTGAGCGGCCCGTAGCCGCTCTCGGTGAAGGTGATCTGCAGCGTCGAGCTGACACGGTGGTGGGCCGCAAGCAGGGCCCGCACGCGCTTGGAGGGCGTCAGGGTGATCGAGACAGTGCCGGCCCTGGTGATCGTCAGGGAGCTCTGGGACAGCGTGATCGTCTGCGAGCGGCGGCGGTGTGACACGCCGGCCGTGGACCTTGACCGTGACGAGCCTCGTCAATGTGAACTTCGCGCCCGCAGTCAGCCGGCCCGCGGCGATGCCCGTGAAGGTGAGCTTCAGTGCGCCCCTCAGCAGCTGGGTGAGCTTCGGGAAGGTGAAGCTCGAGAGCAGCACAGGACAGGGCGGGGCCGGGCCCCTGGTCACCGCGCCGGTGTACTCGGCGGCGCCCATGTCGACGATCGGCGGCCCAACCGGCGGTTCGCTGCGGCAGCCGATCGGTTTGGCGCTCGCGAGGATCCGCGGGAAGCCGACGTAGTCGGTGCCCAGGCCGGCGGGCACGAGCGCATTCGAGCCGACGTCGATCGTCGGGCTGGCTTCGGTCTCCTGCACGTCGGGGGAGATCCGGTTGCCTTCGTCGGCGAGCCTGGGCGGGGCGCAGATGTTCCCTTCGCCGGGCAGCGGCGCCGTGCCGGCTTCGTCGCAGGCATCGCTGAAGAGGCTCGTCAGCGAACCCGGCGAGGCCGTGAAGCCGCGCACCTGTACGCCGTTGGGGTTGGCGGCCACGATCGAGTTCTCCAGCACCAGCTGGTCGGTCGAGTGGCCGTCGATGCCCGAGCTGCCGCCGGCCGTTTCGACGGAGTTCTCGGTGACCGTCGAGTCGAGCAGGCGCAGGTGGCTCGGGATGGCCGCTTCCGGGCTGCAGGCGAGGCCTACGTAGATGCCGGCGCCGCCGAGGTCGGCGGGGGTGCCTTCGCCGATCGAGTTGCCCTCGACGACGGCATTCTCGAGCGTGCTTTCGTCGACGGCGCCGTCGCTGCAATTGGTGTTGAGGATCCCCAGTCCGCCGCCCCAGCTCCATGTGGCCTGCCTGGCGCCGGGGATCGAGTTGCGCACGAAGCGGTCGTAGAGCGAGGTGAGGTTGATCCCTTCGAGCCACTCGCCGCCGCCCCCGCGGTTGCCTTCGGAGGGTCCCGCGACGGTGTTGCGATCGAACTGGTCGGCTTCCTGGCGAAGCGTCCCCGGCCCGCCGGCGCTGGTCGATACGAAGGCCGCTCCGGCGCCCTCGGCTTCGCCCGTGACGGAGCCCGCGACGGTGTCGTTTTCGAAGCTGTCCCCGCTAGGGACTCGGGGCGGGTCGCGCACTCGAACAGCCCGTAGAGCCCTCCACCGCGGTCCGGGAGGATGTCCCCTTGGCCGTGTCGCCGATGAAGGTCGTGTCGGTGACCGTCAGGCCGGCCGGTTCGCCCGCTTCGCATTTGTCCCCGTTGGCCGGCGCGATGTAGATCTCTGCGCCACCGCCGTAGCCATAGGTCGCCTTCGGCGGTGTTGCCGTCGATCAGGTCGTGGCTCAGTTCGACCGAGGTCGCCAGCAGATACAGTCCGCCGCCACCGTTGGCCTCCTCGACGGTCAGGTTGGCGAGCTTTATCGCCCCGCTCAGCCCGGCGCTTTCGATCAGGCGTTCGTGGATCGCCATTCCGTTCAGGCCCGAGTTCGTGCCGGGGGCCCCTTCGAGCGTAAGGTCGATGTGTTCGGGCAGAAGGAGCCGAGCTTCGCTGCCCGTGCAGAGCCCCGTCAGGACGATCGTCCCCGGTTCTTGGCTGGTGGCGACCGCTTCGATCTTCGAGTGCAGGGTCGTGCACGTGGCGGCGAGGGTTTCGGCCCGCGCGCCGGGCGCTGCCAGGAGCCCCCACAGGAGCGCCAGGCCGACCGCCGCGGCCGCCGGCAGGCCGGCGCGAATGAGCCTCGACTGGCGGGCGCCATCCATGAGGGCGATCCTATCGGCGCCGCAGGCGCCCCGCTCGAAGAGCTCCCGGCCGATAGTCCGACAGGAACCGTTGCCAGATCAAATCCCTGCTCTAGGCTGACCGTCCTGGTCCTTGGGGGCCGGGCTTGGCCCACCGCCCCCCGGGCCAAGCAGAGGGAAGGCTTCACCCGGGAGCAGAGTTCTAAGTCGCTGCTCCCGGGTTTGCCTGGGCCGACCCCTTAATGAGCTGATGGACACCGCCGCGCGACTCCGCGAAAGCTGGCAGCTGGGGACCCTGGAGGTGCCCAACCGCGTCCTGCTCGCGCCGCTGGCGGGGATCGGCAACTGGTTCGTCCGCCTTCAGGCGAAGCGCTACGGCGCGGGCATGGCGGTCTCCGAGATGGTCTCCTCGCATGCCATCCACTACCGCAACGAGAAGACCTGGAGCGAGCTGCTTCGAATCGATCGCCGTGAGCACGCCGGCGGGCCCGTGGCGATCCAGCTGTTCGGCGAGGACCCCGCGATCATGCGCTCGGCCGCGGCCGTCCTGGCCGGGATCGGCGCCGACGCGATCGACATCAACATGGGCTGCCCCGTCCCCAAGGTGAGGCGCACCGGGGCGGGCGCCGGGATGCTCGCCGACCCCGACCGCGCCGTCGCCGTCGCCCGGGCCGCCGTCGAGGGCGGGGGCGGGCTGCCCGTCACCGTCAAGCTCCGCTCGGGCCTGAAGCCCGGTGAGGACTCGGGCTTTCACCTCGCCAAGCGGCTCGTTGCGGAGGCCGGCGTCGCGGGGATCGGCTTTCACCCCCGGTCGGCCGCCGTCCACCACAAGGGCACCCCCGACTACGACCTGGCCGCGCGCCTGGTCGCCGAGCTCGACGCGCCCGTCATCCTGACCGGCGGGCTGAGCGATGCCCCTCACGTGCGGGAGGCCTTCGAGCGGACCGGCGCCGCGGCGGTGATGCTCGCCCGGGGGGCGCTCGGCAACCCCTGGCTGTTCGCCCGGCTGCTGGATGAGACCGAGCGCGAGCCCTCGCCCGAGGAGGTCGCCGAGGAGCTCGGCTGGACGATCGACCGGGCCGTGGAGCATCTCGGCGCCGACCGCGCAGGACGATACATGCGCAAGTTCTACCCCTGGTATGTCTGCCGCCTGGGGCTCGAGCCGGGCCCGGCCCGGAGCCTGCTGGAGGCCCTGCAGAGCGCCCCGACGGTCGCGGATGCCAGGGCCCTGCTGGCGCTCGGGCGCCGCCCCGAGCCGCTCGCGGTCTGAGGCTCTCGCGGGCCGCTCGGGCCTCGCTATACTGCTGCGCTCGCAAGCGCCGCCGGTTCGCAGACATCCCCGCTCAGAGCGGGGATTTGCGTGTCCGCCCAGGCACCGCCAATCGCGATCGAGGGTTGAATGGCCAAGGACGTAATTCTCACCCCAGAAGGTCTCCAGAAGCTGCAGGAGGAGCTCGAGCTGCTCTCGACCGAGAAGCGGCGCGAGGTGGCCGAACGCATCAAGGAGGCCCGCGAGTTCGGCGACATCTCCGAGAACTCCGAGTACGACGACGCCAAGAACGAGCAGGCGATGGTCGAGAGCCGGATCGCCCAGCTGCAGGAGAAGCTGCGGATGGCGACAGTGATCCAGGCCTCCGGACCTCTCGACCGACATCGTCCAGGTCGGCTCGGTCGTCCACGTCAAGGACGAAAAGACGGGCAAGTCCGTCAAGTACACGATCGTCGGCTCGGCCGAGGCCAAGCCGCTGGAGCACAAGCTCTCCAACGAGTCGCCCGTCGGCCGCGCCCTGCTGGGCCACAAACGCAACGAGACCGTTGCCGTCAAGGTGCCGAAAGGGCCGGCCCGCAAGCTCAAGATCACGAAGATCGACGTCGGCCTCGAGTAGGCTCGCCGCGATGAGCGGACCCCAAGAGGAGTCCCCCGCAGGCGAGGGAGACGGCTCCTCGGCCGAGGAGGGGTCGCGCCACGGCCTGCAGGAGCTGATCGCCGAGCGCCGCGCCAAGGGCGAGCGGATGCGAGCCGCAGACCCCGGCGCGTTCCCCCATGCCTACCCCGGCGTGGAGCCGGTCGGACCGATCGTCGCGGCCTACGAGCACCTGCAGGCGGGTGATGAAACCGACGAGCGCCACCGCGTCGCCGGCAGGATCGCCGCCCGGCGGGGCTCCGGCAAGGCCGCCTTCCTCGATCTCGTCGACCGCAGCGGAAAGATCCAGCTGCACGCGCGCCAGGACGTGCTGGGCGAGGAGCGCTATGCGCTGCTGACCTCGCTTGATCTGGGCGACCTGATCGGCGTCGACGGGAGCGCGATGCGCAGCCGCCACGGCGAGGTCTCACTGCGCGTCGAGGCCTTCGAGGTGCTCGCCAAGGCGCTCCGCCCGCCGCCGGACAAGCACCACGGGCTGTCCGACGTCGAGACCCGCTACCGCCACCGGGAGCTGGACCTGATCGCCAGCGAGGAGAGCCGGCGCCTGTTCATCGACCGCGCGCGGATCATCTCGGCGGTTCGCGGCGCACTCGACGGCGATGGCTTCGTCGAGGTCGAGACGCCGGTCCTGCAGCCGCTCTACGGCGGCGCGATGGCGCGCCCCTTCACGACACACCACAACGCCCTGGACCGCGACCTCTACCTGAGGATCGCGACCGAGCTGTACCTCAAGCGGCTGATCGTCGGCGGCCTCGAGCGGGTCTATGAGCTGGGCAAGGACTTCCGCAACGAGGGCGTCTCGCACAAGCACAACCCCGAGTTCACGATGGTCGAGTGGTACGAGGCCTACGCCGGCTACGAGGCGGCGATGGAGCG
Source organism: uncultured Solirubrobacteraceae bacterium (assembly GCA_963787765.1). Classification (GTDB taxonomy): domain Bacteria; phylum Actinomycetota; class Thermoleophilia; order Solirubrobacterales; family Solirubrobacteraceae; genus Palsa-744. The sequence goes on along the minus strand of CAWBEF010000008.1, from coordinate 33,477 downwards.
CACCGAAGCGATCGTCCGCGCCGCCGCTGCGGCGGTCGGCTACGCCGGCGAGCTGGACCTCTCGGCGCCGTGGCCGCGGCTGGGCTTCGTCTCGGCGATCCGCGAGGCGACCGGATCGACCTCTCGGAGATCCTCGGCGCGGAGGATCTCGCGGCAGAGATCGAGCGGCGCGGGCTCGGCGTGAAGACGAGCGGGCTGTGGTTCGAGATGGCCGACGACCTCTCTCGAAGTACGTCGAGCCCAACCTGATCCGCCCCTCGTTCGTCGTCGACTACCCGCGGGAGCTCTCGCCGCTGGCGCGCGAGCGCCCCGGGGACCCGGAGACGGTCGAGCGCTTCGAGGCCTTCGCGGCGGGCATGGAGATCGCCAACGGCTTCAGCGAGCTGATCGATCCCGACGAGCAGCGGTCGCGCTTCTCCGCCCAGCAGCGGCTCAGCGTCCTCGACGAGGAGGCCGAGACGATGCCCTACGACGAGGCCTTCGTCCAGGCACTCGAGCAGGGGATGCCGCCGACGGCCGGGGTGGGTCTCGGGATCGACCGCCTGGTCATGCTGCTGACGGGCCGCGATTCGATCCGCGAGGTCGTCCTGTTCCCGGCGATGCGCGACTGAGGGCCGCGCTCCCGGCCTTAGTGATCGGGACGGCCGCTGGACACGTATTCGAGGTAATCGGGCCGCCGGGGATCAAGCCGGGCTCGGCCGCTGCCGATGACCCCGATGGAGCCGGGGATACGGTTGGTAGACTGCTCCACTAGGCGTCATAAGGACCACCAAAAGACCCTTGGGCCATGCCCAGCAGGAGGGAATCACACCATGTTCGAGCGATTCACGGAAAGGGCGCGTCAGGTGGTCGTCCTCGCGCAAGAGGAGGCGCGGACCCTCAAGCACAACTACATCGGCACCGAGCACATCCTGCTCGGACTGCTCCGCGAGGAGGAGGGCCTGGCGGCCCGGGTCCTCGAGAGCCTTGACATCACCGTCGAGCGCGTCCGCGCACAGGTCGTGCGGATCGTCGGCTCCGGCGAGGAGGTCACCTCCGGGCAGATCCCCTTCACGCCGCGCGCCAAGAAGGTGCTCGAGCTGGCGCTGCGCGAGGCGCTGAGCCTGGGCCACAACTACATCGGCACCGAGCACATCCTGCTCGGCCTGGTCCGCGAGAACGAGGGCGTCGCCGCACGCATCCTGCTCGACTTCGACGCCGACTCGGAGAAGATCCGCAACGAGGTCATCCGCATGCTCTCCGGCCCCGGCGGGCGCCGCCAGGGCTCCTCCTCGGGCGCCGGCGCCGGTGCGGGCGCCCGGCCGGCGAGGGCAAGAAGTCCTCGAAGCTGCTCGACCAGTTCGGGCGCAACCTGACCAAGCTGGCCTCCGAGGGCAAGCTCGACCCCTGCGTCGGACGCGAGACGGAGATCGAGCGGATCATGCAGATCCTCTCCCGGCGCACCAAGAACAACCCCGTCCTGGTCGGCGAGCCGGGCGTCGGCAAGACCGCCGTGGTCGAGGGCCTGGCCCAGCGGATCACGAGCTCCGAGGTGCCCGAGCTGCTGAAGAACAAGCAGATCTACACGCTCGACCTGGCGGCCCTGGTGGCCGGCTCGAAGTACCGCGGCGAGTTCGAGGAGCGCCTCAAGAAGGTGATGAAGGAGATCACCCAGCGGGGCGACATCATCCTGTTCATCGACGAGCTCCACAACCTCGTCGGCGCAGGCGCGGCCGAGGGCGCGATCGACGCGGCCTCGATCCTCAAGCCGGCCCTGGCGCGCGGCGAGCTGCAGACGATCGGCGCGACGACGCTGGACGAGTACCGCAAGTACCTCGAGCGCGACTCGGCGCTGGAGCGGCGCTTCCAGAAGATCACCGTCGATGAGCCGACGATCGACCAGACCGTCGAGATCCTGACGGGCCTGCGCGACCGCTACGAGCAGCACCACAAGGTCCAGATCACCGACGAGGCGCTGCGCGCCGCAGGCGAACTGGCGAGCCGCTACATCTCCGACCGCTTCCTGCCCGACAAGGCGATCGACCTGATCGACGAGGCCGCCTCGCGGATGCGGATCAAGTCGATGACCTCGCCGCCGGCGAACCGCGAGCTCGAGGACGAAGTTGAGAAGACGCGGCGTGAGAAGGAGGCCGCGATCGAGGCGCAGGAGTTCGAGAAGGCCGCCTCGCTGCGCGATCAGGAGCGCAAGCTGACGAACAAGAAACGCGAGCTCGAGCAGGCGTGGGAATCGGGCGAGTCCGGCGAGCGCCCGTCGATCGGCGAGGAGGAGATCGCGGACATCGTCTCGATGTGGACGGGCATCCCCGTCTTCAAGCTGACCGAGGCCGAGACGCAGAAGCTGATGCGGATGGAGGACGAACTCCACAAGCGCGTGATCGGCCAGCACCCCGCGATCGAGGTCATCTCGAAGGCCATCCGCCGCTCCCGCGCCGGGCTCAAGGACCCCAAGCGCCCGACCGGCTCGTTCATCTTCCTCGGCCCCTCGGGGGTCGGCAAGACCGAGCTCGCCCGGACGCTGGCCGAGTTCCTGTTCGGCGACGACGACGCCCTGATCCGGATCGACATGTCCGAGTACATGGAGAAGCACGCCGTCTCGCGGCTCGTCGGCTCGCCCCCCGGCTACATCGGCTACGACGAGGGCGGTCAGCTGACCGAGGCGATCCGGCGCAAGCCCTACAGCGTCCTGCTGCTCGACGAGATCGAGAAGGCCCACCCGGACGTGTTCAACATCCTGCTGCAGATCCTCGAGGACGGCAGGCTGACCGACGCCCAGGGGCGGACCGTCGACTTCCGTCATGCGATCGTGATCATGACCTCGAACATCGGCGCCGCCGAGATCGCCCGCAACACGCCGCTGGGCTTCGCCGTCTCAGAGGACGAGACGGGGATCACCTACGACGACATGAAGAACCGGATCATGGGCGAGCTGAAGAAAGTCTTCCGCCCCGAGTTCCTCAACCGGATCGACGACGTGATCGTCTTCCACAAGCTCCAGAAAGAGGAGATCAAGCAGATCGTCGAGCTGCTCCTGCTGCGGATCCGCGAGTCGATGGCCGACCGCGAGCTGCAGCTCGAGCTGACCGAGGGCGCCAAGGACCTGCTGGTCGAAAAGGGCTGGGACCCGGCGATGGGGGCACGGCCGCTGCGCCGGGCGATCCAGCGCTACATCGAGGACCCCCTGGCCGACTTCGTCCTGCGCGAGCAGCTGACCCCCGGGGCGACCGTCGTGGTCGACCCGGACGGCGAGCTCGAGGGCGAGGTCAAACTCTCGATCGTCCAGCCCAAGAAGCAGAAGCACCCGGTCGGCGTCGGGGCCGACGGCTCCGGCTCGGAGGAGGCCGCTGCGGCCGACGGCGAGTCCGAGGCCGAGTCGCCCTCCGAGCAGTAGGCGCGGGCAGCTGCCAACCGGTCAGGATCGGATCGTCCTCGCGCCGCTGGCGGGGAGCGACTGGCCCGCGGCCGCACTGATCTACGAAGCGGGAATCGCCGGCGGCAATGCGACCTTCGAGGCGCAGGCGCCCGCCTGGGAGCAGTTCGCAGCCAAATGTGGCGGCTACCCGGCGCTCGCGGCCCGCAGTCCGGGCGGCGAGGTGATCGGCTGGGCCGCGCTCGCACCCGTCTCCCAGCGCGCCGTCTATCGGGGCGTCGGCGCCGTCTCGATCTACGTGGCGCCCGAGCAGGCACGCCGGGGCGTCGGCCAGGCGCTGCTCGAGGGCCTCATCGAGCGCTCGGAGCTCGCCGGGATGTGGACGCTCGAGGCCGGCATCTTCCCGGAGAACACCGCCAGCATCGCCCTCCACGAACGCTGCGGCTTCAGGCACGTGGGGGTCCGCGAGCGGATCGGGCAGATGCCCGACGGGCGCTGGCGAGACGTCTGCCTGCTCGAGCGCCGCAGCGCACTCGTAGGCGCCTGAGCGTCCGCCCTAGGCGCCCTGCTCGGCCGGGCCGGCCGAGAGTTCAGCCGCCAGAGCAGGTATGCGACGATCAGGGCATTGGCCAGCAGTGCTCCGGCCTTCAGCAGCGTGGCCTTTTTCGTCAGCTCCCAGACCTCGGGGATGAACAGCAGCGAGGTCGCCAGGACCGTCAGCCACTCCCCCCAGCGCTTGCGCGTCCACAGGCCGTAGGCCTCGACGCCCTCGAGTACGCCGTAGGCCAGGGCGGCCAGGCCGAAGATCACATCTTCGTTGGCGTGGACCCGGCTTATCTTCTCGATGATCCGCTTGATCCAGTTGCCCTTCGGGTTCTGCCCGAGGTCTTCCGCCAGGCGCGAGATTTCGCTGCCCCAGTTTGCGTGGGGGTGGCTCACCAGCACGAGGCCGACGGCGATCAGGATGACCGCCCGCACGGTCCGCTCGGCGGCGATCCACGGCAGCAGCCGGTCGCGAGAGGAGCCCGCGGGCTCAGGGTGGGCCGTGGGCGCGGCGGCGCTCATCACCTAAGTATCGGCCAGCCGAGCCGTCCCCGCCGGACCCTAGTCTGCAGGCCATGGCCCGGACCACGATTCACGTCTGCTCGGAGTGCGGTGCGCAGTCGGCCCAGTGGCGCGGACAGTGCCCCGGCTGTGAGGCCTGGAACACGCTCGTCGAGGAGCGCGTCGTGCCCGCACCGGGCAAGGGCGGAGCACGGCTGCGCGCCGTGCAGACCCGCGGTGGCGGGTCGAACACCCAGGGCCCGCGCCGCCTCAGCGAGGTCGGGGCGGCGCCGTCGAGCGCCTCCCCAGCGGCATCGGCGAGCTCGACCGGGTGCTCGGCGGCGGGCTCGTCCCCGGCTCGCTGGTCCTGCTCGGAGGCTCGCCGGGGATCGGCAAGTCGACGCTCACCAACATGGTGCTCGGCCACCTCGCGGCGGCCGGGCACCGGACCCTCTACGTCAGCGGTGAGGAGTCCGCCGAGCAGGTCCGCCTGCGGGCCGAGCGCCTGGAGGGCTCGGGCGGGGCCCTGCAGGTCCCGATCCTCGCCGAGACCGACCTCGAGCGGGTGCTCGAGGTGCTGGCCGCCGAGCGTCCCGCCGCCTGTGTGATCGACTCCGTCCAGACGCTCCGCTCGGCCGAGCTGTCCGGGGCCCCCGGATCGGTCGGCCAGGTCCGCGAGGTGGCCGCCCGGATCATGGAGCTCGCCAAGGCGCAGAGCACGACGGTCATCCTGGTCGGCCACGTCACCAAGGACGGGGCCCTGGCGGGGCCGCGGGTGCTCGAGCACCTCGTCGACTGCGTCCTGCAGTTCGAGGGCGAGCGCGAGCGCCCCTACCGCGAGCTGCGGGCGCTGAAGAACCGCTTCGGCTCGACCAACGAGGCGGGCCTGTTCGAGATGCGCCAGGGAGGCCTCGTCGAGGTGCTGGACGCCTCGGCCCGCTTCGTCGCCGAGGCGACCCGCGCGCCGGGCAGCGTCGTGCTGGCGACGATGGAGGGCTCCCGGCCGCTGCTCGTCGAGGTCCAGGCCCTGGTCGCTCCCTCAGAGCTCGAGCAGCCCCGGCGGGTCGTCTCGGGTCTTGACCGCAACCGCCTGGCGCTCGTCCTCGCGATCCTCGCCCGCCACGGGCGCATCCCGACCGGCACGGCGGACGTGTTCGTCAACGTCGTCGGCGGGGTCCGCCTGGACGAGCCGGGCTGCGACCTCGCGGTGGCGCTTGCCGTCGCCAGCGCCAGCCGCGGGATCCCGCTCGCCGCGGCGCCGCAGGGCTGCTTCGGCGAGCTCGGCCTGACCGGCGAGCTGCGCTGGGTCGGCCATCCCGAGCGGCGCCTGCAGGAGGCATCGCGGCACGGCCTGCAGGACGTGATCGCCCCCGCCGGCAGCGGCGTCCCCGCGCGCGAGGCGGCGAACCTGCGCGAGGCGCTCGCGCTGGCGCTCGGGGGCACAGCGGCGGAGCGCGGCGCCGGACGGGGACCGCGTGTCAGCAGGGGTCCGGCTGCTCCCGCTCACGCAGGGGCTTTGTAGGTTTCGGGCCACACTGGCCGTGCAGCTAAGGGATCGCTAAATGCCCTAGAATTGGGGTTGTGGCACCACGATCCGGCGAAGATGTAGACAACGAAGTCAGGCCGGATCCGGGGTTGATGAGGGCACTCGAGATGATCGCCCCGGGACGGCGCTGAGGGAGGGGATCGAGAGCATCCTGCACGCCCGCACCGGCGGGCTGATCGTGATCGGCGAGCCCGACGACCTCAGTTTCCTGAACTCGGGCGGGATCAAGCTCGAGATCGACTACACCCCGGCGTTCCTCTACCAGGTCGCGAAGATGGACGGCGCGATCGTGCTCAACGCCAACGCCACGAAGATCTCGATGGCCAACGTCCAGCTGATGCCCGACCCGACGATCCTCTCGCACGAGACGGGCACCCGCCACCGCACGGCCGAGCGCGTCTCCAAGCAGACGGATGCGCTGGTGATAGCGATCTCCCAGCGCCGGGAGGTCGTCTCGGTCTACGTCGACGGCGCCAAGTACATCCTCGAGGAGATCCCCGTCGTGCTGGCCAAGGCCAACCAGGCGCTGGCGACGCTCGACAAGTTCCGCACCCGTCTGGACCAGGTCTCCACCCGCCTGACGGCGCTCGAGTTCGAGGGCGGGACGACCCTCCACGACGTCCTGACCGTGCTCCAGCGCTCTGAGCTCGTGACGCGCATGGCGGTCGAGATCGAGCGCTACATCGTCGAGCTCGGCAGCGAGGGCCGGCTGATCGAGATGCAGCTCGAGGAGACGATGGTCGGCGCGGCCGCGGAGAAGGCGGCGCTCGTGCGGGACTACCTCTCGAGCTACTCCGACGAGGCCTTCGCGGCGGCGCTCGAGGAGATCGGGCGCCTGCCCCACCAGGACCTGCTCGACTTCGGACGGCTGGCCGAGCTGCTCGGCTATGACCGCAAGCTGAACACGCTCGACTACCCCGTCTCGCCTCGCGGCTACCGGGTCCTCGGGCGGATTCCCAGGCTGCCGAAGCTGGTCGTGACCCAGATCGTCACCGAGTTCGGCGGCCTCGACGAGCTGCTGGGCGCCGCCGACTCGGAGCTCGAGGCGGTGGAGGGCGTGGGCGAGATCCGCGCCAAGGACATCCGCGAGGGCCTGCGCAGGCTGCAGGAGCTGAACCTCGTGGACCGTTACCTACAGACTTGAATCAAGGGCCGCCCCCGGGCCGCCCACAACGAAGGAGGACACCATTCCGACACAGGCAACCGAAGACGGAACGCTGACCGAGGAGATCGAGGTCACGCGGGAGGTCGAGTACATCGAGTTCGAGCTCGGAGACCAGGTCGTTTACCCCCACCATGGTGCCGGCAAGGTGCTCAAGAAGGAGGAGATGGAGGTGCTCGGCGAACGCCGCGAGTACCTGACGATCAAGATCCTTCACAACGACATGACGGTCAGGGTGCCGACTGAGAACGCCGCTCTGGCGGGTCTGCGCCGGGTCATCGACGAGGAAACCGTGAAGAAGGTCCTCGACGTCCTGCGCGACGAAGTCTCCGAGATGCCCAAGAACTGGAACCGCCGCTTCAAGCACAACCGCGACAAGATCAAGACGGGCGACATCTACGAGCTCGCCGAGGTCGTCCGCAACCTCTCGCTGCGTGAGAGCGAGAAGGGCCTGTCGACGGGTGAGAAGCAGATGTTCACGCGGACCAAGAAGATCCTCGCCTCCGAGCTGATGTATGCGCTGGACAAGGACGAGGAAGAGGCAGAGAGCTATCTGGACGAGCTGCTCGCCGATTCGGCCAGCAGCCAGATGGCGGTCGCCGGAGCCAAGTAGCGAGGCTCTCGCGCACGCGCCTGCCCCGGCGGCGAGCCGGGATGGCGCGTGCGCGACAGCTCTCCTTCAGATGACAGTCGCCCTGATCGTCGCCGCCGGCAGCGGCGAGCGCCTCGGCGCCGACAGGCCGAAGGCCCTGGTCGAGCTGGGCGGGCGTACGCTCTTGGAGCGCTCGATCGACGCGCTCAGCGCGGCCGCGAGCGTCGAGCGGATCATCGTCGCCCTGCCGCCGGGGACGCACGTGTTCGGCCTTCCTCCGGGCGTCGAGGCGGTCGAGGGCGGGGCTGCCCGCTCAGAGTCCGTCCTGCGAGCCCTCGAGGCCGCGGGCGAGGGCCATGAGCTGGTGCTCGTCCACGACGCCGCACGCCCGCTGGCGACGGCCGAGCTGGCCGAGCGTGTGATCGCGGCCCTGCGCGCCGACCCGGGCGCGGACGCGGCGGTAGCGGCCGCCCCGGTGACGGACACGATCAAGCGGGCCGCCCCCGACGGGGGAGGTCTCGAGACCCTCACCCGCAGCGAGCTGTGGTCGATCCAGACCCCCCAGGTCTTCCGCCGCGAGGCGCTCGCACGGGCGCTTGCCGTCGGTGGCGAGGAGCTGGCGCTGGCGACCGACGACGCATCGCTGATCGAGCGGGCCGGCGGGCGCGTGATCGTCGTCCCGGCCGATCCCTCGAACCTCAAGGTCACGACGCCCGTCGATCTGCGCCTGGCCGAGCTGCTGCTGCTCGAGCGCCAGGGTCCGGCCCGCTGATTCCTGCTTGAATCGCCCACCGGATGCTGAGCGACTACCACCTGCACCTGCGCCCGGACGATCGCGAAGCGACGCCCGAGCAGTACTTCACACCGGCCAATGCCGAGCGCTACCGCGAGGCCGCACAGGAGCGGGGGATCTCCGAGCTGGGGGTCTCCGAGCACATCTACCGTTTCAGCGCCGCCCTGGAGATCTGGCGCCACCCGTTCTGGGAAGGCTTCGCTCGCGACGACCTCGACGCCTACTGCGGCTTCGTGCGCGAGCAGACCGACCTGCGCCTGGGGATCGAGTGCGACTTCATCGCCGGCGCCGAGGACCGCACGGCGAACCTGCTGGAGGCGCGCGACTTCGACTATGTCGTCGGCTCGGTCCACTTCATCCGCGAGGGCTTCGTGGACATGGACGACTACACCGTCTGGGACCCCAAGGACCCCGCCGCAGCCCCGAGGCGATCTGGCAGCGCTACTTCGAGACCGTCGCCGAGAGCGCTCGCTGCGGCCTGTTCGACATCATCTCCCACCCCGACCTGGTCAAGATCTGGGGCCCTGCCCACCCGGGCCGGACCCCGGCGGGAGACCTGCGCCGCTATTACGAGCCGACCGTCGAAGCGTTCGCCGAGGCCGGCGTGGCGGTCGAGATCTCGACCGCCGGCCTGCGCAAGCCCGTCGGCGAGATCTACCCGGCCCCCGCCTTCCTGGAGATGTGCCTGGAGGCGAACGTGCCGCTGGCCCTCTCGAGCGACGCCCACCGCCCCGAGGACGTCGGCGCCGGCTATGAGCAGGCGCTCGAGCTGCTCGCGGCGCTGGGGGTCGGCGAGCTGGCCGTCTTCGAGGGCCGGAGCGGCGGCTGGAGCCGATCGGATGATCCGCTCGGGGATCGGCTTTGACTCCCACCGCATCGCCGCCGGGCGGCGGCTGGTGATCGGCGGCATCGAGATCCCCCACGAGCTCGGACTGGAGGGCCACTCCGACGCGGACGTGCTGACCCATGCCGTGATCGATGCGCTGCTGGGAGCGGCCGGCATGGGGGACATCGGCGAGCACTTCCCCGACACCGAGGAGCGCTGGCGGGGCGCGGACTCGGTGGGGCTGCTCGAACTGCTGATGGACGCGATCCGCGGCAGGGGCTTCAAGCCGGTCAACATCGATTGCACCGTCGTCATGGAGACCCCCAAGCTGGCGCCCCACAAGAAGGCGATCCGCGGCCGTCTGGCCGGCGCCATCGGCCTGGAGCCCGAGCGGGTCAACGTGAAGGCCTCGACCGGCGAGCGGATCGGCTTCGTCGGTCGCGGCGAGGGCGTCGCGGCCCTGGCGATCGCGACGCTGCAGGAGCCCGACTGAGCCCGATGCGCGAGATCCTGCTGCACGACACCCAGTCGGGGCGGCTGACGGCGCTCGAGCCCCGCGACGCGGGGCGGGTGGGGATCTACGCCTGCGGGCCGACCGTCTACAGCCGGATCCACATCGGCAACGCCCGGCCGTTCGTCGTCTTCAGCCTGCTGGCCCGCTTCCTGGCCCACGAGGGCCTTGACGTGAACCTCGTGATCAACGTCACCGACGTCAACGACAAGATCTACGATGCGGCCCGCGCCCGGGGCGTCTCGAGCGTCGAGCTGGCCGAGCAGATGACAGCCCTCTACACGGCCGACACCGACGGCCTGGGTCTCGGCCGCCCCGACCACGAGCCGCTGGCGTCGGAGACGATCGGCCCGATCATCGACTACATCCAGGCGCTGATCGACCGTGGCCACGCCTATGCGGTGGCGGGGACGTCTACTTCCGGGTCCGCTCCGACGAGGGCTACGGCCGGCTCTCGCACCGTCGCCTGGAGAACATGGACCAGGGCGAGGGGATCGAAGGGACCGAGCGCAAGGAGGACCCGCTCGACTTTGCCCTGTGGAAGGCCCGCAAGGAGGGCGAGGACAGCTTCTGGGAGGCGCCCTGGGGCGAGGGCCGCCCGGGCTGGCACATCGAGTGCTCGGCGATGGCCGAGGGGCTCCTGGGCGTCGGCTTCGACATCCACGGCGGCGGCTCTGACCTCGTCTTCCCGCACCACGAGAACGAGGCCGCCCAGACGAGGGCCGCCCGCGGCAGCGAACTGGCCCGGATCTGGATGCACAACGGGATGATCCAGTTCACCGGCGAGAAGATGGCCAAGTCGGTCGGCAACATCGCCCCCCTGCACGAGGTCCTCGAGGCCCACGGTCCCGAGGCCGTCGTGATGTACATCGCCTCCGGGCACTACCGCCAGCCGCTGGCCTTCTCCGAGGAGGAGCTGCTCGACGCCGGCCGGCGGGTCGACCGGATCCGCGAGGCCTTGGCGCACCTGACGCCGGGCGAGCCCAGCCCCGCAGACATGGCACCCCTGCGGGACGCCTTCTTCGACGCCCTGGCCAGAGACTTCAACACCCCTGCCGCCCTGGCGTCGCTGTTCGAGTGGGTCCGCGAGGCCAACCGCCGCGGGCGCCGGAGTGGGGGACGCAGACCTCCGCGAGATGCTCCAGGTCCTCGGCCTGGACTCGCTGAGGCCGCTCGAAGCCCACGGCGATGTCGCGGGGATCGACCCTCAGGCCCCCGCCCTGCTGGCGCAGCGCGAGCAAGCCCGTGCGGCCCGCGATTTCCAGACCGCCGATCAGATTCGCGAGCAGCTCCTCGAGCGTGGGTGGGAGATCCGCGACGGCCCCGACGGGCCCAAGCTGTTCCCGGCCCCGGGCCCGTGATCCTCTACGGGCGAAACCCCGTGCGCGAGGCGCTCCGGGGCCGGCGCTCCCACATGGTCGGGGAGGTCTGGGTGGCGGGCGGGGCGGCCCGCGAGCCGTGGCTGGAGGGGGTCCCGGTGCGCAGCGCCGGCGCCCAGGAGATCGAGGCTCGCTGCGGCTCGGAGGCCCATCAGGGGATCTGTGCCGAGGCCGGCTCCTACCCCTACGTGGGGGCCCACGAGCTGCTCGGGCCTCGAGCGCCCGCTGCTGGTGGCCCTCGACCAGATCCAGGACCCCCAGAACCTCGGCTCGATCTGCCGCACCGCCGAGTGCGCCGGGGTCGGCGGCGTGGTGATCCCCGAACGGCGTGCGGCCGAGGTCACCCCCGCGGTCTGCAAGGCCTCGGCAGGGGCCGTCGAGCATCTGCGGATCGCCCGCGTGCGCAACCTGACCGACTTCCTGCTCGAGGCCCGCGAGGCCGGCTGCTGGTCCTACGGCGCCAGCGCCGATCAACAGGGCGCCCGGCGCCGTTCCCTACGACAGCCCCGACTACTCCGGTGCCGGCACGGTCCTCGTCCTGGGCAGCGAGGGCAGCGGTCTGCGCCCGCGGGTGGCGGGGGCATGCGACGAGCTGATCGCCCTGCCGCTGCTCGGGAGGGTCGGTTCGCTGGGCGTCGCCGCGGCGGCCTCGGCGCTGCTGTACGAGATCTTGCAGAAAAGGCTTGACAGGGCTTCATAACTGTGTCAGTCTGCCGCGCATAACGCTGTACCTAAGGTTGAGAAACCTTAGTAATTGAATAGCTTTGGCGCCAGGGGAGGAGTGCGCCACTGAGCACAGTCCGAGGCTGCGCCCTAAGGGTGTGGGCCTCGAAGAAAGGATCTGCTCGTGGCCCGTTTCTCCCAGAACCCTAACTCTGAATCTAAGGTTGAGGATATCTTCCTCATCGCCTTGGCGAAGCAGGGTGACCGCAACGCCTATGACCGTCTCGTCCGCCGTTATCACGGCTTCGTCCGCCTCAAGGCATCGTCGTACTTCCTCGCCGGCGGCGACTCCGACGATCTGATTCAGGAGGGCCTGGTGGGCCTCTACAAGGCGATCCGTGACTTCCGGACCGATCGCGAGTCGAGCTTCCGCAACTTTGCGGAGCTCTGCATCACCCGCCAGATCATCACGGCCGTCAAGACGGCAACCCGCAACAAGCACACACCGCTGAACCAGTACGTCTCGTTCTCCTCGACCCCCGCGGGGGCCGGCGAAGACGTCCCGACGCTCGATCAGATGCTGCCGGGGCCGACGGTTCATGATCCGGTCAACCAGGTGATCTCATCCGAGGAGCTCCGCTCGCTCGTCGGCTGCCTCTCGACGGCGCTGTCGGAGCTCGAGAGCCGGGTCCTCTCGCTGTATCTCGACGGCTACTCATACGAGCAGGTCGGCGAGCGGCTGAGCTGCGACACGAAGACCGTCGACAACGCCCTGCAGCGCGTCAAGCGCAAGGTCGGCGCGCACCTGGACTCGCGCGCCATCGCTGCGTAGCGCCACACCCCCCAGATCCCGCAAACAACTGTGGCCGCCCCTTTCGGGACGGCCACAGTGCTTTCCTGGCGTTCGCCCGGCCGGCTCTCGCCGCCGGGCTCATCGCCTCCGGTCCGGGCGCAGGCGGGGGTTGCCCGCGCCCGGTGGAGCTTGGTCGGTCAGGACTGGCCTTCCGGGGGCAGGGTCGAGTTGCCCTGCGGCTCGGGGGTCAGCTTGGACGGCGTGCTCAGCGGCGTCACGGTGATCGTGAAGGGAGCGCTGGCGCTGCCGCCATTTTCGGGGTCGCCCGGGATTTTCGACCCGCAGCACCTCGGTGCCGGGGGCGTAGAAGACCCGGCTGATCGAGTAGCTGCCGTCGGCGTTGACGGTGCCGACCGAGACCACGTGGAAGCCCATTCCGCTCACGTTCTGGCGCTCCAGGTAGATCGTGTGGCCGGCGCGGGCCGGAGTCACGGTGCCGCTGAAGGTCACCGCTTCGCCGGAGGTCACGGTCGTCGGCGAGGCCGCTGCCGTGAGGACGTATTTGACGCCCTGGTAGAGGATCGCCGAGGTCCGCCCGCCACCGCTGACCTTGTAGAAGGTGCTCGTCACCGGCGACTGTGCCGGGAACGTGTAGTTGCCTTCGCCGTCGGTCTTGGTCGTCGCGATCGTGACGAACGGGTCGTGGGCCGCGTGCCCCGCGAGGGTCACGACGGTGTTCGGCTCCCCGGCCAGCTTGCCGCTGATCACGGTCGAGCCGCCGTAGGGGATCGGGTCGCTCGCGCTGAGGATCGTCAGCGACGGGTTCTGTGCCTGGCTGATCTGGTAGGTCAGCACGTTCGACGGGCTGGCCACGTTGCGGCGGTTGGCCTTGATCAGGACCCGGATGTCGGAGGCGCCGGGCACGACGAACACGTGTGTGATCGCGAAGCTGCCGGTCGAGTTGACGATCGAGCGCTCGATCGGGTGCCATTCGTTGCCCTTGATCGCGTTCTCGCGCTGCAGGACGACCAGTGCGCCGGCCTCATCGGGGCTGACGGTGCCCGTGAAGGTGACGGCGTTGCGCCGGCCGGTCTTGATGCCCGAGAGGAGCTGTTTGGTTTCGGGCGGGCCGGTGAGGGTGACCAGGGCGGCCACTTTCATCGGGCGGTTGATGCTGCGGCTGCTGCCGACAGCCGCGTAGAAGAGGCTGTTGGTCGTCTGCGCGGCCGTCGTCAGCTGGTAGAAGCCTTTGGCGTCGGTCGTCGTCGTACCGGCGACGGCATAGCCGGGGCTGCCGGCGACCCGCTGGTAGAGCGTGACGGTCTGGCCGCCTTCGCCGCCCTGCGGGCAGACGGCGTGGCCGTAGGCCAGGACCGATTCTCCAGCCGTGATGAGGCGCGGTGCGACGTTGAGGACAACCCGGCAGTTTGCGCCCGGAATCCCGCTCTGGCCTTTGATGCGCGGGGTGCGGGCCGATGCTGCTCCGGCCGTGCCCAGCGACATCAGGGCCGCCGCGGCGAGCACCGCCGAGGTCAGCTTGTGTGAACGCATTGCCTGCTCCTTGTGGAAGTTGGGGTGGACATCCTGTTCTGGCGCTGTAACCCCCACGGCGCCGGAACGATGCGGTCGGGCGACGGACGTTCCCCGGCCTGCAACCCGCGGCCCACCGGCGCCGGCGGGGGAGGCTGTAGGCTCGGGGTCCTGTGAAGCGGCGACGGGGCCACGCAGGACGCCCGGCGGGGGGCTGAGATGGCCACCGTCGCGGAACTCGCACCGGGTACCTTCCTGGCGATCGTCGCCTGCTCGGCGCTCGCCGGCACGCTCGCGGCGCTCGCTGCGGGCCGGGGAATCGTGGCGCCCGTGGTGGTGCTCGAGCTGCTCGCGGGGATCGTGTTGGGACCCGACGTGCTGGGGCTGCACGTCAGCGACTTCATCGCCTTCTTCTCCGACCTCGGGCTGGGGCTGCTGTTCTTCTTCGCCGGCTACGAGATCGACCTGAGGCAGATTGCGGGCCGGCCCCTGTGGCTGGGGCTCGCGGGCTGGGGGATCTCGCTCGTGCTGGCCTACTCGATCGGCGGCCTGCTGGCGGAGGCCGGGGTGGTCCTCTCGCTGCTCTACACCGGCTCGGCGATGGTCACGACCGCGATCGGGACGCTGATCCCGATGCTCTCCGATGCGGGGGAGATGCGGACCCGCTACGGGACCTACCTGCTGGCGGCGGGCGCCGTCGGCGAGTTCGGCCCGATCCTCCTGCTGACGCTGATCCTCTCGACGCAGAGCACCCTGCACAACAGCCTGATCCTGATCGCCTTCGTGGGCCTGGCGGTCGTGGTTGCGGTGTTCGCCGTGCGCTCCGCCGAGCGGACACTGCCGCTGTTGGAGCGGACGATGGAATCGAGCTCCCAGCTGGCCGTGCGCTGGATCGTGGTGCTCGTCTTCGCGCTCGCCCTGCTCGCGTTCGAACTTGGCCTCGATTTGCTGCTGGGCGGTTTCGCCGCCGGGATGATCACCCGTCAGACGCTCGCCCGCCGGGAGCTGCCGGCGTTCGACGCGAAGCTGAACGCCGTCGCCTTCGGCGTCTTCGTGCCGTTCTTCTTCGTGGTCAGCGGCATGAAGCTGGACATCGGAGCGCTCCTGGACAGCCTCGGCGGCATCGCCAAGATGGCGCTGTTCGTCGTCCTGTTCCTGATCGTCAGGGGCACGCCCGCGCTGCTGCTCTACCGCGCCGTCCTGAGCCGCCGCGAACGGCTTGCGCTGGCCCTGATGTCCTCCACCCAGCTGCCGCTGGTGCTGGCGATCACGACGCTCGCGACCGCCACGGGGCACATGCGGGCCTCAACGGCGGCGGCGCTGATCGGCGCAGCGGTCCTCTCGACGCTGATCTTCCCGGCCGCGGCTCTGCGCCTGCGCGGGGAGACCCCGGTGCAGGCGCCGCCCGCGCCCGGCTAACCGCGCGAGCCCGTCAGGGACATCAGGTTCAGCGAGGCGCCGCCGTCGACAGCGATCGTCTGGCCGGAGATCTGGGCGGCCTGCTCGCTGCACAGGAAGGCGACCGCGGCTGCGATCTCAGCCGGCTCGACGAGCCGCCCGGAGGGTGCCGCCGCAAGCGCCCGCTCGCGGATCTCGGCGGGCATCGAGAGCACCACCTCGGTTCCCACGAGGCCGGGGAGGATCGCGTTGACGGTGATCGCGCGGGCGGCGTTTTCGGCGGCCAGCGTCCGCACCATGCCGAGCTGGCCGGCCTTCGAGGCGGCGTAGGCGACCTGGCCGGGAAGCCCGCCCAGGGCGGCGACGCTCGAGACGACGACGATCCGCCCATGGCGACGCTCGCGCATCCCTCCCAGGCAGGCCTGGATCGTGCGAAATGCGCCCGTCAGGTTGACATCGATGTCCAGCTGCCACTGCTCAGCCGTCATCCGGTGCGCCGGGGCGATCGTGGTCGTGACGCCGGCGTTGGCGACGCACACGTCGATCGCTCCCAGCTCCGGGAACTCGCCGTGGGCGACGTCGAGCGTGATGTCACAGCCCGGCGCCAGATCGAGCGTGAGGACCTCGAGGCCGTCGGCCCGCAGGCGCTCGGCGATGGCCGCGCCGATACCCGCGTGCCGCGCCTGTCACCAGTGCGCGGCGCGGCTGGTTCACAATCTGTCCCCCGACCGCCATCGAAGGAGGAACGATGACAGACCGCTGGTTTTCACCCCAGGAGCTGGAGCAGCTGTCGCGCCCGACGATGGACCGGGCGATCGAGGCGATCGACGCCGGCGAGCTCGAGGAGGCCCGGCGGCTGTGCTCGGAGATGAAGCACGAGTGGCAGATGCTCCACGACCTGATGGCCGCCGGCGTGCTGGACCTCGTCTCCTTCATCCAGCAGCGCCTCGGCGACGACGGTGTCGCCGAGGCCTGGAGCGAGTCGATGAGCCGCGGCTGGCGCCAGCACCACGACGCGATCAACTCACTCGACCGGCGCAAGATCGTCGAGCTGCTCGCCGCCACCTGGCGGGCGCACTCCTGCTCGGGCGTCGGCCCCAACCCCGGCTCGTTCACGATCACCGAGGACGAGGAGAAGGTCAGCTTCGCGATGAACCCCTGTGGCTCGGGCCAGCGGCTGGTCCGCAACGGCGCCTACGAGGGGCTGCCCGGCGGCGGCGTCACGCAGCAGGCCCACGACTGGTCCTTCAACCGCAAGGGCTTCCCGCTCTACTGCACCCACTGCAGCTTCATGAACGAGTCCCTGCCGATCCAGTGGTCGGGCTACCCGCTCTACCCCTCAGAACCGCCCGAGGACTACTCGAAGGACCCCTGCGTCTGGCACTGGTACAAGGACCGCGATGACATCCCCGAGCGCCACTGGAGCCGCTACGGCGCCGTCAAGCCCGAGCGGGCCGGGGCCCCTCCCGCCGCGCCGTGAGGTGCAGCAGGAAGGGGCGATCGCGCCAGCGGGCGACCTCGGGGAAGCGCCGGAGGTAGTCCTCGCCCGGCAGGGGCTCGCGCAGCTGCTCCACCACGAAGCCCGCCGTCTCGAGCGCGCGGAAGTACTCGCTGAGCGGGCGGTGGGTGTCACGGAAGCGCATGCTGACGCCGTCACGAACCACCTTCTTCTCGTAGGGGGTCACCTCGAAGTAGCTCGCGATGGCGGCGTCGGCCCAGGTTTCGATCGGGTGCAGCAGAGCGATGCAGAACCGCCCGCCCGCTGCCAGCACTCGTGCCACCTCCGCGACGACCGCGGGCATGTCATCGACGGTCATCAGCGCCATGAAGGCGAGCGCCAGGTCGGCCGCCCCGTCCTCGAGCGGGATCGCCGTGGCATCCGCCAGCAGGAACTCGCCGTCCGGGTCGGCCTCCCGCGCCGCGGCCAGCAGCGAGGTCGAGGAGTCGATCCCGACGACGCGATGCCCGCGCCTTGCGAGCTCCCGCGTCAGGCGTCCCTCGCCACAGGCGACATCGACCGTCAGACGCCCGGGCGCGGGCAGCAGCTCGAGGATGGCGGGCAGGTTGAGGTTCCAGAAGGCGTTGTCCAGCCGCTCATCCCGTGCCCAGCGCACCCACTCCTCGGCTCGGCGCTCCCAGACCTCGCGGAACTCGCGGCCGGCCACGCTAGGGTCTGATCACGTTCTGGGGGTTCGGCTGGAGCTCGGCCGGCGCCTGGCTGTAGTCACCGAAGGCGCCGTCGCGCTCGGCCACGGCCGCGCCGACGCCCTCGCGCTCGGCCAGCTCGATGAAGGCGTCTGCCTCGGGGGTGTTTCGCATCAGCCCGTCCAGCACCGGCCCGAGCAGCTGGGTCGAGGCGAGGCCCATGTTCTCGTAGGCCTGGTTGACGATCAGCTTCATCGCGGTCAGCTGCGAGACCGGGATGCCCGCGAGCTGGCGGGCCCGCTCGGCGACCTCGGCCTCGAGACGCTCGAAGGGAACGGCGGCGTTGATCAGCCCGGCCTCGACGGCCTCGGTGCCCGACAGGGGTTTGCCCGTCAGGGCGTATTCCTTGGCCTTCGTCAGCCCCAGCCGGTAGAGCCACATGCCGGTCAGGTAACAACCCCACATGCGCGAGTAGGAGGTGCCGATGCGGGCGTCCTCGCTGGCGATGACCAGGTCGGCGCAGAGGGCCAGGTCCGAGCCGCCGCCGACGCACCAGCCGTGGACCTGTGCGATGACGGGCTTGGGCGAGCGCCAGATGCTCATGAACCTGGGCACCACGCCGAGGCTCTGGGAGGTCGCGTGGGCGAAGTCCTTGCCCGGGTCCCAGGCGCCGTCGGTCCTGAGCGAGGAGTCCCAGTGGTGAAAGCCGCCGCCGAAGTCGAAGCCGGCGCAGAAGGCCCGTCCGGCGCCGCGCAGGACGATCACCTTGACGCTGTCCTCCCGCGTCGCACGGTGGACGGCATCCTCGAGCTCCTCGGGCATCGGCGGGACGATCGTGTTCAGCCGCTCGGGCCGGTTCAGCGTGATCGTCGCGACCGCTTCGTCGCAGTCGTAGAGCAACGTCTCGTAGGACATCGGGCCTCCTGAGGTGGACGGTGGCCGATGCTATTCGCTCAGACCCGGCCCGAGAGGGAGTCGACGATCCGCCCGAGGCGCGAAGGGCGCCCGCTGCGCTGCTCGGCCGCATCGGCCCGGCGGTAGAGGGAGTAGACGCCGCGGATCGCCGCCCAGCGCAACGGCTCGGGCTCCCAGCGGCGGGGATCGCGCCCGACCCAGGGCAGGCGGGTCAGCTCACTGGGCTCGCCGAGGATCAGGTCTCTGAGCGTCCGCGCGGCGAGGTTCGCCGCGGCGACTCCTTCGCCGACGTAGCCGCCCGCCCGGGCCAGGCCGCCGGCCGGATCCGCAGCGACCGAGACGCACCAGTCGCGGGGCACGCCCAGGACGCCCGACCAGGCATGATCGAGCTCCACGCCGGCGGCGGCCGGGAACATCGCCTCGAGCTTCGCGCGCAGGCCCGCCACGGTCGCCGCGGCCGTCTCGCCCCGCCCGTCGGTGCGGGAGCCGTAGCGGTAGGGGACACCCCGACCGCCGATCGCGATCCGCCCGTCGGCGGTCCGCTGCAGGTAGACGTAGACGTGGGCGCTGTCGCCCATCACCTCGGCGCCCTCCCAGCCGATCTCCTCCCAGACCGCGGCGGGCAGCGGCTCGGTGATGACCATCGAGCTGTTCATCGGCACGAGCGCCCGGCGCGCCCCGCGCAGGCTCGCCGTGTAACCCTCGGTCGCCCGCACGACCCAGCGGGCCGAGACGACGCCGCGGCGTGTCAGGGCACGGTGCGGCTCGATCGCCGTGACGGGTGTCTGCTCGTAGATCTCAACGCCGAGCTCCTCCACGGTCCGGGCCAGGCCCGCAAGCAGCTTGGCGGGGTGGACCCGGGCGACATGCGGTGAATAGCTCGCTCCCGTCGCTCCGGCGACGCGGACCCGGCGCTCGAGCTCCCCGGCGCCGAGCAGGCGCAGGTCGCCCTCCGTGAGACCCAGGCGCCGGGCCGCCGATACCTGCTGCTCGAGATGGGCCAGCTGCGCCGGGCCGAGCGCCACCGAGAGGTGCCCGCCGCGATGCAGGTCGGCCTCGATCCCGTGGCGCTCGAGGACCGCGGCGATCTCCTCGACCGTCTCGAACATCCGCCGCTGCAACGTCCCGTAGGCCGCCGTGCCGCCGCGGGGAAGATAGGCCCGGGCGGGACCCGAGAAGAAGCCCGAGACCCAGCCGCCGTTGCGCCCGGAGGCACCGAAGCCGGCGCTCTCGGCCTCCAGCACGACGATCCGCAGGCCCGGTTGGGCGCGGGCCAGGTAGTAGGCCGTCCACAGGCCCGTGTAGCCGGCGCCGACGATCGCCACGTCGGCCTCGCATGGCCCCGGCAGCGGTGCCCGGGGCGGCGGCGGACCGCCCAGCGAGCGCCACCAGAAGCCGAGCTCGCCAGTACGCATTTTGCGAGCCTATCTCCGGGGCCGTCGCCGAGCGCCCGCGCGCTCTATGATCGGGCCGAGAGAGCCCCGGGGGTGGGCGCGTCGCGATTCGGGAGGAGCTTTTCAATGGAGGCCGCAGTCACACCTAAGACGGGCGGAGCGCCGGCAGCGGCGGGGGCCAAGACGATCGCCGAGGCATTCCGCATCACGGCCGCCGAACGGCCCGAGGATGTCGCGATCCGCACCAAGGGCGACGAGTTCACGATCACCTGGGGCGCCCTGCGCGAGCGCGTCGACGCGCTCGCCGGCGGCCTGCACCAGCTGGGTCTGCGTCGCGGCGACACGCTGGCGCTGATGATCGGCAACAGGCCCGAGTTCCACATCTGCGACCTCGCCGGGATGATGCTCGGCGCGGCGCCCTTCTCGATCTACTCGACCTACACGGCCGAGCAGATCGCATACCTGCTCGGTGACGCCGAAGCGAAGATCCTGATCTGCGAGTCGCAGTACCTCGACCGCATCAAGGAGGCTCGCCGCGAGGTGCCGGCGCTCGAGCACGTGATCGTGATCGACGGCGATGCCCCCGAGGGCATCCTTGGGCTCTCCGAGGTCGAGGGCGCCGACCCGAGCTTCGACGTCGAGGCATCCGTCGCCGCGATCGAGCCGAACGACATCCTCACCCTGATCTACACCTCCGGCACGACCGGCCCCCCCAAGGGGGTGCAGCTGATCCACCGCAACCTGCTGGCGGCCGTCGAGGGGCTCGACGAGCTGATCGAATTCCCCAAGGACGGGCGGGTGATCTCCTGGCTGCCGAGCGCCCACGTCGCCGAGCGCAACGCCCACCACTACCTGCCGATCGTCTACGGCCTGCAGATCACCTGCTGCGAGGACCCCCGCCAGGTGCTCTCCTACCTGCCCGAAGTCAAACCCAGCTGGTTCTTCGCCGTCCCGCGGATCTGGGAGAAGCTGAAGGCGGGCCTGGAGACGATGGTGGCCGGGCAGCCGCCCGAGCAGCGCGAGGCGATGGAAGGCGCCCTGGCGGCCTCGATCGAGAAGGTCCGCCTGGAGCAGCGCGGCGATGAGGTTCCGCCCGAGCTGGCCGCGCAGGTCGCCAAGGCGGACGCCGAGATCTTCTCGGGGCTGCGGACGATGCTGGGTCTCTACCAGGTCGAGGCGATCAACGTCGGCGCCGCGCCGACACCCGTCGAGGTGCTCGAGTTCTTCCACGCGATCGGCCTGCCGCTGGCCGAGCTGTGGGGGATGAGCGAGACCTGTGGCGCCGGCAGCGTCAACCCGCCCGGGAAGATCAGGATCGGCACCGTCGGGCCGCCCGCTCCGGGCGTGGAGATCAAGCTCGACGCCGACGGCGAGGTGCTGATCCGCTCGGAGGTCGTGATGCTCGGCTACCGCAACCTGCCCGAGAAGACCGCCGAGGTCTTCACCGAGGACGGCTGGATGCGCACAGGCGACATCGGCGCCTTCGACGAGGCGGGCTATCTGAGGATCGTCGACCGCAAGAAGGAGCTGATCATCAGCGCGGGCGGCAAGAACATGTCCCCGGCCAACATCGAGGCGACGCTCAAGACGGCCTCGCCGCTGATCGGCCAGGCCTGTGCGATCGGCGACATGCGCCCCTACAACACCGCCCTGATCGTCCTGGACGCCGACTTCGCGCCGATGTGGGCGGCCCAGCAGGGGATCGAGGACACCTCGCTCGAGGCCCTGGCGCGTGACGAGCGTGTCCGGGCAGCCGTCGAGGAGGGCGTCAAGGCGGCCAACGAGAAGCTGGCCAAAGTCGAACAGATCAAGAAGTTCACGATCGTCGAGGGTGACTGGCTGCCCGGCGGCGACGAGCTGACACCGACGATGAAGCTCAAGCGCAAGCCGATCGCGGAGAAGTACACCGGGGCCATCGAGGACATGTACACGGGCTGAGGGGGTCTGGCGATGTCCGTTGAGCGCACCGATCTGACGTTCCCCTCCGGGGGCGAGGAGTGTGCCGCATGGCTCTACCGGCCACCCGCGGAGAGCTCGGCCGATCAGGGGCCCGTGCCCTGCGTGGTGATGGCCCACGGCTTCTCCCTGACACGCCACGACGGCCTGCCCGCCTACGCCGAGCGCCTCGCCGAGGCGGGAGCGGCGGTACTGCTCTTCGATCACCGCTACCTCGGCGACTCCGGCGGGCAGCCGCGCCAGCGCTTTCGCAAGCCGGCCCAGCTCGAGGACTGGCGCGCGGCCGTCGCCTGCGCCCGGCGCCTGGACGGGATCGACCCGCAGCGGATCATCCTGTGGGGCTTCTCCTTCAGCGGCGGCCACGTGGTCGAGACGGCCGCCGCGGACCCGCGGATCGCCGCGACGATCGCGCTCTGCCCGATGGTCGACGGCCTGGCCCGGGCGCTGGCGACGCCGCCGCTGCTGAGCGCATGGCTGATCCCGCGGGCGCTCGCCGACCAGTTCGGCCGGCACAACGTCGTGGCCGTCACGGGCCAGCCCGGAGAGCATGCCGCGATGACGCTGGCGGGCGAGGCCGACGGCTTCGCGGCGGCCGTGCCCGTGGGCTCCCCGTGGCGCAACGAGATCTCACCCGGCGTCTTTCTGACGGTCGCCATTCACCGCCCGCTCGCGAAGGCGCGACGGATCCACTGCCCGCTCTGGGTCGGTCTCGGTGAGAGCGACGTCTCGGTCTCGCGGAGAGCCGTCGAAAAGCTCGCCGAACGGGCGCCCCGGGGGGAGCTTCACCGCTACCCCTACGACCACTTCGGCGCCTTCCTCGGTGACGCCCCGGCCCGTGTCGCGGGCGAGCAGATCGACTTCCTGCGGCGTGTCGGGCTGCTGCCTGCAGCCGTGCACGTCTAGCCCGTCGGCATACGTCGTTATCGCGTATGACCTGTCGGCGAAGGGGCGGGTAATCTGCCCGCCATGGACCGTGGGGCGGGTCGGCGGCGAGGTTGGGTGGCGATGTTGCTGCTTGTGCCGGTGCTCGCGCTGGCTGGTGCCGGGCCGGCCGCAGCCGATGAAACGCTCGGTGCGATCCCCGAACAGTGCACCGGCGAAAACTACGAATTCGGCGACTGCCTGGTGGCTACCCGTCTCGGTGCCCTGACGCTCTCGCCGCACGTCGTCCATGCCGGCGGGACGATCACCGGGACGGTCGCCCTGACGGGTCCCTACCCTGTCTCCTGGCCCACCGCGATCCCGTTCCTGATCGAGCAGAGCTCCTGTGTGGGCAAGGCGAGCTGCACCTGGAAGGTGCCGGCGAATGCGCCGACGGTCAAATACACGACCCTGACAGTCGGCGTGACCAACAACCAGGGCCTCGGGATCTCGCGCGACTACTACGCGATCATCGGCAAGGACCGCTTCGATCTGGCCGGGCACATCAAGGACGCGGAAGGCAAGGGCGTCGCCGGCGTCACCGTGCAGATCGCGGGCACCGAAAAAGCAAGCGCCGTCACCGACGCGACCGGGCAGTACAACGAGCTGCTCAAGCGGGGCTCCTACACCGTCACACCGCGGCCGGGCAGGGGGCAGGTCTTCGACCCGGGCCAGTCCTCGGTTGTGCTCAATCAGGACCGGACCGTCGACTTTCGCCTGCGCCCGAACGTCGATGAAGTGACGGTCACCCCCGAAGCCGGCACCGTTGCGGCCTCCGGGCTGGGCACGACGGGGATCACGATCACCGATCGCAACTCCTCGGGTGAACCGGTCGAAGGCGCGGCGATCAACGTCGAGCCGCCGCTCGACTACAGCCTGCCGGCGCTGATCTGCAACTCCGCAAACCGGCTCGTCTACCCAACGCTCCTCAATGACGGCTCGGCGCTGGGAGCGAAGTTCACCGCTGTCACCGACGGTTCGGGTGAAATCCACCTGAGCGCCTTCTTCGGCGCCGTTCCGGGTGACTGGCTGATCGAAGCCGGCGAGAGCTCCGCGCCCCTGTCACGTTACGGGCACGCCGAGGTGGCGCTCAGCCCCAGCGGCGGCGCCGCGAAGCTGCCCGACGCGCTCACCTCACTGCTGATCGCGGCCGGCGACAAGACGCTCGCGAACTTCACCCAGGAACCACAGCGCAGGGTCCTTGAATGGCTCGGCCAGATCCGCGGCGAAATCGGCGGCGTGGCGTTCCTGCCGATCCGCTCGATCGACCCGGCCGGCTTCCGCGAGTCGGGCGTCGTCGTCTACGCCGACACCGGAGCGGTGCGCGAAGCGGTGATGGACTACCTGACCGGCCGCAGCACGTTCCCGCCATCTGAAGAACAGGCCGTCGTGATCGACACCAAAAGCCTGGTTCAGCTCCAGTTCGGCGAGGTCGTCTCCGGCCAGCGGGCGACCACGACCCCCTTCCGCCTGCCGGGGCTGGCCGACTGGGCGAACGGGACGACGATCAAAATCACCGAAAAGGCCCAGATCCCGATCCCCGCGCGGGGACGTCCGCAGTTCGGGCTGGAAAACCCCAAGGCGGGCGACGAACTGCTCTACGGCTACGGCCCCTACCCGCCCTTCGGCGGCCCGCCCGCCACCCAGGCGATCTTCCAGCAGTGCGTGAGCCCGTCGTTCCAGACGACCATCACGCCGCACTCGCCCGTTACCGTGGAGGTCCGTGACGCGGCGGGCCAGGAAACCGGGCTTGGCGCCGGCGGCGCGGCGCAGGATGCGATCCCCGGTTCGCTCGTCAGCCACGCGGGCGCCGCGCTGAAGCTCGTCTCGGTCCCGGCCGGCGCCTACACGGTCACCGTCCGGGGCACCGGGGCGGGCCCCGCGACGCTCGTCTTCAGCGTCCCGTCGGCCTCCGGTACGAGCACCCGGGTGTTTCACTTCCAGGCCCGCCGCGGTGCGAGCGGCCGCCTGCAGGTGAGCGCCACGGGCCTCAGCTCGACGCTGCGCATCGGGGGGCGGACGGTGCGCGCGACAGCCGGTCTGGCCCTGACGGTGCATGGCCTGCCCGCGGCCCTCAGCAAGGGGAGAACCTCGCACCTCGCGATCTCGCTGCGCGAACAGCTCGGCCACGGGGCCGGTCCGGTGAGCGTCCGCGTGAGCGGCGTCGCGGGCAGCCTGAGCGCCACATCGACCGACTCCGGGCGGCTGCACCTGACGCTCAGGCCGGCGCGGCGGGGCACCATCAGGCTGAGCTTCAGCGGCCCGGGCTTCGCGAGCCTGACCCGCACGATCAGGGTCCGTTAGCCCGCGACGGGCTCGACGCCGAGCTCCTGCAGGCGCTGCTCAAGCGCTGTGATCCGGGCGGTGTCCTCGTAGAAGTCCTGCTGTTCGACGATCCGCCCCCAGCGCGTTCGCGCGAGCAGGAGGGTGCGGTTGGCATAGATACGCTCGCCGCCGGGCCCCTCGGCCCAGTCGTCGAAGCGGACGATCAGCGTCATCGCCCAGGGCGGGCCGCCGATCCACAGTGCCCGGATCCGGCCGTTGATGCCGGCGCGGGTGAACTCGCGCAGGAAGCGCTCGATCGCCGGGCGGCCTCGATGCTCCCCCGCCCAGCGGTGGGGGCCGTCGTTGAATACCAGCACGGCGTCCTCGGCATACCCCGCCAGCAGCGGGCCGTAGTCGCCTTCGTTGATCCGGGCGACGTCGCCGTTCAGCTTCGCCAGCAGCACGCGGATCAGCGCCATCCGCATCAGGAGGGCCCCTGCGAAGCCCGCGATCAGAGCACTCTTTTGGTTCATGTCGGCTCCTCGGTCCGGAGAGCGGCGGACCATACCAGGAATAGAGCGATCGCTCTAGTCCGGTGGCAACGCCCGAGAGGATCCCCGCACGGGCCGGCTGGGATACTCCGCCGATGGAGGGGACCCTGGCGAAGATCCGCGCCGTGGCGCAGGTGCTGTTGAGCATCGCCGTGATCGCCGGCGCGATCACGGGCAACCAGATCGTGCTGCTGATCGCGGCGACCGTGCTCGTCGGGCTGATCCTCTGGGAGGCCGATGTGCGACGGCGCCGGCGCGTCTGAACGGGCCGGCGCCCGGCGGGCTGGCGCGGTTGGGTCTTACGGTGTTTCCCGGAGAGGCGCAGGGGAAGCTGCGGATGTCACCCGGCGCGGGGCGGGTTAGCTTGGGCCCATGGCCACCACGGAGACAGATCCATCATCGGCACAGAGCGGCTCGAGGAGCGCCTTCGGGGACATCCTCTGCGCTGTGGACGGTACGTCGGGAAGCACCGCAGCCGTCAAGCTGGCCGCTTCGCTGGCTGCCCCGGACGGCCGCCTGACGCTGTTGGCCGTGACGGCCGTCAAGGGCTCCGGCGCCTACGAGACGGCCGACATCAGCCCCACGCGGGCCGAGCGGGTGCTCCACAGCGCAAAGCGATCGCCGAGCAGGCCGGCGTGTCGGTGCTCGCCACGATCGACCCCCGCGGCCCGGCCGAGGAGATCATCGCCGAGCATGCCGCCGAACACGAGCTGCTGGTGCTGGGGCCGCCCGCGACCTCGCGGCTGGTCGAGGTCATCGCCGGTGGGGTCGCCGATGCGACGCTCGATCGCTTCACGACGCCGATGCTGGTCGTTCGCCGGCCGTTTGCCGCCACCCTGCGCGGCGGTCAAATCCTCGTCGCCAGCGACGGGGAGGAGGGCTCGGACCGCCTGATCGAGCTGGCCGTGAGACTGGGCGCAAGCCAGGGCGCCCACGTGACGCTAGTCAACGCGCTGGTGAACGAGTCGAAGATGAATCCCCGCGCCATCGAGGCACAGGCCAAGGCGCTGAAGAGTGCCCTGGCGGACGCCGGCGAGCCCCAGATCGAACCCGGCAAGCCGTGGGAGGTGATCTCGAAGGCCGCCGAGCGGATCGCCCCTGTCCTGATCGTGGTCGGCAGCCGGGGGCTCGGCGGGGTGCGATCCCTGGGCAGTGTCAGCCGCCACGCCGTCCACGAGGCCCCTTGCGCCGTGCTGGTTGTGCCGCCGGACGCCCGGTAGGGCGAGCAGCCCGGCTCAGGGCGCCGAGCAGCCGATCACGCGTGTTTCTTGTGTTCTTTGTGGCCCGGACCCGGGTGTTTCTTGCGTTCCTTGGCGTGTTCTTTGCGGGGCGTCTTCGGTGAGCCCGTCCCCGTATCGACCGGCGGGACGGCGCTTCCGGGAGGGTTGGGCGAGCTGACCTCGGTGGGGGGCGAGGAGGAGGAGCTTTCTTCGGGCGGTGGGGCTTCTTCGGCCGCCGAGCCCGTCTTCGTTCCCTGGGGCCGAGCCGTGGCGCCGGTGGTGCTCGAGGAGTGGCCCGAATGGGCGTGGCCCTTCTTGGCGTGCCCCTTCGTCGCGGGCTTGGTGGCGCCGGCGGCCTTGATCAGGGCCGCCTGCTGGCGCGCTTCTTCGGCTTCGACCGCGGCTCTGTGGCGCTTGGCTTCTGCTTCGTGGCGCCTGGCTTCCGCGGCGGCGGATTCTTCGCTGTTGGCGGCACCGGCCGATGCGACTTCCGCCCCGCCGCTGCTGGCTGCACCGCCGCAGCCCGTCAGGGCACCCGCCAGCGCCGCCGCGAGCAGACATCCGAGCACGGTCTGCCGGCCCCGGGGGGTGAGCTTGCCGTGCAACCGGCCCCGAGCCGGGCCCCGGCGCATGCCTCGTCGCGTACCTCCCATCTCGAGGCGAGGATACAAGCGCGGCGGCCGGGTTCGGCGCAGTCGGGGATCGACGCCCCGAGCCGGCGGTCGGGTTGAAGCTCTCCCCTGGCGGGCACTGAGGTGATTAGGTTTCCCCATTGGTTCGACAACTGCGAAGGAGCTCCGATGAGCACTACCACCCAGCCCGTCGCTGAGAGCGGCACCTACGAGATCGGCGGGGAGACGACCGTCCGTCGCCTCGGCTACGGCGCGATGCAGTTGACCGGGCCCGGCGTGTGGGGCCCTCCGCGCGACCACGATGAGGCGCTGAGGGTTCTGCGGCGAGCGCTCGAGCTGGGTGTGACGTTGATCGACACCGCCGATTCCTACGGCCCGTTCGTCGCCGAGGAGCTGATTCGCGAGGCGCTGCACCCCTATCCCGATGAGCTCGTGATCGCGACGAAGGCCGGCCTGACGCGCTCAGGCCCCGGCGATTGGCGTCCGGTGGGCCGGCCCGAGTACCTGCGCCAGCAGGCCGAGCTCAGCCTGCGCCACCTGGGCCTGGAGTGCATCGAGCTGTTCCAGCTGCACCGGATCGACGCGAAGGTGCCCCTGGCCGAGCAGGTGGGAGAGCTGAAGCTGCTCCAGGACGAGGGCAAGATCCGCCACATCGGCCTCTCCGAGGTGAGCGTCGAGCAGCTCAAGGCAGGCCCAGCAGATCGCGCGGATCGTCTCGGTCCAGAATCGCTTCAACCTCGCCGACCGTGCAGCTGAGCCGCTGCTCGATTACGCCGAGGCCCACGACATCGCATTCATCCCCTGGTTTCCCGCTGGCGACGGGCGAGCTGGCACGTGACGGCGGGCCGCTGGCCGAGCTCGCCGAGGAGCTCGGGGCCAAACCCTCCCAGCTGGCGCTCGCATGGCTGCTCTGGCGCTCCCCGGTGATGCTGCCGATTCCCGGCACCTCGTCGGTCGCGCACCTCGAGGACAACCTCGCAGCGGCCACGATCAAGCTGACCGACGAGCAGGCCGAGCGGCTCTCGCAGGCGAGTTCCTAGCTCGCCCGCGCGAGACTTCGGGCAGCCGCTCGCGATCTCGGGTCAAACCCTCATCGAGGGGTCCTCGCCCGCCGCGCGAGCATCCATGCGGCACACCTATAGGAGGCCGGCCAACCCCTATGGCAGGTATTGCCCTCTGTTCACATCTGGCGATCGAGCAGCGTTAGCGTCTGAGTCACGTCGGTCTCGCTCTTTGGAGATTTCGGAGGAGCGCTCAAGGCTCGCCGGCACGACGGCAGCAGTCCCGAATGACAAGGGCTCCCTGGGGGGGCGAAGGAGGAGTCAGATGAGAATCCACGCAACGCTGCTCACGGCGATATGCGGGGTACTTGCGATGTTTGCAGTGCTCGCGTCGACGGCGGCCGCGAAAGAACCGGTGCTCAAGACGAGCACCCCGTTCACCGCCGAATATGCCGGCGGCGAATACTTCGGTGAAGGCAACACGCTGCACTGCAAGGGCGTCCACAAGACCAACTCGGCGAAGTTCCCGGGTGAAGGTCGTAAAGGCGGCGAGGACATCGAGACCTGCAAGCTCTCGAAGGGTGAGACCTTCCCGGCCCGCTGGCAGACGCCCGGTCAGCCGATCAACATCGACGACAACTTCTGGGGCTCGGACTTCGATGGCCAGGAAGTTCCCTTCAACGAAGATCTGCCCGCGTACGGGGTCTTCTACAGCAAGGTCTCTGCCAACGACAAAGCGTTCAAAGTGAAGGTGCGCTTCCCGCTGCTCTGATTGTAGGTCGAGGCCGGCGGGCAGCTTGAGCGAGTTGCCCGATCGCAAACCTGGAACCGCGTGGGATGCCTGAGGTAAGGCGCCCCGCCGGTTCCGGTTGCGGACGGGGGCGATCTGCGCACGCGCGGGAGTTTGCGGCTTTACGGCCGCGCATGAGAGACTTCCCCGATGCCGGGCGCAGAGATGGGGGCGTATAGAGTCGCCGGCGGGTTGAGAGCCGGGGTTGCCCTCGTTTTCCTGTCGCTGTCGCTCCTGGTCGTACAGGGCGCCGCTGGGGCGCCGCTTGAACGGGGTGAGGTGATCCTGAAAGCGGGGGGCGGTGCCGGAATCTATTCGCCGGACGGGTACTTCATCGGCACCTTTCCGGTCGTGCCGACGTGCTTCAGTCCGGACGGGCGCTTTCTGCTCGTTCCGGGCGGCGGGCTGTTCGACGACTTCGGAGATCCACTGCCGTCGCAATGGTCGTTGGACAAACCCGGCGGGGGGTGCGCCGTCGACAACTCGGGTCAGGTCTACGTCGCCGCGGGGCCATCCGGGTGGGGTCCCCGTGGACGCTGGTCGGGGGAAGCCTGGGGCACGATCGAGAAGTTCAATCTGACGGGCGAACTTCTCGCGACGTACACGGTGTCCGACGACGGAGAACTGTACGGGCCGCAGGTTGTGGACCTCGCCCTTGCCCCCGACGGCTGTGAATTGCTCTACGTGAATTACGGTGGCCAGATGGTCAACCGCTACGACCCGTGCACCGAAACCCAGGAGACGCCGATCGGACGCGTCTATCAAGCCAGCGAACTTCTGGTCAGGCCGAACGGTCAGATCCTCGTCGCCGGAGAAACCCGGGTTGAACTTCTTGGGCCAGCAGGCGAAAGCCTGCGGAGTTGGACGTTCCCGATCGCCCGGCCCGGGCAGGGCGGGCATCTCTATCCCAGGTCGTTGGCGCTCGATCCCGATGGGGTTTCGGCATGGATGGAGGCCACGCCCTCGCCGGCAGGGTTCTGCGTGTATCGCCTCAATCTCGAAGTCGCCGAAGAAGCGATCTCGAAGTGGCGGGAACCATGCGGCTACCTCGCTGTGGCACCGGTGAGTGCTCCTCCCTCGCCGGCGGAGGTCAGCGCGGTCTCCCCGTCGGCCGGACTTGCCGCGGGCGGCGCTTCAGTGACGATCTCGGGATTCAGGTTCGATGAAGTCACGGCCGTCCGGTTCGGCGCCCTGGAAGCCAGGAGCTTCACGGTCAACTCCGCGTCACAGATCACCGCGATCGCTCCGCCAGGCGCGGGAACCGCCGACGTGACCGTCACAACGTCGCTGGGAACAAGCGCAACCACTCCGGATGACGAGTACACGTACGTGCCGTCCGGGGCGGCGCCGGCCATCAGGAAGCTCTCGGTCGACCATGGCCCGGCTGCGGGTGGTGTGTCGCTGACGATCACCGGCACCGGTTTCCTGGGGGTGACCGGCATTGACATCGGGGCGTCGAGCGTCGAACGTTTGACCGTCAACTCGCCGACATCAATCACACTGATGCTGCCCCCGGGCACGAGCGGGACGGGCGATGTAACCGTCTCGACACCCAACGGAACGAGCGCCGCCACCCGCAGGTCGCGCTTCAGCTATGGCCCACCGGTCATCACGTCGGTTGCCCAGCTGGAATACGAAAACGGAGATGGCACCGGCGTTGATTCGATCCGAGGGTCCGGATTTGCGCCGGGTTCGCAAACTGTCTTCAACGTCGTAGGGAGACCGCTCACATCTGTGAGCTGCCCGTCCTCGAGCTACTGCACCGCAAACCAGCCGCCCGAAACGCGGCGGGTCGGACCCCATCTGGCGATCGTCGCCGTGGTGGGAGGACGGAGGAGTAAGCCGGTGCATTACACCTACAGCCCCTGAGAGGGGCATCGGATGAAAGCGATCGACGGGTCCCGACCCCCCGAGTGGCAGTCGATGACGCGACTGCCGGCGAGCGGCGCCCGGCGGGCCGCTCCGTAGGATCTCTGAAATGGTCGTCAAGGAGCCTGCGCCGTCGGCGGGCGCCCTCGAGCAGGTTCGGGCGCTCGCCGGGCCGTCGGCCACGATCGATTCGGTGGCGAGCCTGGAGGGCGGCCAGCATTCTGCGACGTGGAGGGTTACCACGGCAAGCCCCGCATTGACCGTCGTCGTCCGGGAGTTCCCGGTCGGCGACCCCGCCGGTGAGTGCGAGACGAAGGTCCTGCAGGCGCTCGACGGCCTCGGAGGGCTGGCTCCGATGCTTCTCGACTGCGACCTCGCCGGCCGGTGGTCGGAGTGCCAGACGACACTCATCAGCTGGCTCGACGGCGAGGCGGACATCCTGCCCTCCGATCGCAACGCCTGGGCGAGCCGGCTCGGTCGCACGCTGGCCGTGCTGCACGCGCTGCCCCGCGAGCGGCTGTCTGCTCTGCCGAGTCTCTTCGACGATCGCGGCGGGTCCCCCGAGCTGCTGGACGGTCCCCTTGCGGCGCCCATCCGATCGGCCTGGCCGCAGATCACCGCCGCCCCGGAGGTGCTGACCCACGGCGACTACTGGTCGGGCAACGTGGTCTGGCGGGATGGGGTGCTCTCGGGCGTCGTCGACTGGTCGGGGGCCACCCGCGGTCCGCGTGGCTTTGACGTCGGCTGGTGCCGCCTGGATCTCTATCTCCTCTTCGACGAGCGGCTTGCCGATGTCTTCCTCGGGGCGTATGAGGATGCGATCGGTCACCCGGTCGCAGACATGGTTCTCTGGGATGGCTGGGCGGTCGCCCGCTCGCACCGGGACGTCGAAAGCTGGGCACCGAACTATCGGCCTCTGGGGCGGGCAGACCTCGATGAGGCCGAGCTTCGGCGGCGGCATTCCGAATGGGCCGCTCGCCTCCAGGAGTTGGGCGCCGGCGCTGAACGCCGGCCCGATCCGTGAGGCCAGGTTCGGGCTGCTGGGAGACTCCTCGCGATGGCGCAGTCGTCCTACCGCTGGAATCACAACACCCTTTACCACCCGGTGATCCTCGACGCGATCCCGCCCGGTTGCCGGCGCGCGCTCGATGTGGGGTGCGGAGAGGGCACGTTGACCCGCGAGCTCCGCCGCCTGATACCCGAGGTCACCGGGATCGACAGCGACAACACCAGCATCGCCGCCGCCCGCGCCAACCCTGACGGGGGCGACATCCAATACATCGAAGGCGACGCGCTGGCATACGGGTTCGAGCCGGCGTCATTCGAGCTGATCACCGTCGTCGCGTCGCTGCATCACATGCCCGCCGAGCGCGCACTGGTCCGCCTCGGTGGTCTTCTGCGGCCGGGTGGCGTACTCGCCGTGATCGGCCTCGCTCGCTCATCGCCGAGCGATTGGCCGCTGGACATCGCAGCGGTTCTCCCCGATCGTGTGAGACGACTGCGTTCCGGGTACTGGCAGCACCCGTCGCCGCTCCTGTGGCCGCCCGCCGAGAGCTACGCGTCGATGCGGCGGATCGCGGCGCGCGTTCTACCGGGCGCTCGGTTTCAGCGCCGGCTCTACTGGCGCTACACGCTCGTGTGGGCCAAGCCCCGAGAACTTCCGTCGCGGATTCCACCGGCTGGCTCACCCGCGCAGAGCTAGCCCTGGTGCTGGCCGCCGTACCGGACGAGTGGGAGCCGTTCTTTCGCTTCTTGGCTCAGACCGGGGTGCGCATCAGCGAGGCGGTGGGCTTGCAGTGGCAAGACGTAGACCTTGGCGCCAACCCGCGCGTCACGGTGCGCCGCCAGTGCCCGCGTTGTCGCTCAGCCCGAGCTGAGCCGCGTGAATCCGCCCAGATGATGTCGATGCACCGTCAGAGACGGTCCATCGCCTGCTTGACGGCTCAGCATGTCGAGCACCCCAGCGCTGGGCATGCCATATACCTGGATGCTCGTTGTGGCCTCGAGGGTCTCGGCGTAGGCGCGCTCGGCCTGCTCGCGGACGACTCCCATGTGGAACTCCATGGAGTCGGCGTCCGCGTGGACCTGGACAACTGAAACCTCCGTCCCGTTGTCATCGGCGTACTCGTTGAACGCGAGAATTCGAGGCTCGTTCGCCTCGATGAACTCGCACAGCTGAGGCACGCGCCGCCTCTCTGCTTCGAGTGCGCCTGG
>CAWBEF010000007.1:0-113698 GCA_963787765.1 uncultured Solirubrobacteraceae bacterium | reverse complement strand
CCGGCAGGAGGCGCTTGAGGTAGTCGAGGGCCTCCCGCTCCCACGGGTACTCGGATGGGGTGATCTGCTGCCAGAGGTCCTTCATGACTCGTGCTTGGAGACTACCTTCGGCGCGGCGACTACTCGCCTGCGGGCGCGGGGATGCGCGACTTGGCAATTTCTGCCGGCATAGAGCCGGCATAGAGCATCCCCGGCTGGATGGCCTCAAGAGGGACCCGCTGCTAGGACAAGCAAGCTGTCAGGAGTGCCGAGCCTGAGGTGCGGTGCCTGGCTCCGTGCCTGGTTCGAGGACAGTCTTCGTCCGCGCGGGATGGGTCACGGTGTGCCGCGCGCTTCCCGTTCGCCTTGCAGTTCGACCTGCGGCTAGAACCCGATCCCGAGGTCGACGTCAAGCTCTGTTTCCACCTCGCGGCCCAGTCGTCGCTGGTCCCGCGTGACTGCGTTGCGAGCGCCGTCCCAGTCGCGTTGCTGCTTAGGCTGCTCTGGCCGTGGCCCGAGAGCGCTCTGTGGATCGTTCCAGTCGTGGTCAAGGCGGTAGCGCGCGGCCTGCCGTACGCCCTTTTTCCAGATGTCCCGGGTTCGTTGCTCATCGGGGCGCTCGCCGAAGGTGTCTCGCACCCAGGCGCCTGGGGCGTGGAGCTCGCGCTCGGCGAGCTCGTTGCGGACCTGGGTGTGTTCCTGGGTGAGCTGGGTGATTGCGTGTTTGAGTCCGTCGCGCTCGGCGCGGACCTCGACTGGGTTGCCGAGCTCGCGCTCGAGGCGGCTGCGCTGTGCGAGCACAGCGTCGAGGTCGCGCTCGCTGGCGTTCAGCACGCTGGATAGATGTGTGCGGTCGCCGGCGTGGGGGTCCTGCTCGCGCCCGAGTCGTCGCGTGGCTGAGGCAGGGCAGCTAGCCGCTCGGTGAGCTGCTCGCGCTGGCTGGTGAGCGTGAGCGCGCGTCCGTCGAGGTCCTCGATGCGCTGCAACTCGACCGTGGGCAGCGCCTGGAGCTGTGCTCGCAGTTGCTCGATGCGTTCGCGCAGCTCGCGCAGGCGCCCCTGAGTCGCCGTGACCGGCGGCGCCGGGCTCGGCGAGCGCGGCTGCCCGCTCCTGTGGGAGCTCGTCCGCCGACGCCGGCGGCGGCCACTCGGGGTCGTCTGGCTCGACCTGCGCCCGGGAGCTGCTCGATCGCGAGGTCCTCGTCGTCGCGCTCGAGCATCCGCCGCTGCACCCCTTGAGGGCGTCCTCGCGCGACCGCGGGGTCTGTTCGCGGCGCCGAACTCGCTGCGCTCCGCTGCGGGCTGGTGGTCGTGGATGAGGAGCCTGTCTGGCCTCGGGCGCGAGAGAGCGCGGTGTAGCTCCACCCGGCCGTGAGGTCGCGTGGAGTGGCGACCACGATCGCTGCCTCGACGGTGCCTCCCTGCATGCCGTGGCCGGTGAGCGCGTAAGCGTGCTCGAGGTGATCTGCTGCGTAGGCGGCTGGACAGCTCGCGCACGAGCCCCGAGTCAGTGTCGATCACGCGCGGTCGGGGTCGAGGTGGCGGACCGTGCCCGCGCATCCCGTTGTCGACGTCGAGCATCCCGGTCGTTGTGGCGGCAGATCACGCGGTCACCGACTGCGAGCTCGAGAGCGCCGTAGGAGCGCTCCTCGCCGAGCGCGCCGAGGGCTCGCCGAAGCTCGCGTGCTGCGTGGTTCAGCTGCTCGCGCGTGTCGTTGTCGCGGGCGATCATCACGGCCTGGGCCAGGCCCGACCCTCCCGCGGCCGCCTGCTGCCCACTCGGTCAATGCCTGCTCGCACGCGTCGGCCGGGTCGCTGAACGTCTCGATGCGACCCGGCGCGGCTCGGCCCACTCGAGGTACGCCGGGGCAGTGGTCGTGCAGCGCGCCGAGCGCGCGGCGCTCGGCCGGGTCGCGCTGGCGCATCACCTCGTCAGGCGAAGTGCCCCAGCTGAGCGGCCGACGGCCGACGAGCCAGCCACCGGCCTGCACGGAGGCGAGCTGGCCGGGGTCGCCGATCGCGATGACCTTTGCGCCCGCCTGCTCGGCCGCCTCGAGGAGCCGCGCGCTGGCCCGCGTGGCGGCCATCCCGGCCTCATCGAGAATCAGCACGCACCCGTTGGCAGCTCGTCGCCGAGCTGCTCCAGGTCGATCAGCAGCCGGTCCAGTGTGCGGGATGTGACGCCGGCCTCCTCGGTCAGCTCGCGCGCCCCGCGACCGGTAGGCGCCACCCCGAGCACCTCGAATCCCGCGCTCTCGTAGACCTCTCCGATCACGCCGGCGGTGTAGGTCTTGCCCGTCCCGGCGAGCGCCTGGATGACGGTCACCCCGTGCGCCAGTGCTCACCGTCGCGCGGACCGCCAGCGGCCTGCTCGCCGGTGAGCGGACGGTCGGCAGCGGCGATCGCCCGCTCGACAGTGAGGGTCGACAACACCGGCGCCCTCGCCGGCCCGGCCGACCGCGGCCGCGATCAGCCGCCGCTCGCAGCCGCGAGCTCGGCGGTCGTCATCTCGCCACGGCGGTGGAGAGATTCCGCGCGCCCGGCGAACCTCTGGGCCTGAGCGCGGACCTCGCGGCACGACAGCACCCTGCGTGGCGGCCGCGGCGAACTCCTGGAGCACCGCCGCTTCATCGAAGGTGTTGCTGCGCGCGGTCAGCCCCTCCGGGCCCGCCAGCGATCGCCGAGGGCCTGCTCCTCCACTCCGCTCGCGCTACGGCGAGGCCGTCCGCGCGCGTTCGCTCGGCCGGCCTGAAGCAGCTCCGCGACCTCTTGCGCGCCGAGCCCGAGCTCGCCGGCGCGGGCCCGCACCTCCTCGCGCCAGGTGTGCGTCTCGAGGCCGTACTGCTTGCGCTCCCGCGTGGCGAGCGCCGCGCTCTCGGCCGACGCCTTTGTGACCCAAGCCCGATCCCGCCCGCCTCGGCCTCGCGCAGCATCTCGTGACGGCGCTTGGAGAACTGCTCGAGCACCGGCCGCTGCGACGCTCGGAGCTCCGCGGCTCCCTTCTGCACCTCGCCCCACTCCAGCCCCAGACGCTCGCTGACGAGCGCCCGCAGATGCGCCTGGTAGAGGGAACCCGCCGTCTTCGCGGCCGTAGAGCGGCGCCCCTGCAGCGCGGTGAAGCGACCGTCGGCTCCCGCGCGCCAGGTTCGCCGGCGACGACGTGGGTGTGCAGCTGCGGGTCGAGCGCGCGGCTCATGCGATGGCGGTAGGCGGCGGCGATCAGCCCGCCGCCGGCTCGACGTGCTCGCCGCCGTGGCCGCGGCGGACCAGCACCGCCTTGTCCTCGAGGTACGACAGCGCGGCACGACGGCCTCTTCGTGGCAGGCGACGAGCGCGCCCGAGAGTCTGCTCCGGCGCGATCGCGAACAGGACGCTCACCGACTTCGGCGCCGAGAAGGTCAGGTCGAACGCCGCGACCTTCGGGTCCCGCGGCGAGGACCGCAGCCGTGCGCTGGGGTCACGCGGATCGAGCCCGGCGATCAGCGCGTTGAACTGCTCGGCCTGACCGCGCCCGGACAGCCCGAGCGCCTGCGCCCGGCGCCCACCCACTCCGCCGGGGCCTCGCCGCGGCCCGAGTAGTAGTCATCGCCGCCACGCGCGACCTGCTGCTCGTAGTAGCGGTGCTGGCCGAGCGCGATCTTGCCGATGGAGAGCACGAATAACCAAATCAGCAAAAACAGCGATGTTTAGCGATGTCCAGCATTCTTCAGGTGCAACTGTGTGCGCGTGCGGAGCGCAGCGACGCAGAGCGGCAGGGAAGCCTTTGCCGTTGGGCCTGGACGGCCTGGTGCCGTGAAGATGGATGGCCGGGAGACGCGGAGAGGGGCGTCGTGGGCTGCGCCGATCAGCTCGAGGCTGGGTGGATCTCTCGGCTAGCGGCGAAGCAGGCGCGCGAAGGAGCCTGGCGGAGATCGGCGAGGGCCAGCGTGCCGGCGGCGCCGGGATACCAGATGGTGCCTGCTCTCCACGCGAGGGCGCCAAGCAGCAGCGAGTGCGACGCCGTACAGTACGCACCCTGGCTGCCCGCGGCCCACGCGGCCCACCACGAGCACCAGCCGGCGACGCGAATGAGGGTCAGCCCGAACGCCACCCAACCCACGCGAACGTGGCAAGAAGGCCGAGCACGGCGATCGCGCTCGAAGCGACGCTGGACGAGGCGACCTCAGTGACGGCGTACGGCGACATGGCTCCGGTGTACCGACCGCTTGGGACGGGAGACGCGATTCGACCCGCCGGAGACGGGTCTACGCTCGGGAGGCGCCCGCGTAGCGACCATCGCTGAAACAAGGGACTATGCGCCTGCGCGGTGATACGGGTCTCGGCGAGTTCTTCGGGCGCGGATCGACTCGGCGTCACGCTTTGTGCACGGGGGAGAGTGATCTAATGGGGCTGCGGGATCGAGTTTGGCGTCGGCGCGCGGGTGTCGCGGTCGTGGTGGGTCCGCGGCTTCGTGGTCGCTCGGTCGGCGCGTGGCGACAGGGGCATTCGGGGCCCGTAGTCGCATCTCTAGCCTTGATGACGCCCGCAACTGCGTTGGCTACCAAGACGGTGGCGGCCGTCAAACTCGGATAGGCCGTCGCTAAGGTGGCGAAGCGGGCGAAGAGACCCGGCGCGCAAACGCCGCATCAGCTTGCCGAGAAGGCGGCTCGAGGGCGAGCGCGAGACCAGCAGCGGTTGAAGAACGACCGGACGGTTAGGGCGGTTGCCAGGGATTTTGTCGACAGCCTTGGCCTGCCGCTCACGACCGAAGAGCGGCAACGTGTCCGTAAGGTCACCGCTACGAGCTGGGAAAGCGTCGTCGGAGCGCTCGTGGTACTCCACAGAGGCTCCGACCTGAGAAAGGCCGTCGAGGCCCACATCCGCCTATTAGACCTGGGACTTGCGGTCTCCGGCGAGGCTGACGGCTTCAGGATCTACCGAGGGCGAGCGCCGATAGCCTTCGTCAGCGCGACATACGCCACGGCGACGAGCAGCCGGGAGCGGATTCGGGGCAACTACCTACGGGCCGGAGCACACTGGGCGCGACTACAGGTGGGAATTGAACGCGCAGTCCGACAACACGAGAGCGCGGCGGCGCGCCGCCGACAAGCGAACGCCAATAACGTCGCCGCGGCATTCGGTCTCGCGAACAAGCTGGATGGCCTCGGACGGCGAAAGAAAGCCACCGCGAGCAAGGGTTCCAAGCGGAAGCTGCCGCCAGATGATACTCACAGCTCCCGCGCCGCGTCCCCCGGTCGTGGAGAGTCGTCATCCATGTACTTCGAGCGATTCCCGAGACGGTGCCTCGCAATGTCGCGGCCCTCGCTCTGGAAGCAAGCTCGCGCCTCCGCACGTCGCGTAGTTTCGTGTTCGGCCACGCCGTCGTCCTCATCGTTCCTAGCTTCCAACTCAAGTTCGAACCCGTGCGCTCGTTGGACGGGGAAGTCGTCGTGCCCTTCTTGCTCACTCGCGACGGAGGCGAGCGCGTGGAGGCCGTGTTGCGGTTGCAAGGTTCGACCGACCCGCTTGCAGTCGCGTTCCACGAGCCGAATGATCGGAATCAGATCGTCGACGGGTGGTTGATGGCGCTGATCGCGTTCGCTGAGCTCAGCTGCCAGCCGACAACGACAAGCGTTTCGGTCCAGCCCGCTCCGGTCCGTCAAGGTCGCTCGGCGACGTCTCCAGGCCCTAGGGTTCGTGGTGTCAGTGGCGCGAGAAGCGAAAATCGTTATTACGCTTCCCTGTCGCTCGTTCCACTTGGGACGACCGCGCACTACGCGTCACATTACGTCGTGGGGCATCGCCGTAAGCTGGCTCCCGGCTTCACGTGCAGCCACGATGCACTGATAGCGGCCCACGCCGTAGGCATCGAGCTAGCCCCGGGCGAAACCTGGGTTCGACCCCACGCGCGCGGAATGCCCCACAACTTCGAGATGACCTTCAGCTGGGAGCCTCCCCAAGCAATCCTGAGATCGCCGCCGCCTTCGCGAGATTGACCTCACCCCCGGTGTCAGCGGGCGAAGACTTCGCCGTCGTAGCCATTAGACGACAGCTCCGGACCGGCTATCAATGATCCCGACACTTTCGGCTCATCTGGCGTTGAGACGCAGTGATGCGAGCGCCATCCGCGGCCTGGCCGTGCTCGGCCGGCGGCTCTCCTCGAGCCCGCGTTGCTTGAGCCCCCGCGCCGGAGTCCTTGAACAGGTGCACGTAGATCGTCTTTGTGGTGCGCACGTCGGAGTGCCCGCTGATCTGCGCGAGTCTCCACGTCGCCCAGCCCTGCCTCGTACGCGAAGGTAGACGCGCCGTGCCTGACCTCGTGCAACCCGATCGGCTCGAGCGCGTCGAAAGGGATCGCCATCCTCGGCACACTCGGCGAACTCCGAGTCGCCTGCGATCACACCCGAGACCTGCCGGCAGAGCAGATCGAGGGTCTCATGCAACTCGGGTTCGTACTCCGGTGCGTCGATGACGCGACCGGCGGTGAGCCTCGCCCAAGCGGGTCGTGATCATCGACCGTCGAGCGAGCGGCCAACGCCGGGAACCTTACGCGACGGAGGAGCCAACCGACTCGCAAGGTTGAGGACCGCCTCCGTTCTTCGAGGCCTTGAGCTTTCGCTTCCAGCTCCCGTTGACCAGGCCATCTGCATCGGCGAAGAGGCCGAGTGCAATAAGCGGCGCGAGGGCAGGGAGCTCAGCGGCGATGTCGCCGGTGTTGATCGCGAGGAGGAACCGCTCTCGGTCATTGCTAAGCAACTCGAGGAGCCCGTGGGAGGTGTTGCGCACGGCTCGCACCATGGTTGCCACAAGGGTGTCGTTGTCGACTGCCGTCAGATTGGCTGGGTCGGAGCGAGCAACCTTCGCCCCGCTCGGCGTCAGGCGGTACTGCACAGTGTTTTCCCGGACCTTGGCGTACAAGTCGTCGTAGAGCGTGGTGGCCTGCGAGCCGAGCCTCTCAGCGAGTGGCCCGGGGAGGGAGTCGTACGAGTCTATGAGTCTCGGTAGCGCGCGCTTTCGGCGGAGCAAGTCCATGAAGCCGTTCGTTGTTTCTTTCCCCTCGTACCCAAGTAGCTGCGCGGCCTTATCGAGCAGATCGAACGCTGTTTGGACGCGGTGCAGGTCGCTCGCTTGCGGCTCGGCGAGCAGCGATAGAGCGTCAGCTAGCAGCCGCTCCAGGGTTAGCATCCACGCCATCTGCTGCGGTGCGTCGTGGTATCCGCTTTTGTCGGTGAAGCGGGTCGGATCCGAGGCTGTAGCTGTATAGCGGTCGAGCGATGTCACCCACCAGGTATCGCATCGCCTTCGCCATCGCCGGGGTCGACTGGTGAGAGGTGGCGATTCGCGGCACCGCCAGGGTGGTTCAGAGCACTCGGCCGGTACATCGCGGCAAGCGAGATCGGGACGGGGCGCCTCAGATCCACGAGCGTCGCCGAAAAGGAACACTAGTACCTGCGGGAGTGCTGGAAACACGAGACCAAGGGCCGCAGGCGACAGCGCGAGGTAGCGGCAGGCGCATCGCGCTCATCTGGTCTACGCCAGACCCGAGTCCAACGCCTGTGAGCGCTTTGAGCTCTTCCATGTCAGTGCCGAGGGGGATATCTGGGGTCAATTCAAAGGCGAACTGCGCTCGGCCCACAGCGAGGCGGGCCTGCAGCACGGGGCTCACCGAGACGAGCCAAAGCGACCCCTTCGGGAATTGCCCGAACAGGGCGGGGAGCTCGCGGCCGAGCAGGGCAGGAAGCTCATCGGTTTGAGCTGCTCCCATCGCTGCCAAGTTGAATGCGACGAGCTCGCCCTCGACGTTCCGCCATGAACACCGCGGGCATGCTCGCCAGACTCGAGCATCCGGTTCATGAACTCGGCTG
This sequence comes from uncultured Solirubrobacteraceae bacterium, assembly GCA_963787765.1. GTDB lineage: Bacteria > Actinomycetota > Thermoleophilia > Solirubrobacterales > Solirubrobacteraceae > Palsa-744. The sequence goes on along the minus strand of CAWBEF010000007.1, from coordinate 105,876 downwards.
GCTCCTCGGATGAGCTCTTTCGCGGGTGGATAGTCGCGCAACGGCTTCCAGGTGGCTGCAGCCGAAAGGTCGCTCGCTCCGTCGCAAAGCTTGTGGAGTTGGAAATGCGCCTCGGTACTCCCAGCACCCGCACCTGGCGCGATTGCGGCGATCCCATCGCCCAGGTCATCGACCGTAAAGTGCGCCCTCTGGCTCAACGCGTCGCGATAGCCAGTCGCTATGGCAGGATCCGGGAGCCTGATGATCGCTAGGTCGTCAGTCACCTTCCGCATCCTGATTCACGAGTGAACTCTTCTCCTCGTCGGGTCCGTCGCCGTACAACGGCGCCCAGCCTTCGCGTTCGAGCCATCCTGCGGACAGCTCACCGACCCCGAAAGGTCGCGCGGCCGTTCCCACTGCTCCTCCTCCGCGGCCACCAGTCAACCTCCTCCGCTTCAGGCGACGCCGACCAAGACGCTGCGCTCATGCTCGGCCAACCAGCTGAGTTGGCGAACCCAGGCGACGAAAGCAGCAGGCCGGCGAGCATCTCTGCCTCGCCGTAGAAGTCAGTGTCGCCGTGCAGGGTGCCGTGTCTGTTGAAGCCCCTCGACATGGTCTTTCGTGTCGACCAAAGTCCGGCTCGTGGAAGCCTCGATCGTGACTAGCCGCATGACGTTGAACGCCTCCTCGATGTCGCGCTGAGACATTTTCCTATACGCCTCGCCGAGTGTCTCGTAGCGAAGCACTCGGTGGAGGACGCGCCCGAGCGCTGCTGCGATAAGCGCCTGTGCAGCCTTGTCGTGCCCCTCCGCTGCCGCCGCGATGGCCGCCTCGGCAAGCAGCCGCGCATTACGCTGCTCGTCGACGACCTCTACTGTCGCTTCGGCTAGAACGTTGATCGCGTCGGAAAGGATTTCCTCACGGCATGCGACGAGCACGGCGCCCGCGCGGCGAAGTCTTCGCAGCTTCGCGAGTTTTGCGAAACGACCTGCGTAGGCGGTACCCACATCATGCATGGTCCGCTTCCCGCGGATATCTTCATGGCGGCCCAGATCGAATCCTCCACCTCGAGGGCACGTAGGTTCGGTGGAATCTCGCGCTCCCAGGCTTCGCGAATCGCATCGGCAGCGCGAAGCGCCGGCTCAAGCGACTCAGCCCAGCGCCTGAACGCGTCAATGTGAGGCTGCGCCTGGATCACGTGTGCCGCTGCGGCTTCGATCGCCTTGCCGTGGATCTCTGCCGCCGATGCTGCGGCTCGCTGCATCGATTCAAGCATGGGGCCCAGAGCCTTCTGAGAAGCCTTAGCCCAATCTCGAAACTGGTCGTCGTTCATCGCCACTCGTGAGCGCTGCGCAAGTAGAGGTGCCCGCCGAGAGCACCGGCAATTGTCATTACCGCCAAGGCGCCCCAGCCGCTCAGCCCATCGACGAGGAGAGCAAGCGCGGCCGTCGTCACGAGGCTGCCACCGGTGCGTTTACGCCAGAGCCGCATCGCCCAGCGGTATTCGGCTCCCGTTCGGTAATCCTCGGACTCCGGGCGCGACATCATGAGAACAGCGTACCTTCGACCACGCCCCCTGCGCGCTACGCCCAGAGCGTGCCCGGTACGGCCTAGCGCAACCGCGCGAGTGCGTCTTCTGTGTCGTCGCGACTATCCACCAGCGCAATCGGACGCTCGGCTTTGAGCGCCTCGGCCGTGTACCGATCCGCTCTCACGAAACCACTGGCTTCCTCGAGCCAGTCGACACTTGACGGCTCGACCACGTCCCCCATGTCGGCATCGCGAATCGCCCGGGCTGTCCGTTCCACTTGATCCGGTAGAACGTAGGCTTCAGGCTCTGGCGCCCACGGGGACGTACTCGTACAGGTCAAAGCCGCCGCGGCCTTTGACGAGCTTGCGTCTGATGCCGCGCGCAACCTCCTCGACGGCGTTGGTTACCGTGGTCCCGGGGTTGTCATCTAGCTCCCCGACGAGAACCCGCGGAGAGCCGTCCGCCCCATTCGATACGACCACGTGACACCGACTCGCTTTACGCGCGAAACCGCGGAAGACGAGAACATACTCCTTCACAATCCGTCCTCCACCGGGACGCCGGCGATTCGCAACGCGGCCGAGAATCGGGGGAAGATAGCGTCTCTCGAGGCGGGCCATCTCGTCCTCCTGCAGGGATTCGTCGCTGTCGATCCGATCCATGTGCTCGACACCTTTGCTGTCCCGGCACAGCTGGTGGAGGCGCCCCTCGATGAAGCCCGCCTCGGCCGTGTTCCATCCCTGGCGTGTGTCGCGCACGATAACGACCCGCGTGAACCATTCCGACTCACGGAGATGTTGACGGACTCGAGTTAGCACGTCGCTACCCATTCCTGGTCGGGCTCGGATGAGCGCGCTCGAGCTGGGGCCAAGGAGCGCATAAGCGCCCGCCACTCCCCAGAGGTCACGTTCGATGCGTTCCTCCTGAAGCGGAACGGCGTCCTGAAGGCAATCAGGACTTCGATCGTTGCGTCCACGAAGAGCATCTTGATGGGCTCGAGATGGTGCGCGTCGAACTGGACGAGGGCTGCGGGTTGGCCGCTCACTGCTCTGGCCATTCGTCAACCATCCTTGCCCACCCGCCGCGCGCCCGGAGCGCCGGTCGAGGCGCCGTTCGCAGCAACAGAGAGCATTCGCGCACCATCGGGAGCAGAGCCTAAACCCATCGGGTCTCCAAAGACGTTGAGGCGCACCGCCGCAGGGAGCGCTGAACTACGCAGGTCATATTCGTGGTCAACGGCGGGGTAGGGTACGGCGATGGCGACGCTCGCCGGCAAGGCGCTGTTTCGTGTAGCGCGGGCCCCTCGGGTTACGTCCTACTTGATCGGAGCGCTCACGTTCCTCGGTCTCGTTGCTGCCCCAGTCCATGGCCGAGTCGGGCTTCCTTTGGCGCCGGCACGAGCAAGTCGACGATTTCGCTGCGGTCTGGCCACTAAATGGCGCGACGCCGCCGCTCCAGCGCCTACCTCCCTGTCTGACGGGTGAGGTAGGCGTTTGCTTTCGCTGCGCTTCGTCGAGCCCCCTCGGCATGAGATGACCGTACACGTCGACCGTGATCGCGATCCCAGGCGTGGCCCATAAGCGTCCAACGCACCTTCGGGTTGACGCCAGGTTCCCGCGAATGGCTAAGCAGGGCTAATGGGGCCCGCCCCTGACACCGCAGTCGCGTGCCTTGCTCGATGCGGGCCTGGCCCATGCGACAGTGCTCGCGGAGGCGCGTGTGGGAAGAATGTGGGAAAACCGGCCTTGAGAACCGTCCGGCAAGCGCGACCGAAAACGAGAAAAGCCCCGTTGTGCGGGGCTTTCCTTAGTGGGCGATACTGGGCTCGAACCAGTGACCTCCGCCTTGTCGAGGCGGCGCTCTCCCAGCTGAGCTAATCGCCCTGGGAACGGCCAGAAGGGTATCAACGCCGGTGAGGCGGGCGCAGGCGAGGCCGATGGCGCGAGCTTCCGACGAGACCTCATCCACCGCGGCTTCGGCGAGTCCGGGGCAAGGCGCAGAGGCCCTCGCGGCCCTCGTCAGGGAAGGATCACCGAGCCCTGTCCTTCGGCGTTCGCTTCCTGACCCCGCTGGGCTTCTTGACCGCCCTGCGCTTCTTGACCGCTCTGGGCTTCTTGACCGCTCTGGGCTTCCTGACCGCTCTCGGCTTCAGGCCCGACGCCAGCGGTGCCCGAGGAACCTGAGCCGGCTGATTCGGCTTCGGTGGTCAGACCGGCATGTACGACAGACGCGTATGCGACGCCTTTGCCGGCCTCGATCCGCTTGACAGCTTCAGCGACGGTGTTGGATGAGATCGCGAAGCCCACGCCTGTGCTGCCCGGCTGGGAGCCCTGAACGCTGGCGGCGTCGCTTGCGATCTGCGAGTTGACGCCGATCACCTCGCCCTGGCTGTCGAGCAGCGGGCCTCCTGAGTTGCCGGGGTTGAGCGCCGCGTCGGTCTGTATCGCGCCCGTGATCTTGGCGCCGTCGGGGGCGGAGATTTCCCGGTTTAGCGCCGAGATGATCCCCTTGGTGAGGGTCTCTTCGAGGCCGTAGGGGTTGCCGATCGCGTAGACCTGATCGCCGACCTGAACACCGCCGATCCCCGCCAGCTTGAGGGGCTTCAAGCCGAGGCCCTGAGGGTTGACCTTGATCAGGGCCAGGTCGCTGTTGGCTTCTTCGCCGACGAGCGTCGCAGTGCGCGAGTCGCTGGAGGACCCGTCGACGCTGATCGAGAGCGCCGTCGCGCCCTGGACGACGTGGTCGTTGGTGAGGATCAGCCCTTCATCGTTGAGGACGATCCCCGTGCCCTTGTCCTCGCTGTCTGCGCCCGTGGCCGTGATGGCGACGACGCCCGGGGAGTCCTGCTGGTAGATCTGCGTCGCGTCGAGGTTCGTGTTGGCGACCTGCCGGACGGTGCCGGACCCGGACGCAGAGCTCGCCGTGACGGCCGGAGCCGCAACGGACGTCCGAGCAGCCGGTGGGCGCAGCAGCGAGACCGCGATCGCGGCCAGCGCGGCGCCGATCACGGCTGCCAGCATCATTGGTGCAAAGAGGCGTCTTGAGCTCACGGGTCACCTTCCGGTTTAGGTTGCGACCCATGTTGTGACGGCGGCCTGAGCGGTTGCTAATAACGTCCCCAACTGTTCCTAAGAGGGCCGGAAAGGCTTTCTAACCGGGATCGAAGGACTGTGTAAGGAGCGAAATCGCTCCCGCAGCGGTGGGCGCGACCGCGGGCCCGCGGGTGTCAGTAGGCCCGGATGGGCGGCCCCACGTAGACGACGCCCGCAGGGCTGACCCAGCGAACCCGCCAGTGGGTGGCCTGGACGGAGGATCCAAGCGTCCAATAGCCGTGGCTGTCGGTCCCGACCTTGGCCAGCAGGGTGAATCGGCTCGATCCCCGACGCTCTGCTTCGACGGTCAGCGCCGTCCGTTCGCCCGCGGGGCGAACGTAGCCCCAGAGCGCAAAGGAACGGTTGTGACGGGTGACCGTCAGGGGGACTGGGAAGCCGGCCAGCAGCGGCTTGGGCAGGCCGTTGGCGTACTCGAGGCCGGTCTGGAAGGCGACCCTCCGCGTTCCCTTTGGCGGCATCGGGTCGTCCTTGAGCAGGTACTGGGCAAACGATGCTACCCGCGGGTTCGAGTAGGCGATCCGTTCCGCGATCGCGTCGTACTCGGCCTGCTGGGCGACCGGCACGCCCTGGTAGCGGTTCGGCTTGCTCATGATCCCGAACTCCGTTATGTAAACCGGCAGGTGCCCCGGGAGCGCGCGGGCATAGCCGGCTCGGTCGAGCGCCAGGGTCATCCGTGAGATGGAGCCGATCGTGATCGATTCAGGGTTGTAGGGCACATACAGCGGGCCCTGGGGACCTGGGTATGGATGGATCGCCCAGCCGGCCGACTGGAGCTCCGAGCAGCCGCCTGCGCGGCGATAGGAGGAGTTGAGGCAGAGCGCGCCCCGCAGGAAGGCCAGCGGCGCGACGTTGTGGGCCGTACCCGGGCGCACAGGACGGCTGACATGTGTTTCGCCTTCGGGTGCCGTTTCGCCGATCAGCACCGCGGGGTGGGAGATTCCGGCGGCCTGCAGGCCCGCGTATCCGGCCTGGTAGAGGCCGCGGTAGATCCGCGGCGAGGCGGGCGTGCCGTTGGGATTGAACTGGGGTTCGAGGAATTCGTGATGGTTCGGCTCGTTCCAGATCCCGTACAGCGAGACCTCGCCGCCATAGTGACGCCCGACGGCCGTCATGAACTCTTCGAACTGGCGGTCCGAGGGCCTGGTGACCAGCGAATGCGAGCGTGGGTCTGCCGTCGCCCACAGCGGCACCGGCGAGGTCACCGTCAACAGCACACGCCAGCCGAGGTGGTGGGCTTCTTCGATCAGCGGGTCATACTCGCCCCAGTTGTAGGCGGCCGGGTCGGTGCCGTCGAAGTTGGGGCGGATCATGCTGTTGGGCGAAGGCGCGACCGTGTGCCAGTTGAGCTCGATCCGTAGCGCCGTCACACCCATGTGGCGCAGGGTCGAGATGGCGCTCGGCCGGGTCGCCGGGTTGAGGAGCTCGGAGGGTGCCTCGAAGAAGACGCTCTCGCCGTGGGAGGCCGATGCGTCCGACGCATATCCCCCCGCAACGACCAGGCAGGCAAGCACGGCGCAGCTGAGCTTTCGCAGGCCAGACATCGTTCTCCCTTCGCAGGAACGCGACCTACCGGCTGTTCCCGGACGCCGCAAGGTCGCGGGCGGCGTGGGGCGGTGCAGCTAAGACACGCCCCGGGCCTCCAGGTTGCGCAGTCCCGATAGGCTTGGACGGTCTGGCGACGTGGCGGAGTGGCTACGCAGCGGCCTGCAAAGCCGTCTACACCGGTTCGATTCCGGTCGTCGCCTCTCTGGGCGGCCTTCAACGCCAACACCTTCTCCCCTAGCTCCCGAGGCCCGGTGGACGTGGTCCCGAGAGGGTTGCGAGGGCCGCCACGATTTGTCCGGCGCGCTCCTTGCTCTCGCCGGCACCCCCACGCCTGGGGTTCGGTGCTAGGCCCGCGCCCTGCCCCGGATGCCCGCCACCCGGGCCCGGCGTGGTGAGGCTGCCCCGCAGCCTGCTCCTCTAACTTGAGGACGTGTCCGCCATGCCCCCTCCCCCCGCGAGCCCACCGCCGGGCGCCGGCACGCAGGCGATGCCACAAGAGCCGCCGCGGCGGCGCTGGTGGCTTGCCAAGCGCGTCCTCGTGGCCGGTCTCGGGATCTTTCTGATCTCCGGCGGCGCCACCGCCGTGCTGGCGCTCAGTGAGGTCAGCAAGGTCGTCGAAGCACTCCGTGAGAGCAAGCCCGTCAAGCTCAGGCCGAATACGCTCGCTCCGACCAGCCAGGGCGGGCCGGAGACGCTCCTGCTGGTCGGCAACGACGAACGCCCGCCGCCCAAGAGCAACCCCAACGGGGCCGTCGAGCCCCATTCCAACGAGATGCTCCTGGTCCGGATCGACCCCAGCAAGCCGACCATCTCGATGCTCTCGATCCCCCGCGAGCTCCAGGTCACCTTCACGGCACCCAACGGGGCCGTCATCACCAACCGCATCAACTCGGCCTACACCTACGGCTACGAGGAGGCGGGCGGCACGACCGGCGGCGTCCAGCTGATGCTCGACACGATCAAGCGGGTCCTCGGCGTGACGGTCAACCACGTCTTTGTCACGAACTTCCCCAAGTTCCGCCGGGCCGTCAACGAACTGGGCTGCGTCTACATGACCGTCGACCGCCGCTACTACCACGTCAACGAACCCGGCGGCGAACAGTACTTCGAAATCAACCTGCAGCCGGGCTATCAGCGCCTCTGCGGCAAGCAGGCCCTCGAATTCGTCGCCAACCGTCATGAAGACACGTCGCTGACCCGCGACGCCCGCGACCAGCGCTTCCTGCTGTCCGTCAAGAGCCAGTACGGCGGGACTGCGCTTGAACACCGCGAAAAGCTCGAGCGGATCTTCGGCAAGGCCGTCGAAACCGACACGGCCCTCCACAGCACCGGGCAGGTCCTGCAGCTGCTCGAGCTGCTCGCCGAATCGGCCGGCAAGCCCGTCCGCCAGGTCCCCTTCCACGTCAATCTCCTGCCGACCTACGACACGGCCAGCCAAGCCGAGATCAACGAAGCCGTCAGCTCCTTCCTGCAGGGCACCGCGGCGATCCACGAGCACTCGCCCCTCCAGCAGCACACGGGCACCGCCGGCTCGCACCACAGCTCCCACCATTCCGGCCCCGTCGAGGTCCCCGGCGCCGCACCGACCCCCGCTTCGACGATCGAGGAAGCCCGCTCGATCGCCCCCTACCTGGCCTTTCCCGTGGAGGTCCCCCGCTACCAGGCGACGAGCGCCGAAGCGGTCCCCGACCTCGTCCGCCGCTACGACATCCACGGCGGCGGCCGGTCGCTGTACCCCGCCTACGTCGTCGTCATCGACCACGGTGGCCTCGGCGAATTCTATGACGTCATGGGCACCAGCTGGAGGAACCCTCCGATCCTCAGCAACCCGACGATGGAAATCCGTGAGAGTTCCCGGACCTACGCCCTCTACTACGACGGCGAACACATCAGGACCGTCGCCTGGCATGAAGGCGCGGCCGTCTACTGGATCGAAAACACCCTCACCAACGGCATCACCCCGCGGACCATGGTGGCCCTCGCCCAGGCCACCCAGCCGGTCACGGGCACGACCCTCACCCCTCCCCCGGGGGGCCTGACGGCGCCCGTCGGCAGCCTCGTCCCGCCATCGCGGACGACCGCTTCGACGGGGCTTTCGGACCTAAGCGCGGGCATCGCCGTGATCGCCCTGCTCCTGCTCTGCGGGGTATCGGTCCTCGTCATCCGCCGCCAGCGCGAGCTGAGCGGCCTGCGCGACGGCGTCGCCCACGCCCTGACCCTTGAAGCGACCCGGCGCAGCGCCCTCGCCCGCGACCCTCGACCCGTCGCCGCCACGGCGCTCGCCGTCCCCGCCGTGAGCCCCACCCCGGCCACTCCCGCCGTGCCCGTGGCGGCGGGTGCGGCCGCTTCCGCGGAGCCCGCCGGACCGGGTCCCGCCACCGAGGCCGCCAGGGCGAACCCCGCACCCGTCGCACAGCCGGCGCCGGCGCCCGAGGAGCCCGCGCCCGCCATGTCCGGCCCCGCGCCCGCCACCGCCGCAGGCCAGCAGCTCCAGGCCGCTCAGCCGGCCACGGCCCCGGCCCCGGCCGCCCCCGCCCCACCGGCCGAGCCGGCGCAGGGCGAGCCGCCGGGCGGCCCACCGGCCTCAGCGGGCCCCTGAGCGCAGGAGCGGCGCGCTTGACGGTCTCAAACCCCGAGTTCCGGCGCTGGCTGGAGCAGGAACGGGATTGGGGGCTGAGAGCCCGGGCCATGCTTGCCCGCCGCCGGCCGCAGAATGCCAAGGAGGTTCACGGCCTCGACCGCTTTGCCCTGCGCATGGGTCTCGTCGAGCTGACCGGCTCGGTCGCGGCCTGGGCCAACGGGCTCCGCGGCGGCCTGCTCAAGTGGGAGGAGCCGGAGGCGGCCGCCCGCTTCGCCGTCGGGCCGCCGTTCGCCGCCACCGAGCCGGGCCAGGCCGACTACGACCGGCTCACCGACTACCTCCAGGAGCGCACCGAGCTGCTGCGCCGGCTGCTTGCCGGAGAGCCCATCGAGAGCTAGGCCGAGACCTCGATGCTCCAGGCCCGCGCCAGGTTCTGGGAGGCCATCGCGTTGATCATGTCGGCGAAGCCATCGGGGACCGCCGCCAGCAGGGGCTGCCCGCCATCGGAGATCGCCCGCAGCACCCGCTCGGAGGCTGCCGCCACGAGCGTCGAGGCCGCGCCGAGATCGACCCCCGTCAGCTCGCCGTCTCGCTTGCGGAACTCACCCGCCACCAGCACGTGGCGGACGTTCGACGGGTTGGCCTGCGAGACGATGCAGCCCACCGGGTCCGCCATCGGGACCATGTTCAGGCGCCGTCCGCCGATCACCACCAGATCGGCCTGCTTGCCTGGGGTCAGCGAGCCGATCCGCTGCTCGAGGCCCATCGCATGGGCGCCGTTGGCAGTCCCCCAGCGCAGCGCGTCCCGGACCGTCAGATCGAGCTCCTCGGGCATCATGTTGCGGGCGTTGAACTCGTCGTTTCGCATCGAGCGCTCGAACTGCAGGCCCAGGCGCATCTGGGCGAACATGTCACCGGAGTTCGAGGAGATCACGTCACAGGAGAGGCTCGGGCGGATCCCGAACTGAAGCGCCCGCCGGATCACCGGGTGGCCCATCCCCATCTGCAGCTCAGTCTCGGGGCTCGAGGAGACCTTGCACCCGTGCTCCGCCAGGCGGCGGAAGTCGCGATCGTCCAGCGTGTTGCAGTGGACGTGGACCTGCTCTGGGCCCAGCAGGCCGTGGTGCTCGAGCTCGGGGATCCCCTCCGTCACCGCCGATCCCCAGTTGCAGCCTGTGTGCAGCACGCTCGGCACGCCCATCCGGCGCGCCGAGCGCGCCTCCTCGATCGTCTGATCGAACGGCAGCAGGCCAACCTCCGTCAGGGCCACCCCCATCGTGATCAGCCCCTCCTCGCCCGCCAGCTCATGCTCGCGGATCCGCAGCGCATCGGTCAGGCGCTGGGAGTGCTCGGTGAAGACCGGCTCGGCCGCCGGCGCCGGGTAGTAGCCGTAGGCGAACATCGCTCTGATGCCCGCATCGCGCAGCCCCTGAAGCGCCCCGTCGGCATGCTCGGGGGTGTTGTTGCAGTGGGAGAAGTCGAGGATCGTCGTCACGCCTGCGTCGAGTGCTTCAAGCGCCCCCACATAGTTGCCCGCATAGACGTCCTCGGCCGAGCAGTTGGGCGAGATCGACATCCGGATCCCCCGGAAGTAGTCCTCCAGCGTCCAGTCCGCGCAGACGCCCCGGAAGGGCGTCTGCCAGGTGTGGCGGTGGGTGTCGACGAAGCCCGGCATCACCACATGCCCCGAGACGTCCAGGATCTCGGCGTCCTCGATATCGATCCGCTGGGCAACCTCGGCGATCCGCGGCCCTTCGATCAGCACGTCCCCGCCGGGCAGCTCACCCAGCTCGGGGTCCATCGTCACCACGTGAGCACCCCGCAGCACCATCCGCCCGCTCATCCCGGCCCCTCTCCGAAGTTGGCCTGCCACGCTAGAGCCGCCCTCACTGCGCTGTCAAGCATCGCACCCGCCGCCCCCTCGGCGGATACTCTCCCGCCGATGGCCGTTCGCACGATCTCGACGCTGCTGCAGGGGGGCGGATTCTTCGAGGGCCTGCGCTGGCACGACGGGCGCTGGTGGGTCTCGGACTTCTATCGCGGCCAGGTCCTCACCGTCGAGCCCGACGGGACGGCCGCCGAGGTGATGGCGGTCGCCGCCCAGCCCTCGGGGCTCGGCTGGATGCCCGACGGCTCGCTGCTGGTCGTCTCGATGAAGGACCACCGCCTGCTGCGCCGCGACCGTGACGGCGCCGTCACCGTCCATGCCGACCTCTCCCCTTACTGCGCCGGGCATCTGAACGACATGGTCGTTGACGCCCATGGCCGCGCCTACGTGGGCGAGTTCGGCTTCGACCTGCAGGCCTTCGCCGACCCCGCCCCCGCGAAGCTCATGCGTGTCGACCCCGACGGGAGCGTCCATGTCCTCGCCGAGGACATGCTCTTCCCCAACGGCTCGCTGATCACCCCCGATGGGCGGACCCTGATCGTCGGCGAGACCGCCGGCGCCCGCTACAGCGCCTTCACGATCCAGCCGGACGGGTCGCTCACCGACCGGCGCATCTGGGCCCAGCTGGCCGAGACGCCCGAGCTCGGCCCGCTCGCCGAGACACTCCCCAAGCTCGGCTTCGCCCCCGACGGCTGCACCCTTGACGCCGACGGCTGCATCTGGGCCGCGGACGCCGTCGGTGCCCGCGTCGCCCGGATCGCCGAGGGCGGGGAGATCCTCGATGAGATCCTCGCCCCCCTCGGCCTGGGGATCTTCGCCTGCATGCTCGGCGGCCCCGACGGACGGACCCTCCTGATGAGCGCCGCACCCGACTTCCTCGAGGTCAACCGCGCCCCCGTCCGGGAGGCCGTCCTGTTGACGACCCTCGTCGAGACACCTCATGCCGGGCGGCCCTGAGCCGGCCCGGGGCCGCTCCGCTCAGCTGCCTTCCGCGGCCGCCAGCGCCCCGCTGAGCGTCGCCGGCGTCTGCGGGCCCCGCAGGCTCGCGGTGATGTGCCCGCTCGAGTTCAGCACGTAGGTCGTCGGCAGGCCGATCAGCTTGTAGTCGTTGCCCACCGTCCCTTCGGCGTCCCGGACGTTGGGGAAGCTCCAGTGGTAGCCGGCGATGAACGACCGCGCCCCCGACAGCCCGTCGCTCCAGTTGACCCCCACGATCCTCCCCATCCCCTCGCTGGACCGCGAGAAGCGCTCGATCGCCGGCGCCTCCCGTTTGCAGGGCCCGCACCAGCTCGCCCAGAACAGCACCAGCGTCGGGCGCCCGTGGGCTCCGGCGACGAGGCTCGAGATGCTCACCGGGCCGCCCACGAGGACTTCGTGGGGCAGTTCGGGCGCCTTCGTCCCGTGCGCCGGCGTCTTTTCCGAGCGCAGCCCGAAGACCGCGAGCGCCGCGATCGCCACATCGCCAGGAGGGACAGTCCGAGCACTCGCCGGCGCCTGGGCTCCATCGCCTGGCTCAGCGGGCGGCCAGCAGGGGCACGTCGTGGGCGATTTCCGACGGCTGGAAGTTCGAGGCGTAGATCGTCAGGCGCTTGCCCGTCCCGGTGACCCCGTAGACGAGGCCCGAGTGATTGACGAACTGGGGGTTGCTGGCATCCCGTTCGGAGCCAACCCCCCAGGCTTTCCAGACTTTGGCCAGTTCGTGCGCCGAGCCGATCAGGTACTTCATCCGGCCCGTCATCTCGTGGCGCGCCAGGAAGCCCGCGACCGCTTTGGCCGTGTCTCCCCGGGGGTCGACCGAGACGGCGATGATCTGCACCTTCGAGTCGCCCTTGGGGCCCATCAGGTTCTCGGCGACCCGGAGGTTCGAGGTGATCAGCGGGCAGATGTCCGGGCAGTTCGTGTAGAGGAAGGTCACCAGCACCGCTTTGCCGCGGTAGGAGTCGATGTTGACCTTTTCTCCCAGGTAGTTGCGCAGTTCCAGCGGCGGCGCATTTTCGACCGGCGTAAGCACGCCTGCCGCGTCGAGGTGCTCCGCTTCGGCCTTCTTGCGGGTCAGCGTTTCGGCCGATGATCCGCCCAGCGTCAGCAGGGCAACGCCCCCCGCCACGACCACCAGCACGAGCAGTGCGAGGACTGCCTTGCCGTCGAGCCCACCTTTGCTCTTCACGTCGCGCAACCTACCAGCGGCGCATCAACGGGGGCTTAACGCCACCGTCGGCAGGAAATGGTGCATTCCTTCCCCAGTAACGCAACTTGCAGGGAAATCTGTTAGGTTGCCCCCGTTCGTGCCGAGTCTTCGACCCCAAGGGGTGGAAGAGCGGGGGACCCATTGCAGCCGCCAGGCTGCGGGGGCGAATCGCCACAAGTGTGGCGTAGCGTAGATGTTTACGCGAGCCCGACAGCTAACCCCGTAGGCGCCAAATGGAATTAGAAAGGACGCCTCGCATGTCGGGATGCCCGCGTGATCTTGCAGTTCCCGAGCACTGGAGCTCATCCCTCCAGCGCTCCCGTGACCGCCGCGACCGCGCAGGCCGTGGCCGCAGGAAGGCCGGCCGTGCCGTTGACGCATCGATCCTCGCCCTGACGGATCCCGCCCGCGCCCTGCGGCGCGACCTTGCCGACGAGGAGACCTGGCAGCTCTCGCTGGGCCGTTCACGCGCCCGCCGGCGGGCAGCCGAGCTGCAGTTCGTGCCGGGCGGCTCGCGTGCCAAACGCGTCTCCCTCGGCGCCCTCGCGGCCCTCACCGTGGGACCGACGGCAAGCATCGCGAGCGGTGCCGAAGCAGCCGGGGCGAGCCCCGGACCGGCGACGACCGGCGAAAACGTCATCGTCCTCACCGAAGGCGCCGAAGGCCGTCAGGTCCAGCTTCTGCAGCAGGCCCTCGGCAACGTCAAAGTCGACGGCATCTTCGGGCCCGAAACCGAGGCGGCGGTCGAGAGCTTCCAGGCCCGCAGCGGCCTGAGCGTCGACGGCATCGTCGGCCCGCTCACCAGCGCCGCCCTGCGAGGCGGCTCGGCGGGCTCCCTGACGGCCTCGATCGCCAGCACCTCCGTCACCGAACCGGCCACCAGGGACGTCTCCGACACGAGCGCCCCGGCGGGGACGGCCGGCTCCGTCGGCCCTGTCGAACTCCTCCAGCATGCCCTCAAGCTGCCCGTCGACGGCAACTTCGGGCCCGAAACCGAGGCCGCCGTCCGGCGCCTGCAGGCCCGCCACGGCCTGAGCGTCGACGGCATCGTCGGACCCGAGACATGGGGCGTCATCGGCGTCCAGGGCCAGGAAACCCTGACCCCTCCCCCCTCCGCCCTGCCCGTCCAGCACAGCCAGGGCCAGGCAGCCCAGACCGCCTCCGCTCACGGCGGCGGCGAAGTCAGCGGCAACGCCGTCGAACGGCTCCAGAAAGCCCTCAAGATCAGCCCCGACGGCGACTTCGGCCCCGTCACCGAGGCGGCCGTCAAGCGCCTCCAGGCCCGCCACGGGCTGACCGTGGACGGCGTCGTCGGGCCGGCCACCTGGGCGGTCCTTGGCATCACCACCGAGGGAACCCTGACCCCGTCGGCCTCGGTCCAAGAAACCTCCGGGGAAGGCTCCACGGGCTCATCCGCCTCGACCAGCACCGCCGCAGGCGGCGGCGGGCTCGTCGCGGAGATCATCGCCGCGGGCAACGAAATCGCGACCCGCCCCTACGTCTGGGGCGGCGGGCACGGCTCGTTCATCTCCGAGGGCTATGACTGCTCGGGCTCCGTCTCCTATGCCCTCCACGGGGCCGGCCTGCTCAGCTCGCCCGAGGACTCCACCGCGCTTGAGTCCTACGGCGAACCCGGCCCGGGGCGCGAGGTGACGATCTACGCGAACGCCGAACACGCCTTCATGGTCGTCGACGGCAAACGCTTCGACACGGTCGCCCTCGCCGAAACGGGCAACCGCTGGTCGAACACCATGACCTCGACGGCCGGCTTCGTCGCCCGTCACCCCGCCGGACTGTAGGGCCGCACTTCGCGGTGCGCGGGGGCGACCGTAGCCCGGTCGCCCCCGCCGCACCCGCCCCGCATCCCCGGCGCCCGCCGGAGCATCCCGTCGCAGGGCCCGCCTAGCCTGCTGCGCTCCCAGTGAGCCGCACCCAAAGGAGGCCCGGCGATGCTCGCCCACGCACACACCTTCACGCTCGACGGCCCCGAGGCCCGGCACGTCACCGTCGAGCTCGACATCCGGCCAGGGCTGCCGGCCTTCACGATCGTCGGGCTCGCCGACACGGCCGTCCGTGAATCCCGCGAGCGGATCCGGACGGCGATCCGCAACTGCGGCTACGAGTTCCCCGCACGGCGGATCACCGTCAACCTCGCCCCCGGGGACCTGCCCAAGGCCGGCCCCGGCTTCGACCTGGCGATCGCCTGCGCCCTGCTCGCCGCCAGCGGGCAACTCGGGCAGGCAGGCCTCGAGCGGACCGCGCTCTACGGCGAGCTGGCCCTCGACGGCAGCGTCCGGCCCTGCAGCGGGACCCTGGCGGTGGCCGAGGCGGCCAGGGGTCACGGCCTGGAGGCGATCGCCCTGGCCTGCGCCGCCGGGCCCGAGGCGGCGCTGCTCGACGGGCTTCAGGTTGCCGGGGTCAGGACACTGGCGAGCGCCGCCCGGGTGCTGGACGGCGGGGCACCCGATGAGCTGCCCGAGGCGCCGGCGCTCACGCGGCGAGCGGGGGGCTCCGGCCCGAACCCCGATCTGGGCGAGGTCAAAGGCCGCCACCATGCCGTCCGTGCGCTCATCCTGGCGGCCGCGGGAGCCCACAACATCCTGCTCAGCGGCGCGCCGGGGACGGGCAAGACGATGCTCGCCCGCGCCCTGCCCTCGATCCTGCCGGAGCTGACCCGCGCCGAGGCGATCGAGGTCATGCGGATCGCAAGCGCCGCCGGGCTGCCCTGCGGGGCGCTGTTGCGCGAGCGTCCCTTCCGGGCACCGCACCACTCGATCTCCGCGGCGGGCCTGATCGGGGGAGCGGGGCCGGGCCGCCTCGGCGAGGTCGTCCTCGCCCACCGTGGCGTCCTTTTCCTCGACGAGCTCGCCGAGTTCTCCCGCCCCGTCCTCGAGGCGTTGCGCCAGCCGCTCGAGGATGGCCGCGTGGCGATCGCCCGCGCCCGGCGGGCGGCCATCCACCCGACCCGCTTCATCCTCATCGCCGCCTGCAACCCCTGCCCCTGTGGCTACGCCGGCGAGCCCGTTGGCTGCCGCTGCTCGCCGGCCGAGCTGGCCCGTCACCGGCGGCGGCTGAGCGGGCCGCTGCTGGAGCGGATCGACCTCCACGTCGCCCTGCACCGAGACGCCGGCGAGGACCTCGACGCGCCGGCGCTGTGGAGCTCGGCCGAGGCCGCCGAGCTCGTCCGGCGCGCCCGCGAGCGCCAGGCCGCGAGGCTGCCCCAAACGGGTGTCCGCGTCAACGCCGAGCTCGGGCCGAGCGCGCTGCGCCGCCATGCCCGCCTCGACGAGGGAGGGCTGGCGATCCTCGCCCGGGCCCGGGGCGCCGGCCTGCTGAGCGGCCGCGGCGAGCAGCGGCTGCTGCGGGTATCGCGGACGCTCGCGGACCTCGACGGGCGCGAGCGGGTGCGCCGACGGGACGTCGCGGCGGCGCTCGCCCTGCGCTGTGAGCAGCAGCTGACGCGCTCGGCATGAGCGCGCCGCGCGAGGCCACCACGGAACGACGGCCGGCCTGCGAGGCATGCCTGCGGCGCAGCTGGCTGCTCGGCGAGCTCAGCGCCCTGCTCGACTACCACCGCGGCGACCCGGCACGCCTGCGCGCTTTGCTGGAGCTCCCCGGCGAGGCGCTGATCGCCGCGCTCGCGGGACGCCGACGGGAGGAGCTGGCCCGGGCCTATGGCGAGCTCGACACGGGCGCTTTGCTGCGGAGCGCCGGAGGCGGTGCGATCTGTCCCCACACGGGAGCCCCGCCGGCGTCGCTCGCCACCGCGGAGCGGATGCTCTGGCTGAGCTCGTCCCACTCACGTGCAAAGCGCCTGCTGGACGGTCCTTCGGTCGCGATCATCGGCGGGCGCAGCGCGAGTCCCTACGGCGTCCAGATTGCGGCGTCGCTGGGACGCGGCCTGGCGACGGCCGGGGTGACGCTCCTCGCCGGCCTGGCCGGCGAGCTCGCCCAGAGCGCCCATCACGGCGTGCTCGCCGCCGGGGGGGCAAGCCTGGCTCTCGCGGGCGACGGGCTCGGGCGGATCCGCCCCGCCGAGGCCGCCCGGCTCGCCGCACTGCTCGCCCGGCGTGGATGTGTCGCGGCCGAGCTGCCCTGGGCGGCCGGGGGGCGCGGCTGGGGAGCTCTAGCCGCCGAGCAGGCCGCCGTCGAGCTGGCGGAGGTCACGATCCTCGTGGAGGCCTACGAGCAGGAGCCCGCGACGGCGGCGGCCCGGGCGCTGCTCGCACGCGGCGGCGCCCTCGGCGCGGTCCCCGGCCCCGTCACGAGCAGGCGCTCGGCGGGAGCACACGAGCTGCTGCGCGAGGGAGCGACCCTGATCGCCGACACCCATGACGCGCTCGAGCTCCTCCACCGGCGTTCTCCCGGCCGCCAGTCACACGCCCCCAGCGTGTCCGACGAGGTACAGCTCGAGGGCCTGGCGGGCGAGCTGCTGGAGCGCATCGGGGCGGGCGAGGACAGCCCCGAGCGCCTGGCCCGCGATGCCAGGGACCCCGGCGCGGTGATCGCCGCGCTCGGCGAGCTGGAGGCGATGGGGCTGATCACGCGGCTGCCCGGCGGGCGCTACGGCGCCCGCGATCCCGCCCGGCGGCCATCCCGGCCCGGCTGAGGGCGCCCAGGCGGGCTCGCGAAGGTGTCCGGCCCCGGACAGATTTGCCCGCCGGGACTCAAGCGGGGGCTGTTTTAGGCCGACGCTCCCCGAGAGATGATGGATCAGCTCGCAGGGAGGAGGGCGTCGTGAGCCCCTACCCCGACGCCCCCTTGCCCCAGGAGCTGCTGGGCGCGGAAGTCAGGCAGATCGGCCGGGCTCTGAAGTCGCGCGGCCCCGACGTCCTGGAGGTCGTCCTGCGGCTGACCGACGAGGCCGGCGGAGACAGCCTCGAGGAGGCCGTCAGCGAGCAGCTGCAGCGAATCTGCATGATCGCGACGGTCTGGGTTGCCGATTGGATGTCCGGCGGCAACCCCCAGGACGGCCTCGATGCCGGCCGCGAAGCGTGGGATCTGTTCGGCGCGCTCGCCGCCCACCGCGCCGCCCCGCTGCACGAGGTCACCAAGCGCTGTCTGCGCTGGCGTGACGGCGTCACCGAGCTCACCCGAAGGATCGCCAAGGAGGAGGGCTGCTCAGCCGAGGCCCGCCGGCGGGCCCGTGCGATGACCCAGGTCACACTCGACGCGACCCTCGTGCGGATGTGCGAGGTCTACGAGGCCGAGCGGCGCAAGATGGACGCCGAGCTATCCGAGCAGCAGGAGAAGCTCGCCTTCCTGGCCACCCACGACCAGCTGACGGGCCTGCCCAACCGGACCCTGATCCTCGACCGGGCCGACCAGATGCTCAGCCGCGCCCGGCGCAACCAGACCCCCGTCGCCGCCCTGCACATGAACCTCGACAACTTCACCGTCGTAAACGACACGCTCGGCCACGAGGCCGGCGATGAGCTTCTGCGGGCGATCGCGGCGCGGCTCGACGGGATCGTCCGCGACACCGACGCCCTCGGGCGCCTCGGCGGGGACGAGTTCGTCGTGATCCTCGAGGAGAGCTCGCTCGGGGCCGGGGCCCCGCTGATCGCCGAGCGACTGCAGGAAGCGCTGGCCCCCCACTTCAAGCTGGCCCGGGGCAGCGAGCTGCCGATCACCGCCAGCATCGGGATCGCCGTCGGCGAGCGGACCTCCGCCGAGCAGCTCCTGGGCGACGCCGAGATCGCCGCCCACAGGGCCAAGTGGGAAGGCAAGAACCGCTGTGTCGTCTTCGAGGCCGGGATGCAGGACCTGGCCCAGCGCCACATGCAGCTCGAGCTCGACCTGCGCGGGGCGCTTCAGCGGGGCGAGTTCTTCCTCGTCTACCAGCCGACCTTCGACCTGGGCTCGATGATGCCCACGGGCGTCGAGAGCCTGATCCGCTGGCGCTGCCCGGAGCGCGGGATCGTGGGACCCAACGACTTCATCCCGCTACTCGAGGAGACCGGGCTGATCGTCCCCGTCGGAAGGTGGGTCCTCGAGGAGGCATGCCTGCAGGGGGCGACCTGGCACGCGGGCGGCCACCTCGTGGGGATCGCCGTCAACGCCTCGGCACGCCAGCTCGATGACGACCGGTTCGTGGAGGACGTCGAGCATGCCCTTGCGGCCAGCGGTCTCGACCCGACGTTCCTGACGCTCGAGATCACCGAGACGGCGCTGATGCGAAACGCCGATGAAACCGCCCGCCGACTGCGTGCCATCAAGGAGCTCGGCGTGAGGATCGCGATCGACGACTTCGGCACGGGCTACTCCTCCCTCTCCCACCTCCAGCGCTTCCCCGTGGACGCTCTGAAGATCGACCGCTCCTTCCTCGTCCAGCTCGCCGAGAACCCCGAAGGGGAGACTCTGATCCGGACCCTCGTCCGCCTCGGCAAGGCGCTCTCGATCGAGACGCTCGCCGAGGGGATCGAGCACGCCGGGCAGCTGACCCTGCTGCGCGAGGAGCAGTGCGACAGCGGCCAGGGGTTTCTGTTCGCCCGGCCCCTCGAGGCCGGCGCCGCCGAGCTGTTCCTGCGCGGCTGGCGGGTCGAGGACGGCCACCGCCTCGAGCTGGCAGCCCACGCGGCCTCGATCGGACGGGACACCGCAGCCCGCTGAGAGATATCCTCGCGCCGATGAGGCCGAGCTCGCCAGGAGCACCCGCCAGGACAGCCGGGTCGCTGCTCGTCTGCGGCGCCCTCCTCCTCGGCCAGCTCGCCGCCACGGCACCCGCCTTGGCAGGTGCCGCCGGCCCCCGTCCAGCCGCCCGGTCCGCCGCGACGAAATGCAAGTCCAAGTCGAAGTCCAAGTGCAAGCGCAAGAAGGCCGTCGGCCCCTCGATGTATGTGTCGGGGTTCTCGGTCAACCGGGTCTTCATCGCCCACGGCACCACCCTGACGAACCCGGAGAAGTGCGACTCGCTCGTCTCCGCCGGCGCGCCCCACTCCCCCGGGCCGCCCCAGAACGTCTACTTCGGCGTCTTCGTGCACGCCACGGCGATCCCCGCCGACGCCCCGACCCGCGAGCAGTACTCGATCCCCGAAGCCTGGGGCGGCTTCGCGGGACTGAACGTACAGGCGACCCTCTCGCCGCCCGCCCCCTGGTCGAAGACGTTCGGCGACGGCCCGGGTCCGTTTGAAAGCCCGCCCGGCCCGGCGCGGGAAATCTTCCACGGCGGCTCGATCGACGTCGGCCAGGTCGAAGCCCCCGAAGCCTCACAGCTCGACGGCAAATACACCTGGACGGTCTCGGTCGAGGTCGGCCCCCACGTCCTGACCTCGACGGCCACGATCACCGTCGACTGCTGAGCTGCCCGCGCCGCCGAGCGCCTGTCACAGACGGGCCGCTTCGCGCAAGCTGTTGGTAGGTGCAGCCCGCGACGGACCCCCGAGACGACGATCAGCTGCTGGCCGCCGCGGCCGCCGGCGAGGCCGGCGCATTCGCGGCCTTCTACCGCCGCCACATCGCGGTGGTTCTCGCCTACCTCGGGCGCCGGGTGGACTCGCGGGAGCTCGCTGCGGATCTCGCCGGCGAGACCTTCGCGGCGGCCCTGATCGCCTGTGCCCGCTACCGGCCCGGGGAGTCCCCGGCGCTCGCCTGGCTGCTGGGGATCGCCCGCAACAAGCTCCGTGAAAGCGCCCGGCGAGGGCGGGTCGAGAGCGAGGCCCGGCAGCGGCTCGGGATCCCCCCGCTGGCGTTCGACGATGAGGATCTCCAGCGGGTCGAAGAGCTCGCCGCCGCCGGCGAAACCGCGCTCGATCTGCTCGCGCAGCTCCCCGCCGCGCAGCGCGAGGCCGTCCGGGGACACGTCATCGAGGAGCAGGGCTACGAACACCTGGCCGCCCAGCTGGGGCATTCCGAGCAGCTCGTCCGCCAGCACGTCAGCCGCGGCCTGCGGCGACTGAGAACCCTGATCGAGGAGAAACGGTGAACGACTACCTGACAGGCCTCGAGCGGGCCCTGACCGATGCGGCCGTGAGGGAGTACGGAACGCCCGCCCGCCGGCCGGCGTCGCGTCGCCCGCTGAGGCGGCTGCCCGGCCTGGCCCTTGTGGCGATCGTGCTCGTGCTGTGCGCCACAGCGGCTGCGGCGATCGTCGTCTTCGGCGTGCGCGGCTCGGCCCCGCTGCGGGGCGCCGTGCCGAGCCTGCGGATCCTTCACTACGACGTCGCCCTGATCCCCGACATCGAGGCGGGCGACGCCGGCTGGTGCAGCTTCCCCTCCTTCTCGATCGCCGGACGGCCCCGTCCCGAATCGGGCGGCGGCAGCTGCTCGCCGGCCGGCCCGCCCGGGGCCGCGATCCTGCTGGCGGGCGGGGAGCCGCTGTCGAACAACATCCGCCTGCTCGGCTCGGCTCACCGGACGCTCTCGCAGGCCGAGGGCGAAGTCAGCCTCTTCTACGCCGTCGTCACGCGGCCGGTCGCGGCGATCAGGCTGCGTCGCGGCCTGATCGTCCGGGCCCAGCCCGGTCCACAGCTGCCCGACGGCTGGAAGGGCGTGATCGCGTTCGTGACCGGACAGCTCGACCCTGTTGCCCTGGATCAGGCAGGGCGGGTGCTGCGCGAAACCGGCGCGCCCGCCCAGCTCGCTCGGAGCGGGACGGTCCCCTACACCTCCGCAAGTGCCCGGCGAGCTCCCTGCTCGATCGACCCTCCCCGGACGTCGTTCGTGACGGCCACCTGGCAGGTCCTCGCGACTCGCGTCCCGGCGCTCGGGCGGTCGGTCGGCGCCGAGGTCCTGTTCAGCTGCGCGCGGAGCTGGTACTCGGTCAGAGGCTCGAGCACCGCCCTGTCCGCGGCGATCCTGCTCGGGGCCCGCAACCCCCGCACCCCTGCGCCGGCGCTGCCCGGCCTCGCCCCCACCTCCACGGCGGGCGTCTACACCGAGGACGGGGGCTCCAGCGGCCCGATCCTCGCCCGGCGTGTCGGCCGCGCCTGGCTGATCGTCCAGGGCTTCTCGGTGCAGCATGACCGCGAACTCCTCGAGCAGCTGCACCCGCGTGGGCGCGCGCTCGGACGGTGGTCGGCTACCAGTCCTCGATGAGCTGGATGATCGTCTTCCCCGACACATGCGGGGCGTCAGGGCCGAATGCCGCCGGTGCGTCGGCCAACGGTCGCAAGGCGCCCACATTCGAGGTCAGGCGTCCGTCGCGCAGCCGTTGAGCCAGCTCGACAAGCTGGGAGCGGTCGGCTTCGACGACGAAGAAGATCGCCCGTCCGTTCTGGGGCTGGACCGTGGGCGGTTCGATCGTGGTGACGAGCGTTCCCCCGGCGCGTACGAGAGCGGCCGAGCGCGTCAGGATCTCACCGCCGATGAGGTCAAGGACGACGTCGGCTTCGCCGGCCTCCTCCAGGGGGTCGCTCTCCAGGTCGACGAACTCGGTTACCCCCAGGCCCAGTGCGCGGTCTCTGTCTGCCGCACGGCCGGTACCGATCACGCGGGCCCCAGCCTGACGGGCGAGTTGCACGGCGATCGAGCCGACGTTGCCCGCCGCGCCGTGGATCAGCGCGGTCTGTCCCGGGCGGAGCCGAGCATGGTCGAACAGTGCCTGCCACGCCGTCAGCCCGGAGATCACCGCAGCGGCGGCGACGGCATGCTCGACGCCTGCCGGCAGGGGCGCGAGGTTGCGCGCCTCGATCGCCACATACTCAGCAAGCGTGCCGTCACGGGTCCAGTCGGCCAGCCCGAACACTCGCTGCCCGACGGTCAGGCCGGTCGTTCCGTAGCCCAGCTCGGCGACCACGCCCGACACCTCGTGCCCCGGGACACTGGGCGTACGGTCCCGGCCGCTGCGATCCGTCCACGTCCCCGCCCAGCCCAGCTCCCCCGCTGTGAACCCGGCGGCCCCGGTGCACTGCCCGGGTGTGAATCAGCCTCCCAGATACTGCTTGGCGAGCTGACTCGGTTCGACGGCTCCGGCGGGCGCCGTGATGCCCATTGGCTGGTTGTACCTGCCGAACGACAGTTCGTCGCCCGGTTCAGTAAGTTCGCCGGAGCCGGAGCAGGCGGAGTGGCGCGGCCCGCCGGGGCGCTGCTTCCCGGTCGCTACGGCGCGAAGCAACAGCGGTTCGTGCGTTGCCGCGACGTAGAGTTTGCTGGGAGTCGATCCGGGCACGTCTCCCTCGTCGGTGATCGTCACGGCCGACTGCCCGTCCACGGTTGTGAGTCCCTCGACGACGAGCGTTCCAGGTTCAGCCGCGAGACAACGTCCCAGGCTCCGCCCGTCAAGTTCCTTCGGCTGTCCACCCGCTTCCTTTGCCGGCACCTTCAGCCAGCGGTTCGCCAGGAGCGCCACGACTGCGCCAGGAACTCGTTCGTGCGCATATTGCGCGTGGAGGAACGCGGGGTTCGCTCTCATGTACGCGCTCTTGCCTTCTCCGAAAAAGATCACCGACGCGACGTCGTCCCCCCGTTCGAGCGTCATCCGCGCCACGTTCGGTTCCTGGGTTTCCAGCGAGATCCCCGTCTGCTGTCGTTCGACGTCGAGGCGCCCATGCAGCGCGAAGCTGTGGGCGTGCTCAAGTGCGGCCGCTGCTTCGTCAAGGATCTTCCGCGCGGGCTCGCCTGCGCGGGGTGCCACCGCGGCGGCCTCGCCGGTGGATGTCGTCGTTGAGCTGCTGCCGCAACCCGCCAGCAGTGCGAGCGCTGCGAGCATGACGGCGGATGCGATGGCGCGGCGCATACCCGGCGCGAGACCCTATCACCGCCCGCCCACGCCTCGATTGGGGTCACCCCCCCACGGCCCAATTTCACTCTGCCGCTGAGAGCGAGCGCTGCGATACTCGTGCCGTGATCCCCCTACGAGGTGGGGTGCTGCCGATCGTCTTGGCGCTAGGGGCATGCGGCCTGGCCGGCTGCGGCCAGAAGACCGCCAAGAGCGCCTCCGAGCACCTGCCCACGCCGATCACGGCCTATGCGAAGGCCGTCAATCTCCGGGAAGGCGACGCGCCGGGACTGACGGCCGTCTCACCGGAACACGAAATCTCGCCCCCTGCGCGCGCCTCGCCCCTGGCGCGATGTGCCGGAGTGAATCCCATCCCAGGAGCCATCGCCTCGGCACGCCTCGAGGGTCCACGTGACCCGAATGCGTCCGATTCGGTCGAACTACGCCACACGGTCGAGGTAGCTTCCGACGTCGCCTTCCGAGGCAGCGAAGCGGTCGCGAAGAAGCGCGTCGCCGCCGATGACAGCCTCCGTTTGGGACGGTGCTTCGCCGATGCACTCGGACTGGTCAACATGACCCAGCCACTCAAGACGACGACCGTGTCCGTCGAAGCGATCCCGGAAGCTCTGCGACGCGTGGGCGCTTCGGGCTTCCGGATTCGCATCGAGGACGCCCTGCGCTCAGCCAACCCTTCCGTCAGACCAGAAACTCATCTCAGCTACTTCGACGTCCTTGACTTCGCCGCCGGCCCGACGGTGATCGAGCTAACCGACTTCCACATCTCTCCACCGAGCATCCCAAGGCTCGAGAAGCACCTGCTTGCGTTGCTCAAAGTGCGCGCGGCGACAAACAAGGCCTAGAGCGTCATGGGACGGCTGGCGCATCTTCCACGCCTCCAGTCCCGCACGAACGGCCCCGCAACACCCGGCGCGGACACCAGGTGGCGGACTTCTACTGCAGGCGCCTGAGTGTCGCCTCGATGTCGGCAGTGAGGAGGTAGAGGTCGAGCTGCTTGGGGTCGAATTGGTGGAATCCCAGTCGCTCCCACCATGCGCGGGCCGTGGAGTTCAGGGCCGTGACGACGACTGCCCGGCAGGCGGCTTTCTCGTTGAGCTCTGCGGCGGTGGCAAGCACGTGCCCTGCGAGCGCGGTGCCGATCCCGAGGCCGGTGTGGCGGTGGTCGACGGCGAGCCGGCCGAGGAGTAGCGCTGGGACGGGATCGGGGGCTTCTTTGGCGAGTGTCTCAGGCGCGGCCGAGCGGTCGATTCCGGTCATCGCGACGCTGGCGTATGCCACAACAACCTCGCCTGCGTCAGCGATGACCCAGGTCGCTGCGGTGTCCCGGCGGCGGTTCTGGCCGGAGTAGCGGCGCAGCCACTCATCGAGCACGGACTCGCCGCTGTCGAACTGCTTGCGGTCGTGCCGGCGAGCGTCGAGCAGGGCGGGGCGACGGAGCTCAGTCAAGCCAGCTGAACTTGCGCTTGCGGCGCAGCACCTTGGCGAGGCGATCGTTGACCTGGGCGGGCCGTTCGAGCGCTTCGGTGAACGCGGCCGCAGCGTCCGCCGAGAGTCTGATGCTCGAGCGCTCAGCGAGAACCTCCTCGGCCCTGGATGCAGCGGCCTGGACGACGAACGCGGACATGTTCAGATGCGACGCTGCCGCTGCTCGCTCGAGAAGCGCCTTCTCGGACGGGTCGACGCGGATCTGCAGGCGTTCTTCCTTGGTGGACATGTACTCACGATGGCAGTACAACGTGGGTTAGTCAAGCCATCCGCACGAAGGCTCGCGACCCGTCTGCTCGTCGGCGTGGGGATGTGCATGGTCGCCTGGCACGAGGTGGTCCCCTCCCGCGCTTGTTCCCACGACTGCTACCCACGGCCCCGATCACGACCACCGGGCCAGGTCCTTAACCGACAAAACCCCCGGACTACCGGGGGCTTCGTCTGAAGCGGATGAAGGGATTCGAACCCTCGACCTTCGCCATGGCAAGGCGACGCTCTAGCCAGCTGAGCTACATCCGCGAGTCCGCGCATTCTAGCCCTCGCCGGGGCGAGGCGTCCAGCGCGGGGCGGGCCATCGGCGAACTCAGCCCTTGAAGCTCGAGCGTCCGAGGTCTCCGAAGGGCTCATCGCGCTCCCGGACGGCCTCCCGGAAGCCCGCCTCGGCGGCGCGCTGCTGGAAGGCATAGCCCTCCGCGGTGTGGCGGGTGATCCCGTCGAAGACCGTGCCGAGGACCTGGGTCGCGTGCAGGCCCTGGGCATAGAGCGTCTGGTTGACCAGGAGCTTCATCATCATCAGCTGGTTGACCGGCACCCGGGCGATCCGCTCCAGGAGGACCTCGGTGCGCTGCTCGAGCCTGCTCGGCCGGGGGCGCCTCGATCGCAAGGCCCCACTCGAGCGCCTCGGCGCCGGACAGCGAGTCGCCGGTGAACAGCAGCCGCTTGGCTCGCTGGGCGCCGATCCTGTGGGCCCACAGGGCGGTCGTCGGGGAGCCCCAGACGCGGGCCGGCGGGTAGCCGATCTTCGCGTCCTCGGCGATCACCAGCAGATCGGAGCACAGCGCCATGTCGGTCCCGCCGGCGACGCAGAAGCCGTGCACGCGACAGACGACCGGCTTGCCCGCATGGAACAGGCTCATGAAGCCGCGGACGTTGCGGCTCATCATCGCGTAGTCGAGCATCGGGTCCCAGGTGCCCGCCGGGTCGTGGTTCGCCGCGACCACGGCGGGGTCGATCGGCGAGCCCTCCGGCGGCGCCGTCCCGCTCCCCGCTGCCCCGCCCATCCCCTCGGCGCTCTCCACGAGGTCATAGCCGCCGCAGAAGCCGGGGCCGTTGCCGGCCAGCAGCATCACGTGGACGGCCGGGTCCAGCTCGGCACGTTCGACGGCTCCGACCAGCTCGGCGATCAGCCGCGCAGTGATCCCGTTGCCCCGCTCGGGACGGTCGAGCGTGATCCTCGCCACCCGGTCGCGGACCTCGTAGCGGACCACCGGCTCCACGGTCATGGCGGGGGACTCTAACGCCGCGCGCCGGCCGGGATCACGACGCCCATCGGCTAGCCTGGATACATGCGTTTCTTCGGCTCACCCAAGACTGAGATGGTCAGCCCCGACGCCGCGCTGCCGGGCCGCCCGGAGGCCCTGCGGGTCCCCGCACGACACGAGGTCCTCGGCACCCCCCTGGTCGGGCCCTTCCCGGCCGGTGTCGAGACGGCCATCTTCGGGATGGGCTGCTTCTGGGGAGCCGAGCGGCTCTTCTGGGAAGCCCCCGGGGTCTACACGACCGCCGTCGGCTATGCCGGCGGGATGACGCCCAACCCCACCTACGAGGAGGTCTGCAGCACGCGGACCGGCCACGCCGAGGTCGTCCTCGTGGCCTTCGACACGGCCAAGACGAGCTACGCCGAGATGCTGAAGCTCTTCTGGGAGGGACATGACCCGACCCAGGGCATGCGCCAGGGCGCCGACGTCGGCACCCAGTACCGCTCGCTGATCCTCTGGCACGGAGAGGCGCAGCGCGCCGCCGCGGAATCCTCGCTGGCCGCCTACCAGGAGATGCTCTCGGCGGCCGGGCACGGAACGATCACGACGGAACTGGCCGAGTACGACGAGGCGCACCCCTTCTATTACGCCGAGGCCTACCACCAGCAGTACCTCGCCAAGAACCCCGGCGGCTACTGCGGCCTGGGCGGGACCGGCGTGTCCTGCCCGATCGGCCTCAGCGTCCCCTCCTCGCCGGCCGAGTTGAGCGGGGCCGGCGCCGGCCGGTATGGGCCTCTTCCCGCCGAGGAGCCCAGAGGCATCCTCGACGGAAGCGGATCGGCGTTCAGCGCCTCGGCTTCGGTTTCAGAGCCGCGAGACGTGCTTCGATGGGCCCTGTCGTGAACGGCCCTTTGAGCGCTGCAAGACGGACTTCGATCGGCGTGGTACCCGTCATGTGAGCCTCGCTTTCCCCCTACTTGTTACTGATCTTCACATCTTATCCCTCGCCACGGTCGGCTCCCCGTCTTGACGGGCGCCACCGCCCATCGAGGATGCGGGGCATACTCGGCTGGTGATCTCGGCTTTGGTCCTGATCGGCTCACCGGGGGCGGGCAAGAGCTCGGTCCTCGAGGCCCTGGCGACCCTGCATGACATCGGCGATATCGAACACGGGGCGATCGAGTCCGAGCAGCTTTCGCTGGGGCGGCCGCTGCTGCCGGCGAGCAGCTGGGTGGCCCAGCTTGCGGCGGTGCTCTCGCTGCAACGCGAGGCCGGTCGGCAGAGGTTCCTGATCTCCGCGACAGTTGGAACGGCCGAGGAGCTCGAGGGGGTGCGGGCGGCGGCGGGCGCCGACAGGACGCTCGTCGTCTGCCTGCAGGCGTCCGCCGAGACGGTGGCCGCGAGAATCGATGCCCGGGAGCCCGATCACTGGCCCGGGAAGGCACCGCTGATCGAGCGAGCCCGGCGGCTTGCTGAGAGCACCCCGCTGCTGCCCGGAATCGACCTCGTCCTCAGCACCGAGCAGCGCGAGGCCCAGGAGGTGGCCGAGGAGATCTTCGCCGCGTTGGGCGAGCGCGGCCTGCTGGGCCAGGCGCTCGATTACAACAGCGGCCCCGCCGAGGCGGGGCCGCTGCCGCTGTCCACCGTTCCGCCGCCCTGCGCCCCCTCACGTTGGGGGCGCAGGCAACGATGTTTCGTCCTGCCCTACGCGCCGGCCCCCGCGGGGACGGTGCCACCGGGCTGCCACGCAGGAGCGTGGGGCCCGCCAAGGGTCGGGACATCCGAGGGGTAGACCTCGTTGCCGTGGATCGCGTGATCGCCGACCTCGAGCTCCTCATCGGTGAGGCGCAGCGGGACGAAGATCCCGACGAGCTTCAGCAGGATGAACGTCATCACGCCGCTGAAGACGATCACCCAGGCCCCGGCCTCGGCCTGCCAGCGCAACAGCGTCCAGCTGCCGTGGATCACGCCGTTTTTGCCTGGCAGGTTGCTGGCTCCGCCCTGGCCGATGTACTCGACCATCTTGGAGCTGGCAAAGATGCCGACCATCAGACCACCGGCCAAGCCGGCGATCCCGTGGGTATAGATCACCCCCAGCGTGTCGTCCACGCTGCGGAAGACGGGAGCTCGGCTCAGGAACCGGATCGACATCCAGACGATCGTCGAGGCGATGACACCCACGGCGATCGCGGAGAACCCGGTGATGAAGCCGGCCGACGGCGTGATCGCCACGAGCCCCGTGATCATCCCGTTGACCGAGCCGAGCAGCGACGGCTTGTCGCGGAAGGCGTAGTCCCAGCCGATCCAGACGAGCATCGCGACAGCCGTGCACAGGTTCGTGTTGATCACGGCCGCCGAGGCGTTCGCGCCGGCGTAGTAGGAGTCACCACCGTTGAAGCCGTTCCAGCCCAGCCACAGCAATCCCGCACCGGCCGCCACCATCAGCAGGTTGTTCGGTGCGTCGATCTCGCGATCTCTTTGCAGCCTTGGTCCGATCACCGCCGCCGCCACGAAGCCGGAGACGCCGGCCGCGAGATGGATGACGTAACCACCGGAGTAATCCAAGGCCCCGTGGAAGGCGAAGTAGCCGCCGCCCCAGATCAGGAACGCGTTCACGGTGTAGACGAACGTGATCCAGAGCAGGACAAACGGGATCCATGCCTTGAAGCTGATCCGCCCCAGCACCGAGCCCAGCATCAGGATCGGCGTGATCGCAGCGAACACGAACTGGAAGTAGACCAGCGAGCCCATCGGGAAATGGAACGGCGGGCCTTCCGTGACCGACGGAATGATCGCCTGGCCCTCCTCGGCACCTGCCGACAGGACCGTTCCCGACTTGCCCCAGAAACTGGCGAAGAAGCCGTGGCCCGTGCCGATCGGTGAGCCGAAGCCCATCTTGAACGCCCACAGGGTCCACGCCACCATCACCAGACAGAAGGCGACAAACGTGAGCATCATGCTGTTGACCGACCAGCGCTTCTGCATGACTCCGCCGTACAGGACCGCCAGTCCCGGCAGGCTCATCAGCCCGACGAAGGTCGCCGCGGTCATCTGCCACGCGTTGTCACCTGCGTTAAGCCAACTTGGATATGCCAGCCAGGACATGGGCCTCCATTTCCTACGGTTTGGGTTACGGGGCGCGGCTAGCCGTGAGTACGCGCTTGCAACGCCCCGATGACAGTCCGGGTATGAAATCCGGCCTGCCGAACCCTCGGTAGGGCCACCCTGGCCAACACTTGCAGCCGGGGTTTAGACATTTGTCTAGGGACGCTCAGCCGGGCCGGCGGAACGGGAAGCCGGCCTGTCTGCAGGCTGACTGGAGCTGCTCGGCGATGTGCGGAAAGGATCCCGAAGCGCAGATCGCGCGGGCCCTTGCGCCACAGCCGTGCAGTTCGGCTCCCCCCAGGGTGCTGGCGAAGGTAACCGAGACGCAGTCGGCCCGCGCCGGGGCGCCCTTGGTCAGCGCAAAGATGCCCAGGGCGCCCAGTCCGAGCACCAGGCAGGCGAGCACCGCACCGACCGCGGCCTTCTCGCGCCTGCCCCAGCGCAGGGGCTCGGACAGGCGCCGGGCCTGATCTTGCATGACCACCCGGGGAAGGCTAGCTGGCGGAGGATGCGTCCGCGGCGGCCGGCGCCTGGGCGCCGTCGGCGCTGCCCTCGGGCATGAACTTCAGTGCCGCCGAGTTGATGCAGTAGCGCTGTCCCGTCGGGCCGGGGCCGTCATCGAATACGTGGCCCAGGTGCCCGCCACAGGTCCGGCAGAGGACCTCGGTCCGGCGCATGAAAAGGCTGTTGTCCGGGCGCAGCTCGACCGCCTCGGCGACGGCCGGCTCGGTGAAGCTCGGCCAGCCCGTCCCGGAGTCGAACTTGGTGTCGGCAGCGAACAGCTTCGCGCCGCAGGCCGCGCACTGGTAGTCCCCGGAATCCTTGTTGTAGACGTACTCGCCCGTGAACGGCGCCTCGGTTCCGGCCCGGCGGAGCACCTCGTACTGCTCCGGGGTCAGCTGCTCGCGCCACTCCTCGTCTGACTTGTGGACCTTCGCCTGATCTGTGGACATGTTCATGTTCTAGCACCCCGTCTGTCGGCTTTCCATTCAGTCTCGAGAACCCCCCACCGCGTTACACCGGGACCCTTGCTATCCTGATCCTTACGTTCACGTAAACTTTGTGCGAGAAGGAGTTCAGCACCGGTGCAGAGCATCTCCCCCGGCAGTTCAGGCGGCGTCCGCCTCTCGGCGCGATTCGGCGTCGATGCCGGCCACGCCAACTACAAGTGGTGGGCCCTCTCCTGCACCAGCCTCGGCATGCTGCTGGCGGCGACGAACTCGGGCACGCTGATCATCGCCCTGCCCGACCTCGAGCGCTCGCTGCACGCGAGCCTGCTGGCGCTCGTCTGGGTGATCCTCGCCTACCTGATCGCCGCCACCGTGCTGGTGCTGATGGCGGGCCGGCTCAGCGACCTGTTCGGACGCAAGCGCGCGTACGTCGGCGGGTTCGTCGTGTTCGCCCTCGCCTCGCTCGGGGCGGGCTTCTCATCCGATGCGACGGTCCTGATCCTGTGGCGGGTCCTGCAGGGAATCGGCTCGGCCTTCCTGTTCGCAAACGCGGCCGCGCTCGTGACCGACGCGTTCCCCAAGGAGGAACTGGGGCTGGCGATGGGCGCCAACACGATGGTCGCCGCGATCGGGCTGGTGCTCGGCCCGGTGCTGGGCGGCGCGCTGGTCTCGATCTCCTGGCACTGGGTCTTCTGGTTCAACGTCCCCTTCGCCCTGGCCGGGGCCGCCTGGGGTGCCCTGGTCCTGCGCGAGCTGGCCAAACCGGACAGCGTCCGCGGCTTCGACGTGCTCGGGACGAGCACCTTCGTCGTCGGCCTCACGGGCCTGGTCCTCGGCGTCTCCCGCGGCGGCCTGACGGGCTGGAACGACACGATCGTGATCTCCGGCCTTGCCGCCGCCGTCGTGCTGCTGCCGTTGTGGGTCCTGATCGAGCGCCGCTCGGCTGCGCCGATGCTCGACCTGAAGATCTTTCGCAACCGGCTGTTCGCCGCCGCGAGCGCCGCGGCGTTCATCAACGGCCTGGCCCGCTTCGCGCTGATGTTCCTGTTCGTCTTCTACTACCAGGGCGCCCAGGGGAACACGCCGATCACGGCCGGGATCAAGCTGATCCCGCTCGCCGCGGGGATGCTGATCGCCTCCCCCCTCGCGGGGATCCACGCGGACCGCCACGGCTCCCGCTCCCTGGCGGCGATCGGGATGTTCGTCAGCGCCGCCGGGCTGGCCGCGATGACGACCCTCCAGGTCCACTCGCCCTACTGGCAGAGCGCCCTCTGGCTCGGCATGGTCGGGGTCGGCTCGGGGATGTTCAACAGCCCCAACACGGCCGCCATGATGGGGGTCGTGCCGGCTCACCGCCGCGGCGTCGCCGCCGGCGCGAGGACGCTGCTACAGAACACCGGCGCCGTCCTCTCGATCGCCTTCGTGATGGCCGTCGTCACCTCCTCGATTCCCAAAGCGACCCTGTTCGCGATCTTCTCGGGCGTCACCACGGGCCTCTCCGAGGCGAAGCTCGCCCCCTTCATCGACAACATGCATGCGGCCCTGTGGACGCTCGCGGCGGTCTCCCTGCTCGGCACCGTCGTCTGCCTCTTGCGTCCCAGCCACGAGGCCTCCCTCGCGAGCGCCGCCGAGGGCGAGGCCGAGGCGGGCACCCGCGAGCACGAGCTCGAGCTGAGCCGGCCCTCCGCCCCGGCGGCAGTGCGCTAGGAGCACGATGGCGCAGGATCGCCGCCAGCATTCCGGGCGCCGTGGCAGACGCGAACCTGCGGATCGGCGATGTCGCCCGGATGGTCGGGACGACCCCCCGGACGATCCGCTACTACGAGGAAATCGGCCTGCTGCGCGAGGGCGCCGAGCGCGCCTCCGGCGCCCACCGCCTCTACAGCCAGGGCGAGGTTGAGCGCCTGGCCGAGGTGATGAGGCTCAAAGAGCTGCTCGGCCTCTCCCTCGAGGAGCTGAAGACACTGCTGGCAGCCGAGGAGGCACGCGCGGAGGTGCGGGCTCAGCTGCGCCGGGAGGACGTCGTGCCCGAGCGCCGTCGCGAGCTGCTCGAGGAGGCCCTTGGCCACCTCGACCGCCAGCTCGAGCTGGTCCGCCGGCGTTCATCGGAAATCGCGCGGTTGCAGGACGAGCTCTCGGAAACCCGCAAGCGGGTGCGGCGCCGGATCCGCGAGCTGGACGCCAGGGCCGCCGATGCGTTCGAGTCAGCCCGCAGGCCCGACCAGCAGGCCGAGCCGGTCCGATGAGCGCGGCGCCTGAGCGGCGCCGGGACCGGCGCTGGGCCGTTCCTATAGTGCAGGGGCAGCCCGCCCCGCGACGATGGCGAGGAGGAATTCTTGGAGCGCAAGTGGTGGACATTGATCGCGGTCTCAGTCGCGATCTTCATGCTCCTGCTCGACATCACGGTCGTAAACGTCGCGCTGCCCGACATCCAGCGCTCGCTGCACTCGAGCTTCAGCGACCTGCAGTGGGTCGTCAACGCCTACTCGCTGACCCTTGCGGCCTTCCTCTTGACGGCCGGCGCGCTGTCGCCGACCTGTTCGGCACGCGGCGGCTGTTCGTCTCCGGGCTGATCCTGTTCACGATCTCCTCGGCGGCCTGCGGCCTGTCCGGATCCCCACTGAGCTCAACCTGTTCCGCGCCGTCCAGGGAGCGGGCGGGGCGATGATGTTCGCGACCTCCCTGGCCCTGATCGCCTCCGCCTTCCACGGCAAGGAGCGCGGCACCGCCTTCGGCATCTACGGAGGCGTCGTCGGCGCCGCCGTCGCGGTCGGGCCGGTCATCGGTGGGGTCATCACCTCGGGCATCGGCTGGGAATGGATCTTCTTCGTCAATGTCCCGATCGGCATCGGCGCGGTCGTGCTGACGCTGACCCAGGTCGGCGACTCGAAGGACCCCGGCGCGCCGGCGTCGACTGGCTGGGCCTGCTGACGCTTCTCGGGCTCGCTGTTCCTGCTCGTCTTCGCCCTCGTCCAGGGCAACGAAAAGGGCTGGGGATCGACCGAGATCGTCTCGCTTCCTGGCTGCCTCGGTGATCCTG
Source organism: uncultured Solirubrobacteraceae bacterium (assembly GCA_963787765.1). Lineage (GTDB taxonomy): Bacteria > Actinomycetota > Thermoleophilia > Solirubrobacterales > Solirubrobacteraceae > Palsa-744. Next base: position 72,318 of record CAWBEF010000007.1, on the reverse strand, counting down.
CTCGGCTGTTCCTGCTCGCCGAGCTGCGCCAGGCCCGCCCGATGCTCGACCTCAGCCTGTTCCGCCGGCCCGCCTTCACCGGCGCGAGCCTCGTCGCCTTCAGCGTCTCGGCCTCGATGTTCTCGATGTTCCTCTACCTGACGCTCTACATCCAGGATGTCCTCGGCTACTCCCCGCTGCAGGCGGGCCTTCGCTTCCTGCCGATCACCTTGCTGTCCTTCTTCGTCGCCCCGATCTCCGGCGCGCTCAGTGTGCGGATGCCGATCCGCGTCCTGCTGGGCTCCGGGCTGCTGCTCGTCAGCGCCGGCCTGCTCGCGATGACCGCGGTCGACGCGAGCTCTCGGCTGGACCACCCTGATCCCGGGCTTCGTCCTCGCCGGTGCGGGGATCGGGATGATCAACCCGCCGCTGGCCTCGACCGCCGATCGGAGTGGTCCACCACTCCCGCTCCGGGATGGCCTCGGGGATCAACAACACCTTCCGCCAGGTCGGGATCGCAACGGGCATCGCCGGCCTGGGAGCCGTCTTCCAGCACCAGGTCACAGCAAGACGACGAGTGCGCTGAGTGCCGCCGCGCAGGGACACGGAGTGCTCGCGGCCACCCACGGGCGTCTCGCCGGGGCGCTCGTCTCGGGCGAAGTCAGCGGGTTCGCCGGCGCGCTCCCGCCGCGGCCCGCGGCGCACTGGAGCACGCCTACCGGGTCGGCTTCACAGGCGCTCTGACGACGATCCTCGAGATCGGCGGGGGGATCGCCCTGCTCGGTGCCCTGGCCGGCTTCGCGCTCGTCCGCCAGCGGGATTTCGTCAACACCCGATCCCCCGGCCGCGGAGCGGCGAGGCGCCCGAGGCGCGATCGGGGTGGCCGCCGGAGCCGTCGGCCCGAGGCCGCTCAGCCGGGACGAGGCTCGAAGCCGGGGCATTTCAGCACCGGGATCCGCGGATAGCGCGGGTAGGCTGGGTCCTTACGGGAGCGCCGGCAGAGCGAGAAACTCGAGCCGCGGGTGTTGCGGACGAGCCTGCTGGTGAACGCAGCGCTCACACAGGCCGACCGTCGGTCGGGTGTCGGGAGCCTTGCGGACGGGATCAGGCATGCCGGCCAGCTTAGGGCCGTCCGGCCGCATCGCCCTGCGATAATCGTTGACTAAACAACTATGAGTACCTTCTACAGACTTCTAGGCTTCCTGCGCCCCTACAAGCGCGGCCTGAGCGCCTCCTGGCTGCTGGCCAGCCTGGCGATGGTGATGACCGTCCTTCTGCCCTACCTGACCGGTCTGGCGGTCGAAGCGATCAGACACGGCGCTGAGCACGCCAAACTCCACGAGCTCACAGCCCGGGCCCACGACCGTCACACCCTGATGCTGATCGCCTGGATCATCGTGGCGGCCGTCATCGCCCGCTGGCTGCTCACCTACCTGCGCCGGATGATCGCCGGGAGGATCTCGCTGAGCATCGAATTCGACCTGCGCGAGCTGCTCTACGGCCACCTCCAGCGGCTCGAGCTCGGCTTCTTCGACCGCCAGCAGACCGGCCAGCTGATGTCGCGGGCGACCGTCGATCTCTCGGCCGTCCGGTTCTTCCTCGGCTACGGGCTCGTCTTCATCCTGCAGGCGATGCTCAGCCTCACCCTGGCGGGCGTCGCGATGATCCTGATCAACTTCAAACTCGGGCTGATCGCGATGGCGCCCGTACCGCTCGTCGTCTACATCTCCCAGCGCTACGGGCGCAGCGCCCGCCCCGCCGTGCAGGAGGTCCAGCAGCGAATCGCGGAGCTCACCGCCGAGGCCGAGGAGAACATCTCGGGGGTGCGCGTGGTGAAGTCCTTCGCACGCGAGCCACGCCAGCTCGAGCGCTTCCGCCACAGCACCTCGCGGGTCTTCGAGCAGTCGATGATCGCCACCCGCCTGGAGGCGAAGTTCAACCCGCTGATCGCGTTCCTGCCCCAGCTCGGCCTGTCGGCCGTGCTGATCATCGCCGGCGAGAGCGTCATCCACCAGCACCTCAAGCTGGGCCAGTTCACCCAGTTCTACCTCTACCTGAACATGCTCGTCAGCCCGATGCGGGCGCTCGGCGTGACGCTCGGGCTGGCTCAGCGGGCGACCGCCTCGGGCGCACGGATCTTCCAGGTGCTCGACCGCGAACCGCGGATCACCGACAAGCCCGGGGCCGGGCCGCTCCCGGCCGGTCATGGCCACGTCGAGTTCCGGGACGTCACCCTGCGCTATGACCAGCAGGACGAGTTCGGCGCCGCCTACGTCGCGCCGGGCCAGCACACCATGTCCGCCGGGACCCATCAGAACGGGCGGGCCCACCGCGATGTGCTGAGCCACGTCAACCTCGATATCGCCGCCGGCTCGACCGTCGCCCTGGTCGGTGCCACGGGCTCTGGCAAGACAAGCCTCGTGGGGCTGATCTCACGCCTGTATGAGGTCAGCTCCGGGCAGATCCTGCTCGACGGCGCCGACATCCGCGACGTCAGCCTCAGCTCGCTGCGCCAGGCCATCGCCGTCGTCAGCGACGACCCCTTCCTGTTCTCCGCGACGGTCGCCCAGAACATCGCCTACGGCCGGCCTTCGGCCAGCCTGCAGGAGATCGAACAGGCCGCCAGGCGCGCGCAGGCCTATGACTTCGTCATGCGGCTGCCCGAGGGCTTCGACACGCGCGTCGGCGAGCGCGGCCTCTCGCTCTCCGGCGGGCAGCGCCAGCGCCTGGCGATCGCCCGGGCACTGCTCGCCGACCCTCGAGTGCTGATCCTCGACGACGCCACCTCCGCCGTCGATGCCTCCACCGAGCAGGCCATCAAGCTGGCGCTCGACGAGGCGATGGCCGGCCGCACGACGTTCGTCATCGCGCACCGCCTCTCGACGATCTCGCTCGCCGACCAGATCATCGTGCTCGACCACGGCACCGTCCTCGCCCACGGCGACCACGAGCAGCTGCTGGAGCGCTCCGAGCTCTACCGCGAAATCGTCGAAAAGGGCCTGCCCGACCAGGTCTTCCTGACCCGGGCGCCGACCGAACGGGAGGTCAGCGGCCTGTGAGCCCCGCGGTCGGCAGAGGCATGGGCGGAGGCGGCGGTGGCGGCGGCGGGCGCGGCGGCCCCGGCCGCGGCGGCCCGGGATCGGGCTGGACCGGCGAGCGGGCGAGCAAGGGGACGCGCGGGCGCAACCTCCGCGGCCTGCTGGGGCTGATCGGCCCATACCGGACGCGGGCGATCGCCACCGTGTTCGCGCTGCTGCTGGGGACCGCGACGAGCCTTGCGCCGCCGCTGCTCGCCCGGGCGGCGATCGACGATGGCATCGAAAAGCACAGCACCTCCACGCTGCTTTTGGTCGTCGGCGCCTTCCTGCTTGCCGCGCTGATCGGATGGATGGCCGAATATGCCCAGACCTATCTCGTCGGCTGGGTCGGCCAGCGGGTCGCTGGCCGACCTGCGGATCCGCGTCTTCAAACATCTCCAGTCGCTGCCCGTCGCCTTCTACGAGGGCACCCCCACGGGCGTCCTCGTCTCACGCATGACCAACGACGTCGAAGCGCTGGAAAGCCTCGTCACCGACTCGGTCGTGACGCTCTTCCAGTCGGGCCTGACGCTGCTCGGGACCGTCGGCATCCTGCTCTACCTCGATGTCAAGCTCGCCCTGATCACGTTCCTCGTCCTGCCCCTCGTGCTCGGTGGCTCGCTGTGGTTTCGGATCGTCTCTGCCGGCGCCTTCCGCCGCACCCGCGAAACGATCGGCGCCATAACGGCCTACCTCCAGGAGACCCTGTCCGGCATCCGGGTGGTGCGCTCGTTCGCCCAGGAGCAGGCGCACGAGCTGGAGTTCACCGAGCTCAACCGGGACAACCAGGACGCGAACATGACGACGGTCCGGCTCAATGCGACCTACTTCCCGAGCGTCGAAATGCTCTCCGGCGTGGCGGTCGCCGTGATCGTCCTCTACGGCGGCCTGCAGGCGATCAACGGCCACATCACCGTCGGCACGGTCGTCGCCTTCGTGGCCGCCCTCTCCAACCTCTTCGAACCGATCCAGCAGCTCTCCCAGCTCTATGCCACCTACCAGTCGGGCATGGCCGCGCTGGAGAAGATCTTCCAGCTGCTCGACGTCAAGCCCGACCTGACCGACGAAGCCGACGCCGCCGTGCTGCCCCGCATCGAGGGCGAGGTGCACTTCTCCGATGTCTCCTTCAGCTACGCCCGCAGGCCTCCCCGACGCTCGAAAGCCCAGAGCGCCGAGGCAACCGCAACGGCCAACGGAAACGGCAAGGCCAACGGCAACGGCAACGAAGCTGAGCCCGAGAAGGTGCTGGCGCTTGACGACATCGAGCTGCTGATCGAGCCCGGGCAGACGGTCGCACTCGTCGGCGCAACCGGCGCCGGCAAGTCGACGATGGCGAAGCTGATGGCGCGCTTTTATGACCCGACCTCCGGTCGGGTCCTGATCGACGGGCACGACCTGCGCCACATCTCGAGCAGCTCGTTGCGCTCGCAGATGGGCATCGTCCCGCAGGAGGCCTTCCTGTTCTCGGGAACGGTCGCGGAAAACATCGCCTTCGGCCGTCTCGACGCGACCGACGAGCAGGTGCGCGAAGCCGCCGCCGCCGTGGGCGCCGAGGAGTTCATCGCCGAGTTGCCCCACGGCTATGACACCGAAGTCGGAGAGCGCGGCGCCCAGCTCTCGGCCGGCCAGCGCCAGCTGATCGCCTTCGCCCGGGCCCTGATCGCTGACCCACGGATCCTCGTCCTCGACGAGGCGACATCGAACGTCGATCTGCACTCCGAGGCGCGCATCGAGCAGGGGCTGGCGAGGCTTTTGGCGGGACGGACCTCGATCGTCATCGCGCACCGTCTCTCGACGATCCGCCAGGCCGGGCGGATCGTCGTATTGGAGCACGGCCGGATTGCCGAGCAGGGCACCCACGACGAGCTGATCGCCGCCGAAGGCCGTTACTACCAGCTCTACCGGGACTGGGCCACCCACGCCGCCGCGTAGGACCCGCCGCGCGGGCCCGCGGGCGTCCTCCATCCGACGGGACACCCATCATGGTCGGGGCCTGGGACTCGCCGAGGCCCAGCCAGAGCGACCAGGGGAGAGCGACGCGATCATGAGCACACCGGCCCAGAAGGTCCACACCAAAAACGTCCGCACCCGCCATCACCTGGCGGCCGCCGTGCGGTTCAGGCCCTCTGAGATCCGAGAAGCGATGGCCGACGTCGAGGGCTTCAACGCCAAGATCGCCGTCCTGATCACGAGCGCCGTCGGGACGATGGCCTGCGCCTACCTGTTCACGGTGATCGCGCTCGTCAGCCTCCCCGCGATCCTGATCGAGGCCGGCGCGATCTCGAAATCCTCGGTGCCCACGTTCCTGACCAAGCCGGGGCTGATCCTGATCGTCTCCTGGATCGCCCAGACGTTCATCCAGCTGGTCCTCCTGAGCATCATCATGGTCGGCCAGGACGTCCAGAGCAAAGCCTCCGACGCCCGTGCGGAAAAGACCTTCAATGACACCGAGGCCGTGATGGACGCGCTGAACCTGAAAACGGAAGGCGGCCTGACCGAGGTGCTGAAGGCGATTCATGCACTGGCGCCGCCCGGCGCCGGCGGGGCTCCTTCGAGCAGCGCCTGAGCGGGCACCGGCCTGCCCGGTGCGCTTCGCGCGGCGCCGGGAGCGCCTGCGCGCGATTCTCAGCAGCGCGCCCGAAAGGAATCGACGGTCGCGGCGATCGCGTCTGCGAGAGGGGTGCCGGCGCCCCCGAAGGTCGACTCGAACCTTGAGGTGTCGAGCACGAAGGGCTCCTCGAACTCATAGGCCATCTCGGCCAGCTCGCGCATCATCGCGTTGAACACGCCCAGCCCGCGAACCAGGAGTTTGGGCAGCGAGCGCACGGCGACGGCGTGCCCGACCTCCGCGGAGATCAGGGCGAGGACATCCCGCGTCGTGACGGTCTCCGGGCCGGGCAGGTGCCACACCCCTCCGACCGCTCGCTCGTCGGTACCGAGGGTCGCCAGCCCCGCGGCGATGTCTGGGACGTAGCTGTAGGTGTGCAGGAGGTCGGGGTTGCCCAGGAAGTCGGCCCGCCTGCCGGCTAGAGCGTTTGCGAAGACGCGCTCGCCGAGCGTCGATTCGGTGACGCCCGCGCCGAAGAAGTCCGAGGCCCGCCCGATCGCGATGCGAACGCGGCCGGCCTCGGCGGCGGCGTGCAGTTCCCGGGTCATTGCGGCCCTGGTTCGCCCCTTGACGCTCGTCGCGGCGAGCGGCAACTCCTCGCTCATCGGCCTGCCGCCGGTCGGGCCGTAGCCATAGAGGTTCTCGAGGCTGACCAGGAGCGCACCCTGGCGTTCGGCAGCGCAGAGGACACCCCGTTGCAGTGGCGGAAACCGTCGCGGCCAGTCCGTATAGGGCGCGTTCAGACACTGGTAGATGACCGCCGCCCCCTCGGCTGCGGCAACTGCCGCCTCGGGGTCAGAGGCGTCGGCTGCGAGCCAGTCGACGCCATCCGCGAGCGCCGCCGGGCGCCGGCGCGAAACGGCCCGCACCTCGAGGCCCAGCCCGGCCAGGCGGGCGCTCAACGCGCCCCCGACCTGGCCGGCCCCGAACACCACATGGAGGCCCCCCTCGCTCACGTGGCTCAGCGGCCAGGCGCGAGCGTTGCCACCCAGCCGCGGACGCCCTCGCGAAAGATGTAGCGCTCCCACCCGGCAACCGGATCCTCACGGCCGGCGGGCGCCTCGGCCGGAGCCGCACCGAAGCTCCGCGGGAGCGCGTGCTCCCCGCCCTCATGCACCATTCCCGCAGGCCATTGCCTCACCTGGCCGTCGTGGGATCCCCCGACGAATCTGACCTCGACAAAGCCATCCACCGGTCGAACCGTACTCCAGAGCGCCGAGGCGGGACCGCGCCGCGCCGGATGGCCTGCCGACTCGCCCCGAAACGCCAAACGCCCCGTTGGATCGGGGCGCTCAGAAGCTCCGGGACAGGGACTCGAACCCCAAATTCGACATCCAGAGTGTCGCGTGTTGCCAATTACACCATCCCGGATCGGGCCCTTAGGATAGTCAACGGCTCCCCCGGCCACCGCCGCGCCCCTCGGGCCAGGGCCCGGGCGCCCTCCCGTCAGAGAGCCGCGGGGTACCCGGAGGGGGCGAAGTAGGAGGTGATCGCCTCCTCGAGGCCAGGGTCGAGGACCAGCAGCACCTCGTCGCCGGCTTCGATGACGGTGTCCCCCTTGGGCACGAAGCCCGCCCCGCCGCGCAGGACCGAGATGATCAGGGCGCCCTCGGGGAGCTCGATCTCGGTCACCTTGTGACCCACCGTCGGCGCGTCGGCGGTGACCTCGAGCTCGATGATCTCCAGGCGCTCCTCTTCCAGCGCCAGCAGGTGCACGAGGCCGTAGCGGGGCACCTCGTGCTCGATCAGGCGCAGGATCAGGTCGGTCGCCGAGACGGCCGGCTGGATCCCCAGCAGGCGGAAGTGGTCGTGGTTGCGGGGGTTGTTGACGCGGGCGATGATTCGGTCGCAGAGGTACTTCTCCTTGGCGACCTGGCAGACGAGGATGTTGTCCTCGTCATCGCCCGTCACCGCGATGACCAGGTCGGCCCGCTGGATCCCGGCCCGCTCGAGGACCCACAGCTCGGTCGCGTCGCCGTACTGGATGGCGTGCTCGAACTCCTCCTCGTTGGCCAGGTAGCTGGCCCGGGAGTTCTCGATCAGCGTCACCTCGTGGTCCTTGGAGATCAGCTCCCTGGCGAGGTTGCGCCCCACCTTGCCGGCGCCGGCGATGATCGCGTACATCTCTATGCCTCCTGCGGTGCCAGGGCGCGCTCGAACATCTCGATCGCGTGCTTGGTCGGCGAGATCGTCTGCAGGCCCTGCTCGTTGTACCAGTCGGCCCGCGCGGGGTCCATGACGCGGACGATCGCCTTCTCGACGCCGAAGCGCTTCTGGGCGATCTGGGCGATGACGAGGTTCGTGTTGTCCCCGGCCGTCGAGGCGATGAAGGCGTCCGCGCGCTCGATCCCGGCCTGGATCAGGGCGTCGGTCTCAAGCGCCGTACCGACCGTGAACTGCCCGCCCGAGTCCTCCCAGCTCTTGCTCTGCCCAGCGTCCAGGCGCTCGTGGGAGAGCGGATCCTCGTCGAGGACGGAGACCGCATGTCCCGCCGCCAGTGCGGACTTTGCCAGCGCCGAGCCCACACGGCCGGCGCCGACGATCAGTACGAACATCTTTCCCTCAAGATGGCCACAAGCGGAGATTAGACGATGGGCGCCTTGGTCCGTTGCCCCCGCCGGGCCAGCTCGACCGCCGAGTCCTTCGCGCCCGGCGCCGTCACGATGACGCGGCACTCGGCCTTGCGGACGACGTACTTGGTGACGTCCCCCACGTAGCCCTCGAGCGGGCCGCCCCGTCCGCCCAGACGCCCGCCGCCGCGGATGCTCGACGGTTCCTCGGCCCCCAGGATGATCGCCTCGACGCCCCTGCGGCGGGCCTCGTCGACGATCGCATAGCCCGCCCGGCGGGTGCGGACGGTCGCCGTGGCGACCTGGACGCCCGCGTACTCCTCGCCGACCGCCTTGGCCCGCGCCAGGACCTGGCGGGCGTGTTGATCTGTGCATCGGGCAGGCTCGCGTCCAGCGGCAGGGACATCGGCATCACGAAGATCCACAGCGCCTCGATCGTCGCCTCGTCGATCGCCGCCTCGTCGGTCTGCTCGCCGGCGACCAGCAGGGCCGCCGTCTGGACGATGTCGTCGTCCAGGTCGGTGCCGAACAGCGGCACCAGGACCGAGCCGTAGTCCCGTTCCTTGGCCGGCTCGGGGCGCAGCATCTGCGGCGCGACCGTGACCCGTTTGAGCAGCGATGTTTCGTCGGCTTTGCGGTAGATCACATACAGCGCAAGGCCTCCCGCCATCCAGCCGAGGCCCACGTAACGGGCCGGTTCGTGGACGATCATCACGGCCACCCAGCCGGCGGCGGAGACGAGCGCGCCGAAGGCCGCCGGCAGCGGCAGCTGCCCGCCGCGGAAGCGGATCGAGAAGGGGATCTTGTAGGGACGGTCCCGGTCGGGCTCGGAGTAGCGCAGCCGGATGATCGAGAGGTGGGCGATCGTGAAGGCGAGCATCGCCCCGAAGGCGTAGATGCCGACCAGGAAGTCCAGGCTCTCCGACGCCGCCAGGCCCGCGGCGATCAGCCCGGCGATGATGATCAGGACATACGGCGTCGAGCGCTCGGGATGAAGGCGCCCGAGCGCGCTGGGTATCTGGCGGTTGGTCGACAGCGAATAGGCCAGGCGGGAGAGGCCCAGCATCGCCGAGTTGGCCGCCGCCAGCAGCGTCACCGTCGCCAGGGCCGCCACGAGGTACATCAGCCCTTCACCCAGCCAGTGGGGTTTCATGTGTTCGACGACGCCGATCATCGGCGCGTTGAGGTAGTGACCGCCGAGCGCCGTGTGGCCGTCGTGGACGGGCAGCGCGGTGACGGCGACCAGGGCGATGCCGACGTAGAGGAACATGACCGTCCCGGTCGTGCTCCAGACCAGCCGCTTCAGTCCGGCGCGGCTGATGCGGACCTCGCCGGAGAGCCCCGAGGCCGACTCGAGGCTCGTGAAGGAGATCACCGCCACCGTCAGCGCGAAGATCAGATCCGACCATTTCGGCGCGGTCCCCAGTTTGATCGGGTCGATCAGCACGTGGGGGTTGAAGAACAGGATCATCCCCAGCACGACGATGAACGCCTGCACCGCGATGTCCCCTGCCAGCAGGATCCCGACGCGCCGGGCGCGGCGGGCCCCGAAGCCGCGGATGTTCAGCAGGACGACCAGCGCGATGAACGCGAACGCCAGCCCCAGAGCCTCGTCGCTTTCCCCCAGCCGGCCCCAGAAGACCTGCAGGTACTGCGTCGCCGAGTAGGCCGTGACCGCGATCAGGATCACGTAGTCGAGCAGGATCGCCCAGCCCGCGACGAAGCTGATCAGCTCGTTGAAGGCGTAGCGGGCAAAGACGGTCGAGCCGCCCCGGTCCTGATGCAGCGAGGCGCCCTCGACGTAGGTCATCGCGGTCAGCGTGAACAGCAGCGCCGAGATCAAGAAGACGACGGGCGTCAGCCCCAGCGCGTGTCCCGCGATCACGCCCAGCGAGAAGTAGATCGCGCTGCCCAGCGAGGAGTAGACGATCGTGAACAGGATCGGCGAGCCGATGCTGCGCCTGGCCATCACCCGGGCGCTCGCCGCCAGCTCGGCGGCGGCCCGCTCGCCGTGGTGCACGGCGCGGGCGCCGGCTGTGCCCTCGCTCTCCTGCGGGTCCTCGCCGGAGCCGCTCACGTGCTCCGTTCCCGTTCCCGTCTGAGGACGATGTAGATCCTCCCGGCGCCCGCGGCGAGGAACAGCAGCCCCAGGAGCATCCGGGAGGAGAGCGGGCCGGCACTTCCGCTGAGCGCCTGGACGATCAGCGCCAGGCCGATCAGGGCCATCAGCAAAGACAGCACGAGCGTGCTCCCTCGGTGGACGTCTCGCCCGCTCATCGCACCTCTGAGCTTAGGTCCTCGGCCGTCGGCCCGGAGCACCGAGGGCCATCCGTGGCCCCGGTGGCCGGATTGATCAGAGCCAACGCCGGCCTGATCCTCAGGTGATCAGCGGGATGATCAGGATGGCGACGATGTTCGCGACCTTGATCATCGGGTTGATCGCCGGGCCGGCCGTGTCCTTGAAGGGGTCACCGACGGTGTCGCCCGTGACCGAGGCGGCGTGGGCGTCGGAGCCCTTGCCGCCGAAGGCGCCGTCCTCGATGAGCTTCTTCGCGTTGTCCCAGGCGCCACCGCCGGCGGTCATCATGACGGCGAAGAAGAAGCCGACGACGATCACCCCGATCAACAGGCCGCCGAGCGCCTGCTGGTCGATCAGCCCGACGATCAGCGTCAGGAAGATCGGCAGCATCGAGGGCAGGATCATCTCGCGCTGGGCGGTCTTCGTGACGATGTCCACGCAGGTCGCGTAGTCGGGCTCTTCGGTGTAGTCCATGATCCCGGGGTGCTCGCGGAACTGGCGGCGCACCTCCTCGACGACCGCGCCGCCGGCGCGCCCGACGGCCTCGATCGAGAGCGAGGCGAACAGGCAGACCATCAGGCCGCCCAGCAGCAGGCCGATCAGGACCGGCGGTTCGTTGATGCCGAAGTTGATCGCGTGGCCGAGCTTGGCTTCGATTTCTTTCTGGAAGCCCGCGAACAGGACGACCGCCGCGAGGACCGCGGAGCCGATCGCGTAACCCTTGGTCACGGCCTTGGTCGTGTTGCCGACAGCGTCGAGCCGGTCGGTCACCTTGCGGACATCCTCCGGCAGGTCGGCCATCTCGGCGATCCCGCCGGCGTTGTCGGTGATCGGGCCGAAGGCGTCAAGCGCGACGATCAGGCCGGTCAGCGACAGCAGCCCCATGACCGCCACGCCGATCCCGTAGATGCCCGTCACGCCGCCGCCCGCGAGCTTCCACGCGCCGAGCACGCCGAGGACGATCACGAGCGCCGGCAGAGCCGTCGCCTGAAGGCCCGAGGAGAAGCCCTGGATGATGTTCGTGGCGTGCCCCGTGACCGATGCTTTGGCGGTCTTCTTGACCGGATTGAAGCGGGTCGAGGTGTAGTATTCCGTCAGTCCGAACAGGAGCGCCGTGACCGCGATGCCGATCAGCGAGCACAGGTACAGGTGCCACCATTTCGGGGCGTTGACGGCCGTTCCGGTCTGCAGGAACGTCAGGTTGCGCATCAGCCAGTAGGTGATCGGGGCGAACGCCGCGGCGGCGATCACGCCGGACACGGCGAGGCCCTGCAGGAGGGCGCGCTCGACGTTGTCGGTTTTCGTGCGGACCGCGTAGGTGCCGATGATCGAGGCGATGATCGCCGCGCCGCCGATGACCAGCGGGAAGAGCGCAACACGGGTCGACTCGTGGAAGGTCAGGACGCCCAGCAGGATCACCGCGACGGCCGTCACGGCGTAGGTCTCGAACAGGTCGGCCGCCATGCCGGCGCAGTCGCCGACGTTGTCGCCGACGTTGTCGGCGATCGTCGCCGGGTTGCGCGGGTCGTCCTCGGGGATCCCCGCCTCGACCTTGCCCACGAGGTCGGCGCCGACGTCGGCCGCCTTCGTGAAGATCCCGCCGCCCAGACGGGCGAAGACGGAGATCAGCGAGCCGCCGAAGCCGAGGCCGATCAGCGCGTCGACAGCCGTCTTGGGGCTGTCGTTGAAGAACGAGGTCAGCGCGCCGTAGTAGCCCGCGACGCCCAAGAGGGCCAGACCGACGACCAGCATCCCGGTGATCGCGCCGCCGCGGAAGGCGACCTTCAGCGCCGGCGAGACGCCCGAGCGGGCCGCCTCGGCGACCCTGGCGTTCGAGCGGACCGAGACGTTCATCCCGATGTAGCCCGTCGAGCCCGAGAGCAGACCGCCGATCGCGAAGCCTCCGGCGACCGCGATGTTCTGGATGAAGATGAGGGCGACGAACAGGACGACCCCCACGACGGCGATCGTCGCGTACTGGCGGTTCAGGTAGGCGCGAGCCCCCTGCTGCACCGCCCCCGAGATGCTCTGCATCTTCTCGTTGCCCGGTGAGAGCGCAAGAAGCGACCGCGTTGTCAGTAGGCCATAGGCCACAGCACAGGCGGCGCAAACGAGGGCGACGACGACCCCATGGTTCGTCAGAAAGCTGCTCAACAGAAATCCTCCGCGGTCTGATTGGAGTGCCGCGCGAGGATCTTCGCGCGCACGCTTGCCGGCTCGGATCGCTCAGCGCGAGCGTTATCCGGCGCAAACGCGGGCGCATCGTATCGCGCTCGACGGCGCGATGCCGTCTGGCAGAGCCATTCTGCAAGGCGCCCGCCGCCCGGCGGCCCTCCCGCGGCGCTCAGCGGCCGGGCACCCACAGGCGCCCGCTGGACTCCGCCGGGCCCGGTCCGGGCGTCGCCGGCGGCTCCCGCGGCCCCTGCGCGGCAGGCTCCGCGACCCCCGGCTCCGCCCCGTCCGGCTGGGCTCCGGCAGCCGGCGTGGCGGGGGCCTGCGTGCGGCCCTGCTCGGTCGCGTAGGCCATCTGCAGCCGCGCCAGGGCGTCACGCAGCGGGGCCAGCTCGCCCGGGATGCGGCGCTCGAGGATCTCCAGCAGCGCCCGGGCGGCGTCGATCGCGTCCCGTGCCTGCTCGAGGTCCTGCCCGACGGGGCTCTCCTGATCGGCCCCCGCGGGCCCACCCATGCGGTGAGCGCCGATGTTCAGCAGCGAGACAGCCGACTGGGCGATCATGTCGGTCGCCGTGATGCGGGCCAGTTCGGCCTCGTAGGCGGCCCGCAGCTCGGCTTCGGAGGGCACCTCGGCGCCCGGCCCGGCCTGGGGCCCGGTGGGATCGGCATTCATACGGGAACCTCCTGTGAGTAGGTCGCACGGGTCTCGCCGACGGAGGCGGCGAAGACCTCCTCGCGGCTCGCGCCGGCTTCGATCATCCGGCGCTGGCGCTGCGCGCCGTTGCGCTCCGGAAAGGACAGCTCGATGCCCAGCTCGCCCCGGACCGGCTCGGTCCAGGCGGCCAGCCGCTCGATCGCCTCGCGCGCCGGGTACTCCTGCGCGCAGCTCAGGTCGATCAGCCTCCCGTCCAGCCCGAAGCGGATCGCCCGCCACATGTTCTCCTCGATCATCCGCGGGGCGGGGTCCTCGAACGGGACGCCTTCGTCGATCTCGCGCATCGCCTGGGCGATGCAGGCGACCATCAGGCCGGCCAGTGCATCGGACTCGCCGGCGCTCGCCTGGACGTCGCAGATCCGGACCTCGACGGTGCCGAAGCTGAAGTGCGGCCGGACCGACCACCAGACCTGGGTGAACTCGACTATCGAGTTCGTCTGCAGCAGGAACTCGATGTAGGAGCGGTAGGCCTCCCAGCCGCCGAAGGCATCAGGCACGCCGCAGCGCGGGAAGCTCTTGGTGAAGCTCTGCGTCCGGGCCGAGTGCAGGCCGCTGTCGCGGCCGTCGAGGTACGGCGAGTTGGCCGAGATCGCCAGCAGCTGGGGCAGGACCGGGCGCAGCCGGTCGCAGACCCTCACCGCGCGGTCGATGTCCCGGCAGCCGACGTGGACGTGGAGGCTGAAGGTGTTGTTGCGCCAGGCGACGTATTTGAGCCCGTCGGCGACCCGGCGGTAGTGCTCGGTGTCGATGATCGGCTGCTCGCGGTAGTCGGCCCAGGGGTGTGTCCCGGTTGCCCCGAGCGTGCTGTTGTGGGCCGCCGCCAGCGCGAACAGGCGACCGCGGCGCTCGCGCTGGCTCGCCAGCGCCGCCTGCAGGTTTCGCCCGGCGCCCGAGATGATCTCGATCTCCGAGGAGATCAGCTCGCCCGCGACACCGTCACGCAGCAGCGGGTCTGCGTCGGCCGCCGCGCGCAGCTGCTCGTAGCGCGGAACCAGTTCGAGCGTCTCGGGGTCGAGGATCGAGAACTCCTCCTCGACCCCCACCGTGAGGTCCTCGGCGGCGGCGAAGCGCTCGACGGCCCGGTCTAGATCCTGTCTGTTCATCTCGGTGCTTGTGCGCGGTTAGTCGTGGTCGGCTCGGTGCCAGGCGCGGCCTGCGGCGGGACTCAGGTCAGATAGAAGTAGAGCGCGTAGAGCAGATCGACCGCCGGGCTGGACGTGTGGACCGTCACCTCGGGCGGCACATCGAGCAGTGACTCGGAGTAGTTGAAGATGATCTTCACGCCGGCCTCGACGAGCTCGTCGGCCAGGCCCTGGGCGGCCTGGTTGGGCACCGCCAGGACGCCGACGACGATGTCCTCGTCCTCGACCACCTGACGCAGGTCGGAGATGTTGCGAACGGTCTGCGTGCCGACCAGGGTGCCGACCTTGTCCTCGTCGTTGTCGAAGATCGAGACGACCCGGAAGCCGTGGTCGGCGAAGATTTCAGAGGAGGCGATCGCCTTGCCCAGGTGGCCGGCCCCGATCAGCGCGATGTTGTGCTGGCCGGCCGTCCGCAGGATCTTGCGGATCTGCGAGACGAGCGCCTCGACGTTGTAGCCCACCCCGCGCTTGCCGAACTTGCCGAACCCGGACAGATCGCGGCGGATCTGGGTCGAGTTGACGTGGGTGTAGTCGGAGAGCTCCTGCGAGGAGATCGTCTCCTTGCCCATCTTCTTGGCCTGGGTCAGCACCTGCAGATAGCGCGACAGGCGGGCCGCGACGCCCAGCGACAGACGCTCGCCGACGGGGCCGCCCGCGTCGCGATCGGCCTGAGCGGCCGCTGTGCCGGTCTCTCCGAAGCTCATCGCCGTGACTCTAGACGCTCGCGCAGGAGCGACTCATCCACGAAGTATTCACACAGCTCCTCGCCGTCCAGCAGGACGACGGGAATCCGCTCGAAATAGGCACGGTGAAGCCGATCGTCGGCGGTGATGTCGACCTCCTGCAGATCGAAGCCGAGCTTCTGGCCCAGCGGCTCGAGGACGGCCATCGCCTCGACGCAGAGGTGGCAGTCGGGCTTGGAGTAGACGGTGATCTCGGGGATCTCGGGCTTTACGGCCACGGCCCGATTATCGCTGAGCGCCGCTGCCCTCAGCCGGGCGCTTCGCCGGTCGCGTAGGCGTCCAGGCCGAGGTACTCGGGGTAGGGCAGCCGCGGGGCATAGCGTGCGGCGCTTGCGATCATCGCGGCGTTGTCCGTGCAGAGCAGCCGCCCGGGGATGTGGACCTCGGCATCCAGCTCGGCCACGCGCCGGCGCAGCGGGCCGTTGGCCGCGACCCCGCCGCCGATGGCCAGGCGCTCGAGGCCGGTCCGCTGAAGCGCCCGCTCGGTTCGCGAGATGAGGCTCTCGACGATCGCCGCCTGGTAGGAGGCCGCCAGGTCGGCCGAGCGCTCGGCGAGCTGCTCGGCCGTCAGCTCGCGGGTGGCATACAGGAGCGCCGTCTTCAGGCCGGCGAAGGAGAAGTCCAGCCCGTCCGCAAACGGCTTGCGGGGTGCCCCTCGGCGCAGCTCCCCGGGCGAGCCGGGGAAGGAGAAGGCCGCCGGGTCGCCCTGCTCGGCAAGGCGCTCCAGCGCCGGGCCGCCGGGGAAGCCGAGGCCCAGCATCCGCGCGCCCTTGTCGAAAGCCTCACCGGCCGCGTCGTCGAGCGTCCGCCCCAGGATCTCGAAGCCCTCGTGCGCCTCGACCCGTGCGAGCAGCGTGTGGCCACCGCTTGCGATCAGGCACAGGAAGGGCGGTTCGAACGGCACTTCATCCGGCCCGGGGCCGCGCAGGAAGTTGGCCGCGACGTGACCCTGGAGATGGTCGACGGCGGCGAACGGCAGCTCGCGGGCCGCAGCGAGGCCCTTGGCCGTCGAGAGACCGACGAGCAGCGCCCCGATCAGGCCGGGGCCGCGGGTCGCGGCGAGGAGCTCGATGTCCTCGAGCCCCACCCCCGCCTCGCTGAGCGCCTGCTCGACTATCGCGTTTACGTGCTCCAGGTGGTGGCGCGAGGCGATCTCGGGCACCACCCCGCCGAAGGCGCCGTGGGCGAGCTGGGAGGAGATCACGTTCGAGAGCGCCCGGCCGTCCCCGTCGAGGACCGCGGCGCAGGTGTCGTCACAGCTCGTCTCGAGCGCCAGGACCGTCATACGGGGCCGGGGTTGGGCACGTCGTCCAGCGACCCCGCGAGCGTCGCAGGGGTGCGCCACATGACCAGGGCGTCCTCGCCGTTGTCCTGGTAGTAGCGCCGGCGCGTCCCCGCCGCGCGGAAGCCCTCGCGCTCGTAGAGGTGGATCGCCACCGCGTTGGAGCGGCGCACCTCGAGCGTGAAGCGTGCCTCCTCGTCACCGACCCGCCGGTAGAGGTCGGCCAGCAGCGCCGAGGCGATCCCCCGCTGCTGATTGCCCAGGTCCACGGCGATGTTCATGATGTGCCAGACGGTGTCGTAGCGCGAGCAGATCGTGTAGCCGACCAGTCGTCCCCCCTCGACGGCCGCCAGGCAGATGCCCGACTGCTTGGAGAGCTCGAGGACGAACATCGCAAGCGACCAGGGGGTCGGGAAGACCCGCCGCTCGATCGCGATCACCTGCGGCAGGTCCGGGTAGCTCAGCGGCCTGATCTCCACACCCGGCGAGAGGGTCTGGGGCGGCGTGGCGGTCGAGCGCTCGCTCATCGGCCGCCCATCCCACCCGATGGCGCGGACGCCAGGGCCAGTTCGGCGTCCGGCCTGCGCCTGTAGTCGGGCAGCACCAGGCCGAGATCGCCGCCGGTTTCCTGCCTGGCGCCCAGCTCGCAGACCGCCGCGGCCCGCAGCAGGTGCTGCGGGCTCGAGTCCTCCGGGACGCTCGCCCCGGCCGCCTCGACGGCCTCCCGGTAGCGCACCGCGCCGTCACCGAGTGCCAGCCACGGAACCCCGTCGGGGACCAGCCCCGCGAGCGCCTCCCCGAGCAGATCGGGAGCCAGCGCCCGCGGTGGGAGCAGCTCAACGCCTCCCCGTGCGTAGGCGGCGGCGAAGACCTCGCCCCGGCGTGCATCGATCACCGCCAGCACGGCGCCCGCCTCCGCGGCCGGCAGCGCGAGGGCCCGCAGGCTCGAGACGCCCACCAGCTCGCAGCCCAGCGACTGGGCCAGGCCGCGAGCCGTCGCGACGCCGACCCGCAGACCCGTGAACGTGCCCGGCCCGACGCCGACGGCGAGGCGCTCGACCTGGGGCCAACCGATCCCGCCGTCACCGAGCAGCCCGGCGGCCATCTCCAGCAGCCTCGTCGCGTGCCCGGGGTGGGCACCCGGCACGGGGTCGTCGCGCGCTTCGAGGGTCCTGCCGTCCGGGAGGCCCAGTGCCACAGCGGTGGCGCTCGTCGCCGTGTCGAAGCCCAGCACGATCATTGCCCGCCCACACCTCCGTCCGCGGCCGGGCGCTCCTCGATCTCGACCTCGCGGCGATCTCCGCCGCCGTGGCTCAGCGTGATCAGCATCCGTGCCGCCGGCAGCTCCCGCGAGCCCTGCTCGGGCCACTCGACAAATGCGATCCTGCCGGGCCCCAGGTAGTCCGCCAGCAGGTCGGGGTCCTCGAGCTCGAGGCCGGCCAGGCGGTAGAGGTCGATGTGGGAGACCGTCAGCCCTCGCGCCCGGTAGCGGTGGCCGATGCTGAACGTCGGGCTCGTCACCGGGTCGGCCACCCCGAGGGCCCGGGCGGCTCCGCGGACGAGCGTCGTCTTGCCTGCGCCGAGCTCACCGCGGATCAGAACGAGGTCGCCGTCGTCGAGTTTCCCGGCCAGCTCGCCGCCGAGCGATTCGGTCTCCGAGGGACCCGTTGTCTGCAACCTGCGCGCGGCCACCGGAAGACTCTAGAGCCTGCCCGGCAAAGCGTCGCCGGACCGCCCGGCAAAGCGTCGCCGGACCGCCCGGGGCGTTAAATAGACCGACCCGCGGGAGAATGGTGCGCGGGCCGGTCGTTACTCCTGGAGGGATGGAGACAGGACCTTCATCGGCAGTTCCTGCTGCTGACTTGAGGGCCTGGACCAAACTGTTCGACAAACCCGCAAAAATCCCTTCTTTGCAGGGATTTATGCCCTGGACGCGGTCTAGAACAAACCCAGCTGGTCGGCCTCGGGCGGCGCGTCGGGGCCGGCCGGGGATGCCTCGGGGACCGCGGCCGGGGCGGGTGGCTCGGGCGGCGGCTGCTCCGGCGGGCCCAGCGCCAGCAGCTCGGGCAGGCGGGAGAAGTCCTCGCGCAGCGTCTCGAGCATCCGCGGCGTGTAGAGGGCGGCCGCCGGGTGGTAGATCGGGTAGAGCCGGACCGCCCGGTGGCCCAGGACGAGCACCTCGGGTTGGCCGTGAAGGCGCGTGATCCCCGTCGGATCTTCACGCAGGAGCTTGGTCGAGAAGTTCCCCAGCGTGCAGATCACCGACGGCTCGATCAGCTCGACCTGGCCCCGCAGGTAGGACTCGCAGTTGGCGATCTCGATCGGCTGCGGGTCGCGGTTGCCGGGCGGGCGGCAGCGCAGGACGTTGGCGATGAAGACCTCCGAGCGGCTCAGCCCGATCTCCTCGAGCAACGTCTCGAGCAGTTTCCCGGCACGGCCCACGAAGGGGATGCCCTGCTCGTCCTCGCTGGCCCCCGGCGCCTCGCCGATGAACATCAGCTCGGCGTCGGCGTTGCCGGCTCCGAAGACGACGGTCTTGCGCGTCGCGGCGAGCTCCGGGCAGCGGGTGCAGGAGCGGGCCTGCAGGTAGAGCGCCTTCAGCGCCTCACGCCGCTGGGCTGCAGATCGGCTGGGCTCCTCGGCGGGCACCGGGCGGATGGTAATTGCTCCATGCGAGATGATCTGCACATGAGCCAGAGCCGCACGATCACAGCCCCCTTCTCGGGCGTCGTTGTCTCGATCCCCTTCGCCGGCTCCAGCAGCGTCGGCGCCGGCACCCCGGTGATCGTCCTCGAGGCGATGAAGATGGAGCACGAGGTCCTCACCGAGAGCGCCGGGGTCGTCCACGACGTGGCCGTCGAGGTGGGTGACGCCGTCGAGGAGGGCCAGCTGCTGATGACGCTGCTGGCGCCCGACGGCGAGCATCCCGACCACGAGCCGCAGCATGACGCCGCCACCGCGGATCCGACGAGCGAGCGGGCCGACCTGCGGGCCGTCCGCGAGCGCCACGAGATCGGCATGGACGAGTCGCGCCCGGAGGCCGTTGCCCGGCGCCATGAGCACGGCCGCAGGACCGCCCGCGAGAACCTCGCCGACCTGCTCGACGAGGGCAGCTTCGTCGAGTACGGGCCGCTGCTGTTCGCCGCCCAGGAGCAGCGTCGCTCGCGCGAGGAGCTGATCGCCCGGACCCCCGCCGACGGCCTCGTCGGCGGCCTCGGGGAGCTCGCCGGCCGGCCCTGCGTGGCGATGTCCTACGACTACACCGTCCTGGCCGGGACCCAGGGCATGCGCAACCACATGAAGAAGGACCGCCTGTTCGACATCGCCGAGCGCCGGCGGCTGCCGGTCGTCCTGTTCGCCGAGGGGGGCGGCGGCCGGCCTGGGGACGTTGACATGCCGATCATCGCGGGCCTCGACTGCAGGGCCTTCGAGCTGTTCGCCTCGCTCAGCGGCCTGGTGCCGCTCGTCGGGATCGCCTCGGGCTACTGCTTTGCCGGCAACGCGGCCCTGCTCGGCTGCTGCGACGTCGTCATCGCGACCGAGGACTCGAGCATCGGCATGGGCGGCCCGGCGATGATCGAGGGCGGCGGCCTGGGCGTCCACCACCCCTCCGAGGTCGGCCCGATCGACGTCCAGCACGCAAACGGCGTCGTCGACCTGCGCGCCGGCAACGACGCCGAGGCGGTGGAGCTGGCCAAGCGCTACCTGTCCTACTTCGCCGGCCCGCGCCCGGGCGGGCCCGTCCCTGACCAGACACGACTGCGCGAGCTGATCCCCGAGCAGCGAAAGCGCGTCTACGACGTCAGGGCGGTGATCGGGACGCTGTTCGACGAGGACTCGGTGCTCGAGCTGCGCGACGGCTTCGGAGCGGGAATCGTCACGGCCCTGGCCCGCGTCGACGGGCGCCCGCTGGGGATCGTGGCCAACGATCCCACCCATCTGGGCGGGGCGATCGATGCCGACGGGGCCGACAAGGCAGCCCGCTTCCTGGGCCTGTGCGACGGGTTCGAGCTGCCCGTCCTGTTCCTCTGTGACACGCCCGGCTTCATGGTCGGCCCGGCCGCCGAGCGGACTGCGACCGTGCGCCACTTCGCCCGGCTGTTCCTGGCCGGGGCCAACCTGAGCGTCCCGACCGGGACGATCGTCCTGCGCAAGGGCTACGGCCTGGGCGCCCAGGCGATGGCCGGCGGGGGCTTCAAGGCCGGCCTCTTCACCGTCGCCTGGCCGACCTCGGAGTTCGGCGCGATGGGACTCGAGGGCGCCGTCAAGCTGGGGATGCGCCGCGAGCTCGACGCGATCGAGGACCCACAGGAGCGCGAGCGGGTCTACGAGCAGACCGTCGCCGCCGCCTACGAGCGCGGCCGGGGCGTCAACATGGCCGCCTACGGGGAGATCGACGACGTGATCGACCCGGCCGACTCACGCCGCTGGATCGCCACCCTGCTCGACGAGCATTCGGGCGTGTGGTGGAAGCGGGCCGGCAAGAAGCGCCCCTATGTCGACGCCTGGTAGGAGGTACCGATGCTGAAGATCGTCGCCGGAGCACCCAACGAACCCCAGGCCACCCTGATCGTCGAGCGCCTCGCCGCGGCCGGGATCACAGCCATCTCCCAGCTCTCCTCCGGCAACCCCGAGTTCGGCGCCGGGGGCGGGCGGATGGTCTACGTCGAGGAGCGCGACCTCGAGCGCGCCCGCGCCGTGCTCGAGACCGAGGAACCGCCATTCGACGAAGACGAACTGGCGCGGCTGAGCGAAGAAGCAGGCAAGGAGACACGGGAGGGCTGAACCCTGTGTGACCCTCGACACACAGCGGCGAACCCCCTTGCCAGAGCGCCCCGCGTCAGTATCATTCGCCACAGGCCGTCACCGGCGATTCCCGGGATGGACCTACTGAACTTCCCGCTTCACATCTGACCTCGCGCCGGTACCCGCCAAGGGACTGGACCGAATCCGATGAGCCACCACACCCCAACCTCCCCCTGCGCGTGAAGGCTCTGCGGACCGTCTCGGAGCTCCGCTCAGAGCTCGCGCCCGCCCGGCGCTCGGCCCTGAGGATCGGGTTGGTCCCGACGATGGGAGCGCTCCACGAGGGGCACCTGTCGCTGATCCGCAGGGCCCGGGAGGAGTGCGACGTGGTCGTCGTCTCGCTGTTCGTCAACCCGGCCCAGTTCAACGAGGCCTCGGATCTCGAGCGCTACCCGCGCGAGGAGGCCCGCGACCTCGCCCTGGCCGAGCAGGCCGGCGCGGACATCCTGTTCGCCCCCTCGGCCGAGGAGGTCTACCCGGCCGGGTTCTCGAGCTCCGTCGAGGTGCTGGGCGTGACCGAGCGCCTCGAGGGCGAGGTCCGCGGCCCGGCCCACTTCCGCGGCGTCACGACGGTCGTCGCCAAGCTGCTCGGCATGGCCCAGCCTGACGCGGCCTACTTCGGCCAGAAGGACGCGCAGCAGCTGCTCGTCATCCGCCGGCTGGTCGAGGACCTCAACCTGCCGGTCGAGGTCGTCGGCCTGCCGACCGTCCGCGAGCCCGACGGCCTGGCGATGTCCAGCCGCAACGCCCTGCTCGACCCGGGCGAGCGAGCCCGGGCACGCTCGCTCTCGGAGGCCCTCGGCGCCGCGGCGGAGCTGGCCGGCGCGGGCGAGCGCTCGGCCGCGGCGCTCCTCGAGTGTGCCCGCCGGACGCTCCTGGCGGCCGGCGCGGAGCCCGATTACGTGGCGCTGGTCGACCCGGAGACCTTCGAGCCGCTGGAGCGCCTGAGCGCACCCGGCCTACTGGCGCTGGCGGCCCGCGTCGGCGAGGTGCGCCTGATCGACAACGCCCTGCTCTCCCCCA
The DNA here is from genome assembly GCA_963787765.1 of uncultured Solirubrobacteraceae bacterium. Taxonomy (GTDB): domain Bacteria; phylum Actinomycetota; class Thermoleophilia; order Solirubrobacterales; family Solirubrobacteraceae; genus Palsa-744. The sequence continues at coordinate 49,902 of CAWBEF010000007.1, read as the reverse complement.
CCCGTCAACCCGCTCTCGGAAAGGCGACCGCCGCGTGCAACGCGTGATGCTCAAGTCCAAGATCCACCGTGCGACGGTGACCGACAGCGACCTCCACTACGTCGGCTCGATCACGATCGACCCGGACCTGCTGGAGGCCGCCGACATCCTCGAGCACGAGCAGGTCCACGTCGTCGATGTCGACAACGGGGCACGCTTCGAGACCTACACGATTCCGGGCCGGCGCGGCTCGGGTGAGATGTGTGTCAACGGCGCCGCCGCCCGCCTCGTCCACACGCGGCGACACGATCATCGTCATCTCCTACGCAAGCTACGACCGCTCGGACCTCGAGCACTACGAGCCCCGCGTCGTCCACGTCGAGGCCCGGACCAACCGCATCGTCACGATCGACGACGAGGTGGCGACCCTCCTCTCCTGAGGGCGTCAACCGAACCGTCAGAGAGGAACACCGATGTCAAGCCACCCCGCCCCCCAGCCCACGACCGAGGTTCCCGCGACCCACCGCCTGCCGATGACGCTGCCGCTGCTGATGGAAAAGAAGCGCCTGGGCGACCCGATCGTGATGGTCACCGCCTATGACTACCCCAGCGCCCGCGCCGCCGAGGCGGCCGGTGTCGACCTGGTCCTGGTCGGCGACTCGGCCGCGACGACGGTCCTCGGCTACAACGCCACGACGCCCGTGGACCTCGACGACATGCTCGTCCTGGCACGTGCGGCCAGGCGCGGGCTGCGCACGCCGCTGCTGATCGGCGACCTGCCGTTCGGCTCCTACGAGGTCTCCGACGAGCAGGCGATCACGACGGCCATGCGGATGGTCAAGGAGGCCGGCTGCGACGTGGTCAAGCTCGAGGGCGGCGGTGAGGCATCGGTCCGCCGCGCCCGGGCGATCATCGGCGCGGGGATCCCCGTGATGGGACACGTCGGTCTGACGCCCCAGACCTCGACGGCCCTCGGCGGCTGGAAGGCCCAGGGACGCACGGCCGGTGCGGCGGCGAAGATCGCCGCCGAGGCCCTGGCGCTGCAGGAGGCCGGCTGCTTCGCGCTCGTCTTCGAGGCGATCCCCAGCGCCGTCACCGACGAGCTGATGCCGCTGATCGATGTCCCCGTGATCGGCATCGGCGCGGGCGCAGCGACCGACGGTCAGGTGCTGGTCTTCCACGACCTGCTGGGCATCCGCGACGGCCTCGGCCCGCGCTTCGTCAAGCGCTACGCCAACCTCCAGCAGGAGATGAACGACGGCGTCACCGCCTACGCCGAGGATGTCCGCGCCCGCCGCTACCCGGGCCCCGAGCACACCTACAAGATCGACGCCTCCGAGCTCGAGGAACTGCGCACGCTGCTGGCAGGCTGAACGTCCGGCCGGCGCTGGAGCTCCCCGCCTGGCTAGCGGTTCGGATACTCCACCCGGCGGATCACCTTGGCCGGCGTCCCCGCGGCGATCGAGAAGGCCTCGATGTCGCGCGTGACGACGCTGCCGGCCCCGATCACGCACCGCTCGCCGATCGTCACGCCGCTCGTCACGACGACGTTTGCCCCCAGCCAGCAGTTCCCGCCGATCCTCGTCGGCCCCTTGGTCTCGAAGCCCTGCCAGGTGATCGGCAGCTCCGGGTCGTCGAAGCGGTGCCCGGCATCGGAGACGAAGCAGCCGTTGGCCAGCATGCAGTGCTCGCCGATCTCGACGAGCTCCTGCGAGGCGACCATCACGTTGCGGTTCAGGAAGCTCCCCTGCCCGATCCTCACGCGGGCCTCGCCGGGCGCCGTGATCCAGACACCCGGCTCGAACAGAACCCCCTCCCCCACCTCAAGGCGCCCCTCCTTGAGGGCCTCGAGGACGTTGCCCTCGAGCGGCCAGCGGGCGAAGGCACCGCGGCGCATCAGCTCCCAGTGGATCCGGGCGCGGTTCCAGGGCAGGGCGTTGCGCTCATACCAGCGCCACTTCTGCGCCCACAGGCGCAGCGCTCGAGCCGTCTCGTCCACCGGCGGAGCTTCGCAGACCACGCCCCCGCCCGCGCACCGCGGGGCCTCAGGCGGGCGCGGTCACCTTGGCCCGGCGTTTGCGCGGCTTGGCCGCCCTGATCGTCGGCGTCAAAAGCTCCGCCAGGAAGCGCCCCGTGTGGGATGCCGGCTCGGCCGCGACCTCCTCGGGGGTCCCCACGGCGATCGCAAGGCCGCCCTCCTCGCCGCCCTCCGGGCCCATGTCGATGAGGCGGTCGGCGCACTTGATGATGTCCAGGTTGTGCTCGATCACGACGATGCTGTTGCCCGCCGAGACGAGCCGCTGGAGCACCTCCAGCAGCCGCTGGACGTCGGCGAAGTGCAGCCCCGTCGTCGGCTCGTCGAGGATGTAGAGCGTCCGGCCGGTGGCGATCTTTGAGAGCTCGGTGGCGAGCTTGACCCGCTGGGCCTCCCCGCCGGAGAGCGTCGTCGCCGGCTGGCCGAGGCGGACGTAGCCGAGGCCCGACCGCGTTCAGCGTCTCCAGGCGCCGGCGGATCTTGGGGATGTGCTCGAAGAAGTCCAGCGCCTGCTCGACGGGCATGTCAAGGACGTCGGCGATCGACTTGCCCTTGAAGCGGATCTCGAGCGTCTCGCGGTTGTAGCGCTTGCCGTGGCACTGTTCGCAGGGGACGTAGACGTCGGGCAGGAAGTGCATCTCGATCTTGATCTGCCCGTCGCCGCGACAGACCTCGCAGCGCCCGCCCTTGACGTTGAACGAGAAGCGCCCCGGCTTGTAGCCCCTCGCCCGGGCCTCCTGGGTCTTTGAGAAGAGGTCGCGGATCACGTCGAACAGGCCCGTGTAGGTCGCCGGGTTCGAGCGCGGGGTGCGCCCGATCGGCGACTGGTCGACGGCGATGATCTTGTCGAGCTGCTCCAGGCCATGGATCGCCCGGTGGGCCCCGGGGCGCTTGCGGGCCCGGTGCAGCCGGTTGGCGACGGCCTTGTACAGGACGTCGTTGACGAGCGTCGACTTGCCCGAGCCCGAGACGCCGGTGACACAGGCCAGCACGCCCAGGGGAATGTGCACGTCGATGTCGCGCAGGTTGTGCTGGGAGGCCCCCAGGATCTCGATGTAGCCCGTCGGCGTGCGGCGGCGCTCGGGCACCTCGATCCGCCGCTCGCCCGAGAGGAACTGCCCGGTCAGCGAGCCGGGGACCTTCTGCACCTCGGCTGCGGTCCCCTGGGCGACGACCTTCCCGCCGTGCTCGCCGGCGCCGGGGCCCATGTCCACGAGATGGTCGGCCGCCCGCATCGTCTGCTCGTCGTGCTCGACGACGAGCACCGAGTTGCCCAGGTCGCGCAGCCGCTCGAGCGTCGTGATCAGCTTCGAGTTGTCGCGCTGGTGCAGGCCGATCGAGGGCTCGTCGAGGATGTAGAGGACGCCCACCAGCGAGGAGCCGATCTGCGTCGCCAGGCGGATCCGCTGGGCCTCCCCGCCCGACAGGGTCGCCGCGGCGCGCTCCATCGAGAGGTAGCCGATGCCCACGTTCTCGAGGAACTGCAGGCGCTCGGAGATCTCGCGCAGGATCAGCCGGGCGACGTGGCGGTCGGTCTCGGAGAGCTCGACCTCCTCGAGCCAGACGAGCGCCCGCCGCGCCGACAGCGCGCAGAAGTCCTCGATCCGGGTTCCGCCGACGAGGACCGCCCGGGACTCGGGGCGCAGGCGGGCCCCGTCGCAGGCCGGGCAGGCCCGCAGCGACATGAACTCCTCGATCTTCTCCCGCGTCCAGTCGGAGTCGGTCTCGCGGTAGCGGCGCTGGAGGTTCGCGACGATCCCCTCGAAGCGCGTCGAGTAGGAGCGCCGCCGGCCGTAGCGGTTGCGGTAGGTCACCTGGACCGGCTCGCCGCCGGTGCCGTTCAGGAACAGGTCGCGCTCCTGCTGGCTGAGCTCTTCCCAGGGCGTTTCGAGGTCCACCCCGTACTGTTCGGCGATCGCCTCGGTCAGCTGCTCGTAGTAGTTCGAGGCGCTTCCCGCCCAGGGCGCGATCGCCCCCTCGTTGATCGACAGCGCCGCGTCGGGCACGACCAGATCGGGGTCGATCTCCATCTGCGAGCCCAGGCCCGTGCAGCGGTCGCAGGCTCCGTGGGGCGAGTTGAAGGAGAAGATCCGCGGCTCCAGCTCGACCAGCGAGGGGCCGTGCTCGGGACAGGCGAAGCGCTCGGAGAAGGTGAAGATCGTCCCCTCCTCGGGGGCCATGCCCGGGAGGATCCGTGCGCCTGAGGCCCGGGCGCCCTTGGCCCCCGTCGCGTGGCGGCCCTTCTCCCCGTCGCCGTGGCCACCGTCGCTCGCGTCCTGATCGACCGTGGCGGGGGCGCCCGCCCCGGCGCCGGCGATCTCGATCTCGACCAGCCCGTCGGCCAGGCCGACGGCCGTCTCGATCGAGTCAGCCAGGCGCTTGCGGATGTCATGGCGCATCACCAGCCGGTCGACGACGACGGCGATGTCGTGCTTGTAGCGCTTGTCCAGCACGATCGATTCCTCGAGCAGCCTGATCCGGTCGTCGATCTTCACGCGCGTGAATCCGTCGGCCCGCAGCTCGTCGAGCAGCTTCCCGTACTCGCCCTTGCGGCCCCTGACGATCGGCGCCAGGATCATGAACCGGGTCCGTTCGGCCAGCTCCATCACCTGGTCGATGATCTGCTCGGCCGACTGCCCCACGATCGGTCGTCCGCAGATCGGGCAGTGGGGCTTGCCCACCCGCGACCACAGCAGGCGCAGGTAGTCGTAGATCTCGGTCACCGTCCCGACCGTCGAGCGCGGGTTGCGCGAGGTCGTCTTCTGGTCGATCGAGATCGCCGGTGAGAGCCCCTCGATCGAGTCCACGTCGGGCTTGTCCATCTGGCCCAGGAACTGGCGCGCATAGGCCGACAGCGACTCGACGTAGCGGCGCTGGCCCTCGGCGTAGATCGTGTCGAAGGCCAGGCTCGACTTGCCCGAGCCCGACAGGCCCGTGATCACGACCAGGGAATCCCGCGGCAGCTCGAGCGTTATGTCCTTCAGGTTGTGCTCGCGCGCCCCTGAGACGACTATCTTGTTGCCTGTTGCCATCAGGGCAGCATTCTATGACGGCGAACAGACGTTCGTATCGCCGGTTATCAGGGCCACCGCCTCGAGCAGGCCCGGAGCTCGCAGCCGTCCCGGCTCGGAGCCCCGCACGAGCACCGCCGGGATTCCCAGGGCCTGCGCCCCGGCGACGTCCGCCGTGGGGTTGTCGCCCACCATCCAGACCTCCTCGGGTGAGCCGCAGGCGCGCAGCGCATGGGCAAAGGCCTCCGGATGGGGCTTCTCGTAGCCGATCAGCGCCGAGCTGAAGACCGCGTCGAGCAGCCCCCCGGCACCGAGCCCCTCGACCAGCAGGCCAAGCTCGGGGACGTGGTTTGAGAGGACCGCGGTCGCCCAGCCGGCATCTCTGAGGGCCTCGAGCGCCGGAAGGGTGTCATCGAACAGGCGCCAGCCGATCGTGTGGTCGGTGAACCGCTCGCGCAGCGCCCGGGCCAGCGCCCGAGGGTCCTCCCTCGCACCGGCCTGCTCGAATGCGTCCGCCAGCCGTGCCTCCATCTCGGCCCACCAGAGCTCCGCCTCGCCGAGCTCCGGGTGGGGCTCCTCGTGGCGGTTCCATGGGTAGGCGCCCTGCATCGCGGCGCGGAACTCGGCGATGTCCACGCCGTGGCCGGGACGGTGCTCGTCGAGCACTTCGATCGCACAGCCCGACCAGAGCCCCTCCCGGTAGGCCAGCGTCCCGTCGAAGTCGAGCAGGACTAGGCGGTCGGGCACCCGGTCAGTCTAGGAGCGCAGGGGAAGCACGACCGTCCGCCCGGGCTGCGCGCCCGCCTTCAGGCGCGCCTTGGAGACATGCCCGTCCTTCAGCCGGATGCCCGGCATCAGCGCGGCGAGCGTGACGGCGCCGGAGAGGTTGGAGGGCACCGCCGCGATCCTCGCCCGGTGCGCGGAGGCGGGGAGCTTCAGGTAGAGGCTCCGCCCGTCGCTCAGACGCACGCCCAGGCTGTAGCCGGCCGCGCCCGCGACCGGCCGGAAGGAGATCTCGAGGGCCCCGCCCCGGCGGAGCAGACGCAGTCCCCCGGGCGCCGGGAGCGCTCTGGGAAGGAAGCCGAAGTGGGTGATGACCGCGTCTTCACGAGGATGGCCGTCCTGGCTCACCATCGCCTCGATCGTCCGCGAGCGGCCGAGGTTCGGTGAGGGTGTGAAGAGGAGCGTCCCGTGGCGCCCTGTCGCCGCACCGATCTCGTGGAAGCCCCCGTCGGCCTGGCGCTCCGCGAAGACCACCTGCTGGCCGGGGATCGGGTTGACGCTGTAGGTGAGTCGCTCCCGCCCTCCGCGCAGGGGTGACACGTGGCCCTTGACGGCTGGGGCGGGCAGCGAGCCGGCCTGCTGGATCGATGTGATCGCCGGCGATCCCGGTTCGGGGCTCACCTTCCAGGCGCCCGGTTCGGGGTGGTTGATGAAGAAGTAGGTCTCCTGGGTGGTGCTCCTGTTGTCACAGATGACGACGTAGTCGGGCGTCTTTTCGTAGCACGAGGAGGGAGTCCTGATCGTCCGGCCCGACGGGCCCGTCAGGGTCGCCCGCGGCGGGCCGCCGCTGCCGGGAAGCCCGATCAGCGCGACGTTCTGGCCCTTCGCGACCGTGAAGGCCTGCGACGTGGCCCGACGGCCGTTCACACCGGTCACGAAGCCCAGCGAGCGGAACTTGCCGATGTCGCAACTGTCGAAGAAGATGATCGGGTTGTCGGGGAACTGGATCCCGCCCCCCGCATGGGTGAACCCGAGGTCCGCGCACACCCCGATGCCCCGGTCGGAGATGACGGCCTCGGCCGTCAGGCAGTGTTCGCCGTAGAGATCGAGGCAGGCGCTGACGTTGGCGTCGGCCTGGAAGTGGCCGTGTTCCGGTTCGGCGTCGAAGTCGAAGCCGCCTTCGACGGCGAAGACGAGGAAGTGGATGTGTACGTGGGCGCCGAGGCCGATGTGCCCGCCGCCGTCGATGTGGAAGTACTCCGAGGCGACCGACTGGCAGAGCAGCGAGCCGGTGCCGTTGGCGTCGAGCGCGAATTCCGGCTGGAAGCGCATTTCCAGTTCGGCATTGATGGCGAGCAGGGAGCAGCCGAGGGCGTCCGGCCCGCCCGTGATTTCGCCGTGGGCTTCGATCACGGGCGGTTCCACGGTGAACCCGCCCCCGAGTTCGGTCAGGTAGATGTTCAGCGGCCCGCCGAGGTCGATCCCCGGTCCGTCGCCATGCGAGTAGTTGAGGGTCGCGCCGTTGAAGTGGCCGTGGATGAAGTCCACCGAGCCGCCGATGTCGCCTACGGGGCCGAGGTCGACCGTCGCCGCGCCGTGCAGCGAGTCGTTGGCGTGCAGGTAGATGAATTCGACTTCCTTGACGCCGATCCCGCCCAGGTCGGCTTCGGGCACCTTCACTTCGAAGGAGCTCAGCTCGAGGCCGTCCTGGTCATCTGCGGTGATCACGGCCGCCGCGTGCAGGCCTTCGCCGTTGGCGCCCGTGAAGATCCCGGGCAGTTCCAGATTGACCGCCATGGCGGCGCAGTCGAAGGCGCAGGTGTCGCCGTTTGAGAGCTTCGTACCGGCTTTGTGCAGGCTGATCCCGATCGAGCCGGTGAACGGCAGGCTGCCGATGATCGGGACCGATTTGGGCAGCTTCAGTTCGCCCATCGTGCCGCCGAGGTCGGGCAGGTGCAGGATCAGCGCCGGCAGCTGGACGAGCGGGACGTCGTGCAGGTAGACCTTGACGTTCAGCCCGAACACCAGGTCGGCGCTCGGGACGATCACCAGCGGCGAGCCCGGTTGCGGGTCGAGGTCCAGACCGTCGATCCGCACTGCCCCGGTCGCGAAGTAGAACGGGAATCTAGTGTCGGCGAGGGCCGTGTCGAGCTTGCCCTCGGCGAACGGGATGTTCACCGCGGCATGCGCACCGGGACGGGCCGCGGCGACGCGGCCCAGGACGGCGTTGACCACCGTCCCCGAGAGCGCCGACAGGGCGGGCGTGCAGAACTGTTCAAGCCTGGTCCCGCAGAGCAGCTTCGACAGGCCGGCGGTGATCCCGCCGGGGATTTCTTCGAGCTTTTCGACCGTTCCCAGACACCCCTCGACATCCGCTGCGCCGAACTCGGTTTCCTCCAGGCATTCGGCCGAGGGAACCCCGCCGAAGGTCGAGAAAGCCGATTTGATCCCCGAGACGGCCTTGAAGCTCGCCTCGGGGGAGTAGGGCAGGCCCGCGCCCGTGCAGGTGCCGATCAACTTGAACGACGGGGTCACGGCCCCCGCCGGCGCGACACGCTGGGCACTCAGGGAGCCCGCCCGGGCGAGCTTCCCGATCAGCGCCGGTTTCGTCGGAGCCGGGATCTCCAGCTGCTGGGAGACGACAGTCCGCTCGCCGCTCGCAGCGTCGGTGGCTGTCAGGCTCACCGTCGTGTTCATGGCCGCCTCGGTCTGCACCGTCAGGGTCGGCTCGGATCCCTGGCAGACGACATCGGGCTGCGAGGCGCCGGTGATGTTCCAGCTGTAGCTGGAGACGCTCGCTCCCGGCGGGCTCGAGGCCGCAGCCTCCAGGACCGCCCTGCCGGGCACGACGGATTGGATCGCGAAGGCGGCATGGGCCTGCGGCGGTGCCGATGGCGTCGTCGTCGTGGCCGTCGTTTCGGAGCCCGTGACTTCGAAGCTGAAGCCCTCGGGCCTCAGTTCGAAGCTCAGCCCCTTGGCGCCTTCGCATTCGTATTCGCCGGAGAAGTGGCCTCGGTAGGAGCCGGCTTTGGAGTAGGTGTGCTTGCCGGAGACGAGCAGGTTCCCGCCGCCGGTCGCCGAGAATTCGGCCGCCGAGCTCTGGCCGTCACCCCATTCGATGGTTCCCGTCGGAATCGGGAGCTGGCATTCGCTCGCCCGAGTCGGTGCGACGACGCCGGAGAACTGGACCCCGGCCTGGGCCTTGAGCCGTTCGTTGCCGAAGACTTCGGCGGTGAATTTGCTCGCCGCGAAACTCGCTCCGTCGCCTGAGCATTCGTAGGTGCCCGTGAAGCGGCCCTTGTAGACGCCCGCTTTCGAGTAGGTGTGTCTGCCGCTGACTTCCCAGGTGCCCGGGCCGGTCTTCTTGAACGTTTCCGCCGGTGAGCTGAGGCCGTCGCCCCATTCGATGGTTCCCGAGGGTTCCGCGGCGTCCTGGATGCATTGCGTCCCTTCGACGACGGCCACGACTTCGCTGAAGGCGATCCCCGGTTCCTTGGCGAAGGTCCGTTCTTCGTCGGCCAGCGCCGAGGGCGCGGCGAGCAGACCCACGGCGAGCAGCACCAGCCCGGCCGAAGCCGCCCGCAGCGAACCCCGCCCGCCGGTGCTTCCCCCCGTTCCGGTCCGACGCACGATTCCGATAATAGACGCGGCATCGGCGCCCTGGGCGCCGGGTTACTACCCTTCGATCGCGGCGTAGACCTCGTCGATCAGCTTCAGGCGATCGGGGAGCTGGAAGTTCTCGGCCAGGTAGCGCTCGGTGTCGGTCCGCGACTCGCCGTTGAGCGCCATGTTCAGCGCGATCAGGCGGGCGCCGTCGAGGTCGGTGTCGGCGCCGCCCTGCGCCGGGACCGGCTGCGGTGCGGGTTCGGGCGCGGGCGCCGGGGGCGGCGGCGGAGCCATCGCGGTGTCCATGGCGGTCTCGAGCGCCGTCTCGAAAGGTCTTGCCTGCGGCTGCACTTCCGGGATCACCGTCCGCCCCGAGGCGGCGCCGTAGAGCTCGCTCATCCCGGCCTCGACGGCTGACAGGTCGGCCGCGAGGCGACCGGCCCCGGCCCGCAGGCTGGCGACCAGGGCGCTGACCTCCGCGTCCATCGAGCCGACCCGCTCGAGCAGGGCGGTGCTCACCTGGGCCACGGCGGCGACGTGGGCACGGGCCTTCTCGAGGGCGTCCTCGCGCGTCCGTTCGGCCTCAGCCCGGGCGGCCTCACGCACCTGGCGCGCGGAGTCCTGGGCGATCCGCTCGATCTCGCCGGCCGCGTGCTCGGCGGCCTCGAGGATGCTCTGGACGTGCGTCCCGGCGCTCGAGGCGAGCGAGACGTCGCCGCCCCCGCTGACGGCGGCCCGCTGAAGTTCCTCGAACTCCGAGGCCAGTGCCCGCAGGTGGGAATCGACAGCGGCCGGGTCGTATCCGCGGCGGCCGACGGGAAAGTCGCGGCGTTCGATTGCCTGGCGATCCAAGTCCACGGCGGCAATCCTAGGGTATGTCCCCGGCGGAAGCATCGGCAGGCGCAGGAAGCGCCTCCGGGCCCTCGCCGGCGCGGATCTCCGCAAGGTCCCGGCGCAGCTCCCGCAGCTCGTCGCGCAGCTGGGCCGCATACTCGAAACGGAGGTCCTCCGCCGCCGCGAGCATCTCCTCCTCGAGCTCCACGACCATCCGCTCGAGCTCGTGCTGGGGCAGCTCCTGCCCGGCACGCCGGCCGGAGCGGCGTTTGCGCCCTTTGGGGAGCTTCGACTCGCCCTGCAGGAACTCGGCGATGTCGGAGATGCCCTTGACGATCGTCGCCGCGGTGATGCCGTGCTCGATGTTGTAGGCCAGCTGGATCGCCCGGCGCCGATCGGTCTCGGAGATCGCCGCGCGCATCGCCCGCGTCTCCTTGTCGGCATACATCAGGACCGTCCCGTCGACGTTGCGGGCCGCGCGGCCGATCGTCTGGATCAGCGAGGTCTCCCCGCGCAGGAAGCCCTCCTTGTCGGCATCGAGGATCGCCACCAGCGAGACCTCCGGCAGGTCCAGGCCCTCGCGCAGCAGGTTGACGCCGACCAGCACGTCGTACTCGCCCAGGCGCAGGTCGCGGATGATCTGGATCCGTTCCAGGGTGTCGATCTCCGAGTGCAGGTAGCGCGTCTTGAAGCCCATCTCGAGCAGGTACTGGGAGAGGTCCTCACTCATCTTCTTGGTCAGCGTCGTGACGAGGACGCGCTCGTTGCGGTCGACCCGGATACGGACCTCGTTCATCAGATCGTCGATCTGGTTCTTGGTCTCGCGCACCTCGACGGCCGGGTCGACGATCCCCGTCGGGCGGACGATCTGCTCGACGACCCGTCCCGAGCGGGTCCGCTCATACTCGCCCGGCGTCGCCGAGACGAACAGCAGCTGAGGCGTGATCGAGAGGAACTCCTCGAAGGTCTGGGGACGGTTGTCCATCGCACTGGGCAGGCGGAAGCCGTAGTCGACCAGCGTCTGCTTGCGTGAGCGGTCACCCTCGAACATCCCGCCGATCTGCGGGACCGTCTGATGGGACTCGTCGCAGAAGCAGACGAAGTCCTCGGGGAAGTAGTCGATCAGGCAGTAGGGCCGCGAGCCCGGCGGGCGCCCGTCGAGGATCCGCGAGTAGTTCTCGATCCCCGAGCAGAAGCCGACCTCGCGCAGCATCTCCATGTCGTACTGGGTCCGCTGGCGCAGACGGTGGGCCTCGAGCTGCTTGCCTTCGGACTCCAGTTCCCCGCAGCGCTCGTTGAGCTCCCGGCCGATCTCCGCGACGCCCGCCTCGATCGTCCCCTCTTTGACGTTGTAGTGGGTCGCCGGCCAGATCGCCACATGCTCGAGGTCGTCCGCGATCAGCTCGCCCGTCAGCGGGTCGAAGTGCTGCAGCCGCTCGACCTCGTCGCCGAACAGCGTCGCCCGGAAGGCGGTCTCGGCATAGGCGGGGAAGACCTCGAGCGTCTCGCCGCGAACCCGGAAGGTCCCCCGCGAGAGGACCTTGTCGTTGCGGGTGTACTGGATCGAGACCAGTTTGCGCAGCAGCTCGTCGCGGTCGACCATCTCGCCGCGCTTGAGGATCTGCATGTTCATCGCGTAGGTCTCCGGCGAGCCCAGGCCGTAGATGCAGGAGACCGAGGCCACCACGATCACGTCGCGGCGGGCGAACACGGCGGCCGTCGCGGCGTGGCGCAGCCGGTCGACCTCCTGGTTGATCGCCGAGTCCTTCTCGATGTAGAGGTCCCGGCTGGGGACGTAGGCCTCGGGCTGGTAGTAGTCGTAGTAGGAGACGAAGTACTCGACCGCATTCTCCGGGAAGAAGGTCCGGAACTCGTTGCACAGCTGCGCCGCCAGCGTCTTGTTGTGGGCGATCACCAGCGTCGGGCGCTGGACGGCCTCGATGACCCCCGCCATCGTCATCGTCTTGCCCGTGCCCGTCGCGCCGAGCAGCGTCTGGTAGCGCTCCCCCGCGAGGATCCCTTCGGCGATCGAGGAGATCGCCTTCGGCTGGTCGGCCGTGGGCGTGAAGACGGAGTCGAGCTTGAAGTCGGGCATCGGGGAAGCACCTACGGTAGCCAACCCGCCGGCCCGTGCCTGACAGGGGTGCGCGGGCTCCGTGTGGGCCCATGCGCTACTGCAGGCCCAGCTCCCGGGGATAGGTTTCGCGGTACTCCTGCTGGGCCGTCAGGACCCGCGAGACGTATTCGCGGGTCTCCGGGAAGGGGATCTCCGAGACCGTCAGCCGGCCGCCGCCTTCCTGGGCCCGGGCGACCCAGCGGTCGACGTTGGCCAGGCCCCCGTTGTAGGCGGCCACGGCCAGCATCTCATCGCCTTCGTAGTGGTCCAGTAGGTAGCGCAGGTAGTAGCTGCCGTAGGCGACGTTGATTTCCGGCCGGGCGAGGTCGGAGGCGGTGAAGCGGCTGCCCCCCGAGAGGTGGGCCAGGTAGTAGGCCGTCGCCGGCAGGATCTGCATCAGCCCCTCGGCCCCCGCCGATGATTCCCGCGGTTCGAATTTGCTCTCGGCATAGATCACCGCGGCGATCAGCGCCGGGTCGAGGTGCTTCGCGGCGGCCTGTTCGCGGATGATCGCGACGTCCTGCAGGGGCAGGACGTTGTTGCGGGCCGCCGTGTCCAGGGCGGCCAGCACGACACTGACCACCAGGGCCACCGCGGCGAGGGCGATGACCGTCCCAAACGTCCGCCGGGTCATTCCCCTAGCTTGGCAAGGATGCCCGACAGCTGACGCTCCAGCTCCTCCACGGTCCCGTCGTTGCGGACCACGTAGCTCGCCCGGGCGGCCTTCTCCTGTTGGGAGAGCTGCCGTGCGGCCCGCTCGTCGACCGCCGCATGGCCCCGCTGGGCCGCCCGCCCGGCCCGCACCTGCTCGTCGGCGACGACCGCGATCGTCGCGTCGTAGAGCTCACCCAGACCGGCCTCGAACAGCAGCGGGACCTCGACGACGGCCGCCGGCGGCGGCGGCTCGAGTGACCGCGCATGCTCCAGCCAGGCGGCCACGCGGGCGCCGACCAGCGGCCAGATCCGGGCCTCCAGCCAGGCGCGGTCCTGATCGGTCGCGAATGCCGCCCGCGCCAGCTCGGCGCGGTCGACGACCCCCTCCGGGGCGACCTGCCGGCCGAAGTGCTCGACGACCGCCTCGCGCAGCTCCGGGCCCTCGTAGAGCTCGTGGACGATCGCGTCACTGGAGATCACCTCGGCCCCCAGGCGCCCCAGCGCCGCGAGCGCCGTCGACTTGCCCGAACCGAGCCCACCGGTCAATCCGACGAACGGGACGGACTGGCCCACTGCCTGACGCCCGGGCCGGAGTTCAGTCCTGCGGGGCGGGCTCGGCGGCGACTGCCGCCTCATCCTGCGGAGCCGCCTCTGCGACGGGCTCCTCTGCGGCGGGCTCCTGCGCGGCGGGCACCTCGGGCGCAGCCTCCTCGACGGGGGCCTCCTCGACGGGGGCAGCCTCGGCGGGGGCGGTCTCGACGGCCGCCTCGGCGACCGGCTCCTCGGCGGGTGCTGTCTCGGCGGGTGCAGCGGCCTCGGCGGGTGCAGCGGCCTCGGCGGCAGGCTCAAGCTCGGCGGTCTCGCCGTCGTCCTCGGATCCGCCGGGGCGGGAGACGGGCAGGATCTGGTCCTCGACGCGCTTGGCCGACAGCGACAGGCGGCGGCGCTCGGAGTCGATCTCGAGGATCTTCACGCGGATCTCATCGCCCGGGTGGACGATCTCGCGCGGGCTCTCGACGTGGTGGGGGGCGAGCTCGGAGATGTGGACGAGGCCCTCGACCCCGTCGAGGATCTCGACGAAGGCGCCGAATGTGACGACCTTGGTCACCTTGCCGGCCAGCTCGTCGCCGACGGTGTAGGTGTCGACGATCCGCTGCCAGGGGTCCTCCTGGGTCTGCTTGAGCCCCAGGGAGATGCGCTGGCGGTCGCGGTCGATGTCGAGGACCTTGACCTTGACGGTGTCGCCGATGTTGAGGATCTCCGAGGGGTGATTGACGTGCGACCAGGAGAGCTCGGAGATGTGGATCAGCCCGTCGATGCCGTCGAGGTCGACGAACGCGCCGAAGTCGACGATGTTGGAGATCTGGCCCTCGACGACGAGGCCCGGCTGGAGGCGGTCCAGGATCTGCTGGCGGACCTCCTTGCGCTCCTCCTCGAGGACCGCGCGGCGCGAGAGGACGACGTTGTTGCGAGAGCGGTTGAGCTCGATGACCTTGGTCTCGATCTTGGTGCCCATGTACTCGTCGAGGTTCGGCACCCGGCGGATGTCGACCAGCGAGGCAGGCAAAAAGCCGCGCACACCCAGGTCGATGATCAGGCCGCCCTTGACGACCTCGATGACGGTACCCTCGACGGGCTCGCCGGACTCGGCGGCGGTTTCGATGCGCCGCCAGGCCTTCTCGAAGCGGGCACGCTTCTTGGACATGATCAGGCGACCGTCCTGGTCCTCCTTGGTCATGACGATCGCATCGACCTCCTCGCCGAGGTGGACCTCGTCGTTGGGGTCGACCGACTTGCGGATCGACAGCTCGTTCGCCGGGATGACGCCCTCGGACTTGTAGCCGATGTCGACGAGCACCTCGTCCTTGTCGATCCGGACGACGTGGCCGGTGACGACCTCGCCCTCCTCGATCGGCCGGAAGGTGGCGTCGTAGTTGGGAACGATCTGGCCGTCCACTTCGAGAAGCAGGCCATTTGACCCGTCGACGACGCGGGCCCCAGGATGATCCATCACGGTTTGCACCGGCCGAAGCGTAGCGCAGCCGTATCATTGCCGGGCCTATGCCTGTTCGAGCGACCAAGCGGGGGACCGACCGAACACGCCTCGAGCGGGACGCCGACGTGCTTATCTGCGGCGCCAGCTTCGCGGGCCTGGCGGCTGCAAGGGAGCTTGCGGGCTCCGGCGCGCGGGTGCTCGTGATCGACCGCTACGAGATCGGCGAGCGCCAGACCTCGGCCTGCGCGATGCCCACCGAGTGGCTGACGGCGCTCGAGCTGAGCGACTCCTGGCGCCAGGAGTTCGACCACCTGGTCGTCCACACCCCCCACACGACGGCCCGCTGGGAGCTGCCCTGGTCGTTCTCGACCTTCGACTACCGCGAGCTCTGCGCGCTGATGTGGGAACAGGCCTGCGACGAGAACCTCGAGTTCGAGACGGCGACGGTGACGGGCCGGCGCGGGCAGACCGTCGCGACCGACCGCGGCGAGCTGAGCGCACCGCTGGTGATCGACGCCCTCGGCTGGCGGCGGGTGCTCTCCAACGCCGCCCCGATCCAGCCCCCCCGCGCCCGGCTCTCGCGCGGCCTCGAGGTGCATCCGCCGGGGGCCGGCAGCGAGATGGAGCTGTGGCTGGACTCCAGCTACATCCGCGCGGGCTACGGCTGGAGCTTCCCGGCGCGCGACGAGGTCCGGATCGGGATCGGCTCGTTCTGGCCGGCCCACCACGTCAAGGAGCCGACCGTCAGGCTGGCCGCGAAACTGGGCTTTCCCGCTGAGGGCTATCAGGGGAACTGGATCCCTCACCAGCTGCGCCGGGCCGTCGAGGACGGGATCTTCTTCGCCGGAGACTCCGCGGGGCACTGCCTGCCGCTGACCGCCGAGGGCATCCGCACCGCGATCTACTTCGGCCTTGCCTGCGGGCGGGAGCTGCGTTCGGTGCTCGAGGGCGGGCAGAGCCGCGCCCAGGCGCTGACCCGCTACAGCGCCTTCTCGGACTCCCACGCGCGGAAATTCCGCTGGCTGCTGAACGTCCAGCGGGGGATCGGGCAGATCACCCCCAGCCGCGCCGCGACCGCGGTCGTGCGGGCCTTCGAGAGCCGGCGGCTCTCCCACTGGGCCTTCAACCACTACCTGGCGATCGCCCCACCGTCGTTCGTCGGCGCCGGCCGGGGTGCCCTCAGCGCCCGCGCCAACCGGCGGATGCCCTCCTCGATGGCCGGCTCGGCCAGGTTGGCGTAGCCGAGCACCAGGCCGTCGTCGAGCGGCCTGGGCGTCAGGTAGGAGAGGCCCAGGGGGTAGACGCCCACCGAATCGCGCGCGGCGGCCCGGGCGAGGGCCCGGCCGTCGACCGGCTCGGGGAGGCGCACGAGGGCGTGCAGGCCGGCCGCGAGACCCGTCACGCGGGCTCCCGGCAGGTGCCGTGCGACCGCCGCGACGAGCGCGTCCCGGCGGGCCCGGTAGCGCCGGCGGGCCTGGCGCAGGTGGCGGTCATATGCGCCGCTCTCGAGCAGCCGCGCGAGCGCCAGCTGGTCGATCGTCGGCGAGCCGTGGTCGGCCAGGAGCCGCTGGGCGACGAGCGTGCCGAGCAGCCGCGGCGGCGCCACCAGCCAGCCCAGCCGCAGCGCCGGGGCGAGCGTCTTGCTGACGGTCCCCGTGTAGATCACCCGGTCGGGAGCGAGTCCCTGCATCGCCGCCAGCGGCGCACGGTCATAGCGGTACTCGGCGTCGTAGTCGTCCTCGATCACGACCCTCCCGCCCTCACCGGCCCAGGCCAGCAGGGCGGCGCGGCGCTCGGAGGAGAGCACGACGCCGGTCGGCGCCTGATGGGCCGGCGTCAGCAGCGCCGAGCCGGCCGCGAGCCCCCGGGTCAGCTCCTCGACCCGGGCGCCCTCACCATCCACGGGCAGCGCTACGAGCTCGGCGCCGTGGGCGGCGAGAATCGCCCTGTGGACCGGCATGCCGGGATCCTCGACCGCCATCGGCGCCCCCGCCAGGGTCCTGGCCAGCAGTGCGAAGGCCTGGGCGGCACCGGCGCAGATGACGATCGACTCGGGGTCCGCGACGACCCCCCGGACACGCGCCAGGTGTCCCGCCAGGGCGACCCGCAGCTCGATCGCACCCCTCGGGTCCGGGTAGCCGAAGGACCGGTCGGGCGCCTCGCGGAGGGTCTCGCGCAGGACTCTCAGCCAGGCCCGCCGAGGGAAGCTCGCCAGGTCGGGGTAGCCGGGGAAGAAGTCGAACGCCGGCGTCGTCGGCGGAGGCTCGGCGGCGGGCGCCGTGGGCGCGGCCGGTGCGCCCGCGACATAGGTCCCGGCGCCCCGGCGGGCGATCAGGTAGCCCTCGGCCCGCAGCTGCGCGTAGGCGTCGACGACGAGGCGGCGCGAGATGCCCAGATCGGCCGCCAGGGCCCGGCTTGCGGGCAGCCGCCCGTCCGCGGGCAGGCGCCCGGAGCGGACCGCCTCGCGCAGGCCGTCCTCGAGCTGAGCGTGCAGCGGGCGGCGCGAGGAGCGATCCAGCTCGATCAGCAGCTCCGCTGAAGTGGTACCCAAATTCGTCACGAAATTGGCCCTTTACGCTGCACCACTATGAGCATAACGTTCTGCCGGTGAGACGACCGCAGAGCAGAGCTTCGATCACCTGCCCCGCGCCCGCCGGGGCCCCTCAAAGGAGACCCGCATGAGCCGCATCAAGGGAGTGCCGGCCGACGGCCGGCCGCTGATCGGGATCGTCTACCGCGCCGCACGCCGCGAAGTCCGCCGGATGACCGGCAGAGCGATCCTGACGCCCGACATCCCCGTCCGCGCCCACCGCCTCTCGCTGTTGCTCGGCTACTGCGCGCTGGAGAAGGGCGTGGCCACCCGGCCGCGGGTCCCCGAGTCCCTGCGCGCCCTGGCCGTGCTGAAGTCCGCCGTCATGCAGGGCTGTGAGATGTGCCGCGACATCGGCTCCTTCGAGGCCCGTGCCAAGGGCGTCGAGGAGTGCCAGCTGCTCGATCTGCACCGCTACCGGGAGAGCGAGCACTTCGACGAGTTGGAGCGTCTCGTGCTCGACCTGGCGGTCGCGATGACGCTGACCCCGGTGCGGGTCGAGGACGAGCTGATGGCACGGCTCGCCGAGCACTTCGACGAGGCCCAGCTGGTCGAGCTGGTCAACCTGATCGCCGTCGAGAACCTCCGCTCGCGGTTCAACGCCGCCGTCGGGCTCGGCTCGGCGGGCTTCAGCGAGGGGATGAGCCTGCGCGCGGATGGAGCCGGCCCCCGCCGGCGCGGTGGCCTGAGATGGGGGAGCCGGTGATCGTCGTCGGCGGCGGCCTCGCGGGGCTGATGTGCGCGGCGACCCTCGCACGCGAAGGCCTCCCGGTCGTGGTGCTCGACGCGGGCGGCGAGCTCGGCGGCCGCGCCACGACAACCCGGCACGAGGGGTTCCTGATCAACGAGGGCGCCCACGCGCTCTACCCCTCCAGCGAGGGGCTGCTGAAGAGCGCGGGGGTCAGGGTCAAAGGCGGCCATCCACGACCCGACAAGGGCGCCGTGCTGCGCGGCGGAGAGCTCCATCCGGCCCCGCTCAGCCCGCGCGGCCTGTTCGGCAGCGGGCCGCTGAGCGGCGGCGAGCGCGCCCGCCTGCTGGGCACCCTGGCGTCGGTCGGCGCGCGCGACCCCGGCCGCCTGGGCGAAGCCGATGCGGCCTCCTGGATCGCAGGGCGCGCCCCCTCCCAGGCGCTGGCCGACCTGCTGGGCGGCCTGCTGCGGCTGTCCACCTACTGCGGCGAGCTGTCCGCGCTGCCCGCCGAACTGGGTGTGGGGGTGCTCCGCGAGGCGCTGCGCAGGCCCGTGCGCTACGTCGACGGCGGCTGGCGGGAGATCGTGGGTGGGCTCGCCGCGAGCGCCGGGGCGGCGGGGGCCGCGCTTCAGCCCCACAGCAAGGTCGAGGAGCTGCTGGCCGATCAGGGCGTCCGCGGGGTTCGCCTGAGCGACGGCAGCGAGCTGCGGGGCTGCGCCGTCGTGCTCGCCGGGCTCTCGCCGAGCCGGGCCGGGCGTCTGCTGAGCGGCGCCGGCGGAACGCCGCCGCTACAGGCGCCGCGGCCGGTCAGGGCCGCGTGCCTGGACGTCGCGCTGAGCGAGCTGCCGCGCCCCGGGTGCCCGTTCGCCCTCGGCCTCGACGAGCCGCTCTACCTGTCGGTCCACACGACCTGGGCGCGGCTGGCACCCGGGCGGGGGGCGGTCGTGCACCTGCTCCGCTACGACGACGGCAGCGAGCTCCGGGACACGGCCGCCCGGGAGCGACTGGAAGGGCTGCTCGACCAGGCCCAGCCGGGGTGGCGCGAGCGCGTCGTCCATCAGCGCTTCGCGCCGCGGATGACCGTCGCCCACCACCTCCCCTCCCCGGCCGAGGGGCTGCGGAGCCGCCCGCGGGCCGACCAGACGGGCATCGACGGGGTCTTCCTGGCCGGAGACTGGGTTGGCGCGGAGGGCTGGCTGGCGCCGGCGGCGCTGCTCAGCGGCCGGGCCGCCGCCGCTGCCGTGGCGCTGCGGTTGCGCTCGGGGGCCCGCCCCGGCCGGGCCGCCGCGCCGGTCGCCTGAGCGCGGCCCCCGAGACCCGCGCGCCCGACCGGGTCGGTCCTACCTGCGCACGACCAGCACGACACCGGCGATCAGCAGGACCAGGCCGATGATCCGCTGCGGGCCGATCGAGCTGCGGGCGACGCCGAGCAGGCCGAAGCGGTCGATCGCGATCGAGATGCCGACCTGCCCGGTGATCACGACCGCCGTCAGGCCGCTGGCGCCGAGCGTCCTGACGGCCTGCAGTGCGACGAACACGTAGACGGCCCCCAGCAGCCCGCCGATCAGCGCCCACCACGGCACCTGGCCGATCCGCCCCAGCGTGCCCAGGCCGCCCTCCAGGACGAACGAGATCGAGACCAGCGCGAACGTCCCCACGAGGAAGGAGAAGCTGGCCGCCTGCAGGGAGCCGACGGTTCTGCCCAGGCGCGCGTTGATCGGGGCCTGCATCCCCACCAGGCAGCCCGCGCCCGCGCCCAGGAGCACCGCCAGGCCGCGGCTCACCTACTTGGCCTCCAGCCAGTTGGCGCCGTGGCCGATGTCCACCGCCATCGGCGGCTCACGGGGCTCCCAGACGGCGACCATCTCGCGCTCGATCAGCTCCCGGGCGGGCTCGATCTCCTGCGGGGGTCCTTCGAAGAGCAGCTCGTCGTGGATCGTCAGCAGCAGCTTCGTCTGCAGGCCCGAGACCTCGAGCGCGGCGTGGCAGCGGACCATCGCCAGCTTGATGATGTCGGCCGCCGTGCCCTGGATGACGGTGTTGACCGCCAGGCGCTCGCCGAGCGTCCGCACCTGGTAGTTGCGCGCCTGCAGCTCGGGGATCTGACGGCGCCGGCCCCAGAGCGTCGTCACATAGCCCTGCTCCTTGGCCTGCTCGATCGTCGCCGCCATGAACTCGGCGACCCGGGGGAAGCGCTCGAGGTAGGCGTCGATGAACTCCTTGGCCTCCTCGCGGGGGATGTTCAGGCGGTCGGCCAGGCCGTAGTCGGAGAGCCCGTAGACGATGCCGTAGTTGATCATCTTGGCCTTCGAGCGCATCCCGGGGTCGATCTCCCCCGCCTCGACGCCGAAGACCCGCGAGGCGGTCGCGGTGTGGACGTCCTCGCCCCGTTTGAAGATCTCCATCAGCGCGTCCTCACCGGCCGCCTGCGCGAGGACCCGAAGCTCGATCTGCGAGTAGTCGGCCGAGATCAGGGCCGCCCCCGCCTCGGCCTCGAAGCAGCCCCTGATCTCGCGTCCCAGGGGCGTGCGGACGGGCACGTTCTGCATGTTCGGGTTGGTGCTCGACAGCCGGCCCGTCTGCGCGACGGCCTGCAGGAAGGTCGTGTGGATCCGCGAGCGGGCGTCGACCATCTCGGGCAGCACGTCGAGGTAGGTCTTGATCAGCGTCGAGAGCTCGCGCCAGCGCTCGATCCTGGGGATGATCTCGTGCTCGGAGCGGATCGCCTGCAGCACCCTGGCGTCGGTCGAGTAGCCGGTCTTGCCGCGGCGCTTGCGCGAGAGGCCCAGGCGCTCGAACAGGATCTCCCCCAGCTGCTGGGGCGAGGCGATCGTGAACTCGGTCCCGGCCAGCGCGAAGATCTCACGTTCCAGGCCGTCGATCTCGGCCCTGACGCGGGTGGTGATCTCGGCCAGGCGCTCGAGGTTCAGGCGCACCCCCAGCACCTCGAGCTCGCGCAGGACCGCCACGAGCGGGAGCTCGATCTGCTCCATCACCTCCTCCAGGCCCCGCTCGGAGATCTGCTCGCGCTGCCAGTCCGCCAGCGCCCCGAGCAGCACCGCATCGCCGGCCAGCGGATCCTCGAGGTCGCTCGCCAGGCCCCGCTCCTCGCAGAGCTCCGCGAACGGGTAGCCGCGGCGCGCCGGCTCCAGCAGGTAGGCACCGAGCATCGTGTCGTGGGCCAGCAGCTCGGGGACCACGCGCAGCGCCTTGGCGTCATGGGCGATCACGGCCCGCCCGGCGCAGGCCGCGACGAGCTCCTCGGGGCCCTCACACTCGCCCGCGATCACCTCCCCGTCCCCGGCCACGGCGAAGCGCCAGGCGGGCCCTTCGGCGAACAGCTCGCCCTCGGGCGCCTCCGAGGCGCGGACCACGACGCACAGCTCCGCCCCGCCCAGCCGCGCCACGTCGGCCGGTGCACCGGCACGCACGCGGGCCGTCAGGACGACCTCGCTCGTACTGGGCGGCGCGGCCACGTCGGGGTCGCCCAGAGCCTCCTCCAGGCGCCGCAGCGGGTCGCGCAGCTCGTACTCGCGGAAGACCTCCCTGACACGGGAGCGATCCGGCTCGCGGGCCGCCTCGGCGGTGATGTCGACATCGACGTCGAGGTCGCGCTTGACCGTCGCCAGCTCGCGCGACATGCGCGCGTCCTCGGCGTGCTCGAGGAGGTTCTGTTTGCGCTTCGGGCCGCTGATCTCCTCGACGTTGGCGAGCACCTCCTCGAGCGTCCCGAACCGCTGCAGCAGCTCGCTCGCGGTCTTGTCCCCGATCCCCGGGATGCCGGGGATGTTGTCGGAGGTGTCGCCCTTCAGGCCGTAGAAGTCGGGAATCGACTCGGGCGGGATGCCGTAGCGGTCGATCACCGCCTGGCGGTCGTAGATCTTCGTCTCGGTGATCCCCCTGGCCGTCGCCATCACCTTGACCAGCCCCCGCTCGTCGATCAGCTGGAAGACGTCGCGGTCGCCCGTCACGATCATCACCTCGACGGGCGGCTCGGCGCTGATCGCCCGCTGAGCCAGCGAGGCGATCACGTCGTCGGCCTCGTAGCCCTCCAGGCGCACGTTGCGATAGCCGAAGGCCTCGACGAGCGGTTCCATGGCCGGCCACTGCTGCTTGAGCAGGTCCGGGCGCGAGCGGCGCGAGGCCTTGTATTCGGGGAACAGCTCGCTGCGTCCGGAGGTGCCGGCGTCCCAGGCGACGACGGTCGGGCAGACCCCGTACTCGGTCACGATCTTGACGAGCATCGAGGCGAAGCCGAAGATCGCATTGGTCGGCAGGCCCGTCGATGTGGCGATCGACTCGGGCAGCGCGAAAAAGGCCCGGTAGACGAGGCTCGGGCCGTCGATCAGGAACAGCCGGCGCGCTCCGCCGGCCGGCGTCTGCCCACGGCGGGCGCCCGCGGCGGCTGGTGCGGCTTTGCTGGCGGCGGGCATCGCCAATCACTCTACGTATCCGCGCGGAGCGGATACCTCCTAAGATCCCGTGCCGCCAACCATCGAGGAGTCCAGCCAGTGAGCGCCACCCCAAGCGCGCAGTACCGCCTCACGATCCGCATCAAGCTCGACGACAGTCCGGGCCTGCTGGGCCGCGTCACGAGCGCGATCGGCGAGGCCGGCGGGGTCGTCGGCGCCGTCGACGTCGTCGAGACCGACGCCGGGCAGAGCCTGCGCGACGTCGTCGTGGACGCCTCCGGGCGCGAGCACTGGGAGCGGCTCCTGGCTGCGATCCGGGACGTCGAGGGCGCCGAGGTGATCGACACCACCGACCGGACGTTCCTGCTGCACGTCGGCGGCAAGATCGAACAGGCGAACAAGCACCCGCTGAAGACCCGCGATGACCTCTCGATGGTCTACACACCCGGTGTCGCCCGTGTCTGCCTGGCGATCGCCGACGACGAGGACAAGGCCTTCCAGTACACGATCAAGCGCAATACGGTCGCGGTCGTCTCCGACGGCACGGCCGTCCTGGGGCTGGGCGACATCGGCCCCCGGGCGGCGATGCCGGTGATGGAGGGCAAGTGCTGCCTGTTCAAGGAGTTCGCGGGGGTCGACGCCTTCCCGATCTGCCTCGACACGACCGACACCGACGAAATCGTCCATGCCGTCAAGCTGATCGCGCCGGCCTTCGGCGGGATCAACCTCGAGGACATCTCCGCCCCCCGCTGCTTCGAGATCGAGGAGCGCCTCAACCAGGAGCTCGACATCCCCGTCTTCCACGACGACCAGCACGGGACCGCCGTCGTGGTGCTGGCGGCCGTGCTGAACGCCTGCAAGCTGACCGGGCGGAACATCGAGGACCTCCGGGTCCTGGTGATCGGGCTGGGCGCCGCGGGGATCGCGGTGACGAAGATCCTGCTGGCGGCGGGCGTGACGAAGATCATCGGGGCGGACTCCCAGGGCGCCCTCAGCACCCGGCGGGCCGACTACCTCGACGGCTCGATGAACTCCGTCAAGCGCTGGTTCGCCGACGTGACCAACCCGGAGTTCCGCTCCGGCTCCCCCGCGGACGTGATCGACGGCGCCGACCTGTTGATCGGCGTCTCGGGCGCCCGTGTGATGCCGGCCGAGGCGCTGGCGCGGATGAACAAGGACGCAATGGTCTTCGCGATGGCCAACCCCAACCCAGAGGTCAACCCTGAGGAGGCCGCGCCCTACGTGCGGATCATGGCGACGGGCCGCTCGGACTACCCGAACCAGATCAACAACGTCCTGTGCTTCCCCGGGATCTTCCGCGGCGCCCTCGACGTGCGGGCCAGCGCGATCACCGAGGAGATGAAGATGGCGGCCGCCCGGGCGATCGCCTCGATGGTCGAGGAGAGCGAGCTGCGCGAGGACTACATCATCCCGTCGGTCTTCAACCGCGACGTCGCCCCCGCCGTTGCGGCGGCTGTCGGTGAGCAGGCCCGCGCCGCCGGCACGGCCCTGGCCGGCCTGCAGGTCGGCTATGCCCACGGCGACACGGTCACCCCCGGAGCCTCCTCGATCGGAGACGGGCGCGGCTAGGTGAGCGCTCGCAGCGTCACGATCACGGGCGCCACCGGGCTGATCGGCCCGCGGCTCGTCCGCGAGCTGCAGGGCGCCGGCTGGGAGGTCACCGTCCTCAGCCGCAACCCCGACGGTGCGCGGGCCAAGCTTCCGGGCGTCGAGGCCTTCGCCTGGGACCTGATGAGCGAACCCGCACCGGTGGCGGCCCTCGAGGGCCGCGACGGCGTCGTGCACCTCGCCGGCGAGCCCGTCGCCCAGCGCTGGAGCGAGCGGGCCAAGCGGGCGATCCGCGAGAGCCGCGTCGTGGGCACCGGGCACCTGCTCGACGGGCTGCGGGCCGCCCGGCAGCGCCCGGGGGTGCTCATCAGCTCCTCGGCGATCGGCTACTACGGGCCCCACGGGCCCGAGCCCCTGGACGAGGAGGCCCCGCCCGGGGCGGACTTCCTGGCCGAGATCTGCGTCGCCTGGGAGGATTGCGCCGCGCGAGCCGCCGAGCTCGGCATGCGGGTCCTGCGGGTACGGACGGGCGTCGTGCTGGACAGCGCCGGAGGCGCCCTGGAGAAGATGCTCCCGCCCTTCAAGCTGGGCATCGGGGGCCCCGTGGCCGGCGGGCGCCAGTACATCCCCTGGGTCCACGCCGAGGACGTCGTCGGCATGATGACGACGGCGCTCGGCGACGAGCGCTGGGCGGGCGCCGTCAACGCCACGGCCCCGGTCCCGGTCACCAACGGCGAGTTCTCAAAGGCGCTCGGCCGGGCACTGCACCGCCCGGCGCTCCTGCCGGTCCCCGGCTTTGCGCTGCGGGCGCTCTACGGCGAGATGGCCGAGATCGTCACGAGCGGCGCGCGGGTCGTGCCCGCCAAGCCCCTGATGCTCGGCTACGACTTCCGCCACCCCGACCTCGACGAGGCGCTGCGCTCGGCCCTCAGCGGCTGACGCCCGAGCCGGCGAGCTCGGCCTCGCGCTCCGGCGGAGCCGAGGGTTTGCCGGTCTCGATGATCACCCGGCAGGGCCGGCGGCTCAGCAGGTAGGCGGCCGTCGGGCCGATCCCCTTCTCCCCCGCCGGGGCGTGGAGGGCCGACCAGTAGATGACATCGGCTTTGACCCGTTCGGCTTCCTCGACCAGCGCCGAGCCCGGGTTGCGGGTCCGGATCAGGCCGGTGCGGATCTTGATCCCCGCGCGGCGCGCCTGGATGCGGGCGCTCTCGAGCACCGAGCGCCCATGGGCCTCCTCTTCCTCGAGGCCCGCCTCGAGTGAGATCTGACTGGGCACGGGAAGCACGTAGATCGCGTAGACGATGCCCGTCTTCGCCGATCAGCTTGGCGGCGCTCGAGAAGGCGGAGGCGCTGATGTCGTCGCCGAAGATCGGCACGATCGCGGTGCTGTACTCGAGCGCCTCGAAGTCCGCGGGCCTTTCCGGCCGGGGCAAGCGGTAGCTCTTGCGGGGGTCCAACCCCTGGCGTTTGCGGTAGATGAAGTAGCCGCCCATCCCGATGACCATCCAGGGGATCCCGACGATCTTGGCCTCGCTGTGCAGGACCGTCACGGCGACCCAGGCGGCGGCCGTGCCGAGCCCGCCGATCACGGCGGTCATCGGGATGACGCTGCCTTTGATCCGCACCCCCCAGGGGGTCTTGTAGGGGCGTTCCCGATCGGGGTCGCTGATCCGCAGCTTCACGATCGCCGCATGGGCGGTCGTGAACGAGAGCATCGCCCCGAACGAGTACAGGTTGCCGAGCACCGAGGTGTTGCCGTAGATGATCAGGGTGCTTGCAAGCACCGAGAAGAAGATCAAGGTGAACCAGGGCGTGCGGTAGCGCGCGTGCAACTGCGAGAAGATCCGGGGCAGCTGGCGGTGCTCCGACAGCGACCAGGACAGCCGCGAGATCCCGATCATGCCCGCGTTCGTCGCGATGAACAGGATCGTCGCGGCGAGGATCCCCAGGTAGTAGCGAGCCAGCTCCAGGACGGTCCCGTGCAGGCCGAGATGTTCGACGACGCCCAGCATCGGGTCGTTTTCGAAGAAGCCCCCGAGCGAGGTCGCATAGCCCGGTTCTTTGAAGGACTGTTTCAGCTCGGCGCTGTAGCCGACGCCGTGGTGCAGGACCGGCAGCGCCGAGAGGGCGACCACGGAGATCCCCGCGTAGACGCCCAGCACAGCCAGCACCACGAGGTTGACGGCCTTCGGCACCTGGGTGCCCGGGTCCTTTGACTCCTCGGCCATGTTCGCCACCGTCTCGATGCCCGTGTAGGCGAGCATCGCCAGCGACAGCGCGAAGATCAGTTCCGTCCACGTTGGCACCTTGCCCAGGTGAATCTGGGCAACCAGCAGGTGGGGGTTGAGGACCAGCACGAACCCCAGCACCGCGAGCATGATCTGCGTCGAGAGGTCGGCGATCGCCAGGACTATGTTCAGCTTGGCCGACTCGCCCAGCCCGCGGATGTTCAGCCACGCGAGCAGTCCGACCACGATCAGGCCGCCGAAGATGTCGTCGGGGTTGTGCTTGAGCGCCCCCAGGCCCGGGAAGGCGCTCAGGTAGTGGGGCACGAAGAACGCCGAGATGGCGATCGTGAGGATGTAGTCCAGGCTCAGCGCCCAGCCGGCGAAGAACGAGACGACGTCGTCGAAGGCGTGGCGGGCGAAGGAGGAGGAGCCGCCCGCTTCGGGGAACATCGAGGCGCCCTCGGCATAGGTTTTGGCGGTCAGCGCGAACAGCCCGCCGGCGAAGATGAAGACGAGCGGGGTCAGGCCCAGGGCGTGGGCGGCGACCAGCCCCAGCGCGTAGTAGATCGACGAGCCGACGTTGCCGTAGGCGGTCGCGAACATTCCCGAGACCCCGACGGTCTTGCGCAGTCCGCTCTCTGTGAGGCGTGCCATCGGCTCGGGAGCCTAGCGGCGCGGGCGGCACGGCGAGGCGCCTCGAGGTGCCGCGGGGGCCCTCTCGGGGCCCCTCGGCGCATGCAAAATCCCATTCATCACAGACGGCCGAGCAGGAACCAGCCGTATGATCCCGACGAGGGCGCACTGAAGCGATCTCGCCACTGTCATGGAAACCGCACGACGCGAAAACTACGACTCCGGAGAGGACTTCGTCCTCGAATACGGAGAGCTCCGCTTCACGTTCAACGAGGCGGACTTCTCCCAGCGTTGCGAGCAGGCGGCCCTGAAGCTGGGCTTCGTCGGCGGGCGCCTCGGACAGGAGGAGCTCGAAGACCTGGTCAACCTGGCCGTCAACGGCGAGATCATCGACCCCGCCTCCGGCCTGGGCGAACACGTCAACGACTGCTGGCCCGAGCTGATCGGCCCGGCCGAGCGCTCACTGGTCCACTGGCTGCGCCGCCTCGTCTTCCGCGGGGCATGGCTCGACCAGCGCGTCAAGGAGGGCGAGCTGGGCGTCACCTTCGACGAGCAGACCGGCAGCTTCGCCTACGTCCAGCCGACCGACCCCGGCTCGCTGAACGCCGGTGAGCCGATCGAGCTGGCACCCGAGCCCTCCTGGGGCCGGGTCGCATACCGCCGCTAGCCGGGAGGCCGCCGGCCGGCGGCCCGGTGGCCGGAGTCCCGTTCCCCTGCTGCGATCAGGCGGCCGCCTCGATCGCCGCCGCGCGGGCCTTGGCGATCGCCTCCGCCCCGTCGTCGCCGACGAGCAGCTCGGGGTGAAGCGTTGCGCTGGCGGTGAGGTCGAGCGTCGGGCGCCCGCCCGTTGAGGCGAGCGCGACGACGGTCGTCTCGCCGCCCAGCGGCTCGGAGGCCGTCGCGATGACCGTCAGCGAGCCGGCCTCGCGCAGCTTGCGTGCGCAGGCCAGCGCACGCCGGGCCGAGGCCGCGGGGATCCCGTCGAGGCCGTCGATCAGCACCAGCGCATCGCCGCCGCGCGAGGCGACCCGCTTGGCGGCGTCGAGCGCACGCTCGATCGCCTGGGCCTGCGAGTCGGCCGAGGCGGCGAAGCTGAGCGCCGCCGCGGGCGCCACGGGGCCACTCTGCCAGTCGGCGATCTCCTCCGGGCGGGCACCGGCCAGCACGACGCTGACCTCGAGGCCCTCGCTCTCACGGAGCACCTCGAACAGGCGGTGCAGCGTGTCGGACTTGCCCGCGCCGCGGCCGCCGACGATCGTCGCCCGCGAGCCCTTGCCGAGCGGCGTCAGCCATTCGATCGCCTCCAGCGTCGGGTCCTTGGCCTCGAACGTCAGGCGCTCGCTGGGCCAGGCCACGGGCAGGTCCTCGTAGCGGGCGCCGTCGGAGACGGAATCGGCGGCGGTGCCGTTGATCGTGTCGATCCGGACCAGCGACGGGTAGCGCTCGGAGCGCCGCGGCGTCCGCACGGGGCCGCTGACGCGGTCGCCCGAGACGAGCTCGCAGCGGCGCACCTGGGCGGCCGAGATGTAGACGTCGTCGTCCGAGGGCTCGGGTCCGTCGACACGTAGGAAGGCCGAGCCGTTGCCGAGGACCTCGACGACACCCTCCGCGATGCGGCCGCCCCCATCCTCGGAGTCTCCGGCTCCGGCTCCGGCGCCGGCGCCGGAGCGGCGCGAGCCGCCGCCACGGGCCGGGCGGGAACCCGACTCGCGTGCGCCCGAGTCGCGCCCGGAGTCCCGTCCGCCGGATCCACGCCCGGCCGACTCGCGCCCACCGCGTCCGCGAGCGCGGCTTCTCGAGCTCGTGCGCTCGGAGGCGGGCTCGTCGTCGCCCTCCTCGGGCTCATCGTCGCGCTCGGCCGCGGCGACGGGCTCCTCGGCCGAATCGCCGTCGTCGTCTGAGCCCCGCCCGCGGCGCAGGCGCGGCGAGCGGCGTTTGCGGGCCCGCGGCGAGGGGGCCTCCCCCTCCTCGGCCTCCTCGGCCGGCCCGGCGTCCCCGGAGCCGGCGGGCTCGCCCAGGATGGTGTCGATCAGGTCGGCCTTGCGCAGTCGCCTGAACCCCTCAAGTCCGAGTTGGTCGGCGATCGCGTGGAGGTCGGCAAGCGGACTCGCCTCCAGCTCGGAGCGTTCGAGTACAGCCATCAGATGTTCCTTCTTTCTTGGTGGTAGGGCGGTTGGCGTCCCGCCGCGTTGGTCAGCGGCCGGCACCCGTGATGAAAGGCAGCCTAGCGGCTCGAGCGGCGCTCGGGCCGTGCCCGGGACGCCGGGGCTACTCGCCCGCCATACGGTCGTAGCGAAGTTCCTCGATGAGTGCGAGATCCCTGCCGGGCGCCAGCTCGCCCGCGAGGGCCGCCCGGACGCACAGGTAGTCGGCGGCGGCCGCGACGTCGTGCAGGCGGAAGATGTGCCCGCCGCGCTCGACCCCGTGCGCCAGCGCCGCGAGCGTCCCGGCGCCGCGCTCGCGCGGGCCGCGGTCGGTCAGGGCGCCGATGAAGTCCTTGCGCGAGACCGCCAGCAGCAGCGGACGATCGAGCTCGTGCAGGCGGGCCAGTTCGGAGAGCAGCCGGATCGTCTGGGCGGGCGTCTTGGCGAAGTCGGGGCCGGGGTCGACGATCAGCTGATCCGCCTCTACGCCGAGGCTCCGGGCGAGCTCGATCCGCTCGGCCAGGAAGGCCAGCACCTCGCCGGTGACATCGCCGTAGAGGTCGGGGTCCTGCAGCCGTTCGCGCGGCGCGGCCCGGGTGTGCATCAGCACGAGCGCCGCGCCGCTGCGGGCGCAGACCTCGGCGAGGCCCTCGTCGCGCAGCCCGCTGACGTCGTTGATGATCCGCGCCCCCGCGGCGACCGCCGCCTCGGCGACGGCCGGCTTGTAGGTGTCGACCGAGACGAGCGCCCCGAGCCCCCCGGCGAGGCGCTCGATCAGCGGGACGACGAGCTCGATCTCCTCATCCTCGGCGACGGGCGGGCGCCCCGTCGAGGCCGACTCGCCGCCGACGTCGAGGATGTCCGCGCCATCGAGGAGCAGCCGTTCGGCGAGCGCGACCCGGGCCTCGAGCGTGCCGTGCAGGCCGCCGTCGCTGAAGGAGTCCGGGGACGCGTTGACGATCCCCATCAGCAGCGGCCGTGAGCCCAGCTCGAGCGTCAGCTCGCAGGCCCGCAGGCGATGGCGGGGGGCGCTCAAGAGCCACCGTCGGTGCTCGAGGCGGCGGCCTGCGCCGCGGGGGTCGCGTGCGGCGCGATCCCCTCGGCCCGGGCCTCCTGCGCGAAGGCCCGAAGCTCGCGCTCCAGACGCGGTTCGTCCCAGCCGAGCTCCCGCGCAAGGACGTCGCCCACACGGCGCACGGCCGGGCGCTCGCCGTCAGCGTCACCGGCCCCCTCCCCCGTCAGCTGGCGGGCCGCCAGCAGCCCCAGGCGGGTCCGGCGCAGGAGCACATCGCCGATCGAGCGGGCCTGCTCGCGGCGCGCCGCGAGCGCGACCTCGGCGAGCAGGTCGGGCGAGCCCGCGGCGATCGGCTGAGCCAGCTCGCCGCGCTCGGCGGCCAGCGCGAGAACCTCGTGGGCGCCGTGGCCGTAACGGCCCGCGAGGGCCGCGTAGGCCTCCGGTGCGACGCCCTCGACGCGGGGCAGCGCCTCGGGCGCGACGGCCTGCCCGAGCGGGATTTCATGCGTCCTGCAGGGCGCCTCACGGGCTTCGCGCTCGACCAGCCGGTCGACGGTCATCTTCGCCATCCGCCGCCAGGTCGTGAGCTTGCCGCCGGTGATCGTGATCATCCCCGAGGAGGTCTCATACAGCTCGGCCTTGCGGGAGATGTCGACCGACTTCTTGGGGTCGCCCGTGGAGATCAGCGGCCTGACGCCGGCGAAGGCCCCCGTCAGGCGCTCCGGGCCGAGCTCGGTGCCGAAGAAGCCGTTGACGGCCTCGAGCAGGTAGCCGACGTCCTCGGCGGCGGGGCCGACGTGATCGAGCGGGCCGTCGTAGTCGTTGTCGGTCGTCCCGACGAGCGTGTGCCCGAGCCAGGGCAGGGCGAAGATCGAGCGCCCCGCGCCGGCCGGGACGATCGCCCCGCCGACCAGCGGCAGGTCCTCGCTGGAGATCGTTATGTGGGTCCCCCGGCTGGGACGGATGCTCGGCAGCTCGGCCTCCAGGGCCAGCTCCTGCGGGCGCAGCTGGTCGGCCCAGACGCCCGTCGCGTTGACGACGTTCGCGGCCCTGACCTCGAAGCGCTCGCCGCTCTCCAGATCATGCACGTGGACGCCGCGGGTGTGCCCGTCGGACTCCAGCAGGCCCGTCACGTCGAGCCGGTTGGCGCAGACCGCCCCGAAGCGCTCGGCCTCGCCGAGGACCGTCAGGACGAGCCGCGCGTCGTCGGTCTGGCAGTCGTAGAAGAGGTAGCCGCTGGTCGGCTCGCGCCCGGCCAGCGCCGGCAGCAGCTCGAGGACCTCATCGCCGCTGATGACGCGGTGGCGGGCCGGGCTCCAGGACTCCTCGGTCTCGGCGGCCGCGCCGTCGGCGCCACCCTCGCCCTGGGCCTTCTCGGCGCGCGAGCGGCGCCCGCGTCGGGTCCGCAGCCGGTCCCGGTCGACGGACATGACGTCGTAGAGGTTCAGCCCGACGCCGACCAGGCGGTCCGGGCGGGCGCCCTCGAAGGCCGCCACGACGAGCGGCAGCGGGCGGACCAGGTGAGGCGCCAGGGCGACCATCAGCTGGCGCTCGAGCAACGCCTCGCGGACCAGGCC
Source organism: uncultured Solirubrobacteraceae bacterium (assembly GCA_963787765.1). Lineage (GTDB taxonomy): Bacteria > Actinomycetota > Thermoleophilia > Solirubrobacterales > Solirubrobacteraceae > Palsa-744. The sequence continues at coordinate 18,089 of CAWBEF010000007.1, read as the reverse complement.
GAGGTCGAAGTTCTGCAGGTAGCGCAGCCCGCCGTGGACGAGCTTGGATGAGCGGCTCGAGGTTCCCGAGGCGTAGTCGGCCCGCTCGAGCAGCGCCACGCTGTAGCCCCGCGAGGCGGCGTCGAGGGCCACGCCCGCGCCGGTGATCCCGCCGCCGACGACGACCAGGTCGAACTCCTCGGCGGCGAGGGCGGCGATGGCCTGGCTGCGCTCGATCACCCGCGCAGTCTCGCAGAGCGGCTGGCGTTACGGGAGGGCCCGGGAGGGCTCAGACGTGTGCCAGCTCGGCGGTGATCTCGGAGACCGCCGTCTTGGCGTCCCCGAACAGCATCTCGGTCTTCGGGTCGTAGTAGAGCTCGTTTTCGATGCCCGCAAATCCGGGGTTCATCGAGCGCTTGATGACGATCACCGAGTGGCTGTCGTTGACTTCCAGGATCGGCATGCCGTAGATCGGCGAGGAGGGCGTGTTCTTGGCGGCCGGGTTGGTCACGTCGTTGGCGCCGATCACCAGCGAGACGTCCGTCCGCTGGAACTCGGGGTTCGCCTCCTCCATCTCCTTGAGCTGGTCGTAGGGCACATCCGCCTCGGCCAGCAGGACGTTCATGTGGCCCGGCATCCGCCCGGCGACCGGGTGGATCGCGTAGCTCACCTCGACCTGGCGTTTTTCGAGCTCCTTGGTCAGCTCCCTGACGGCATGCTGGGCCTGGGCGACGGCCATGCCGTAGCCGGGGACGATCACGACCCGGTTGGCGTAGGCGAGCTGGATCGCCGCGTCGGCCGCCGTGGTCGAGCGGACCGTGCCGGCGTGCTCGCCGGCGCCGCTGGCGCCCTCCACGGCGCCGCCGCCGCCGAAGCCGCCGGCGATGATCGCCGGGATCGAGCGGTTCATGGCGGTCGCCATCAGGTTCGTCAGGATCGTGCCGGAGGCGCCGACGATCATCCCGGCGACGATCAGGGCGGGGTTGTTCAGGGCGATGCCCGTGGCCGCCGCGGAGAGGCCCGTGAAGGCGTTCAGCAGCGAGATCACGACCGGCATGTCGGCGCCGCCGATCGGCAGCACGACCGCGTTGCCCAGGAGCGCCGCGCAGAGCAGCATGCCGATGAACAGCAGTTCGGAGTGGGTGCCCGAGACCAGCGCGACCCCCGCGGCGAGGGCGAGCAACAGCAGCAGCAGGTTCACCCACTGCTGGGCCCGGCCGAGGCTGATCGGCCGCCCGGGGATGATTTCCTGGAGCTTGCCGAAGGCGATGTTCGAGCCCCAGAAGGAGACCGAGCCGATGATCGCCGCGAAGACCGAGAAGATCGCCACGTAGGTCGGGGGGCCGAGCGAGAAGATGCCGCTGGTGATCGTGTGTTCGCCGATCGTGACGGTCGTCACGTGGATCGAATGCGAGCCATAGGTGGAGCCGTAGCGGCGGAACTCCGACCAGGCGATCAGGAACACCGCGCCGCCGCCGACGCCGTTGAACAGCGCAACCATCTGCGGCATCGCCGTCATCTTCACGTTGCGCGCCGCGGGGACCCCCACGGCGGTGCCGATCGCGACACCGATGACGATCAGCGCCCACTCCCCCTCGTTGGGGTTCAGCAGCGTCGCGACGACGGCGATCGTCATGCCCACGGCGGCGATCCGGTTGCCGCGGACGGCCGTCGTCGGGCCGGACAGGCCACGCAGGCCCTGGATGAACAGCCCGAAAGCGATGATGTACAGAACGTCCAGGAAGCTTTCGTTCTGCAGGAAGCTGGTGGCCAGGGGCAGGGTCACGAGCCCTTCTCCCCGCCGTCGGATTTGGGCTTGGACTTGAACATCTCGAGCATTCGGTCGGTCACCAGGAAGCCGCCGACGACGTTGATCGTCCCGAAGGCGATGGCGATCACGAGGATGATCTTGTTGAAGGTGTCGTTGCCGGACAGGCCGACGACCAGCAGGCCGCCGAGCAGGACGATCCCGTGGATCGCGTTGGTCCCCGACATCAGCGGGGTGTGCAGCGTGTTGGGGACCTTCGAGATGACGACGAAGCCGATGAACCCGGCCAGGACGAGGATCGCCAGGTTGGTCGTCAGGGTGCTTGCGATGATCACTGTGCCGCCTCCACTGCCGCCTTGGCCCCGGGATGGACGATCTCGCCGTCGCGGACGATGCACGAACCCTTGACGATCTCGTCGTCGAAGTCCAGTTGCAGCGAGCCGTCCTCGCCGACGAACAGCTCGAGCAGCGCCTGGACGTTGCGGGCGAACAGCTGCGAGGAGTGCTCGGCCATCGTCGCGGGGAGGTTCAGCGGGGAGACGATCTTGACCTCGTGGCGCACGACCGTCTCGCCGGGGCTGGTCAGCTCGCAGTTGCCGCCGGCCTCGCCCGCGAGGTCGACGATCACCGATCCCGGCTTCATCCCTTCGACGGCCTCGGCGGTGACGAGCCGCGGGGCCGGGCGGCCGGGAACGAGGGCGGTCGTGATGACGACGTCGAAGCCCTTGATCGCGTCGGTCAGCGCCTGCTGCTGGGCCGCGCGCTCCTCCTCGGTCAGCTCGCGGGCGTAGCCGCCCTCGCCGCTGGCCTCGAGGCCGAGGTCGAGCCACTGGGCGCCGAGCGATTCGACCTGCTCGGCGACCTCGGGGCGAACGTCGTAGCCGGTCGTCCGCGCTCCCAGGCGCTTGGCGGTGGCCAGCGCCTGCAGGCCGGCCACGCCGACGCCGAGGACGAGCACCTTGGCCGGCGGGATCGTCCCGGCGGCGGTCATCAGCATCGGGTAGAAGCGGCCCATCTCCTCGGCGCCCAGGAGCGCGGCGCGGTAGCCGGCGACGTTGCTCTGCGAGGAGAGCGCGTCCATCGCCTGGGCGCGGGAGATGCGCGGGATCGCCTCCATCGCGAAGGCGGTCGCTTTCGCGTCGGCCAGTGCGCGGGTCGTCTGCGGGCTCGTCAGGGGGGCCAGGAAGCCGATCAGGATCGATCCGCTGCCGAGGCCGCGGATCGCCTCCGGGTCCGGCGGCGCGATCGTCAGCACCACGTCGCAGCCCCAGACCTGCCTGGCGTCGTCGGTCACCGTCGCCCCGGCGGCCGTGTAGGCGTCGTCGCTCAGCAGCGCGTCCGCGCCGGCGCCGCTCTGAACGACGACGTCGAGGCCCTTGGCCTTGAGCTTGCCGATCACCTCAGGCACGAGCGCAACCCGGTGCTCTCCCGCCGCTGTCTCCTTCGGTACTCCGATCCGCATATGAGGTGCGAGAACGTATCCGATCCCACGGATGCGCGCCGTGCCGGTGTGCGACACTCGCAATTCGATGACTGTGAATCTGACCCGGATCTACACGAAGCTCGGCGACGGCGGCGAGACGCATCTCGGCGACATGAGCCGGGTCTCGAAGCTCCATCCCCGGGTCGAGGCCTATGGAACCGTCGACGAGCTCAATGCGGTGATCGGCATGGCGCTGCTGGCGCCCGGGATGCCTGCGAGCTACGGCGAGTGGCTGCGCCGTGTTCAGAACGACCTGCTCGACCTCGGCGCCGACCTGTCGGTGCCGCCCGCTCCCGCCGCGGAGGGAGCCGAGCGCCCCCGCCTGCGGGTCGGGCCCGAGTACACGGCCTGGCTCGAGCAGGCATTGGACGAGGTCAACGAGACCCTGCCGCCGCTGCACTCCTTCGTGATCCCAGGCGGGACCCCCGCCTCGGCCCAGCTGCATGTCTGCCGCACCGTCTGCCGGCGGGCCGAGCGGCGCACGATCGCGATCGGCGCGGAGGCGGCCGAGAGCGTCCGCTACCTCAACCGCCTCTCAGACCTGCTGTTCGTGCTCGCCCGGGGCGCCAACGCCGAGCAGGGCGCCGGCGCGAGCGAGCCGCTGTGGTCACCGGGCGCCCACGCCGCCGAGGGCCCGGCGGGCTCGGGCGAGAACCCCTAGACGCCGGGCGTGGTGCCCGCGCCGCCGGGGCGCGGCGAGCCGCTCGGTCGCAGGCGCTCGGCCAGGCGCAGGCCGGCGACCGCCAGCGACATCCAGAGGGCGGCGACGAACCAGCCGCCCAGCACGTCGCTGGGCATGTGCCAGGCCAGCAGCAGCAGCGAGCCGCTGACGGCCAGGACGAAGATCGCCCCCACGGTCGCGACCAGGAAGCGCAGCGCCGGCGGGGCGACGAGAACGGCGGACATCGCGAGCGCCGCCGCGGCGGTCGAGTGGCCGCTGGGCCAGGAGGCGGCGCCGATCTGGACATAGCCGACCTTGTCGTGGGCGTGGGCCATGATCGGCTTGAGGATTTCCGCGGTCAGCGGGGCGAGGCCGAGGACGGCGAGCACAGCGACCGCGACACGGCGCTGTTCGCGGGCCAGCGCGACGGCGAGCAGGGCGATCCCCCAGAGGATGAACAGGGCCGGGTTGAGCAGCCGCAGCAGGAAGCTCGCGGCCGAGTCCAGCCGGGGCCGGCTGAGAGTGGTGAATTCGTGCAGCGTGACCGCGTCTTTGAGGTGCGCCGCGGGGACCAGCTCGGCGATCAGCCAGATCGTGGCCAGCGCCAGCACGCAGCCTCCGGCGAGCGCCAGGGCGCTGAGCGGGCTCGCGCTGGAGGCCCCGCGGGAGCGCGGGTGGAGCTCGTGGTGGTGCAGCGTCGGGGCTGCGTAGGCCTGTTCGGACATACCTCTAGAGCGTAGAACCGTTGCTTAAGGATGCCTGAACGGCACCCGGGGAGCAGATCGGCTCAGCGTTCGAGAAACCTGAGCACCCGAGCCGACAGGGCCCGCAGCGCCCGCGTGCCGGCCGCAAGACCCTCCATCGGCGAGGCAGCGGCGGCGCGGGCCCGGGCGCGATGGGGCCCGGACGCGTGGGGCCTGACCCTCACGAGGGCCGTGCCGGGGGGCTCTGCGGCCGCGGCCCGCACGGGCGCCACGGGCGCCACCGGCAGCGGCTTGCCGGCCAGCGCGCTCATGGCCTGGGCGGTGACCCATACGGGCGTCTGGGAGCCGGTGCGCGAGTAGCGGACACTCCCGTCAGGCGCGACGAGGCTCTCGAGGTAGCCGAGCGGGGTGCGGCTGCCGGCGCGCCGTACCCGTTCGACGTTGCGCCCCGCCGCGATCAGGCCCTGGACCGCGAACGCCGTCGACTGGGCGTTGGAGCTCCCGCCCGGCTGCTGGGGATAGCCGCCGTCGAGGTTCTGGGAGCGCAGCAGGTAGGCGACCCCGCGGGCGCTTGGAGCACCTGAGCGCCGCCCCGCAGCGGCGAGCGCCTGAAGGACGGCACCGGTGTCATCGACGTCGCTGCCCCCGCCCCGCTCGGCGAAGCCAAACCCGCCGTCCGGTTCCTGCTGGCGCACGAGCCAGGCGGCGGCCGTCGAGAGGACCCGTCCGCCCGGCGGATAGCCGGCGGCGCGCAGGGCGAGGATCGCGAAGGACGTCTGGTTGACGAGGTCCGCGAACGAGCCGTTGCTGGAGCGCAGTCGCAGCAGCCGTGTGACGGGATCGCCGCCCGGCAGCGAGCCGATCGGCACGCCGGCGGCCCGCAGGGCGAGGATCGTCCGCTCGAGGTCCCCCGCGCCGCTGAGGCTCCCGGCTTCGCCGCGGATCGCGTCGACCACGGAGTGTCCCCCACGGAGCAGCTCGAGCGGGGGGCGCCCCGCGGCGGCAAGGCCGATCGCCGCCCAGCCCGAGTAGAGCTCGGAGGGGCTCTCCCCGGGGGCCGCGCCGAAGCCGCCGTTGCTGTTCTGGGCCCTTTCCAGATAGGCGACCTCGCGGGCCAGGGCGAGGCGGGCCGCGTCGGCGGAGGGCCCGGCGGCGGCGCCTTCGGCGGCCCGGGCCGCGGGCGGCGAGCCGAGCGCTCCCGCCCCGAGCAGGAGCGCCGCTGCGAGCAGCGCCAGCGGGACGCCCAGGGCGCCGGCGGCGGGGCCCGCGGCCGGCGCGCCCTCCGCGGGCTGCTCGACCCAGCTGACCTGCAGGCGCGCCTTGACCCGCAGGAGCATCCGCAGCAGGACGGTGCCGAAGGCCAGGCCGAAGGCGAAGCTGGCCAGGACGTGGGTCAGGTCGAAGACGAGGGCGGCGCCGAGCACGACGCCGAAGGCCGCCGGCGAGTGGTTGCCCGCGGCCGTCCAGGTGGAGAGGTCGGCGACCAGGTTGAAGGCCTCGGCCGAAACGGCGCAGGCGATCGCGATCGCCCAGCGGGAGGGACGCGGCCCGAGCGGACGCGCGAGGGCCGCCCCGATCAGCCCGACGAGCCCCCACCCGAGCATCTGCCAGGGGGTCCAGGGCCCCTGGCCCAGCAGGATGTTCGACGCCAACCCCGAGATCGCGCCCACCGCGAAGCCGGGGCCTGCGCCGAGGGCCAGCCCGCTGACGAGGACGATCGCGGTGATCGGCTTGACGTCGGGGATCGCGACGAACGCATCGCGGCCCAGCGCGGCAAGCGCCGCAAGCGTGGCGACGACTGCCAGCAGCTTGGCCGAAGGACGGCTTCGCTCATACCACCAGAAGGCCATCCCGAGGGCGCCGAGGACCAGAGCGAAGGAGGCCAGCTGCCAGCTCACGGGCGGGCCTCCGCGATCAGCTCGGGGAGCGGCTGCGGGTCGCCGGTGCCCCGCAGCAGCCGCGCGCCTTCGGCGGGCAGCAGGGCCGCGCCGGCGCCGTCGAGGATGCGAGCGGTCTCGGTCGCGAAGTACCAGCCACCCGAGAGGAGCTCCGCAACGGGCCCGTCGGCGATCACCCGGCCCTCGGCCAGCAGGACTGCGCGGGTCGCGAACTCGGCCGCGAACTCGACGTCATGCGTCGCCAAGAGGACCGCCGTGCCCTCGCCGGCGCGCTCGCGCAGCCAGGCCGCGAGCCTGCTCTTGGCGGCCCGGTCCATGCCGCGCGTGGGCTCATCGAGGGCCAGGACGCTCGCGGGCTCGCCGCCGTCCAGGACGATCGCCAGAGCCAGGCGCTGGCGCTCGCCGCCGGAGAGGTCACGAGGGTGCCGGTCGGCCATCCCCGCGAGCCCGGCCCGCTCGAGGGCCGCCGGCGATGCCTCCTCGCCGGCGCGCTCGTGCAGGAAGTAGTCGCCGGGGTTCTGCATCAACAGGCCCACCCGGCCGCTTGATCGGACCGTGCCCCGGGTCGGCTCGAGCAGGCCGGCGGCGTGGCGCAGGAGCGTCGACTTGCCGGCTCCGTTTCGCCCCATCAGCACGACGGCCTCCCCTGCACAGATGCTCAGCTCGGCGCCGCGCAGGATCGCGGGGCCGTCGCGCAGCTCATGCCAGACCCCCCGCAGCTCGAGGGCCGCGGCGACGCTGGACGCGCGCCCGAAGCGCCGCCGGCGCCGAGCGCGAGGCGTGCCCGGAGCGGGCCGGGCCTCGGGGCGCTCGGCGCTCAGCAGCCCGTGGCGGCGGAGGGTCGCGCGCGCCTGCTTGACACCGGCCGGCGGCGGGGAGATGTCGAGCAGCCCCAGCAGCCGCGCCGCGGGTGTCTGCAGCTCGGGCCGCTCGGCGCCGGCCCATTCGAGGAAGCCCCGCGGGTCGCGATCGCAGGCGATCCGGCCGTCCTCGATCGCGATGACCCGGTCGGCGGCCGCCATGCACCGCTCCAGGCGATGCTCGATCAACAGGACGGCGGTGTCGGACTCCTGGTTGAGCCGGCGCAGCTGCCAGATCAGCTCGTCACCGGCAACGGGATCGAGCTGGGATGTGGGCTCGTCGAGCAGGACGACCCGGGGGCGGGCGACGAGCGCTGCGGCGAGCGCGACCCGCTGCAGCTCGCCCCCGGAGAGCTCGCCGGTGGCGCGGTCGAGCAGCCCGCCGATGCCCAGGGCGAGCGCCGTCTCCTCGACGGAGCGGGCGACGGCGCCCGCGGGCAGGCCGCGGTTCTCCACGGCCAGCGCCAGCTCGGCGCGGACGGTGCTCATGACGAGCTGGGTCTCGGGGTCCTGCAGGACGGTCCCGGCGAGCGCCCCGATCTCGGCGGGCCCGCTGCTACGGGTGTCCAGGCCCCCGACCCGCACGGCGCCGGCGAAGGTGCCGCCGTGGAAGTGCGGGACCAGCCCTGCGGCGGCCCGCAGGAGCGTCGACTTGCCCGAGCCGGAGAGCCCCGTGAGCAGGCAGAACTCGCCCGCCTCGATCGACAGCGAGACATCGCTCAGCGCGTCCTGCGCGGCGCCGGGGTAGCGGAAGGAGACCCCGTCGAACTCGAGGACGCTCACGGCTCGATCCCGCGGCGGTCGGCGAAGGGCGCGAGCGCGATCAGCGGCGCCAGCAGCGCCAGGGCGAACGTCGCCGGAGTCAGGGCCATGCTCAGCAGCGGGTAGGCCGCGAAGGCACCGGCGGGGCTCAGCTGGGCGAGCAGCGCAAGCGCGATCAGGCCCACGGCGGAGGCCCCGAAGGCCAGGTCGTGACGCGAGCGGGGCGCCCGTGCGCGGTGAACCCGCCGGGCGCTGCCGTAGCCGCGCATCTCGAGCACGGCGGCCACGTCCAGCGAGCGCTCCAGGGCGCCCGAGACGGTCGCACTGAGGACCTGGATCCGTCCCCTGGCGCCCCGTGCCCCGCCGTCGGGGCGGCAGCGCTGCGCCTCGGCCAGGCGCCGTGCGTCCTCGCCCAGGACGGGGATCAGGCGGGTCGTCAGGGTTGCCGTCAGCGCCGAGTGGGGCGAGAGGCGCCGCAGCGCGAAGAGCAGCTCATCGGGGTTGGCCGTACAGACCACAAGCAGGCAGGCAAGGCTTACGACGAGGAGGCGCAGGCCGAGGACGAGACCCGAGACGACGGCCTCGAGCGTCACATCCACCTGTCCGAGTACGCCCCAGTCGCCCAGCCGCGCGATCACCGTCAGCCCGCCGCGGCTGACGATCGCGTTGACGAGGACGGTCAGCAACAGCATCGGGATCACCGACCTGCGCGCGGCCCTGCTCAGCTCGGGGCCGACGCCCGCGGCGACGGCGGCGCCGAGCACGGCGATGCCCAGCGCGAGCAGCAGGAGCGGATGATCGACGATCAGGGCCGCCGTTGCCAGCGCTCCGCCGTAGGCCGCGGCGACAGGCGCGCGGGCGGCATGCAGCGGCGTCGCCCGGCGGCGGTAGGCGAGCACCCGCGGGCGGGCCCTGGCGCTCATCCGCTCGCCGTCCCGGCGGCGACGGTGCGGGCGGGCAGGGCGATCGTCTGCCCGCCGAGCGCAGCGACCGCGAAGCGGTCTTCGAGCGATGAGGGGTTGAACGCCCGGGCCGCCGCTTCGACACCTGCGGGATCGGTTCCCGTGACCACCCATACAGGGGCTTCCTGACCCTGGCGGGTGGCGGCGATCAGCCCCGCCCCGGCCGCGAGCGTCCGGACCTGCTGACCGTCGGCGTCGAGGACGGTGATGTTCGAGCCCGACCGCGAGACCCTGGCGTAGACGCCACTGGCCCGTGGGCCGTCTTCGATCGTCGCGACCGACGGTTCAGCTCGTACCCGGGCCCAGGCTCCGACGATGACCCTGAGCGTTTCCCCGCCGCCCGCGCCGAGGGCCGAGACGGCCGCGAGGACGCCTGCCCGGCGCATTGCTTCGGTGACCCTGTGGCAGGCCGGCCCGGAGGCTTCGACGCATTCGACCCGCACGGGCAGCCGCTTGCCGGAGATGCCGTTGAGGAACGGCTCGGGGAACGAGCCCACGACGGCGGGAACGTCCTCGGTCTGGCTCCAGTCGTGGTGATCCCACCAGATGTGATCGCCGGGGTTGACGTTCGTCGCGGCCGCGCCCTTGCTCGCCTCGACGCCGTTGACGTAATAGAACCAGTCGACCGGCCGGCCGCCTTCAGTGCCGCCGGACAGTCCTTCGATGCTCTGCACGAAGCCGCCGCCGAAACGCGTCGTGACGTGGTGGTTTCGCTCGAGCAGGCTCATCACCGTCTCCTGGCCGTGGACGAGCGGCGGGCCCTGCGGCCCGACCGTCCTTGAGCCGAATTCGCTCGTGACGAGCAGCTTGACGGCGCTCGGGGCCGGCCCCGCGCCGAGTCCGCAGCCGGCCAGAGCCGCCGCGCAGCCGATCACGGCGAGGTGGGCGCCCGCCCGCCTCATCGCACCACGATCGTCTCCGGAAATGCCGGCACGAGCCCGGCGCGAACGGCGCTGAGCGTGTAGCGGCCCGGCGCCGCGGGGACGATCAGGCTCGCCCGGCCGGAGCCGGTGGTGCTCGCGAAGTCGCTGCCCAGCCGCACGACGGCGCCGGCGACGGGAGCGCCGCGGCCTTCGTTTTCAGAGCCCGTGACGAGGACCTCGAGTGTCCCGCCGGGCGCGACGGAGCCCGGCGCGGAGACTTCGAGTGTCCTCTGACAACCCCCGGGGCCGGTCTGACACCAGAACCACAGGACCCGCTGGCCCGGTCGCAGCAGCCGGCCGTTGCCGAGGATCCCGCTGGGATCGGCGGCCCCCGTCGACCCCGGCGAGCGGGCCGACCTTGTACTCCCATCCGTCCTGGCCGCGGTTGGACTCGCCGCCGAGCCGGTCCACGAACAGCTGGGCCGAGTTGCGCGCCGCGCCGCCGCAGTGGCCGTAGTCGCGCAGGCCGAACGCCGGCCCGCCGGCGCGGCGCAGCGCGATCAGGACCGCCAGCGGGGTGCCGGCGGCGACCGCGCAACGCCTGCCCGCGACGGTGACCGTCCCGGCGGAGGCGGTGACGCTCTGCGGCCCTGCGAGGACCGTCCCCCCCTCACCGACGACCATGCTCTGAACCAGGGGGGCGGGCGCCGCGAGCGCCGTCGCCGCGCAGGCGACGGCGGCGCAGGCGGCGAGCGCCAGGACGGAGCTCCTAGCGGACACGGAAGACCACGTGGCTCGTCCCGCTGACCAATGCCGTCGCCGCTCCCTCGTCGTCGAGCGCCTCGATGTCATAGACGTAGCGCCCCGCCGGCAGTCGGGCCGGCAGCAGGTAGCTGAAGGACAGCGAGTCGCCGACCGAGAAGAACGCCGGCCTGCCGCATCGAGAGCGGACGAACCGGCCTCGCACGCCGCTGAAGACGAAGCACCGCCCCGCGGCCTGGCGCTCGAGGCTGATCCTCACGTCGCGGAGGCTCTCGCCCGTCCCGATCGTCACGGCGCCACGAAGGATCCGCGGGGCCGAGCGCCCGGCGAACACCCGCCCGGCGGTCACGACCGAGGATCTCGGCGGTGCTGGGGGTCGGGTGGGTGAGGGCCGGTTCGGGGAGCCCCTTGACACTCGCCGGCACCCCGCAGGTGCCGTCGTCTCCGTTGTGGACGCAGACCGTGAGCCCGTTCGAGCGGACGGCTCCGGGGCTCTGGGCCTTCAACTTGACGGTCCCGGCATGGGTGAGGGTGACCGTGACGTTTCCGGCCGCGTCGGTCGTGCCGGCACCCGGGAGGGGCGTGGTCACACCGGCGAGGTCTTCCCCGATCGAGGCTCCCGCGATCGCTTCACCGGTCCTGCCGTCGGTCACATGGAGGGTCACGGGCGTGCCGACCCCCGCCGTCGCCGGCCCGGTCAGACTGAGCAGGTGGGTGAGGTTGAAGTAGTTGAACGCCCACAGGACTTCGTTGCCCGGGGCGAGCTGAAACTGGCAGCCGCCGACGTTGGCCGTTGCGTAGTTGACCGCGTAGCCCCACGATTCGTAGTTCGGCGGGCCGCCTTCGATGTCCGTCCCGACCTGGGTGATGTAGAAGTCGTGCAGCGAGCTCGACCACCCTGCATCGAATTCCAGACCGGCTGCAAGGGCCGCGTCGCGCAGCGCCGTGGTCGGGTTTCCTCCTTCTGCCGCAACCCCTTCGTTGCCGCCGTTTTCCTTGACGTTGCACGGGTGCGGAGCTTTCGATTCAGCCGTTTCGAACGTCTCGGGTTCGGTCGTGATCGGCCCTTCGTAGAGGGTCTTCGCCGAGCCCTCGACGCGCAGCTGAACGGTGACGGGAGCTGCCTGGGCGGTTGCGCCCGAGAGGCACAAGAGTGCGAGAGGACCTGCCAGAAGGCACAGGAGACGACGAGCTGCATGCATGAGCCACCCCTTTCCACGAGGGCTTCGGGCTTTCGGTCGGAGGTAGGTCTCCTGGCTCCCGGGCCGATCCCTCCGCGCCTTCCCATCCCGCACTGGGCGGAACAGTGGCTGCGCGCTCAAGCGACGCGCGGCGGTGGACTTCCCCGGTTACAGTGGCGGGTCCGCGCCGGATTCACACCGGCTTCCCTTGCCACCGACCCTGTTCTGTGGCCGCGAGTCTACCCCATGACCCCGCGCACCGGCCAGACGCCCCGGCGCCGGGCCGATCACTCCTGCGAAGCGCCCTCGACGGCCCGCTTGAGCCGGCCGAGGCGGCCCTCCCAGGCGGATTCCGCAGCCTTCAGCCAGGCTGTCGCGGGAGCCAGCGCCTCGCCGCGAAGCCGATAGCGGACCTCCCGGCCGGCCGGCGGCAGGCGTTCGAGCAGGCTGGCCTCTTCGAGGGCTGCAAGGTGCTTGGCGACCGCCTGGCGGCTGATCGGCAGGCTGGCCGTCAGCGCGGGGACGCTGGTCGTGCCCTCGCTCAGCAGCGACTGGACGACCGTCCTTCGGGTCGGGTCGGCCAGCGCCGCGAAGACCGCTCCCAGCTCGTCGCTCAAGCCGCCACCAGCGCGAAGCTCGCCGCGAGGCTAGCCAGGGGAAACGAGGCTGGAGCGCTCTCGGTGACGACCACCCGCGTGCCCGCGGGCAGCGCCAGGATCCGGAAGTCGACCCTGGTCGCCGGCTGGTCGGGTCCTCCCCACCACCAGACGAGCCGTTCGGGTGGATCCAGTGACTCGACGTGGATCTGGCGGGCGGGCTCCTCGAGCCAGCGCTCACGGCCCTCCTCGGTGGCAAGCGCCTCGAAGACCTCCTCGGGCGAGGCCTCCACGTCGATCTCCCGGCGAACCTCCATTGCCGCCTCCTTTGACAACCATTTGGTTGCTATCGTGTTTGACAACCTCTCAGTTGTCGAAAGGATAGCCACTCATGCCCCTGATCCCGATGGTCGTCGAGCAGAGCCCCCGAGGCGAGCGCTCGTTCGACATCTACTCCCGCCTGCTCAACGAACGAATCGTCTTCATCGGCACACCCGTGGACGATCAGCTGGCCAACCTCGTCGTCGCCCAGCTGCTGCACCTGGAGAGCGAGGACGACCAGAAGGACGTCTCGATCTACATCAACTCCCCCGGCGGCGGCGTCTACGCGGGCCTGGCGATCTACGACACGATGCAGTTCATCAAGCCCGACGTGCAGACGATCTGCTTCGGCGTGGCGATGAGCATGGGCTCGCTGCTGCTCGCCGGCGGGGCGCCGGGCAAGCGGATGGCCCTGCCAAACAGCCGGATCCTGATCCACCAGCCCTCCGGCGGCTTCCAGGGACAGGCCTCGGACATCGAGATCCACGCCCGCGAGACGCTCGAGCTGCGCCGCCATGTCGATCAGATCTATGCCCGCCACACCGGCCAGACACTCGACAGGGTCCATGACGACATGGACCGCGACCGCTATTTCACCGCCGGGCAGGCGTCCGAGTACGGCCTGATCGACCGGGTCATCTCATCGCACGAGCTGACCAGGGTCAGGACCGGGTTCGGCGCCCGCGAGCGGTCCACGGCCCCCGCGTGAGGCCAGGGAAGATCAGCCAAATCCGCATCACAAAGCCAGATTTGGCGACCTCAATCATTCTCAGCCTTCCCCCAGGAAACCTCCATTGGGCTCCAACACGCGCGATCGATACTGGCCTCAGTTCAAATCGATCACCGAAAGGAAGCCCGATGACCGTCTCCCTCGCAATCGCCCTCAACGCCCTCGCCGACGTCGCCCTCCTGGGCGGACTGAGCTGGCTGATGAGCCGCCCCGCCAAGCTGACCCCCCACATCTCCTCCCGCCATGCCGGCCACCTGCTGTCCGTCGTCCACGAGGAGGCCCACGAGGCCGAGCTCATCCGCGAGCAGCGCGAGGAGCTGATCGCCGCCTGAGCAGGGTGCTCGGGCCCGCTGCTCAGATCCAGCCGAGCAGCGGGCCGAAGAGAAGGCCCGCCACGAGATCCAGGCATGCCAGGCTCCCGACGACGCGGAGCTGGCGGGACCTGACCGGCATGTCGTGAACCCAGAAGGCGACGACATAGAACGTCAGGTAGCCGAAGACGACGATCACCGGGAAGGTGTCGACGTTCCACCACCAGTAGTACCAGTGGAAGACCCCGTCGGCATGCAGCAGCAGCTCGACCCCGACCGAGACGAGCGACAGCCCGATCGCCATCGCCCAGCGGTTTGGCAGGCCCAGGATCCTCACGCTTCGGTCCTTGGGCAGGAGCTTCGCGAAGATCACGCCGTTGATCGCAAAGAAGAGCGAGATCTCCACCGTGAGGCCGATCAGGATCACGTAGCTCGAGACCCCCGTGACGGTCCAGAGGGCCGCATGCCCGTTGAAGTGCAGGACGAGCGCATTGATGATCTCGTTCGCCCAGTCCATCAGCCAGAAGGCGATGCCCGCGAGGACGGCGTCCCAGTTGCCCCGCTCGACCTCGACCGCATAGACATAGACGACCAGCGCCAGCAGCGTGACGGTCGACCAGTTGAACATGCCGGGGTGGCGCAGCAGGTGCTGCGCTTCCCGCGTGAAGGATGTGACGAGGGCCATCGAGGCGCGGCCGGCGCAGCTAGCTGCCGAGCACCGCGAGGTCGGCGCCGCTGTCGGCGAGCATGGCCCGCTGATCGGGGGCGAGCACGGAGCCCTCGACGATCAGCCGCCGCGCATGATCGAGGTCGTCGGAGCGTCCGAAGGTAAGCGCCGCCTTGACCACGCCGCCCTTCAGGTACCAGATCGTGAAGCTCCCGTCGGCGAGTGAGCCGCGCACGATTTCCTCGTCCCACTCATAGGCCGGCCCGACGTACTCGAGTTCGCCCCAGTCCCCCAGCACCGAGTAGAAGTAGGGGACGACCTCGTGAGGCAGATCGGCCCCGAGCATGTTGCGGGCCACCGTCCTGCCGTGGTTGAACGCCACATCCCAGTGCTCGATCCTCACGTGGCCGCCGTGCATCGCAGAGTCGTACTCGCAGATGTCCCCCGCCGCATAGATCCCGGCCACCGAGCTCTCCAGCCGCGAGCTGCAAAGGACCCCTCCCCGCTCCCCCATCGCAAGGCCCGCCCGCTGCGCCAGTCCGGCATCGGGCGTCACCCCGGCCCCCACGACGACGGCCTGGGCGGAGAGCTCGAGGCCCCCGCGGGTGATCACCTTTGCAGACCGACCCGTCCTGGCCCGCGAAGCGCTCGAGCTCATCCTGGGCGTGGATCGTCACGCCGTGTTCTTCGAGCAGCCCCTGGAAGAACTGACCGGCCGGCCTGCCGAAGCCCCGTTCCAGGGTCGCCTGCTCCTGCATCACGATCGTGCAGCGCTTGCCCATCATGCTCAGCGAGGCGGCCACCTCGCAGCCGATGTAGGAGCCGCCGATCAACACCACCTCTTCGGCTTCGGCGACCCCCGCGCGGATCGCATCGGCATTGCCCAGCGTCCGCAGATAGTGGATCTGCTCGAGCTCGCAGCCCTCGACGTTCAGCCGTCTCACGTTGGCCCCCGTGGCGAGCAGCGCCTTCTGGAAGGAGACCTCCTGCTTGTTGGCCAGCTTGGCCGTCCGCGCCTGCGCATCGAGCCCCGTGACGCTCGTACGTGTCAGGAGCTCGATCCGCTGCTCATCCCAGAAGGCGGCGGGACGGAACAGGGGCTCCTCGCGGGACTCCTCGCCACGCAGGTAGCCCTTGGAGCACTCGGGGCGGTTATACGGCGGGTCGGGCTCCCGCCCGACGAGCAGGATCTCCCCCTCGGCCCCTTCCTCGCGCAGCCATCGCGCACAGTTGGCCGAGGCGAGGCCTCCGCCCACCAGCAGGTACTCGACCTCGCGATCCGCCATGGCCGGGAGCCTACAACCCGGGCGGGTGCCGGACCGACCAGTGAGCCCAGGTGGGGATCTGGTCGAAGATCCGCCAGCGGGGCCCGTCTTCGAAGCGGTTGGGACCGACGTCGGTGCCGTTGTGGCTCGTATCGATCCGCAGACCCGCGATGACCGCGAAGACGTGCGGTGTCGGCGAATCCGTCGCGTAGATCGTGACCCACCGGCCCGGGACCCGGCAGGCCCCAGTGGACGTAGTCCTGGGCCAGGGGGTTCTCGCGGATGATTTCTCCGATCGGACGGATCCCGGCCCGGTAGAAGATGTAGTTGATCGTGCTCGAGCAGTCCTCGTCGGGCGCTCCCCGCGGATCGGGGTGGCCGTCGGGACCGTAGGGGAGTCGCTCGAGCTCGTTTCCCGGCGACGATCATCGCCTGCACGACGAGTGGCGCGTCGCGCGGAACGAGGGCGACATGCCCGTCCTGCGGCGAGAGCACCGCGCGATCGCCCGCGACGGGGTCAACCGGGGTCGTGGTGCCTGCCTGCAGCTCCTCGAGCGAGCCTTCTTCGGCGAGCGTGACCGACCGGGTTTCGGGCGCGGCGGCGGCGCGATAGCTGGCCGCTATCCGCAGCACCTCTTCGACGTACCACGTCGCGTGGTTGTAGGCGAAGATCGCGCCGCGCAGTTCACCGGGTGCGCCCGAGGCGCGCAGGTAGTTGGCCGCACCGAAGATCGCGTCCGCCGGATCCCAGCGGCTCTTGACTCCGTCTCCATCTCCGTCGACGCCGAATCTCGCCCACGTCGAGGCAAGAAATTGCATCGGGCCCCCCGCGCCGGCACTGTTGACCGCGCCCGGTCTGTGCATGACGGGTCGGGATCCCGTCCGTGGTCACACTCGACCTTGCCGATGGCAGCCAGCACCGCCCAGTCGATCCCATATCTGCGCGGCGGCCTCCCGGTACAGCGCCAGATAGGAAGCCGGGATTTCCCGGAGCGCAAACGAGGAGGGGTTCTCCTGTTCGGGACCCGACGTTGGTGGCCGACCCCCGGCGAGGCGGTCCCACCAAGCGCTCCCGCGAGTGCAAGCAGCAACGAGGAGCCCAGCCGCCGCAAGACCCAGCGCCGCGGCGGCGGGCACGAGGGCGTTCGCACTCCGGCCGCGGAACCGCTCGCCGGCTTCCAACCCGGCCAGCCCCGAGGTCACGGCCGGCCGATCCCAAGCTGGCGTTTACGGCCCGCCTCGACCTCGCGGATGTCACGCATGACCTCCGATTCCGGCTGACTGCTCCGGCGAGCGGGCCGAGTGAGCCCCGGGGCTTGGACCTCGTCGTCCGAACCAGTGGCGCCTTGAACCCTCCGGCGCTCCGGCGGGAGGGTCGGCGACCCGCTCCGCGGCAACTGCCCGCCCTCGCGACGGGCAGCCAGCTGCCGGTCGATCTCGAGCCGCGCCATGCGCTGGGGTCCCGAGGCGAGCCCCTCGTAGTGGATACGGCTCATCCCGGCCAGTGCCGCGAGTGCCGGGTAGTCGCGCCGGCGACCTCCGGCGTCGCTGAGCCCGCGGGGCGGCAGCTCCGCCTGTGCATCGAGAAAGGCGCCCTGCCGGCGAACGCTCCCACGGCCGCCCTCGCGCGAGTCTGCCCCCGGTGACCCTTGCGCGCGTCCGAGCGCCACCCGACTCGTGCTCCAGCTGCTCGATCTCATGCGCGACTCGCTCCCGCCGAAGCGCCAGACGCGCGGCCCGCTTTCGATCGCCGCTGCCCAGCGCTTCCGCCTGTGCCGCGGAGATGCGCGCGAGCCGCTCGCGGCGCTCACGGTGCTCGTTGCTCCCTCGATTCGGCGGGAGCGACGGGACCCTGTTCGGAGGAGAGCATCGACAGTGCCTGCAGGTCCGTTGCGGGCTGCTTCGCCGGCGCCGGCCGGGGGTCGAACCTGCTCGGCCTGGCGGCCCTGGGCGCCCCGTCGGGGCCCCGGCGCGGCCCGCGGGTCCGCCTGCGTCCCAGCTGGCGCTCGAGGATCTCGCCGGCGCGCCGCCCCACTGGCCTGTAGGCCTGGCGCTCAACTCCGGGAAGAAACCCGGCCGCGCCACCCAGCAGCTGATGTCGCCGCAGGAAGACCCCCCCACCAGAATGCCGCCATCAGCAGCCACTGGGTCCACCATCCCGAGGCCTCCCAGCCACTCGAGGATCGTCATCACGGCCAGCACGACGCCGAGCAGGAAGGCGAAGATGAGCTTGGAGGCCACCGCGCCGAACAGGCGGGCGGCCCAGGCACGGAAGACGGCTCGCCCGCGCTTGCCCAGAGCCGGCGCGAGCACGTC
>CAWBEF010000006.1:0-310130 GCA_963787765.1 uncultured Solirubrobacteraceae bacterium | reverse complement strand
ACTCGGTCCCGGGTTTCGTCGTGTACTGGATGGCGTTTGTGAAGCTTGGATTCGGCAGCAGCATGCGGATCGTGATGTCGCCGAATTCCGTGTTCTCTTCGGGTCCGGGGTTGGCGTCGCCTTCCGGGCTCCATTCCAGCCACGTCTTGCCGCAGAAGCGCACCGGCGTTGCGCGGTTTGTCTTCGGGGCGGCTGTAGACCATCGTGTAGTCGCGGTTCGCATCGATCGCGGTTTCTTCGTCGTCCTTGCAGCTGAGGACCTGCGAGCCCGTCATGCCCGAGATCGAGCAGGTGTCATAGAAGCGCAGCTGGTAGTTGTGCATGTCCGGCATCACCGCGGCGTGGTTGAAGCTCGTTTCCGGTGTCGTCGGCAGCTTGCCTTTGAGCACCACGAGCTTGCCGAATTTGCGGTTGAAGACCTGGCGGATGTAGTTGTTGTCGGGGTTGGGGAAGAAGCCGCCCCAGTCATTGCCGCGCGTCGGGGTCTTTTCGGCGCCCGGTGCGTTTTCGCCGGTCCAGAGCTGCAGCAGATACCTGCGGTTGTACTGGACCCGCCAGTTTTCGTAGGGCGTCGCTGGGAACTCTTCCGGGTATTCCACCGTTCGCGGCTCCTGGATGAGCTCGTTTTTTTCGCCTTCTTTGACGGCTTTGCCGTTCCACGGCGGGCAGTTGAGCGTCCCCTGCGGGGCGTAGACGTTGCAGCCCGGGGCCGGGGTTTCTTCCGGGTGGTTCATGTAGCGCCAGGTTTCCTGGCTCGTGAAGACAGGTGGCGTGCCGAAGCGGACCTGGCCGCCTTCTTCAACGAGCGTCTTCGATTCGCTGTCCAGCTGGTTGCACGCTTCCTGGCCGGTGAATTTTTCGCCGTTCGCGAGCGTCAGTTCCGGTTCCGGCACGGGCACGCCGCCATCGATGCCGTCGCCGCGGTCCGGCAGGTAGACGCGCTCCATGATCAGCTCGTTGACGAATTTGTGCCCCGTTGGCGAGGTTTCTTCGATCGGTGGGGTGTTGCCCGCATAGATGTAGTTGCGTGGCGCTTCGAACTCGAAGTGCGTCGCAACCCGCGGGCTCGCTGCTTCCGGGTTGGCCCCCGCCAGCACTTCGACGGTGAAGCTGCGGTTCGACGCATTGCGGCTTTCGCCCGCCCTGAACGGGTTGATCGACCCCGGATCGGGATTGATCTGTTCGTCGTAGATGCCGTCGAGGATCACCGAGTTGGGCGTGTAGGTGACGAAGTTGAAGTTCCGCGAGTGCGGGTACTGCCCGTGGAGGACGAGTTTCGAGCCCGCCGGGCGGCGGAAGTAGGCGCCGAAGTAGATCGCGTGGCCGTTCGGGTAGGCGAGGTTGTAGGTCGGCTCTTCTGATTCCGGTCCGCCGAACGGCCCGTAGTGCCAGAAGCAGTTGCTGCCGTAGCCCCCGAGGAAGGGTGCTGTCTGGTTGATGGCCCCTGCCGGCGCCGCCGGCAGCCAGGCGATGGCGGCTGCCGCCGTCACGATCAGAGCTGCCAGGAGGCGGCCCCCTGGACCGCGCCGCGATCTGCCATGCGTCTTGAACATCGTCCCTCCTCCGTGGGTTGACGTTGAATCGCGGTCGCGCTGATCGCGGGATCGCATCAAGCGTGCTGGGGGCGACTATAGGCGCTTGCTTACAAAATGTCAACTTGACGATCTCTCAATTACGCCCGCCCAGCGGCTATGCTCACCCAATGGCGGTCCTTCCCCGAGCCAAGCCCTCCGGTCCCTCGCCCCGTGCCCCGCGGCGGCTTTCCAGGGAGGCCCGGGCCCTGCAGCTCGTCGAGGTGGCGATGCCGATCGTGGCCGAGCAGGGTCTGACGGACTTCTCCCTCGACGAGCTCGCCGAACGTGCGGATGTCACGCGCAACCTGCTCTATCACTATTTTCCCCGCGGTCGCTCGGACCTGGCCCTCGCGGTCGTGGAACGGGCCGGTCACGAGCTGACCGACGGCTGGATCACCGACGAGAGCATCCCGATCGCCGAGCGCCAGACTGAGAACAACGCACGTATGGTCGCCCAGGCGCTGAAGCCGACCGATGCCTGGAGGATCTACCGTCTCGTCCGCGGTACGACAGCACCGGATCTCCGAGCGATCCACGATCGCTTCGTCGATCGGGTTGTCTCGAACATGTCCGTCAACCAGCTCGGCACACCCGATCCGCCCGAGATCGCGCGTATGGCGTTCCGCGGCTACCTCGCCTTCGTCGAGACGGTGCTCGACGACATGCGGGAGAGCTCCGTGCCGCCCGAGCAGATCGTCCTGATGCTCAATGACACCCTCGCCGGGGCGATCCGTTCGGCCACCGCCAACCACGCCTCGCCGGTCGCGGCGCCCGGCCCCTCGGAGCGCTAGGCAGCAGCCCGGCCCCGAGGGCTATGGCGGATGGACCGCCGGACGAAAGAGCCGGGGTCGCACGATCGTTGGTTACTGAGGTCTCAGCGCACGGCCGGGACAGCAAATCGAAGGGTCTCCAGTGGGCTAGGAGGATCGGCGGACAGTGCGGACATCGGGGAGAGGCTTTCGCAGCCTAATCGGGATTTTCGTGTGCGTGCTGCTCGGTCTCGTGGTCCAGACGGCGGCCGCCGCGCAGTTCGAACGTGGCGATGTGATCGTCGCCACCGAAAAGGGACTCGGGGATTACTCACCCGACGGCACACTCAGGGCGCTGTTCGCGCCTGGCATCCAGGGTGGCACCCTGTGCTTCAGTCCTGACGGCCAGTACCTGGTCGACTCCGGTACGGCACTGTTCAACGCGCTCGGCCAGGAACTCCCCTCGCAGTGGGCATCCGACGAAGCGGGTACAGAGTGCGCCGTGGACAGGTCCGGGGACGTGTACGTGGCTGCCGGGCCGTCGGGTTTGGGTCCTAAGGGGCCGGCGGGTGGGGAAGGGTGGGGCACAATCCGTAAGTACGATCTCACCGGGCATCTGCTCGCCACCTACACCGTGCTGGACGACGGGTTCGACTACGGCCCACACGTGGAGGGGGTCGCGGTGGACCCGAACGAATGCGTCCTGTCCTACGTCACGGACGGAGGAGACGAGATCTACCACTACGACGCCTGCACCGAAAAGCAGGCCGGTGGCGGCTGGGGCGGATACGGGATCTACGAGGAGCTTCGAGTGCGGCCCACGGGCGAAACTGTCATGGGGCAAGAGAGTGCCGTCGCGCTCTACGGCGGCCCGGCGGTGCTTGGTTGGGGATTCTCCAATGGGCCGAACAGCGTGTATCCGCGCTCGGTAAGCCTCGATCCCGATGGCACCTCCGCGTGGGTCCTGGCCGACGCTGAAGTCGAAGGCAACCCGTACTGCATCTTTAGGATCGATCTCGAAGCCGCCGGGCGTCTGCTTACGAAGTGGCAGGAACCCTGCGGGGCGCTGGCCGTAGCTCCCGAAGGCGCCGCACCCGGGCCGCCCGGCGTCGAAGCGGTGACCCCCGACGCCGGCCTGACCTCGGGTGGCACGCCGGTGACTCTGACCGGATATCGATTCGACGAAGCCAGCGAAGTCACGTTCGGGGACGCGAAGGCGACCGAATTCACGGTCGAGTCCTCGACGCGGATCACTGCGACCGCCCCGCCCGGAAGCGGCACGGCCGACGTGACCGTCACGACGCCCCTCGGCACCAGCACCCCTGAACCCGGTGACCGGTTCGCCTACGTTGCGCCAGGAGAGGCACCGGCCATAAGAAGCCTCTTCCGGAAAAGGGGGCCCGCCGCGGGAGGAACGTCGCTGACGATCACCGGGACCGGCTTTCTCGCAGTCACAAAGGTCGAGGTCGGCTCGGATGCCGCAGCGAGCTTCAAGGTCACTTCGCCTACGACCGTCACCGCCACGACGGCGGCGGGGACTACCGGTCCGACGAGCGTGACGATCGTGACACCCAATGGCACGAGCGAAGCCAACAGCGCGAGCGAGTTCACGTTTGAGGCGCCGACGATCAGCTCGACCGAACGAATCGACCGGCTACAGCCGGGCCGCACCATCTCGATCAGGGGCTCGGGGTTCGCTCTTGGTTCGGGAACGGCCTTCGAGCTGCGGGGACACCCGGCCACATCGGTGGACTGCTCCTCGACGACGCATTGCACCGCGGTCCTGCCGCCGGAACGTTCGGGGAAGGGAGCGGGAGTCGTTGCGATGGTTGGAACCCGCCGGAGCAACAGGTCGCCACAGTTCTACCAATAGCGGCCGAAGGCGACCTGCAGGGCCAGGGTGGGCCAAGTGTGCCCGCACTCCTGTTCCACCGAGCGCGGGAGATGAGACAATCTTGCGTCTACGTATGGGCCGTGCAGGAATCGAACCTGCAACCTTGGGCTTAAGAGGCCCCTGCTCTGCCGGTTGAGCTAACGGCCCGTGAGGGCACCGGCGATCTCTGCCGGCTACAGCGGGGGATTTTAGCCGAGGCGGGCCGCCGGGGCTCGCCCCGGCCCACCCGCGCCGCCAGGGCGGCTATTTCTTGGTCGTCGTGGTGCCCGTGGCGGGCGCGGGGGTTTTGGTGATCTGCGTCCCCGTGAATTCGCCGCTGGGCGATTTCTTGAGCGCGTAGGTCTTGCCGTTGGTCGTCGTCACGTAGGTCTTGCCGCCGGTGGGGTTCTTCTTGACTTCGGCGAGTTCCGTCTTGAGCCTCGCCCTGTCGGCCGCGGGGGCCAGGCTGATTGCCTTCTCCGAAGCCAGGTCGCCGACCCGTTCGTTTTTCGCCTTGTAGGCGTACTCGGCCAGCTCGGCGTAGTAGGAGGCGACGGGGCGGTGTTCGACGACGATCTGCAGCGCTTCGACAGCCTTGGCCGGTTCGTTGAGGCCTTCTTCGCCGTAGATCCGCAGGACCAGCTCGGCCAGTTCGGGGTTCGGCTTGGGCGGGTTGAGCGCCAGGTAGGCGCTCCAGGCTTCCGATGCCTGCTTGAAGAGCGCCTTGCCCTTGGAGGTGATGACGCCCGTGGAGGTCGTGAATTCTTCGCCGCCCGATTCGTGCAGCAGGGCCTTGGTGAGGTTTTCCCAGGCGGCCAGGTCCTTCGGCTGCGTCTGGGTCTGCTTGCGGTACTTCTTGATCTGGGCCTGGAAGCTTGCGCCGCCGCTGGATTCGTTGGAGGTTGCAGCCGAGAAGATGCCGCCGCCGCCCAGGCCGCCGCCGATGCCGAAGCCGACCAGGCCAAGGCCGATCAGGACCGCCAGGCCGATGTAGATGAAACGGACGAGCCGCCGCCGGTGGCGGCCTCTGAGGTCAAAGAGCATTCAGGAGAGCTCGTCGTCTACGTGGTCGATTATCTGCTGCACGGTTGGGTCCTCGGGGTGATCCGCTCGCGGCTCGGGATCCACCGGCGGACTCGCCTCACCCTTGCCCTCACCGCTCCTCTCGCGCCGGCGTCGTGCCGACCCGAGAATTGCTGCCAGGAGAATACTGCCCTCGTACAGCAGATACAGCGGGACCGTCTCCAGCAGGAGCGTGATCGCGTCCCCGGGCAGGAAGGCGGCGACGCTGGCACAGGCCACGATTGCGTAGCGGCGGCCCTTGCGCAGCTGTTTGACCGTGACGATCTCAAGCCGTGTCGCGCCGAGGATGATCACTGGAACCTGGAAGAAGACGCCCATCGCCAGGAGGATCGTCGCGGCGAAGCTGTAGAACTGGCTGGCCTGGACGAGGCTGTTGAACTCGCTCGCATTGAAGTTGACGAAGAACCGCACGGCGGCCGGCAGGACGACGAAGTAGCCGAACAGGACGCCCACGACGAACAGCGCCGGCACGGCCATCAGCAGCGGGGCGGCGACCTTGCGCTCGTTGGGCTTCAGCGCGGGCACGACGAACGCGAACAGCTGGTAGAGGAGCACCGGCAGGGAGATGATGAAGGCGAAATAGAGGGCCACGGTGAGCGTCGTCGTGAAGGCCTCGCCGACTCCAAGGACCGTCGGCGGCTGGCCCTGGGGGTCGCGCGGGACGCGGGCGATGTCGAGCTTCAGCGCACCGATCAGCGGCACGAGCTGCGCGCGGGTGTGGTTGGAGAGACCGCTTCCCGGTGCGGCCAGCACGCCCGCGAGGCGCTGGGTGTCCTGGCCGGTTTTGATGATCGCCTGCTGGGCGACTACCGCCTGGCCGACCGTGCCCTCCCCCTTGAGGGCCTGTTTGTGGGTCTGGGTCGTCAGCGGTTTGTTGATGATCCGCAGCAGTTCGTGGTTCTGCCAGAAGCAGAATCCGAAGGCGACGACGAGGACCGCGGCGCAGACGATCAGCCGCGAGCGCAGCTCGTCGAGGTGGTCGACGAGGCTCAGTCGGTCCTCGGGACCGATCGGTCGTAGCGGCCGGGGCATCAGAGCGCTGAACCTACCACCGTGTCGAGCTTTGCCAGCGAGCTAAAGGCCACCGGCTCTGGGGTCGATGGTGATCGGGAAACGGCATGGACTCCAATAAAGATCCCGACATCCGACAGCGCCCTGCGCTGCCTGCCGGGGAACAGATCGACGTCGTCCCAGGCGAGCACGGGCACTCTTCAGAGAGCAACGGTTCCCCGGGTCAACTGCACATCTGCTTCCACTGCGCAGGCGAGCTGGTCTACCCGCTCGACTGGTCCGAGGAAGGGCCTCGTCACTGGCGGATCGTCCTGCGCTGCCCCGAGTGCGAGTCGCGCCGCGAGGGCGTCTTCGACCAGGGTGCGGTGGAACGGCTGGACGACGAGCTCGACCGCGGCTCGAGCGCCCTGCTGGGCGATCTGCGCCGCATGACGCACGCGAACATGTCCGAGGAAATCGAGTTCTTCGCCCGGGCACTGGACGCCGACCTGATCCTCCCGAGCGACTTCTAGCTCAGCGATAACGCTCGACCACCGCGTCGGCGACGAGTTCCAGCAGTGCCGAGCGCCCGCCCGGCAGCAGCGCCGGCAGCGCCGCCTTGGCCTCGGCGACGAACGTCAGGGCACGCTCGCGTGCCTCCTCGAGCGCCCCCGTGGCGGCGATCCGCTCACACAGCGCCTCGGCCTCGGTCGGGCCGCCGAGCGAGCGCAGGTCGATCCCGGCCAGCTCCGGCTCTCGTTCGCGGGCGAGGATGAAGGGCAGCGTGACCGTGCCGTCCAGCAGGTCCGTGCCGCGTGACTTGCCGGTCCGCTCGACCGGGCCGGAGACGTCGAGGACATCGTCGAGCAGCTGGAAGGCCAGGCCGATCCGCCGTGCGAAGGCGCCGAGCTCATCGGCCAGCCGATCCGATCCCTCAGCCGCCGTCAGGGCCCCAAGGCGGCAGGCGGCCTCGAACAGGGCGGCCGTCTTGAGCTCACAGCGGCGCAGGTAGCGCTCGACGGCGACGTGGGCCGCAAAGGCGTCCTCGCGCTGCAAGAGCTCCCCTTCGGCGAGCGCCGAGCTGGCCTCCGAGAGCGCCTTCAGCTGGGCCGCGTCCTCGTTGCGGGCCAGCTCCGCGAAGGCCCTCGAGAAGAGCAGGTCCCCCGTCGCCACGGCTACGTTGCGCCCCGCCGCGGCGGCCACCGTGGGCCGCCCGCGGCGCAGCTGGGCGCCGTCGATGAGATCGTCGTGCACGAGCGTCGCCGAGTGCACCAGCTCGACCGCCACGGCGGCCCGCAACAGGCGCTCTTCGCCGTCTGTGACCGGCGCCGGGCCGCCGGCGGACTCGGCCGCGAGGACGACCAGCAGCGGCCTCAGTCGCTTGCCACCGGCGGCGACGGTCGCGTTGGCATGGAGCCCCAGCGGCTCGCCGGCGTCGGCCGTGACGCGCATCAGGTGCTCCTCGGTCCGCTCCATCCTGCGGCGCAGCGTCTCGCCGCCCCGGAGCATGATCGCGTCGAGGCCGTCCAGGTCCTTGGGCGGTCCTTCCGTTGCCGTCACCCCACCGGCGCTCATCGGCTCGCACCGCCCACGGTGCCGGAATGGATCGCCACGATGCCCCCTGCGATCAGGATCCAGCTGATCTCCTCGAGTCCTGCGTGCTCCAGCTCGGCCGCCAGCGCCTGCGGGCCGGGGAAGCGCCTGACCGAGTTGGGCAGGTAGGTGTAGGCGTCGGAGATCGACAGCTCGCCCTCGCTCTGCGGGGTGCCTGCACGCCGGCTCGAGAGCGCTCCGGCCAGCCGGCCCAGAGCGGGCACGAGGCGGTCGAACCAGAGCCGGTAGAAGAGCGACAGGGGCGGGCGCATGGGCGTCGTTATCTCGAGCACCACCACCCGCCCGCCGGGGCGCACGACGCGGGCCATCTCCGCCAGACCCCGGCCGAGGTCCTCGAAGTTGCGTGCACCGAAGCCGACTGTGGCGGCGTCGAAGGACCCGTCCTCGTAGGGGAGCGCCAGCGCATCGCCCCATTCGAAGCGGGGCCTGCCCGCCTGCTCGCCGCGGCCGGCCTTGGCGCGGGCGCGGTCGAGCATCGCCTCGGCGAAGTCGCTGCCGATGACCTCGCCCGAGGGGCCCACCCGCCGGGCCAGCTCGAGCGCCAGGTCCCCTGTTCCCGTGGCAACGTCCAGTACCCGGCTGCCGGGGCCGATGCGTGCCTCATCGGCGGCCCGTTCGCGCCAGCGGTGGTGCAGGCCGGCCGTCATGGCCGTGTTCAGCAGGTCATAGACGCCGGCGATGCGGTCGAACATCGCCCTGACCTGGCGCGCCTGGAGCCTGCCGTCCTGGACACTCGAAGGCCCCGGTCCTGCGCCTTCGCTGGGTGCGCCGGCTCCCTGACGGGCGGCCATTTGGCGCCCTACTGCTTGAGCTGGGCGAGGAAGCCGACGATCGCCTCGAACTTCTTCGGCGGCAGGTTCTTGAACGACGGCATCGGCGCCGTCGGGTTGACGAGCGTTCGGGCGATCGCCTGACGGGGCAGCCGCGAGGCGATGTTCGTCAGGTTCGGCCCGGGGCCCGCATTCCCGTTCTCGCCGATCTTGTGACAGGCCAGGCAGCCCGATTGGGCGACCGCCTTTTTGCCGGCTTCATATTCGGCCAGCTGTGTGCCGCCGGCGGCGATGACGCTCGCCGGCGTCGCCATTTCGATCGCTGTCGGCGAGCCCGCGTTGGCCCCCGAGTAGGTCAGGTAGCCCATCAGGCAGATGACCGTGATGCCCGTGATCGTCGCGATCGGGCGCCGCTCCGGCCGGCGCTCGGGTCCGCGGTCGTAGAACGGCAGCAGGAACAGCAGGATCATGCAGATCGTCGGCGTGCCGATCGTCGCCAGGCCAACGAGGCTGGGCGGCTTGATTACCCGCAGGACCTCGAACAGGAAGAAGAAGTACCACTCGGGCCGCGGCACGTAGGTGGTCGTCGTCGGGTTGGCCTTCGAGCCGAGCTCGGCTCCGAGGACGAGCGACATCGTGATGATGACGGCCATCACGACGCAGGCCATGGCCGCGTCCTTCGCCACCGCATAGGGGAAGAACGGCTTGCCTTTGGCCTTCAGGATCGCGTACTCGCGGAGGTATTCCTCCTTCTCGCGCTGGTTCACGGGCGGCTAGACCTCCGCCTTGCGCAGCTCTTCGGGCTGCTCGGCTTTGCTCCAGGGCGGGGCCGTCGTGCCGAGCTTTGCGACCAGGTAGAGGTGAGCGCCGATCAGGGCGGCCAGCAGCCCCGGCACGAGCAGCATGTGGATCGCATAGAACCGCGACAGGGTCGTGGCCCCGAATTCAGAGCCCCCGCGGAGGAAGTCGCTCAGGTAGGGGCCGAGCAGGGGGCCGGTGCCGTTGATGTTGACGCCCACGATCGTCGCCCAGTAGGCCCGCTGGTCGAACGGGAGCAGGTAGCCGGTGAAGGACATCGTCATCGTCAGGATCAGCAGGACGACGCCGATCACCCAGTTGAGCTCGCGGGGGTACTTGTAGGCACCGAAGAAGAAGGTCCTGCCCATGTGCAGGAAGACCAGGATCACCATCACGCTCGAGCCCCACTTGTGCATCCCCCGGACGAACTGCCCGAGGAAGACGTCGTTGGTGACGTAGCGGATCGATTCGTAGGCGCCGCCCGAGGGGTCGGGGCGGTAGTACATCGCCAGGAAGACCCCCGTGACGGCCTGGGAGAGGAACGCGAACATCGTCGCCGAGCCCAGCGTGTAGAACCAGTTGGTGCCCTTGGGCACCTTGCGGAACATCATCCAGCGGGCGGCGCCGCTCAGCGAGGTCCGCTCGTCGACCCAGTCGACGACGGTGATGCCGGCGTTCTTCGCCTCCTCGATCGGGCCCTTGCCGTTGCCCTGGCCCGGCCGCGGGGGCGGCTCCTTCAGGGCTGCCGGCAACGGGGGGGCGGGGAGTTTGGGGAGGTTGGGCATCGGTTCCGTCTACTGGCTGGTGATGTTCAGTTCCTGCGCGTGGGAGAGTTTCTGTGCGCCGGGGCGCGAGGGATAGAGGTACTGGCCGATCCCGTCGAGCGGCTCGCCGGGATCGCGGGGGGAGAAGCGCCGCAGCTGGCTGTTGACGCTGAAGCGCGGGCCGACTTCGACGTCTTCGCCTTTGACCCGCGTGTAGAAGCGGTCCAGCGGGCGCACCGGCGGACCGCCGACGCGGCGGCCGAGCAGGTCATAGACGCCCCCGTGGCAGGGGCAGATGAACCGCTCGGCGGCGTCGACCCAGCGGACGGGGCAGCCGAGGTGCGCGCAGCGGCTGGAGATCGCGATGTAGGGCGTGTGGGTTTCGATGTCCGCGCGGTCGGTGTCGAGTTCGGGGTTGAACTGGCGGATGTAGACGGTCGACTTGCCGGCCTCGCCGATGTTCGGCGTCAGCGTCAGGACGACGGGGGTGTAGTTGTTGTCCACGAACATCCCCACGGTGCCGACGCTTTCCCAGCGGTGGGGGGTGCTTTTGAAGATCGGCCCGACCGCAAAGCCGAGGGCCGGCAGGGCGAAGGCGCCCGCGGCCACCGCTCCGGCGGTGTGGGCGCTCCCGGTCATGAAGCGACGACGGGTGATCGTCTCGCCCTCGAACGCCCCGGGGATGCCCCGGTCGAGGGTGTACTTGGACTTGTGCTCAAGGCGCTTGTCAGCCACTGCGCGCTAACAATATCGAGGCGCGATTCAGGGCGACGCCGGGACGGCCCCGGCGCTTGTGCGCATCGCCTCGAGCGCGTCGGGCGAGCCGGCCGAGACGAGCTCCTTGGCGAGCCGGTGAGCGGCGCTCGAGCCCCAGCCGACAGCCCTCGCGCCGGCGTCCCAGACAGCCTCCGCGAGCTCCGCGTCGCCGGCGGCCTGGGCGAGCGAGCTGAGCGTGATCGTGTCCGCCAGCTCGGCAACCGCGGGGGTGTCGCCGAGCGCCACCAGGCGCGCCAGTCCGACGGCGTAGAGGCGATCACCCGCCAGCAGGCGCAGATCGGCGTCGGGCACGCGGACCACGCGGGGGGTCCCGTAGTGGAGCAGGTAGCCCTCGTAGATCGCCTCGACGAGGAGCTCGTACTCCGCGCGCCGTCCTGCGGCGCGCGGGCCCCCGGACGCGACCAGCGCCGGCGGCCCCGGCTCGAGCTCTACCTCCGGGACACCCGGGTCGAGCAGCTCGGCCATCAGGCCGCCGCCGTCCGCCAGCAGGCGCCGCAGCTGCTCGAGGCCGCTCGAGCTCACCCGCCCCGCCCCGGCTCTGCAAGTGCCGCGAAGGCCGCGGCGGCCGCGGCGAGGGTCCTTTCGATGTGCTCCTCGCCGTGGGCCAACGAGGGGAACCACGCCTCGAACTGCGACGCCGGCGGGTAGACACCCCGCCCGAGCAGCTCGCGGGCCCAGGCCCCGTAGGCCTCCAGGTCGCACGCCCGCGCGTCCTCGAACGAGGCGACGGGTCCGTCGTGGAAGAAGACCGTCAGCAGACCGGGGGCGCTCTGCACCTCGACCGGATAGCCGCGGGCGGCCTCGCGCAGGCCCTCGGCCAGCCGCGTCGTCGTCGCCGCCAGGCGGGCGTAGGCGGTTTCGTCGAGCAGCTCGAGCGTCGCCAGGCCGGCGGCCACGGCGAGCGGGTTGCCCGACAGCGTCCCCGCCTGGTAGACCGGCCCGGCCGGGGCCAGCATCCGCATCAACTCGGCGCTCCCACCGAGCGCAGCTGCGGGCAGGCCGCCGCCGATCACCTTGCCCATGACCGTCAGGTCGGCCGTCACCCCGGTCAGTTCCTGGGCGCCGCCGCGGGCGACCCTGAAGCCGCTGATGACCTCGTCGAGGATCAGCAGCGCGCCCTGCTCGGCGGTCAGCTCGCGAAGCAGCTCGAGGAACCCCTCGCGGGGCGCGACGAGCCCCATGTTGGCCGGCAGCGGCTCGGCGATGACGGCCGCCAGGGAGTGCTTGGCGAGCGCCTCGCGGAGCGCCTCCGGGTCGTTCCAGCCGATCACGACCGTGTCCGCGGCGGCCGCCGCCGTGACACCGGGGCTGGCGGGCAGCGCCTGGGTGGCCAGGCCCGAGCCGGCCTCGGCAAGCAGGCCGTCGACGTGGCCGTGGTAGGCGCCGGCGAACTTCAGGATCCGGTCGCGGCCCGTCGCGGCCCGGGCCAGGCGGACAGCCGTCATCGAGGCCTCCGTTCCCGAGGAGGTCATGCGCAGCATCTCGACGCCCTCCATCCGCGCGCAGACCTCCTCGGCGAGCCTCACCTCGCCGCCCGTCGGCGCGCCGAAGCTCGTCCCCCTGGAGGCCGCCTCGGAGATCGCCTCGAGGATCCTGGGGTGGGCGTGGCCGTGGATCAGCGGCCCCCAGGAGCAGACGTAGTCGACGAAGCGGTTGCCGTCGACATCGATCAGCTCGGGGCCCTCGCCCCGCTCGATGAACAGCGGGTCGCGCCCGATCGAGCCCATCGCCCGGACCGGCGAGTTGACCCCGCCGGGAAGCCTTGCCAGAGCGCGCCTGTACCACTCCGCCGAGCGGCCGTCCGTCAGCGCGGTCCCTGCGATCGCCCGCTCAGCCATGTCCGCAGGGCGTCTCGCCGTCAGGCGTGAGCGCGCTCCCACTCCTTGAAGTCGTCGGTGAAATAGAGCAGGCGGATCTTCTTGAACTCGGTCGAGGAGTAGAGCGTCGCGCGCTCGGAGATGCCCGTCTGCGCAGCGATCGAGTCGAGCACCGCGTCGCACTCCTCCTTCGAGCGGCCGTGGGCCATCGTGAAGACCGAATAGGGCCAGTCCTCATAGGTCGGCCGCTGGTAGCAGTGGGAGATCCCCCGCACGGCGGCCATCCGGCAGCCGATCTCGTGGATCTGCTCGTCGGGGACCTTCCAGACGCCCATCCCGTTGGCCGAGAACCCGGCCCGCCGGTGATAGAGGATCGCCGCCACGCGGCGCAGGATGCCGCGCTCCTGCATCCCCGAGAGATGATCGAGGAGCTCCTGTTCGGCCATCGCTAGCGCTGCCGCGGCTGCCTCGTAGGGCTTTGTCGTGACCGGGAGGTCGCCCTGCAGGGCGCGGATCACAGCGATGTCGCGCTCGTCGTAGGGCTGGGCTTCCAGCTCGATCGGCTCGCTCGCCTCGGTCGAGCTGGACAGCGAGTCGGTGCCGCCCTCCATTTCGAGGTCCATCCGGATCTTGAACAGCTTCAGCGTCGGCAGCTGGCGGATCGACTCGGCCCCGGACTCGCGGGCCAGGACGTCCAGGGTGCCCTGCAGGCCCAGCTCGGAGTCGGGCTCGGTGGCGATCGTGAACCACAGGTTGAACTCGTGGTTGCGCAGGTAGTTGTGCGAGACCCCGGGATGGGCGTTGATCACCTGGGCCGCCCGGTGCGGATGCTCCGGGTCAACCTTGGCGGCCACGAGCATCGAGGAGTAGCCGAGCGCCCGCGTGTCGAAGATCGGCGTGACCTGGCGGATGATCCGCTTTGCCAACAGCCGGTTGACGCGCTCCATCACCTCCGCTTCGGAGATCTCGGCAAGGCCCGCAACGTGCCGGTACGGTTCGGCGACGATCGGGAAGGAGCCCTGCATCAGGTTGAGCAGGCGCCGGTCGGTGTCGTCGAGCGGCACCGCCGCGCCGTCCCTGCGGCTGCGGACCTTCGGCGTGGCGGCGGCCGCGCGCTGCTCGTCGGCCTCGGTGGTCAGGTCTGCTCGGCTAGCCATCTGGCTGCGTCCTTTGCGTGATAGGTGATGATCGTGTCGGCTCCGGCCCGGCGCAGCGAGGTGAGGATCTCGAGCACCGTCGCCCGCTCGTCAAGGTGTCCGGCCGCGGCCGCTGCCTTGACCATCGCATACTCGCCGCTGACGTTGTAGGCCGCCACGGGCAGTCCGGTGGCGGCCTTGACCGCGCTGATCAGGTCGCCGTAGGCCAGGGCGGGCTTGACCATGACCATGTCGGCGCCCTCCCCGGCATCGAGCAGCGCCTCACGGACCGCCTCGCGGCCGTTGGCCGGATCCATCTGGTAGGAGCGACGGTCGCCGAAGGCGGGGGTTGAGCCGGCCGCCTCACGGAAGGGCCCGTAGAAGGCCGAGGCGAACTTGGCCGAGTAGGCCAGGATCGGCGTCTCGGCATAGCCCTCGCCGTCGAGCTCCTCGCGGATCGCCGCGACGCGCCCGTCCATCATGTCCGACGGAGCGACGATGTCCGCGCCGGCCCGGGCGTGGCTGACGGCCGTACGGGCGAGCAGCTCGAGTGTTGCGTCGTTGTCGACCGAGCCGTCCTCGCGCACGAGCCCGCAGTGCCCGTGGGTCGTGTACTCGCAGAGACAGACATCGGTGATCACCAGCAGCTCGGGCACGGCGTCCTTGATCGCCCGGGCCGCCAGCTGGACGGCGCCGTCGGGGTCCCAGGCGGAGGAGCCCTGCTCGTCCTTCTGGTCGGGGACGCCGAACAGCATCACCCCGGCCAGGCCCTGCGCGGCGGCGGCGCGTGCCTCTGCGACGGCGTCCGCCGGCCCCAGCCGCTCGACGCCGGGCATCGAGGCGATCGCCTCGCGCCCGTGGGGCGCGGACTCGAGGACGAACATCGGCAGCACCATGTGGCCGGCCCGCAGATCGGTCTCGCGCACCAGGCCGCGCAGCCCGGCACTCGCGCGCAGCCGGCGCATCCGTGTCCGTGGGAAGGCCATGACCCCTCAGGTTAGAGCCTCCGGCACCCCCGGCGGGGGCTCGCCCGCACGTCCTCAGGCACCCTGGCCACGACGCAGGCCGGCGCGGGCGAGGGCCCCGAAGACGACGATCAGCCCGGCCATGTGCACAAGCGCCGGCCCGAGCCCGGGCGAGGACCGGTTGACGGCGGCATCGAGGCCCTGCAGAGCGGCCTTGAACGGAAAGACGAACGAGACGGCCCCGATCACGTCGTAGACGCCGGCACCCACCGACCCGGCGGGGACGAGGGCCAGCAGGGCGATCGGCAGCGAGAGGACGAAGGCCAAAAGCGATGCCGCCCTGACCTCGCGTGCCAGCGCGCCGATCGCCACCCCCAGTGCGGCGAAGGCCAGCGCGCCGGCGGCGGCCGCGAGCACCCACAGCCCGGCACGGCTCCACTGCAACGAGACGAAGGCGCCGACGCCTCCGAGCATGGCCAGGCCGACGACCAGTGCGCAGCCGGCACCCAGGAGCCCCTTCTCGAGCAGCAGCTGCTCACGCGAGACGAGCCCCCGCAGCAGGCGGGCGAGCGTGTTCTCCTCACGCTCCGCGGCGACCGCCCCGGCCGCCAGCAGGACCGCGACGAACATCAGCGAGACCGTCACCGCGACGACGACGGCGAACGTGTTCAGGGGCGTCCGGCGGCCATGGAGCAGCGTGCTGTGGATCCGGATCGGCTGCCCGACGGCCGTCAGGACCCTCTTCGAGACCGTCAGGTTCTGGGCCGCGAAGTCGGCGAAGTCCGCAACCCGCACGAGCGCTTCGCGGTCGGGCCCGGGGGGCGTGCGGTCGATCACCCGCTTCAGCACGGCGGGGATCTGTTCCAGGCCGATCAGGTTTTCGGGTGCTCCCAGGACGCCCAGGTTGCCGCCCTGGAGCAGCGCGTCGATCGCCTGCGCGGCGGCCGACTGGATCTGTTCGGAGAAGCCCAGGTTGGCCTGCGCCAGGGCCGAGCGCAGCTGCGAGTTGACCAGCGACTGCTCCAGGGCGTCGCCGTTGTAGATCACTTCCAGTTCGCCCTGGCTCGTCCCCGAGCCCACCCTTGCGGCGAGGTCGGCCGGGATCACGACGGCCGCCAGGACTTCGGCCGAGGTGACTTTTTCGACCGCCTCCTGGCGCGATGAGACGGAGACCGGGTCGACCTGGTCGAACAGCTGCCTGGCGTACTGGCTGACTTCGACGCGCTGGGTGCCGACCCGGATCGTCTCGCCGGGCGGGGTCTGATCGACGATCGCCACGCGCGGGCGCTGCGGGGCGCGGGAGATCGCGAGCCCGATCAACAGGGCGATCGCAACCGGGTAGAGGACCAGCACCCCGACCAGCAGCCGCGAGCGGCGCAGGATCAGCAGGTCCTTTCCGAGCAGGGATCTCAAGGAGCCTCGGCCCCCGCGGGCTCGAGCTCGCCGAGCAGCGCGAGCATCGCCTCCTCGAGGTCCCCGCCACAGTCCGGGCGGCCGGCGATCAGCTCGGCGGGCGAGGAGTCCCAGACGAGCCTCCCCGCGGCGAGGATCAGGATGCGGTCGGCGTGGCGCTGGGCCTCGGAGCCGTGGTGGCTCGAGAACAGGACGGTCGTCCCGGCCGCCCTGCGGCGGGTCAGGAACTCCCACAGCCGGCCCCGCTGTGCCCCGTCGAGCGCCGCCGTGGGCTCGTCCAGGGCGAGCACCGGCGGATCGGCGATCAGGCCGATGGCGACGTTCACCCGCTGGCGGTTCCCGCCGGAGAGCTTCCCGACGGGGTCCCCCGCCCGCTCGCCGAGCCCGGTCTGCTCGAGCATCCCAGCGACCGCCGCGGCGGGGTCCGCGAGACCCTCGAGCGAGGCGAACAGGCGCAGGTTCTCGGCCACCGAGAGCTTGCCGTAGAGAGCGCTCTGCTGGGGCACCCAGCCGACCTCCCGGGCGCTGCGGCTGACACTCCCGGAGCTCGGCTCCTGCAGGCCGGCGATGATCGAGAGGAGCGTCGTCTTGCCGGCGCCGTTGGGCCCGAGCACCGCGATCAGCTCGCCCGGCCGGGCCTCGAAGCTGACATCGGCGAGCGCCTGCAGCTCGCCGTAGCGCTTGCCCAGCGCCTGGACGCTGAGCGCGACGCTCACAGCAGCCCGCTCTGGCGACCCCACGGCTCGAGGGCAAGGTGGCGGGAGAGATAGACGATCGTCTCGCGCACGACAGCGAGAATCGGCAGCGCCACGAGCGCCCCGATGACGCCGTCGAGCTGCAACCCCAGAAGCAGCGCGAAGATCACCATCAGCGGGTTGATGCGGAGCGTGTGACCGAACACCTGCGGCGCGACGATGTGCCCCTCGAGCTGCTGCAGGCCGAGGAACAGCAGCCCCACCCACAGTGCGGTGATCGGATCGGTCAGCAGCGCCACGAGCACCGGCGGGATCGCGCCGAGGATCGGGCCGACGTAGGGGATCAGCTCCATGACCCCGTAGAAGACGCCGAAGGCGAGCGCGTACTTGCGCCCGTCGGGGAAGACACCGATCGCCCCGAAGATGTACAGCGAGAGACCCGCCGAGAGCCCCATGACCCCGCTGAACAAAAGCTGCCCGCCGACGTAGCGGGACACCGCCCGCTGGACCAGCACCGGATAGTCGTCGGCCTTCGAGCCGTCACCGTCGGGCATCAGCCGCCTCGCGAGCCTGCCGATCTGGGGCCCGTAGAGGAGCATGTAGACCGACAGCACGAACACCAGGACGAGGTCGAAGATGGCACTGGCGACTTCGGTCAGCAGGGCGCCGCCGAAGGAGGCGAATTGCCGGCGCTCTTGGCCACTTTGTCCTGGATCGTCTGCAGCGCCGTTTTGCCGTTCTTGGTCAGTTCGAGATGGATCCCGTTGTGGTCCAGCGTTTTTTCGAGTTTGGCGAGCTGCTGGTTGGCTTCGCGGACGATGTCCGGAAGGTTGTTCGAGAACGTGCGGACCTGGTGGGAGATAGGGTTAGCGAGCAGGAACCCGATGCCGGCCAGCGACAGGAAGAACCCGAGATACACGGCGAGCACCGCCAGCCCGCGCGGCAGCCGCGCGCGATGGAGCAGAGCCACAGCCGGGTGCAGGATCAGCGCGATCAGCGCGGCGACGATGAACAGCAGCAGAACTTTGCCGGCCGCTTTGGCCAGCGCGTACAGGGCCAGGATCGCCAGCGGCAGCAGGACCAGCTGCACCCACCGGGGCACGACCAGCCGCGGCGGGCGCTGCTCGGCTCCGTCCTTCCCGTCGGCCAGCCGCTGCTCCTCGGGCGCGGGCGGCGCTGCCTCTGGGGCACGCTCGGAGTCGCCGCTCACCTGCCTCCCACCATGGCCAGAGTATGGCTGAGGGCCAGGCGTCCACCGCGGTGCACCGGGACGCGAGCGCCGCTCCCGCGAGGATCCTGTTCGTGGGCGACATCGTCGGCGGGATCGGACGCCAGACGCTGCTGGACTGCCTGCCCGTCCTGCGCGAGCGCCATGCGCCGACGTTCGTCGTCGTCAACGGCGAGAACGCCGCCGGAGGGCTGGGGATAACGCCCAAGAACGCCGACCAGCTGTTCGCCGCGGGCGTTGACGTGATCACGCTGGGGAACCACACCTACCATCGCCGGGAGATCTACCCGTATCTCGAAAGCCACGAGCGGATCGTCCGCCCGGCCAACTTCCTGCGCAGCCAGCCCGGTCGCGGCGTCTGCGTCGTCGAGCACGACGGGGTCCGCCTCGGGGTCGTCAACATCTCGGGCAACCTCTACCTGCGCGCCGGCCGCTCCGCCTTCACCGAGATCGAGGTGGCCCTGGGAGAGCTCGGCGAGGTCGACCAGATCCTCGTCGACGTCCACGCCGAGGCGACCTCGGAGAAGGTCGCCATGGGCTGGCATCTCGACGGCCGGGTGACGGCCGTGGTCGGTACCCACACACATGTCCCGACGGCCGACGCCAGGGTGCTGCCGGGCGGCACTGCCTACATCACAGACGTCGGCATGACCGGGCCGCGGGGCGGGGTGATCGGTGTCAAACGCGAGCAGGCGATCCAGTCGCTCTTGACCCAGATGCCGGTCCGCTTCGAGACCTCCGAGGAGGACCCCTGGCTGATGGGGGTCCTGATCAGCTGCTCAGAACGGCTTCGGGCAGACTCGATCGAGCAGGTTCTGATGCCGCGGCCGGCCTCCGGCTGAGAGGCTCGCCGAACCGCCCCAGGAAGGCCAGGATGGCCAGCGGGAAGAACCACGGGATGTAGAGGTAGAACCAGTGTTCGATCCCGCACTGGACGCCCAGCATGATCGCCCCGCAGCCCGCCGCCAGCCCGACCATGTCCATCCGCCGGGGAACGAGCGCGAGGACGATGGCCAGCGCGAAGGCGGCGATCTCGACCCCGAGCTCGACCCCGTGCCACCCGTACAGGCCCCAGACCGAGAACGGCGAGCCGCGGTTGCCCTGGTAGGCCAGCGTCCGCTCGTAGATCTCGTGCAGCGAGTCGTGGGCCAGGGCGGGGATGAATGCGAGTGCCCCGGCGAGTGCGAAGGCGAGCACAAACAGGGTCGCGGCC
This sequence comes from uncultured Solirubrobacteraceae bacterium, assembly GCA_963787765.1. GTDB lineage: Bacteria > Actinomycetota > Thermoleophilia > Solirubrobacterales > Solirubrobacteraceae > Palsa-744. The sequence continues at coordinate 290,671 of CAWBEF010000006.1, read as the reverse complement.
AACGGCCGGCGCCGCGCAGGCATAGCCCGCAGGGCGTCCGTGGCAAGCAGCGGAGCTACCGCCAGCGGGGCGAACTTCGTCAGCCCTGCCAGCGCCGCCAGCGCACCCCGCCCGGCGGTGGCCAGCATCGAGCGGTAGGTCGCGGCGAGCAGTGCCGCCAACATCAGGCATGCCAGGAGCGTGTCGTTCGTATTGCTCTCCAGGGCGAACAGGGTGAAGGGGTATGAGACCCAGGCGTAGGCGAGGGCGACGCCCAGCGTCGGGCCGCGCATCCGGCGTCCGAGCAGGAACAGCAGCCCCACGGCCAGCAGGTCGAAGAAGATCGCCGCCCCGTGCGCGGCGGGAAGGTCGTCCCAGGAGCCGCCGCCGCCGAAGATCTGCTGGAAGGGCACGTACGCCTCGTAGTTGACGGGGCCGTAGGTGTCACCGTGTTCGTTGTCGCTCGGATATGACCCGTAGAGGGGCCGGCCGTCTGCGATCCGCTGGGCCCCGATGACGCCGGCGTAACCGACGTCGACGACGTTCGAGTCGGTCACGTTGAGGGCGATCCGGAAGCCGATCAGGAAGACCACGGCGAGCGCCAGCCAGGGCGCCGGGACGAGCAGGCGCAGCGGCCCCGGCGCGCGGGCGCCCTCGCGGGGGCGGCGCATCAGCGCCAGCATCCTCGCCAGCAGATACAGCAGGGGCGGATAGACCAGCGGCACCGACAGGCCGATCCGGCCGTGGTTGAAGTAGGCCAGCGAGACCGAGAAGGAGAGCAGGACGAGCAGGTCCAGGTTGATCAGCGAGAGGGGCTTTCGGTAGTTGAGGAACGGGACGAGGAAAAGGACGCACAGGGGCAGCCAGATGTAGAGCGAGTTGACATGGCGGCCGAACGCCCCCGGGTAGCCGCGGGCCATCGTCCAGGCGACCTGGAAGCCGGTCCACTGTTCGAGGACCCGACCCGAGAGGTCGTCGATGATGATCTGGCCGATCTCCTTCTTGCCGCCTTTTGAGAAGTAGCTGACCTGCCAGTGGAAGCCGGGCTTCAGGTAGGCGCCCGCGTAGGCGCCTCGGTATTCCCGTTCGAGCTGCTTCATCCGCGGCAGCCGGGCGGCGATCGCGAGCACCTGATCGGCCGACAGTCGCCGCCCGGGCGGCGGGACGTCCGAGCGGGGGACGGGACGGGCGCTTCCGGGTTGACGAGCGTCGCGGTCCCTTCCGCGGAGCTGGAGACGGCCTTCGCCGCCGAACCGGCCGACCCGGCGGTCCCCTGCGCGCGCGGCGGGCTGCCCACGGCCTTCGCGGCGGTGGGGGCCAACGCGCTGCCCGCCAGCGCCAGACAGGCCGCCGGGCAGAGCAGGACTGATGCGAGGCGACGCATCTGGGAAGGGTAGGCCGTCAGGCGCCGAGGAGGCCGAAGTGCGCGAGGACCAGCGGCGCGACGTCGCGGATCGCCCACAGCTCAGGCTCCGGATCGGGCAGCTCGACACCGCTCATGACGAGCGCCCCCAGCGAGTCGCAGGCGTGCAGCGAGCCGTGGCTGCCGCCGCCCACGTGGGCCTGGCGGCCCCAGTCGAGAAACTCGTAGCCGGGGGCCGCCGAGAGCAGGACCTCGCCGGAGGTCGGACACAGCAGGGCTGCCCAGACCCGCGCCAGCGCGTCAGGGTAGGAGGGGGCGAGCAGGCGCCCCTCGGGGGCGATCGTCGCCTCCAGCGCCGCCAGCTCGCCGGCCACGCTCCATGAGCGCCCCCGCTCGTCGCGCGTCGGGCCGCCGGGGGCGAAGCGCAGCTCGCCGTGGCGCGGGCTGAGAATGACACCCTCGCGGGGCTGTTCGTGGGCGTCGCGCTCGAGCCAGCAGATCAGGTCGACCCCGGCGATCCCCTGCGCGATCGCGCAGACCGAGGCGCGCATCGCGTCGCGCTCGGACTCCTCGAGCGCGTAGACCATCGCGGCGCGCTGGGAGGGACACACGGCGATCCTCGGCTCGGTCTCGCCGGTCCCCCGCGAGCCGCGGGCGGAGCGGGCCGGGCCGAGTACCCCGAGCTCGGCCAGGTCGTCCTGTAGGGCGATCGTCTCGCTCACGGGCGCCTGTGAGTGGTCGGCCATGACGATCATCGCGTGCTCGGCCAGGAACCTGTCCAACCCGCCGGCCGCCTCGGCGACCCGCGCCAGCTGCAGGTCGGCCTGGGCGATCGACTCGACCTGTCCGTCGGGGCCCTTCTTGTGGGAGTACCAGTCGTTGTCTGGCAGCGACAGGAGCAGGAAGTCGAACAGGTCGTGTTCGACCATGTAGGCCGAGACACAGCCCGAGTGGCGATCGCGGACCCCCGGCATGCCCAGACCCGAGCGGCAGCCGGTCTGGCGCGAGGCGAAGATGTCGGCGTAGAACAGCTCGCGAGGCCCCATCACGGGGTGGCGGATCAGCGCCGAGGCGACCCTCGTCAGTGCGCTGTCGCGCTGGGGCTCGTGGCGGTGGCGGCCGCGGTACATCAGGTAGGTCGTCCCGGCGGTCCGCACGTCGGCGTCGTCGAGCGTCTCGAAGACCGTCGGCGTCTGTGCCGCGAGATGGGCGCGGTTCATGTTGTAGACGGTGTCCGTCAGCTGGCGGGCGATGCCGAAGCGCTGCACCGCCCTGAAGCTCGAGCCGTACTCGACGTAGCGGTGCTCCTCGCGGTGAAACCAGTTCATCGCGGGTATCCGGTGCTCGTCCTGGGCGCGGCCGGTCACGATCGAGGCGGCGCAGACCGGCGTGACCGACGGGAACGCGGCGACGGCGCCCGGCACGTAGCGGCCCTCCTCGACGAGCCTCGCGAGGACCGGGGCCGTGCCGGCGTCGATCGCGCGCTCGAGCATCTCCGGCGCCATCGCGTCGATCACGCAGAGGACCAGCTTGGGCGGCATCTCGGTCAAGCGCCTCGCCTCAGCGGCGCAGGATCCGCAGGCCGGCGTACTTCTCCCCGGCACGGGCCCGCCGGCGCAGGAGGAACCACAGGAGCGCAGCGACGGCCACGTAGCCGAGCGGGTGCAGCAGGCAGACGAACGCCGCGAGGACGACGGCGGCGGCGTCCAGGTAGACCGTCAGGGCCTCGCGGGCCCCGCGGTCGGGCAGGCGCCTGCGTGCTCCCGCGATCACCGGGCCGCTGGCTGCTCCGGCGAGCGCAGCGGCGGCGAGACCGCCGATCAGGCCGGGCCACCAGGCGTCGCCGTGGTCGGCCAGCGTGCCGGCGAACAGGACCGCCCCGGCTCCGTAGGCGAGCCCCGTGATCGCCGCGGCGAGCGGCGCCGCCGCGCTCTCCTCGCGCGCGTCCATCGTCGGCGCCAGGCGCCCCAGCAGCTGTAGCGCGTAGGCCGCCGCCAGCGCAAGGACGACGAGCAGCAGCCACCAGCCCTGCTGCAGGAAGTGGAAGCTGCCGTGGTCGAAGGAGACCCCCAGCGCATCGGAGGAGCCCAGCGCGCCGGCCAGCAGCAGCGGCAGGAAGGGCCGCAGCCCGCAGGCCGCGGCCAGCCCCGCGCCCAGACCGATGTAGAAGAAGGTGCCGTTCATTCAGGTGCGATCCGGAGGTGCGCTACCGTCCTCTGCGAGGCGCTCCGCGATTCGGCCAGGACGATAGACGACCCGTCCGGCCGGACGGGTCGCGTGCCAGCTTTGCAGGGTCCCGGCGGCGAGGAGGGAACTCATTCAGATGGAGCGATCGGGCAGCGGAACTTCAGGCGGACAGGGCGCCCGCCCGGCGGCCCACGAGCTCGCGCGCTACGAGGCCCTGTTCGCGGCCCGGACCCGCGGCATGAAGAGCTCGGCGATGCGCGAGATGATGGCCCTCACAGAGCGCCCCGACGTGATCTCGCTGGCCGGCGGGCTGCCCGACACCTCCACCTTCCCGCCGGACCTCTACGCCCACCTGATGGCCGATGTTGCGATGGAAGCAACGGCCCGCGCGCTGCAGTACGGCCCCACCGAGGGCATGGCGGCCACGGTCCGCTGCATCGTCGAGGTGATGGCCGCCGAGGGCACCCGCGTGGACCCCTCCGAGGTGATCGTCACGACCGGCGGGCAGCAGGTCCTCGACCTGGTCTGCAAGACGCTGATCGACCCTGGCGACGTGATCGTGGCCGAGGCGCCGACCTACCCCGGCGCGGTGCCCACCTTCAGTGCCTACCAGGCCGATGTCGAACAGGTCGACATCGACTCCGACGGGATGCCGATCGACGCGCTCGAGGAGACGCTTGACCGGCTCCACGCGGAAGGCCGTCGGCCCAAGTTCATCTACACGATCCCCAACTTCCAGAACCCCGGCGGGGTCACGATGTCGCTGCCGCGCCGCCGGCGGCTGATCGATCTGGCCCGCGAGCGGGAGCTCCTGATCCTCGAGGACAACCCCTACGGCCTGCTCCGCTACGAGGGCGAGCAGCTGCCCACGCTGCACACGCTCGACGCCGAAGCGGCCGGGCGCGGCGGGGCCTCGGACCTCGTGATCTACCTCGGCACGTTCTCCAAGATCCTCGCCCCTGGCCTGCGCCTGGGCTGGTCGGTGGCGCCGCGGCCGGTCCTCGAAAAGCTCAACCTCGGCAAACAGGGCGCCGACCTGTGTTCCTCGCCGGTCACCCAGATGTTCGTCGCCGCCTATTTCGAGCGCGGCGCGGAACACGGGATGGGCTGGCAGAGCTACGTCGAGCGCCTGCGGGGTCTCTACCGCACCCGGCGAGACGCGATGCTCGATGCGCTCGAGCAGCACTTCGGCGAGAGCGCCAGCTGGACCCGCCCCGAGGGCGGCCTGTTCATCTGGGCGACGCTCGACGAGCGGATCGACACGACCGACCTGCTGGCCCTGGCTCGGACGAGCAAGGGGGTGGCCTTCGTCCCGGGCCGGGCGGCCTTCATGGACGGGCAGCGGGGCTCCTCCTCGATGCGCCTGAACTTCGCGGGTATCCCCGAGCCACAGATCAGGGAGGGCATCCGCCGCATCGGCAGCGCGATCTCCGAGCAGCTCGGCCTGCTGGGCTCGCTGACGGGCTCCTCGCCCGCGGCCCCGCGGTCGGCTCCCGAGACGGGCGAGAGCAGCCCGCTGGCCGACGTGCTCGAGCTGCCCCGCCGCGACGGCGCCGCCGAGTCGCGCCGCCGCCGGGACAGATGAGCGAGCCGCTGCGCGTCGCCGTCCTGCAGGGCGGGCGCTCGCTCGAGCGAGCCGTATCGCTGCGCTCGGGCGCGAGGGTTCGCGACGGCCTCGGACGGCTCGGGCACACGGCTATCGCGATCGACACCGACGGAGGCCTGATCGAGCAGCTCATCGCGGCCCGGGCGGACGTCGCCTTCATCGCCCTGCACGGCCGCGACGGCGAGGACGGCACGATCCAGGAGGTCCTCGAAGCGCTGGCGATCCCCTACACCGGTTCGGCGCCGGCGGCCTGTGTGCGGGCTACCGACAAGGTCCTCGCCAAGCATCTGATGCGCGCTGCGGGGATCCCCACGCCGCCCTTCTTCGCCCTCCACGAGACGGTCGTCAAGGAGCTCGGGGGCGCCGGGGCGCTGCCCTCGATCGAAGCGGACCTCGGCTTCCCGCTGGTCGTCAAGCCGGCCCGCGGCGGCTCGGCCCTGGGCGTGAAGTTCGCTCGCCAGGGCTCAGAGCTGCCGGGCGCGATGGTCGGGGCCTTCTCCTACGACTTCCGGATCCTGCTCGAGCGCCACATCCGCGGTCGCGACCTGGCGGTCTCGGTGATCGAAGACGAGGCTCCCGAAGCGCTGCCGGTCCTCGAGGCCGTGCCCCGCGAGGAGGACTTCTACGACTACGAGTCCCGCTACGGGATCGGCATGACGACGTTCCTCTGCCCGGCCGAGCTCGAGCCCGGAACGACCGCCAGGGCCCAGGAGCTGGCGCTGGAGGTCTACGGGCTGCTGGGCTGCCACGGCTTCGCCCGCGTCGATCTGATGCTCGAGCAGGACAGCGGCGAGCTTTATGTGCTCGAGACCAACGTCGTACCCGGCCTGACCGAGACCAGCCTGCTGCCGCAGGCCGCCGACGCCGCCGGGATCGGCTTCGACGAACTTCTGGCGCGGATCCTCGCCAGTGCCCTCAAACGCCGCTAGGAATCGCCGGCGGCGAAGTCCTCGGGCGAGACCTGGTCGAGGAACTCCTTGAACTTCTCGACCACATCCTCGGACTCCTCGACGTCGTGCTCGAACTCGATGGCCGACTCGGAGATGACCTCCTCGGCGGCGTAGATCGGCGCCCCCGAGCGGACCGCCAGCGCGATCGCATCGCTCGGGCGGGAGTCGATTTCGAGCTCGCGTCCGGCGACGCTGAGGGTGATCGACGCGAAGAACGTGTTCTCGCGCAGCTCCGTCACGGCCACCTGCGTGCACTTGACGTCCAGCTCGCCGAGGATGTCGCAGAGCAGGTCGTGGGTCATCGGCCGGGGGGTCCCGGCGCCCTGCAGCTTCATCAGGATCGAGGCCGCCTCGGGATGGCCGATCCAGATCGGCAGGAACTTGTTGCCCTCGACGGTCTTCAGCAGCACGATCGGCTGCTTGCCGACCATGTCGAAGCTGACGCCGTAGATCACCATCTCCTGCAAGGGGGTCCTCCGAGAAGGGAAGTCAGAGTATAGGTTCGGATTATCCGGCCGCCCGGGCCGGCCTGTCGAGGGCCTCGGAACCCGTGGCGAGGTTCGTGCTCGCCACGATCAGGCCTTGGCGCGGAAGCTCCAGAGCTTGTTGCCCAGGAAGCTCAGCGGCGTCGCGGCGGCCACGGCGATCGCCTGGGCGGGCACCTTGGACATGCCCCCCGACTCGACCAGGAGGGTCAGCATCAGCAGGCTGATGATCTCCGTCACGACGCTGACGAGCAGGAACCGCACCGCCTGGTGGTGGGCGACACCCTCGCGGGCATCGAAGGTCCAGTGGCGGTTCCAGATGAAGTTGTTGGCGACCGCGACGATCCAGGCGGCCACCGAGGCGACGCGGTACTCGACGCCGGCGCCGTGGACAAGGAGCGTGTAGACGGCGAGGTTGACGACGAACCCGACAGCTCCGACTGCACCGAAACGGACCAGCTGCAGCCAGTTGGCCGGCCGGCGCATCCCGTGGAGCAGGCGAACATGGGGCCGTAGACCCACGGCCGTGGCTTCCTCGTGCATCGCTTCAGGTTAGCGAGCACGGCCGCCGGACGCCCACGCTAGCCTTGATCGCATGGTTTGCGCTCGCCGGCCGCTGCTGCTGGCATCGATCGGGCTCTTTGCACTCGCGATCGCCGGCTGCGGCTCCGGCAAGGGCAGCTCCGCCACGCCGCCGGCGGCCGTGGCCGGCGGCGGGATCCGTTCCGGGCCCCCGGTCAGCGGCGGCGTCACCCGCGTACCGGTCACGGGCACGGAGGTCGCCGATCCGCTCGAAAAGAGCAGCTACCCGGCGCCGGCGACGGTCCACCACGTCGCGGCCGCCACCCCCGTCAAGGCGGGCGAAGCGATCGTCGCCGCCGGCGCGCCCTCCGACGCCGAAGTCAAGGCCGAGCTGCAGCAGATGCAGGCCATCGAACAGAACGCCCGCCATGCCTCGAAGACCCGCCTGACACCCGTCCCGGGCGGCTTCTCGATCGGTGGCGACGGCACGATCCCGATTCCGGCCGATGTGCCGGAAGTCGTCCAGAAGGTGATCGCCGGGGCCAACGAGATCGCGGACTTCCCCTACGTCTACGGCGGCGGGCATGCGTCGTTCGTGGACAACGCCTATGACTGCTCGGGCTCGGTCAGCTACGCGCTGGCCGCCGGCGGCCTGCTCAGCCGGCCCGAGACCTCCGGCGAACTGGAGAGCTGGGGTGTCCCCGGCCCCGGGCGCTACATCACCGTCTATGCCAACGCGGGGCACACCTACATGTATGTCGACGGGATCCTCTACGACACCGCCGGGCGAAGCGGCGTATATGCCTCGCGCTGGCAGGTGCAGCCGACCGACAACAGCGGCTACGTCGTCCGCCATTACCCTGGCTACTGACGCCCGCCCATGATCCACGCCCTGGCCATCCTCCACGTTCTGCCCGTCGCCCTGGACGGCGAATCCGCGGACCAGAGCAACACGGGCATCGCCGTCATCTCGGTCGTCTCGATGGCGTTCGGCTACCTGCTGCTCGTGGGCCTGTGGTACTTCGTGTTCCGCGACAAGGCCCGCGCCAAACGCCGCGGGCGTGACGGCTCGGAGTGAGGCTCAGCCGGCGAGCGTGACGGCGCTGAGCACCGTCGCCGTGGCGGGGCTCTTGGAGGCCGCGTCGCGGACGAACAGCCGCAGCAGCAACGACAGCTTGCGTGAGTGGCGCAGGCGGGCGACGACGCTCTTGGAGAACTTGATCTCGATCGTGTTGGCGCCGGCCTTGGTCGTGACGAGGACGGCCCTGGCGATCATCACCTCGGGCGGGGTCCCGGCGGGCAGGCCGGATGCGGGCGAGCCGCCCAGGTGCAACCTGTGCGCCACCGTGCTCGAGACCAGGACCTCGAAGCGACCGGCCACCTGCTCGTTGACCGAGTAGCGGACGGACAGTCCCTTCCTGAGGGTGTTCTTCAGCGAGCGGGAGAGGATCGCGGCAGCGGCGATCGGGGCGACGATCGTGTGGGTCGCATCGCCGGGGTTTGAGCCGGGGTTCGTTCCGGGGGCGCCCGCGCCGGGGGCCGGCGGCCCGTTGACGATGACTTCATGCGAGACACTCGACATGTCACCGGCTACGTCGGTGACGGTCAGCGTGACGGTGTATTTCCCGCCGTAGTTGTAGGAGTGGAAGATCGCTCCGGCACAGGGGCTGAGCCACGGCGCTTCGCAGGTCGGTGAGCCGGGCGCGTAGCCCTTGACTTCAGGCGAGCCGTCGCCGAAGTTCCAGCTGTAGGTGGAGTAGGTCGTGGTCGGCGGGCCGCTCGGGCCGAAGGCTTTCCCGGCGACCAGGCCGACGGTCGACTCCATCCCGTCGAAGCCGACGACTTCGCCGGAGTTGACCGGGTTCGGCGAGGTGAACCGGGGCACCAGGCCGACGCCTCCGACGCATTCCCCCGTGGAGAGGCTGAAGACGTTGTTGATGTAGTAGCGGGTGCCGTCGAGTTCCTCGTTTGAGAGCGTCCCGGCTTCTGTGTGTTCGTCGGCCTTGACCCCCCCTTCGACGCTCCCGCCTTCCGGACCGGCGGTGCCCGCGAAGATGTTGCGGCACTCGTCTGTGGCCTCGTGGCCGGTCGCGTCCTTCCAGCCGTTGAGCAGCGGGTCCGTGACGGTGTTCGCCTGCTCGACGGCGATCTGGTTGGCGATCAGGTCGGACAGGCCCGCCCCGTAGCCATCGGATTCGGCTTTGCCTTCCTGGTTGGGCTCCTCGTCGTGGGGAGCTTCAAGCGCCACGCGCTTGAGGACGCCGGCCTGTTCTTCTTTGCTCATTTCCGCGAACTTTTCTTTTTCTTCCTTGTTCATTTCCTTCGGGACCTCGAGCTTCTCTTCGCCGACTTCGGGATTCAGGCCGCCGTCCTGGCAGCTGGCGCCCTGGATGTAGGCGGTCGGGTCAGACAGCCAGCCGCCGTTCGGGACGAAGCCGGTGCCGCGCAGGCCCGCGTAGCCCGCGGTCCAGGGGATCGCGGCGTAGAGAATCGTGTTGCTGTCGCCCTCGGGAGCTTTGTCGGGGTTGATCGCCGCGTGATAGCTGCAGAAGCTGTTTTCGTAGGACGCGCTTTCAAACCGGCCTTTTTCTTCTTCTTCTTCGGAGAGGACGAAGTCCGAGCAGCGGGTCGCCGCGGCGTCGACGCAGACGGTCACGCCGGGCGGGGTCATCAGGTAGTAGATGTTGCCCAGGCCCTTGGGCAGCGCGTGGCTGGCGATGAACGACTGCAGCTGTTCGCGCAGCTGCGCGTCGGTGAGGCAGGTGACGGCACCGGATTCGAGCGGGTTCGGATCGGTGCAGCCCGCCGCGGGGTATTTGCTGTAGTCCGAGTAGGAGCCTTTGAAGACGGTCTTGTAGTTGGCCGGCGCGTTCGAGCGGTCGCGATACTGGGCCGTCGCGGCGAAGATCGTGCCGAGGTAGCCGCTCGACGCCCCCATCGCCTGGAAGAAGCGGTTGATTTTCGTGATCCATTCGTGGTGATAGTCGTTTTCGGGCGCCCAGTAGATGGCGTAGTCGTTGGTGCCGTGCAGGACGACGTTGCCGGCTTCGTTGGCGAACGTCGCCGGGTCCCCTTCGTTGACGGCGGTGTAGCCCATGGCGCGCGGCTGGAGCCCGACGCTGGTCCCGGAGACTTCGGTGACGACCGCGCCGGCCGGGGCGGCGAGCCACAGCAGGGCACAGCTCAGCAGGCCGAGCATGACGGCGAACACCGAGCGACGGCTCGACGCGATGGGCAACGACGGCAAGTTGGTCACGAGCCTCTCATCGGCACCCCCGAGCCGTTCCCTTAGCGCTCTGGACGCCCAGGCCGTGTGCGCCCGCCGGGCCCCTGCATCGGCGTCCGCGCGACGACCAGAGGGCGACGCCATTCCGTCCAGGACGCGTTGCAAGATTGTCGTCTCTCGCCCACGCGCCGATCAGACCGTGTGATGGAGAGCCCGAATATCCCTGCTCGCGTTCGCGCGCGTAGGAGCTTGTGGATCGCCGCGAGCTGCACGCTCGCCCTGGTCGGGACGGTCGCCGCCCTGCTCGGCGCGAGGGCTGTGAGGCGGACGGACAGCGACAAGCAACGTCTGGCCTCCCACCTGGCCGCCGCCGACATCACCTCGACGCTCAACCTCGCGATCCAGCACGAGGAAGACCTCGTCGTCAACGCCAGTGCGTTCGTCACCGGCTCGCCCAACCTGACGCCGCTGCGCTTCGATCGGTGGCTGCAGTCGGTGAACGCGATGAAGCGCTACCCCGAGCTGCTCAGCATCGGCCTCGTGGCCCGCGTCCCGGCCGCCCAGCTCAAACAGTTCGAGGCCTACCTGGCCCGCAACCCGGTCGAACCGCTGGGCCCGCACATGGCCTTCCCGCATGAACGGTTCACCATCCTGCCCGCGGGGCCGCGGCCCTACTACTGCTTTGCCGTTGCAGGGCAGTCGCGCAGCCTCGCGAGCTACCTCCCGGCCGGCCTGGACTTCTGCGCGCTGGCAAGCGAGCTGGCAGCCACGAGGGACACGGGGGTTGCGACCTACGCGCCCTTCAAGACGTCCTCGACCCTGACCCTGGGCGTCCAGACCCCGGTCTACCGCGGAGGGCTGATACCGCGGACGACCGCGGCCCGCGAGCGGGCCTTCATCGGCTGGCTGGGCGAGCTGCTCGAGCCCAACGTGCTGCTGAGCACCGCGCTCGCGGGGCACCCCAACACAGCCGTCACCTTCAGCTACGACGCAGGCAGCTCCCACGTGGTCTTCCGCGGCGGCTCGCGCGAACCGTCCCATGCCCTGGTCACGACGATCGACCTGCACAACGGCTGGACCGTCCGGACCGCCGCGCCCGCGCCCCCGGCGGGCGTCTTCGGCGACCTCCACGCCGCCACCCTGCTGGTCGGCGGGATCCTCCTGAGCCTGATGTTCGCGGCGCTCATGTACATACAGGGGACCGGCCGGATGCGGGCGCTCTCCCTGGTCGCCGAGAAGACCCGCGAGCTCTCCCACCAGGCGCTCCACGACACCCTGACCGGTCTGCCCAACCGAGCGCTGGTGCTCGACCGGGCCGAGCAGATGCTGGCCCGCACGGCACGCGCCCCCGGAATGATCGCGGGGGCCCTGTTCGTCGACGTCGACGGCTTCAAGCACGTCAACGACAACCTCGGCCACGCCGCCGGCGACGTGCTCCTGCGTACGGTCGGGCAGCGGCTGGAGGCCGTCGTGCGCGACCAGGACACCGTCGGGCGCCTGGGCGGGGACGAGTTCGTCGTGCTCGTCGAATCGAGCTCCGAGGACTCGGCGGCCGACATCCTCGCCGACCGGCTCGTCGAGGCCCTGCGCGAGCCCGTGGACATCGGGACCGGCGCCGAGGTCAACGTGACCGTCAGCATCGGCGTCGCCGTCGGGCAGTACTCGACCCCCGACGGCCTGCTGCGCGACGCCGACCTCGCCCTCTACGCGGCCAAGGCTGCCGGCCGGGACCGCTACTCGCTGTTCGACGCGAGCATGCACGCCGACGTCGAAGGGCGCGTCGCGCTGGAAATGGACCTGGCAGAAGCGCTCAAGAGCGAACAGTTCTTCCTCCTCTACCAGCCGATCTTCGACCTCGCCAGCGGGCGCATCGAGGGACTCGAGGCGCTCGTCCGCTGGCGCCACCCGGTGCGCGGCATCGTTCCCCCGGACGAGTTCATCCCGCTGGCCGAGGAGAGCGGCCTGATCGTCCCGATCGGGCGCTGGGTATTGGGCGAGGCCTGCCGCCAGGCGCAGGCGTGGACCGCCGGGGGCGGTCGGAGCGTCGGGATCTCGGTCAACGTCTCGGCCTACCAACTGGGCCGCGACGACTTCGCCGACGATGTCCGTCAGGCGCTCCAGGCGTCCGGGCTCGACCCCGCGGCGCTGATGATCGAGATCACCGAGACGACCGTGATGCGCGATGTCGGCGTCGCCTGCGAGCACCTGCGCGAGGTCAAGGCGCTCGGCGCCAGCGTCGCCGTCGATGACTTCGGCACGGGCTATGCCTCCCTCTCACAGCTGCAGAAGATGCCGGCCGACGTGCTCAAGGTCGACCGGAGCTTCATCGCGGCACTCGAGGGCGGCGAGCAGAGCCGCGACCTGCTGCAGGCGATCCTCGGCGTGGGGCACTCGATGTCCCTGAAAGTCATCGCCGAGGGGATCGAGACCGAGGAGCAGCTCAGGACGGTCACCGAGATGGGCTGTGAAATGGCGCAGGGCTTTTTGATCGGCAGGCCCAGCCCGGCCGAGGTGATCGAGGGTCTGCTCGTCGGCTCCTCGCGCGGCGCAGCGATCACCCTGCCCGCGCGCTGAGCGTCCTTGGGACGGGGCTGCGACTTATACTGACGCGGCCTTGGCCGCTCGGGGTCGGGGTCACATCCCCCACGGAGGAGGTTCCGATGAGCAAGCTCATCGCCAGACTCGGCGTCCCCGCCCTCGCAATCCTTGCTCTTGCCGGTTGCGGCAGCAGCAGCAGTTCCTCGACGACCCCCACGCCCACCGCGTCGACCGCCGCCGGCGCCTCGAGCGCCAATGCGGCTGTCCAGGCGCTGGTCCCTGCCGCGATCAAATCGAAAGGGACGCTCAACGTAGCGACCGAAGCGCAGTATGCGCCGAACGAGTTCATCGCCCCCGACGGTCACACGATCATCGGAATGGACGCCGACCTCGTCACCGCGCTGGCTGAAACGATGGGGCTGAAGGCGAACCTCGTCAACGCGACCTTCGAATCGATCATCCCGGGCCTCGCCGCGGGACGTTATGACCTCGGCGCATCCTCCTTCACCGACACCAAGGAACGCGAGAAGACGGTTAACTTCGTCGATTACTTCAACGCCGGCATCTCCTTCTACGCGAAGACCGGGGCCAACCCGGGCGTCACCACCGTCGCCGACCTCTGCGGCAAGACGGTCGCCGTGGAGAAAGGGACGGTCGAGCTCGAAGAATCCGAAGCCCAGAGCAAGAAGTGCACGAAGGCCGGCAAGAAGGCCGTGACCGTGCTCAGCTTCCCCGGGCAGAACGCGGTCAACCTCGCCGTCTCCAGCGGCCGGGCACAGCTGGGGATGGCCGACTCGCCGGTCGTCGCCTACCAGATCAAGCAGTCCAACGGGCAGTTCAGCCTGATCGGCAAGAGCTACGCGTTCGCGCCCTACGGCCTGGCGATCCCGAAGACGACGGGCATGACCACGCCGGTCTTCGCGGCGTTGAAGGTGCTGATCGAGAACGGCACCTACATCAAAATCCTCGAGAAGTGGGGAATCCAATCCGGCGCGATCTCCGCGCCGAAGATCAACGGCGCGATCAGCTGAGCTGAGGAGCGGTGTCCTCGCCCGAGGCCACCGACGCGCAGGGACGGCCCGGCGAGATCCGGGCCGTCCCCGTCCGCCATCCCGGCCGCTGGATCGCGGCGGCGATCGTCCTGGTGCTCGCCGCGGCGGGTATCCGCTCGGTCGTCACAGACAGCCACTACGAATGGAGCGTCGTCGGGCACTACCTGTTCGACGAACCAGTCCTCGAAGGGCTGCGGGTAACACTCGAGCTGACGTTGATCGCGATGGCGATCGGCGTGGCGCTGGGGATCGTCCTGGCCGTGATGCGCCTCTCGCCCAACCCGCTCGTCTCCGGCAGCAGCTGGCTCTACATCTGGTTCTTCCGCGGCACACCGGTCCTCGTTCAGCTGATCTTCTGGTACAACATCTCGGCCCTGTACCCGAAGATCGGGCTGGGCATCCCCTTCGGGCCCTCGTTCATCCATCCCAACGCGAATGAACTGATCAAGCCCTTCACGGCGGCGATTCTCGGCCTCGGTCTCAACGAGGGCGCCTACATGGCCGAGATCGTCCGCGCCGGGATCATCTCGGTCGACGAGGGTCAGGGCGACGCCGCCCGGGCACTGGGCATGACCAGGCTTCAGACGATGCGCCGGGTGGTCCTGCCGCAGGCGATGCGGGTGATCATCCCGCCGACGGGCAACGAGACGATCTCGATGCTCAAGACGACCTCGCTGGTCAGCGTGATCGCCGTCGGCGACCTGCTCTACGCGGTCGGGACGATCTACTCGGTGAACTTCAAAGTGATCCCGCTGCTGATCGTGGCGAGCGCCTGGTACCTGACATGTACGAGCATCCTCTACGTGGGGCAGTACTACCTCGAACGCTATTACGGCCGCGGCCACTCGCGTGCTGAAAACGCCCGGCTGTGGGAGCGCATGCGGACGCTGGCCTCGCCTCACGGAGCCGCTCGATGAGCACCCCGATGGTCCTCGCCGAGGGCGTCCACAAGCGCTTCGGCCGAAACGAGGTCCTGAAGGGGATCGACCTCGAGGTGGCGCCCGGCGAGGTGATGTGCCTGCTCGGGCCCTCGGGCTCCGGCAAGTCGACGTTCCTGCGCTGCATCAACCACCTCGAGAAGATCAACCAGGGGCGGCTGTCCGTCGACGGCGAACTGGTCGGCTACCGCCAGGAGGGCGAGCGGCTGCACGAGCTGCCCGAATCGGAGGTCGCCCGCAAGCGCGCCGAGATCGGCATGGTCTTCCAGCACTTCAACCTGTTCGGGCACATGACCGCCCTCGAGAACACGACCTGCGCGCCGGTTCTGGTCAAGGGCATGGGGCGCGAGCAGGCCCGGGCAAAGGCCGCCGAGCTGCTCGGCCGGGTCGGGCTCGGGGACAAGCTCGAGGCCTATCCGGCGCAGCTCTCGGGGGGGCAGAAGCAGCGCGTCGCGATCGCGCGGGCACTGGCGATGGAACCCAAGCTGATGCTGTTCGACGAGCCGACCTCGGCGCTCGACCCCGAGCTGGTCGGGGACGTGCTCGACGCGATGAAGCAGCTCGCCCGGGACGGCATGACGATGGTCGTCGTGACCCATGAGATGGGCTTCGCGCGGGAGGTCGCCGACAGCGTCGTCTTCATGGACGGCGGGCTCGTCGTCGAGTGCGGCCCACCGGAGCAGGTCATCACCGACCCGCAGCACGAGCGCACCCGCGCCTTCCTCTCCAAGGTGCTCTAGCCGAGATAGGACTCGAGGCGATCGATCGCCTCGGCCAGGTTCGCGCGCCCGTAGCCCAGACGCACATGGCCCGGCTGTGAGTAGACGCTCCCCGGGAGCAACAGGACGCCGGCGTCGGCTGCGATCCGCTCACACCAGCCCGTCACGTCGGCGACCCCGCTGACCTCGGCGAAGCCGATCGGCCCTGCATCGGGCCGGACCCAGGAGAAGGTCTCGGCCCGGCGCTCGAGCAGCCCGTCGATCAGCGGCAGGTTCCCGGCCAGCAGTCGGCGGCTGTCGGCGATGATCCGCTCGCTGTGGCGCAGGGCCAGCGCGACGAGCTGTTCGCTGGGGGCGCTCGAGCAGATCGTCGTGTAGAGCTTCAGCTCGCGCATCCGCTCGAGCAGGCCGTGGTCGCGGCAGAGGACCCAGCCGACCCGCAGCCCCGGCAGGCCGTAGGCCTTGGAGACCGTGTTCAGCGAGATCGCCCGCTCATAGACATCGCAGGCCGCCGGCAGACGGTCGGCCGCGTCGTGCTCGAGGCCGCGGTAGACCTCGTCGCTGAACAGGATCGCGTCGTGCTCACGCGCCAGCTCGATGACCCGTTCGAAGGTCGTCCTGGCCATCTGAGTCCCCGTCGGATTGTGCGGCGTGTTGATGTAGATCAGCTTCGTCCGCGGTCCGATCAGGCGCTCGAGGGCGAGCAGGTCGTGCCTCCAGCCGTCCTCCGGTCGGCGCTGCCAGAGGCTGACCTCGGCGCCCGTCGAGCGGGCCAGCTCGATCGCGGATCCATAACAGGGCGCCTCGACCACGACATGATCGCCCGGGCCGACGAGACCGTGGTAGGCGATGAAGATCCCCTCCTCGGCGGCCGCCAGCGCGAGGACGTCCTCCGGGCCGCAGCGCTCATGCAGGGCCGCGATCGCCTCGCGCAGCTCCTCGGAGCCTGGGACCTCGGTGTAGCCCAGATGCAGGGCCCCGAGGCGCTCGGAGGCGCCGGGCTCGAGCGCCAGCAGCTCGGCGAGCGTCCGCGACTCGCAGTCACTGCTCGAGAGCATCAGCTCCGCCGTGAACTCCCAGCGCTCGTAGAAGCGCTCGATTTCGAACGGGCCGATCTCCATGACCGGGGATCCTACGGTGCCGCCTGACCCTCCTCGGCCGGGCCATCAACGGGACCGCCGTCCTCCACGAGGGTCAGCCAGAGACGCTGGCCCCCCAGCGTCACCGGGATGATCGTCGCCGTCCCCGCGCGCCAGGCCCCGTCGCGCCTGAGCATCCTGAAGGGCATCGCGTCGACCCTGCCGGTGCGCTCGAGCTGCTCGAGCATCCTCGCGCGGTCGGCGCTGCCGTACCAGGCCCGGTGTTCGGTCGAGGGCAGGCCGAGCAGCACCTCACGAGGGAGGCCGACGAACTCGCAGAAGGCGTCGTTGACCTCGTGGAGGGCAGCCGTCTCCGGGTTTGTCAACACGACGCCCGTGGCGGTGAACTTGAGCAGGATCGCAAGGACCCGCTCGGTCTCGACGAGGCGGGTCTCGGGCAGCGCCGCGCCATGCTGGGCCGGCCCGTTCGGGCCCAGCAGCTGGCGCAGACCGGCGATCGGCGAGGGGCCCTGGGTACGGATGTCGGTGAGCACCCCGACGACCGCCTCGCGCTCCTCGAGCATCCGCCGGGCCCCGTCGAGCAGCAGGGCGCCTGCATCGGTCAGCCGCACGCCGCGTCCGCCGCGGTGCAGCAGCGAGCAGCCCGCCAGCGCCTCGAGGCTCCTGATCCGCTTGGCGACCGCCGGGCGGCTGATACCGAGCAGCTCTCCAGCCGCCGCAAGGCTTCCCTCGGTGGCGCAGACGACGAGCGTCTCGAGCTCGGCCAGCTCCGGGGCGCGTACGGGCGTCGAGAGCGGCATCAGCGCGCTTGCTTTCTCCGTCCGAGGGAACCTGCAGTTACCGATTGGGACATGGTTTGGCTCTCCGTAGCACGCTTCCACCAGCCGATACGAGGGGTGTTCCCTCAAACGGAGTATCTACGGTAGCAACCGGAGACGAAAGGAATCTCATGTCTTCTATGTACATCACCCGGCGGGGTGTGACTTCTGACGGCCCGCTCGGCGCGAGAGCGCTCCGCTGGTTCGCCGCAGGCGTCGCAATCGCCGTCTTCGTCCTGGTCCCTGCCGTCGCCCGGGCAGCTACACAGGAAGACAAAACCCAGTTCTCGGTGACGGCCGGATCGCTGTCGTTCTCGACCGCACCGGCGCTGCCGACGCTGGGCACGATCACGCTCAACGGCGCGTCCCAGACGACCAACGCGACGATGACCAACATCGGCGTAGATGACGCGACGGGCAGCGGCTCGGGCTGGAACGTGACCGTCGAAGGACAGACCGGCACCGGCAAGAGCGCCGTCTTCGCCCAGTACTGCCCGAAAGCCAAATGCGGAACCGAATCCGAAGGCTACGTGGCCGGTGGGCAGACGCTGGCGGCGAACTCGCTGACGCTGACCAGCACGGGCGCGAGCTTCACAGGCCAGAGTGGCACGACCGGCACGGCGCCGACGCTGCAGTGCGCAACCGCCTGCAACATCGATCACGCGACCGGCGTGAAGATCGCCTCGGCGGCCCTCAGCGCCGGGATGGGCACGTGGCTGACGGGCGGCTTCAGCGCCACCAGCCTCGCGCTGTCGACGCCATCGACGCTGAAAGTGCTGCCGAACGAAGAGGTCTACCGGGTCAACCTGCTGTGGACCCTCGGCACGGGCCCCTGACGGGCGAGCTCACGGGGCAGGAAAGCGCCGGCGGACGGGGAAAGGGCGAAGCGATGTCAGCTCGCCCAACCCGTCGGCGCGCCTGCGCCGGGCGTCTCGCCGCGCTCGCGACCGTCTGCGCCGCGACGCTCGCCGCCCCCGCCGCGGCGGCGCCGCCGACCGGCCTCGTGGTCGTGCCCCGGCCTGCCGGGGCGAACGGGCTGAGCTATTTCCGGCTGGGCGTCCGGCCCGGGCGGAGCAGCAGGGCGGGCTCGATCGAACTGCGCAACCCGACGAGGTCCACCGTTCAGGTGCGCCTCTCGGCGGTCGACGGGCTGACGCTGAGCACGCTCGGATCGGGCTATGCCCCGCCGGGATCGCTCGCCCACGGCTCGACCAGGTGGGTCGGGGTGGGCCGCGGGCTCGTGACGCTCGGGCCCAGGTCGAGCACCCGGGTCCCGGTGACCGTCAAGGTCCCGGCCGGCGAGCATCCGGGGGACTTCCTCAGCGGCGTCAGCGTCGAAGCGCTCGGCCAGGACGGCCAGGGTCTTTCGCGCAAGGGCGTCTCGATCGCCAGCGCAAGCCGCTACGCGATCGGCGTTGAGGTGTCGGTGCCCGGGCCGCGCTGGCCGCTGATCCGCTTCACCGGCGCCGCGATCGACCGCCAGCCCGCCGGTCTGACGTTCGAGCTGAACGCGACAAACCCGGGCAACGTGGTCCTCCAGGGCGTCCACGGCCACGTGCTCGTGATGCGCGGCAGGCAGATCGTCCTCTCGCGCGCGATCGAAGCGGGGACGTTCGTCAGCGGCACCTCGATCTCCTATCCGGTGACCGCCTTTCACCAGTTCCCGCCCGAAGGGACCAGCTACCGCATCTCCGCCTGGCTCGACTATCGGGGCGGCGTGGCCAGGCTGGACACGGCGGTCGCCTTCGGGCACACCGCGGCCGCCGTGCAGCAGCACTATGGCCATGCGCCGCCGCCGGGCGCACCGTCGAGTGACTGGTGGAAGATCCTCGGCGTCGGCCTGATCGCGCTCTATGCGCTGGGCACGACCATCCTGCTGCTTCGCCGCCGCTCCCGGGAAGCCCGGCCCGCCGGCCAGACGTGAGCCGCAGTCACCGGACCTCTCGAGCACGGCTGCTCGCATGGACGGTGATCTGCTGCGCCGGCGCCGCGTGTCTCACACCGGCGGCGCAGGCCGCGTTTGAATTCTCGAGCGCACCGAAACTCCCGACGCTGACGACGGTCAAACTGAACGGCGCCTCCCAGACGGTCGACTCGACCATGACCAGCTTTGCGGTGATCGACACGCGCGGGACGAAATCGGGCTGGAACATCACGGCTCAAGGACAGACCGGGACGGGCAAGAGCGCGGTCTTCAAGCAGTACTGTCCGAAAGCGAAATGCGGGAGCGAAAGCGAAGGCTACGTAACAGGGGGTCAGACGATGGCCGCCAACTCGCTGAAACTCAACTCGACGGGCGCATCGCTCAAAGGGGGGACGGGGTCCGCCCCGACCTTCCAGTGCTCAGCCGGCTGCAACCTGGACTCGGCCACCGCCGTGAAGATCGTCTCCGCCGCGACCGGCGGCGCAGGCGAAGGAACCTGGACGACCTCCGGCTTCAGCACCAGCTCGCTGGCACTGACCGTGCCGACGACGCTGCGAGCCCTCGCAAACGAAGAGGTCTACCGGGTGAACATCCTCTGGACGCTCTCCAGCGGCCCCTGAGGAGGGCGGCGCGCTGAGCGCGCTGGATACGCCCGTGGCGGTGGTCGGCGGGGGCGTCGTGGGCTGTGCGGTCCTTCATGCGCTGACCCGCCGCGGCGTCCCGGCGATGCTGCTGGAGGCCGAGGGGGGCCTCGCGCTGGGCGCGAGCGGCGCCAACTCGGGCGTCCTGCACACCGGCTTCGACTCGACCCACGGCGAACTCGAGACGCGCATGATCATCCGCTCGAGCGAACTGCGCCCCGAACTGCTCGATGAGCTCGCCATCCCTGTCTGGCGCTGCGGCGCGCAGATGCGCCCCCGCGACGACGAGGAGCGCGTCAAGGTGGCCGCGATCGCGCGCAACGCCGCCCACAACGGAGTCGAGGTGATGCTCAGCCCCGAGCGTGTCCTCGACATCCCCGGGGAGTCCGTGATCGACCCCGTCGCCTACACCCAGGCGCTCGCCGAGGCGGCCCGGGGAGGCGGTGCGTCGGTGATGCTCGACTCCCCCGTCACCGGCCTGCGCGCCGAGGGCGATGGGAGGATCCTCGTCGAGGCCGAGGGCGGGCTGAGCATCCGTGCGGGTGCCGTCGTGAACTGCGCCGGGCTCTACGCAGACCGGATCGCCCGCCTGGCCGGAGATGCGAGCTTCGCCATCTACCCGCGCAAGGGGGAGTTCCTCGTCTTCCGGATGCCCCCGCGGGATGTCCTCGACCGGATCCTGCTGCCCGTGCCCTCGCCCCTGGGCAAGGGGGTGCTCGTGTTCCCGACCCTGGCCGGCGAGCTGGTCGCGGGACCAACGGCCCGTGACCGGGAGGACAAGGAGGACTGGTCGGTCGAGCCCGATGCGGCCGCGACGATCCTCGAGCGCGTCGGGCGCACCTACCCCCCGCTCGAGACCGCGGAGCAGATCGGCATCTACGCAGGCCTGCGCCCGGCCGGGGCGGGGGTCAACTACGTGATCGAGTTCTCGCGGCGGGCCGAGCGGCTGCTGCACGTCGCCGCGATCCGCTCGACGGGCTTGTCGGCCTCGCTGGGCATCGGTGAGCACGTCGTCGAGCTGCTGAGCGATCGGGGCGCGATCACCCCGCTCCCGGCGCGAGCGCTGCCGGTGCCGCGGCGGCTCGATGAGCAGAGCACCGAACACCGGCCCTGGTGGGCGCGGGCCGCCGCGCATCACGCGGGCGGGCCGGGCGGTGAGGCGCCAGGAGGGTGAGCAGCCCGCTGCTGCTCGGGATCGACGACGGGACGACGGCCGTCAAGGCCGGCCTGTTCGAGCTCGACCTGACCCCCGTGGCCCTGGCCCGGCGCTCAGTGGCGGTGACCCACCCGCGGGCGGGATGGGTCGAGCAGGACCCCGAGCTGATCCTCGAGGCGGTCGTGGACGCGGTCGCCGAGGTCCTCGAGATCGCCCACGGCCGGGATGTCATGGCGGCGGGACTGGACCACCAGGGCGAGTCCGTGACCGCCTGGGAGGCGGCCGGCGGGGCGGCCATCGCCCCGGTCCTCGTCTGGCAGGACAAGCGCCACGAGGCCACGCTCGAGCAGCTCCCGGTGCTGGTCGAGGAGCTCTCGGGCCTGCCCCGCGATCCCTACTTCTCGGCCGGCAAGCTGGCCTGGCTGCTGCAGGAGAGCCCGGCCGTAGCGGCGGCACGCGAGGCGGGGAAGCTGCGCCTCGGGACGGTCGACGCGTTCCTGCTCGAGCGCCTGGCGGGCCGGTTCGCAAGTGACCTCTCGACGGCCTCGCGAACCCAGCTGCTGGCGCTCGGCGGACGCAACTGGGATGAGCGCCTGCTGGCGGCCTTCGGCATCGAGCGCTCGCTGCTGCCCCGGCTGGGGCCGACGTTCGGGGCGCTGGGCGAGCTGCGCCACGAGCGCTGGCCCGTCCCGGTCCCGCTGCGCGCGCAGCTGGTCGACCAGCAGGCCGCGATGGTCGGCTCGGGGGCCGTCGCCGCCGGGCAGGCGAAGGCCACCTACGGCACCGGTGTCTTCGTGCTCGGCCGCACACCCGGGCCGCAACCCTGCGCGGGACTCCTACCGACGGTCGCGTGGGCCGGACCGGGCGCGGGCGGCGGCCCGGGCGAGCCCGCCTACGCCCTCGACGGCGGCGTCTTTGCGGCGGGGGCCCTGCTGGAGTGGCTCGCCGTCGAGCTCGGCCTGGCGGGAGACCCGGCGTCGCTGGCGGCCGCCGCGGCGGAGGTGCCCGACAGCGCCGGCGTCAGGGTCCTCCCGGCACTTTCCGGGCTCGGCTCGCCGTGGTGGCGCCCCGAGGCCCGTGGGGTGATCGCAGGCCTTCACGGCGGGGTGGGCCGAGCCCACATCGCGCGGGCTGCACTCGAGGGCATCGCCCACCGCGTCGCGGACATCGTCGAGGCGATGAGCGGGGCGATGGAGATCAGCGGGCTGCGCGTTGACGGCGGCCTGACAAACGACGCCTCGCTGCTGCAGATCCAGGCCGACCTGCTGGGCCTGCCGCTGACGGTCGCGCGGCCCGACGCGACGGTGCTCGGCGCCGCGATGCTGGCCGGTGTCGGCGCCGGTGCGTTCGAGACCGTCGAGGAGGCTGCCGCGCTGCTGGACGGCGGGCGCACCGTGGCGCCGCGGATGGGCGAGCAGCAGCGGCTCGAGTCCCGGTCGCAGTGGCGGGAGTTCGTCGCGCGGGCCGGCTCGCTCTAACCGCCCAGCCTCGTCTCGTAGCCGCCCGCGGCGAGCGCCTCCAGGACCTCCTCGGTGTGCTGGGGGCCCCGTGTCTCCAGCGTCAGCTCGACGCCGGTCTCGCGCACGTGCAGCGCGACGGCTTCGCGCAGGTGCTCGACGCTGACGACGTTGGCGCGCGCCCTGGCCACCAGGCCGAGCAGCTCGGCGAGGCCGCCGGGACGGTCGGGGACCCGCGTGAAGACCCGCACCCGCCGGCCCTCCTCGGTTTCATGGCGCAGCAGCAGCGAGGCCAGCAGGCCGCTGTCGACGTTCCCTCCCGAGACGATCGCGACCGTCCTCCCATCGACCGGCTCGAGGGAACCGCCGAGCAGGGCCGCAACGGCGATCGCGCCGGCGCCCTCGGCCACCAGCTTGGTCCGCTCGGCCAGGAAGACCATGCCACGGGCGATCTCGTCCTCGGGAACCGCCCGGACCTCGTCGAGCAGCTCGCGCAACAGGGGCAGGGTGATCGTCCCCGGACGCTTGATCGCGATCCCGTCGGCGATCGTCGCCGCGCTCGACGGGCGGACGGGTCTACCGGCCAGCGCGTCCAGGTAGGGCGCGCAGGCCGCCGCCTGGACGCCGATCAGCTCGACCGGCCGCGGCGCCCGTCGCAGTGCCACGCCGATGCCGCTCGCGAGGCCGCCGCCGCCGACGGGGACGATCACGCGGGCAACGTCGGGGATGTCCTCGAGCAGCTCGAGGCCGAGGGTGCCCTGGCCGGCGATCACGTCGAGGTCGTCGAACGGGTGGACGAAGGCCGCGCCGCTCTCACGGCTGCGCTCGAGTGCCTGCACGAGGGCCTCGTCGACGGAGGCCCCCTGGAGGCGGACGTGAGCACCGAGTGCTTCGATCGCGTGGACCTTCGAGACGGCCGCGTCGTGGGGCATGAAGACCTCACACTCCAGGCCCCGCAGCCCCGCTGCCGCCGCCACCGCCCGGCCGTGGTTGCCGGCGCTGGCGGTGATCAGCCCGGCCGCCGCCCGCTCGCCGAGCGCGGCGATCCGGCTGAGCGCGCCCCGGAGCTTGAAGGAGCCCGTCGTCTGCAGGCACTCCGCCTTCAGCGACACGGGGCTGCCGAGCAGCTCACCCAGCTCGGGACAGTCGATCGAGGGCGTCCGGATCACCCCGCCCGCAACCGCACGGGAGGCGGCGGCGAGATCAACCGCCTCGATCAGCTCGGGCGCGGAGCGCTCGAGGCGGCGCTCATCTGACGCGCCATTGACGGTCATCGTGGTTGAAGGTATAGGTTGTGTGCCTTATCGAGCAAGGGGAGCTTGAAGCGGTGGGGGAGCTGGACGACATCCTGCAGCGGCTCGAACCCTCTCTGGGTCCAGTCGGCCGCGCGCCCGCCCCCCTTGAGGGCGGCATAACGAACCGCAACTACCGCGCCCTGATGGGCGGGTGCGAGTACGTCGTCAGGCTGCATGGCAAGGACACCGACCTGCTGGGGATCAGCCGCGAGGCCGAGCGGCTGGCGAACGACACGGCCGCCGGGCTGGGAATCGCGCCGGCCGTCGCAGCCGGCTTCGAGGGCGGCCTGGTCACCGAGTTCCTCGCCTGCGACGCGCTCCAGGCAGCGGAGATCCAGGCCCGCGCGGAGGAGCTCGGGGTGGCCCTGCGGGCGTTCCATGACTCGGGCGCCGAGCTGCCGGCGAAGTTCTGGGTCCCCGACCTGCTTGGGGACTACACACGGATCATCCGGGCCCGGGGCGCCGAGCCGCCCGAGGCCTACGAGCAGGCGATCGCTATCGCCGGGCGGATCTCCGCGGCGCTCGGCGAGGCAACAGAGCTGCGCCCCTGTCACAACGACCTGCTGGCAGGCAACATCATCCTGGCCCGCGACAGCGGGCGGGTGATGCTCGTGGACTGGGAGTATGCGGGGATGGGACACCCGTGGTTCGATCTCGGCAACCTTTCGGTCAACAACGACTTCGCGCCGAGCACCGACAATAGGCTCTTGGCGGCCTACCTCGGGACGGCACCGTCGGAGTCCCAGGAGGCGACGCTGAAACTGATGCGGATCCTCTCCGATGTCCGCGAGGGCGCCTGGGGCGTCATGCAGGCACAGGTCTCCGAGCTGGAGTTCGACTTCGAGGGATACGCGCAGGAGCACTTCGCCCGCATGCAGGCGGCTGCCGGCGAGGCGCGGTTCGACCGCTGGCTGACCGCGGTGGCGGGCTGAGCGATGGTCAGGCCCCGCGAGCTCCCCGCCTCGGCCCGGGTCGTGATCATCGGCGGCGGCGTCGGAGGAGCGTCGATCGCCTACCACCTGGCTCAGCTGGGCGAGCCCGACGTGGTCCTGCTGGACCGCAACGAGCTGACGAGCGGGTCGACCTTCCACTCCGCCGGCCTGGTCGGGCAGCTGCGCTCGAGCCTGCCGCTGACGCGGATGATGATGGACTCCGTCGAGCTCTACCGGACGCTGGACTGCGGCTGGGTCGAGTGCGGCGGCATCCGCCTGGCCTGCACGCCCGAGCGCGAGCAGGAGGTCATGCGCCAGGTCGCCTGGGCGAAGACCTTCGGCCTGCCGCTTGAGCTGATCTCCCCCGCAGAGGCCAAGGAGCTGTTCCCGCTGATGGACACCGCGGGCGTCCGCTGCGCCTCCTACCTGGCAACCGACGGCTACCTGGACCCCTCGCTGCTGACGACGGCGCTCGCCGACGGGGCACGGGCCGGCGGGGTCAAGATCTTCACCCACACCCGCGTCGAAGCGATCGACGTCCGCGACGGGGCCGTCCGGGGCGTGCAGACCGAGTGGGGCCCGATCGAGGCAGAGCTCGTCGTCAACGCGGGCGGCATGTTCGCTGCGGAGATCGGGCGGATGGCGGGTGTCAGGGTCCCGATCGTCCCCTTCGCGCACGAGTACCTGGTGACCCAGCCGTTCCGCGAGCGGACGCCCGGCGAGCATCTGCCGACGCTTCGCGACCCCGACCTCTTGATCTACTTCCGCGAGGAGGGCGGCGGGCTGATCATGGGCGGCTACGAGCGGGACTCTGCCCCGTGGGCGCTCGACGAGCGGCTACTGGACGCCGTCCCGGCCGACTTCAACGGCAGGCTGCTGGAAGAGGACTGGCCGCGCTTCGAGGAGATCGCCGCCAACTCCCGCCGGCGTGTTCCGGTGATGGACGAGATCACCGTGACGCGGTTGATCAACGGCCCGGAGGCCTTCACCCCCGACAACGAGTTCTGCCTCGGCGAGAGCGAGGTCCGGGGCTTCTTCGTCGCAGCCGGCTTCTGCGCACACGGCCTGGCCGGAGCCGGGGGGATCGGCAAAGCGATGGCCGAGTGGATTCTCGCGGGGGAGCCGGCGATGGACATGTGGGAGATGGACATCCGTCGCTTCGGGCCCCACTTCCGCTCGCCGAGCTACACGCTCAAGCGGGCCAGGGAGGTCTACGAGACCTACTACGACATCCGCTACCCCGGCCACGAGCGCCAGGCGGGCCGGCCGCTGCGGACCTCGAGCGCCTACCCCTGGCACGCCGAGCACGGGGCGGCATTCGGCGAGAAGTCCGGCTGGGAGCGGGTCAACTGGTACGAGTCCAACGCCCCCGCCGGGGATGAGTCACTGCGCCCCCGGGGCTGGGCCGGGATGCACTGGTCTCCGGCGATCGGCGCCGAGCACAGGGCGACCCGGGAGCACGCGGGCCTGTTCGACGAGTCCTCCTTCGCCAAGCTCGAGGTCTCCGGGCCGGGCGCGGCGGAGTTCCTCGAAGGGCTCTGCGACAACCGCGTCGCCCGGGACGTCGGGGCGATCACCTACACGCAGATGCTCAACCACCGCGGGGGTATCGAGTGTGACTTCACAGTCACCCGGGTCGAGGACGAGCTGTTCTCGATCGTCACCGGGACGGCGTTCGGGAATCACGACCTCAGCTGGATCCGCCGCCATGCGCCGGGGGACGGGAGCGTGCGCTGCTCGGACGTGACGGCGCGCTGGGCGTGCTTTGCGCTGTGGGGCCCAAGGGCGCGGGAGATCCTCGCCCCGCTGACGCCCGATGCGCTGGAGTTTCCCTACATGAGCATGCGCGAGCTGGCCGTGGGGGACGTCCCGGCCCGTGCGCTGCGGGTGACGTTCGTCGGCGAGCTGGGCTGGGAGATCTACTGCCCGACCGAGTACGGGCCCGGCCTTTGGCGTGCGCTCTGGGAGTCCGGCCGCGAGCACGGCCTGCGTAGCTGCGGCTATCGGGCGATCGACTCGCTGCGCCTGGAGAAGGGCTATCGCGTCTGGGCGGCCGACATCACCCCGGACGAGACGCCCCGCGAGGCAGGTCTGGGCTTCTGCGTCAAGCGGGAGGGCCGGTTCATCGGCCGCGACGCGCTCGAGGCCGCCGGGCAGCCGCAGCGGCGCCTGCGCTGCCTGGTCCTCGACGATCCGCGCTCGGTGGCCCTGGGCAACGAGCCGGTCCGGGTCGGCGGTGAGATCCTCGGCCGGGTGACCAGCGGCGGCTACGGCTATACCGTCGAGCGCTCGATCGCCTACGCCTACCTGCCCGCCGAGATCGAGCTCGGCACGGCGGTCGAGGTGGACATCTTCGGCCAGTGGGTCCCCGGCGTGCTGACGGCGGAGCCCCTGTTCGACCCGAAGGGCGAGCGCGTCCGGGGCGCGCAGGCCCTGTGATAATCGCCGGATGGCCGATCGCAAAGCCGGGCGGCGATCAACGATCGTCGCGGCAGCCCTCGCCGCCGGCGGGGTCTTCCTCCTGTTCACCGCACTCGGGGTCGGAGATCGCTCGAGCAAGGCGCCCCGAGCCGCGCCGGGCGTAACCAGGATCGCGCTGTATGCGGCTGAAACGCCGCACGTCCTCAGCTCCTACACGTTCTACTCGGTGCCGAGCTCTGAGCTGGCTTTGGAGGTGGCCCCGCCGACGGTCAGCCCGGTGGTCTCGCCGGCCCAGTTCACCGGGCCGGTCGCGGCCTACCGCCGCTACGCGATCGCCCAGCTGGGATCGATGGAGGGCGAGGTCGAGCGGCTCACCCAAGCGCTCGCTGCGGGGGACCGGGCCGGCGCCGAGGAAGCCTGGCGGGCGGCATATGCCCGCTACCTGCACCTCGGGGCGGTCTATCTGGTGGGCCCCGTCGCCGAACTCAACCGTGAAATCGACGGGACCGCCGGCGGGCTGGCGGGGGGCGTGGCGAACCCCCGTTTCGAGGGCCTGCACCGGATCGAATACGGGCTCTGGACGGGGCTCGATCCGCGGACGCTGGTGTCCGCGTCCGAGCGCCTGAAGACGGCCGTGCGCCGGCTGCGCGACTTGCTGGCGGGTGTTGCGATCAGCCCACTGGAATACGCGACCCGGGCCCACGAGATCCTGGAGGATGCCCAGCGCGACCTGCTGAGCGGCTTCGACGTGCCCTGGAGCGGGGAAGGTGTCCTGGCGACCGAGGCGGGCCTGGAGGCGACCGAAGAGGTGATCTCGACGCTGCACCTGCTGCTGCACGCCGAAGACGGCGAAAACGAGCGCGCCCTCGGGCCGACGGTCGAAACCGAACTCGCCGCCCTGCGCGCGGTCCTCGCCTCGCTGGCGGGCGCACACGGCGGGCGCCTGCCCGCCAACAGCCAGTTGACCCAGTCACAGGCCGAGCAGCTCGACGGGACGCTCGGAGGAGCCCTCGAGGCCCTGGCGCAGGTGCCCGGGGCGCTCGAGGCAGAACCACGGCCGGTTGTCGCGCCGATCCCGCCCCAGGATGAGAGGCTTGAACCGTGAAGCCCTCGGACAGGCGGACCTTCCTGACCCGATCGGCGGCGGTGCTCGGTGCGGGCGCCGTGGGCGGTGTCGGCGCGCTCGCACGCGACCACGCCAAGGCGGAGGGCGCCCAGAGCGCCGCGGCGCCCTCGGCCGCCGAGGAATGGAACGTCGGCCAGGCCCAGCTTGGGCAGCGTGAGCCGTTCGAAGGGCCTCACCAGGCCGGGATCCTCACGCCGCCCCCGGCGCAGGCGACGTTCGCGGCGCTTGACTCGATAGCCCCGAACAGGGGCGCTCTCGAGGACGCGCTTCAGGCCCTCAGCCGCAGGGCCCGGGAACTGACGCTCGGAGGAGCGATCCCCGAACTTACGATCGGCCCGCCGCCGACGCACCTCGAGCCCGACGACCCGCCGGCCGACTCGGGCATCCTCGGCCCCGTCAACGCTCCCGACGAGCTGACGGTGACGATCTCGTTCGGGGCCTCGCTCTTCGACGGGCGCTACGGGCTCGCAGCACGGCGGCCGGGCGAGCTGATCCGGATGCCGACGTTCGCGACCGACGTCCTGGACCCGGCGCAGAGCCACGGGGACGTGATGCTCCAGATCTGCGCCCATCAGCGGGACACGGTCACGCACACCCTGCGCGAGCTGCTGCGCACCGTGCGGGGCGCCCTGCAGGCTCGCTGGACGGTCGACGGCTTCCGCTCCGCCCCCCGTGGCCCGACGCCGCGCAACCACACTCGCAACCTGTTCGCATTTCGAGACGGGACGGCGAACCCCCCGACGAGCGACAGCGAACTGATGAACCGGCTCATCTGGGTCGGTGACTCCGACCAGGCCTGGGCCGCCGGCGGCACCTTCCAGGTCATCAGACTGATCCGCATGCATGTCGAGTTCTGGGACCGGATCGGTCTGGGCGAGCAGGAAAAACTGATCGGGCGGGTGCGCTCGAGCGGAGCCCCGATCGGCGGCGAAGACGAGTTCGATGACCCCCGCTACGACCTGGACCCCGAGGGCAGGCGGATCCCCCTCTCGGCGCACATCCGACTGGCCAACCCGCGCACCGCCCCGACGGCGGACCAACGGATCCTGCGCCGGGGCTACAACTACGCTCGCGGTCTCGACGCCGCGGGCGCGCTCGACCAGGGACTCGTATTCGTCGCCTTCAACCAGAGCCCGAAGCGCCAGTTCCAGACGATCCAGGAACGCCTCGTCGCAGAGCCGATGATCGACTACATCACGCCGGTCGGGGGCGGCTACTTCTTCACGCCGCCCGGCGCCCGCGGGGAACTCGACTGGGTCGGCTCGGGGATGTTCTCCTGAATCCCGGTGCCACGGCGGCGCGGCCGGGATGTTTTCCGTGCGTTACCGGGAGACCTCAGGGGTAGCGCAAATCGCAGCGGGGCGCTACTGTCCCGTTACTGCCCTCGGGGAGGGCGCACCAAGGAGGAGGGACAATGGACTCGCGTTTCACGCGTAGAGCAGCACTGCAGGCCGGAGCGGCCGCCGGAGCCGTGGCTCTGAGCGCCGACCCGCTGGCACAGGTTGCGAGCGCAGCCAAAAAAGAAAAACCGCTCGGCACCCTGTCGGACATCGACCACGTGATCATCCTGGTCCAGGAGAACCGGTCCTTCGACCACTACTTCGGCACCTACAGCGGGGTCGACGGTTTTGCCAACGCCTCTGCTGCGGTGCTCGAACAGGAAGGCTACCCGGCGGAAGGCTACGAAGGGAAGCTGCTCCCCTACCACCTTGAAACCAAAGGGATGGCCCAGTGCTTCCCCGACCTGACCCACAGCTGGGTGCCCCAGCACAACAGCTGGAACAACGGCGCGATGAACCAGTTCGTCATGACCCATCTCGAATTCGACGGCGAGCAGGCGGGCGTCGAGACGATGGGCTATTACGAGCAGACGGACATCCCGTTCTACCGGGCGCTCGCGAACGAGTACACGCTGTGTGACCACTACCACTGCTCGGTCCTCGGGCCCACCTACCCGAACCGTCTGTATGCGGTCTCGGGGACGATCGACCCGAACGGCGAAAACGGCGGCCCGCTGGTCGAGACGACGATCATCACGCTCTCCGAAGGAGAGACACCGTTCAAATGGACGACGATGGCCGAGCAGCTCCAGAGCGCGGGGATCACCTGGAAGTCCTACTCGGGCGAACAGCTGGGGCTCGAGGACAACCTCCTCGGCTTCTTCGAAAAAGTGGTCAAAGACCCGACGCTGCACAACCTCGCGTTCAACCAGACCTACCCGAACGGCTTCATCCACGACCTCGAGCACAACGAACTGCCGCAGGTCTCCTGGATCAACACGTCGGCGGTCGAAACCGAGCACCCGGGCAACTCCTCGGCCAAGGTCGGCGAGCGAGTGGTCTCCGAACTGATCGCGTCCGTGCGCAAGCACAAAAAGATCTGGGAAAAAACGGCGATCTTCATCACCTGGGATGAGAACGGCGGGTTCTTCGACCACGTCGCCCCGCCGGTGCCGCCGCTGGGCACGCCGAACGAGTACCTGACGGTGCCCGACATCACCCACAACGACGGCGGCATCACCGGCCCGATCGGGCTGGGTTTCCGGGTTCCGATGCTGGTCGTCTCGCCGTTCACAAGGGGAGGCCTGGTCTCCTCGGAGGTCTACGACCACACCTCGGTTCTGCGCTTCCTGGAGACGCGCTTCGGCGTCGAGGTGCCGAACCTGAGCGAATGGCGCCGGGAAACCACCGGCGACCTGACGGGAGCGTTCAACTTCGCGGCGCCGCCGAACCCGAAAAACCCGCACCTGCCCAAGGTCGAATTCGTCGGCAACGAAGGGGCGAAGGGCGGCTGTGAAGCGAAAGCGCCCGTCGAGGTGCCGCCGAACTCCTACCCGGTCCAGGAACCGGGAACCCGCCAATCACCCAGCGGGATCGTCTAGCGCAACAGCTCTGTCGGGTGGGGTCGCCGGCGGCTGCCGGCGACTTCACGCCCGCGGTCTAACGGCCGCGCGCCTCCTGCTCCTCGACGGTCCGTTCCGCCGTGGGCAGCGCCTCGAGCCGGGCGTCGGGGATCGGCAGGCCGCTCTCGACGGACAGGCCGTAGGTGCCGGCCGCAAGCCGGGCCTCGGCGCGCTCGACGGCCGCAAGCTGCTCGGCCAGGTCCTCCTCGAGGCCGACCTGGACCTCCTTTTCGTAGAGGTCCTCCGATCCGCGCTCGCCCGGTTCCTCCTGCGCCTCACGGGCATCGGCGTCCTGCCCGGCGCGAGCGGCGAGCGCCTGTTCGATCCGGGCACGCTCCTCGGCGAGGCGCTGTCTTGCTCGATCGTCGTCCATGTCAGGGAGCCTAGCGGGCCGGCCGCCGCGCCGCGCCCGGGCGTCCGTGCCGGGGTCAGCCGTTGGTGACCGCGATCGGCAGTGAGTAGGTGACCCCGGCCGCGATCCTTGTCTGAGCGCGGTAGTAGGAGGTTTCACCGGCCTTCGCCGGGGCGGGCAGGGTGACCGTCAGCGTGTTCGCCTTCGTCAGCTTCGCCGTTGCCACGATCTTGTTCGAGGTGCAGCTTTCCTGGCGGGTGAACTGCACGACCCCTTTGCCCGGACCACGGGGCCCGACGAAGCGGAAGCTGACCCTCGAGCCGCCCGCCACGGGTGTTTCGGATGTGATCACGAGGTTTCGCCCGAGCTTCAGCCCCAGTGAGGCCTGCCCTTCGACCGTCGCGGTATAGCGGGTCAGGGGCGCGAGCTTCCCCTTCGGCAGGACCAGCTTGGCCGAGAACGACCCGTTGGGCTGCACGATGGTGCTGCCGCCCTTGCCCTTCGCGTAGCGCTTGGGCACGTCGCTGATCGTGATCGTCACCTTCTTGCCCGCGTACTTCGCCAGCGCGAAGCCGGTCAGGACGACCGAATGCCCCGATTGCAGGACCGAGATCAACACGATCGGACGGCCCGAGCAGCTCAGCTGCAACGATGGCCGCGGGACCGCCACCGCGGCGCTCGTCGCGCTCGCCCTGGCGCCGTCCGATGCCGTCACGGTACACGTCAGCGAGTGGCCCTCGTCGGTTGTCGTGATCACGTATGTCGCACCGGTGGCTCCCGCGATCGAAGCCCCTTCGATGCTCCACTGGTAGGTGAAGGACGGGCTGCCCGTCCAGGTGCCGGGCGCGCAGGTGAGAGTCGCACCGGCTTCGGTGGGGCCCGAGACCGTGGGCGGGGTCTTCTCTTCGGGCGGGGCGATCGGCACCGCGACGCTCACCGGCGCGCTCGTCGCAGGAGCGCCTGCGCCGCCTTCGTTGCTGGCCGTCACCGTGCAGCTCAGCTGTTTGCCCTCGTCCGCGGCGGGGACGACGTAGCCGGAGCCGGTGGCACCGGTGATCGCGGCGCCTTCGAGCTTCCACTGGATTTCGTAGCTGGTCGGGCTCCCGGTCCATTTGCCGTCCGAGCAGGTGAGGGTCTGCCCGGCCGCCGGTTCGCCGGAGATCTTGGGCAGTTCGGTGTTGACCGGCGGCGCGACCTTGCCGAGCAGGTAGGCGGCGGTCGGTTCGTATTCGAGCCCGTAGAGCGCGGCGTCCGGGCCTACGGTGCCGGTGAAGGTTCCGGTTTTGGCGCCGGTGACGCTGAGGAATCTGTATTTGGTGTGCGGAGTCGGGGTGAACTCGCCGTCGATCGGTTCGACGCTTCCGGCGAGTTTGGCCGTGCCTTTGACGATCACTTCGTCCAGACCGTCGCTTTCCAGTTCGGTGCGCAGGGCACCCGAGGTCTGTTCGAAGTTCCCGTCGATCGTCAGCGACTGATGGCCGGGCTCGTGAAAGCCGGGGGCCACGGTCCCGCCCGCGTTCGCCACGTTGCCGGTGATGGTCCCCCTGCCGATCAGCTTTCCTCCGGTCAGGAGGACTTCGGCCGCTTTGAGCGTCCCGTCGGCGCGCAGCTCGCCGCCCTCGAGCGTGATCTTGCCGGCTTCGAGCGTCTGCCCGATAGAGGCTTCGCCGACTTCCCATTCGGGTTCGCCGCTGTGGGCGGCATTCGTGAGGACGAGATCGCTCGTGCCGAAGCCGTAGCTGGAGCCTTCGTTTTCGCCGAGTTCCGAAGCCGTGAAGGTGCCATCGCCGCCCGACATGTCAAGGCCCTTGGCGAGCTGGATCTTGCCGGTAGTCATGACGGTCGGGTTTTCGTCCGTCAGAAATTCGGGCGTGCTGATCTGGATCGTGCTTTCGGTTTCCAGCGAGGAGCCTGCGTAGAGATACACCCTTCCGGTCCCGGCGATCACGCAGGTCCCGCTCCCGGTCTGTTTGACGGTCATGTGTTCGAGCTCCCCGCCGGTCCAGTCGAAGTTCCCGGTCACGTCGATCGACCCGGACCCCTCGAGGTTCGAGTCTTCGCCGAGGCTCAGCGAGCCGGTGCTCCCGGCGGTTTTGAGCTTCATGCTCCCGCCATCGATCGTCGTCGATTTCGAGGCCGCGTATTTGGCGCCGGGTTCGATGATCAGTTCGCCCTCGGGCACGGAGACGACCGGCACCGCGAGGCTGCCGAGGATGGTGCTCTTACCGGTCCCCTTGGTCAGCGACCCCTTGCCTTCGATCGTCCCGGAGATCGTCGATTCCGAGTCGAGGCCCAGTTCGAGGTTGACGCCTTCTGGGACTTCGAGCGTCTGCGATTCGTCAAGCGTGAGGCCGCCAAGGACCAGGTTGCCGCCGAGTTTGCTGGCGCTGCCCGTCAGGTGGAGTTTGAAGCCGACCTGCGTCGGGCCTTTGGTGATGATGCCGGCCGTCGTGACGAGGGTCGAGACGGAGGGCTTGTATTCGGTGGCGGGCAGGGTGACGGTGCTAGTAGTCGTCA
Organism: uncultured Solirubrobacteraceae bacterium; assembly: GCA_963787765.1. Classification (GTDB taxonomy): domain Bacteria; phylum Actinomycetota; class Thermoleophilia; order Solirubrobacterales; family Solirubrobacteraceae; genus Palsa-744. The sequence goes on along the minus strand of CAWBEF010000006.1, from coordinate 256,465 downwards.
GCTTCGAGCTTTCGGCGCCCAGGAATTCCGTCGCGCTGATCGTGACGGGGCTTTCCGTTTCGATCACCGCGCCTTCGTAGAAGAAGACCCGGCCCCCGCCGATTTCGAAGCTGCCTTTGCCGGTCTGCGAGACGGTCAGGGAATTCCCAAGTTTCCCGCCGGTCCAGAGGAAGTTTCCGGTCAGGGCCAGCGAGCCGCCACCTTCGAGGTCGCCTTCCGTGACGACCAGGGAGACCGCTGCGACGCTGTCCTTCAGCCGCAGTTTGCCAGTGGTTTCGACGGTGATCGTGCCGCTGAGGGTTGAGGGGTCGGCGGCGGTCTCGAGCGTCAGGCTACCGCTGCCTTTGACCGTCAGCGAGCCACCTTCGAAGATCGAGGCCGCTTCCTGGGTACCCGTGGAGACGACGACGGTCTTCCCGGCGAAGCAGACGATCGAGCTCGCCGTCGGCAGGCCTGTCGACCAGTTGCCGGCTACGCTCCACAGCCCGCCGCTCGAGCCGGTGAATTCGTCGCTGCAGCCCGCGGCCCCGGCGGGCGCGGATGCGAGCGCCAGTAGGCCCGTCACGAGGACAGCGAGGGCAAGCACGGCGGCCAGCGCTCCGCGACGACGGCGATAGCCCGATGCTCCGGTTCCTGACCTCATCGTGCTCCGCCTTTCGTCCCGGTTACCGTCTGAATTCCGACGATAACGTGTGGGCGGGGTGGACGTCTACCCAGGGTTGGACCCGCCGCGCCGGGGTCAGCCGTTGGTGACCGCGATCGGCAGTGAGTAGGTGACCCCGGCCGCGATCCTTGTCTGGGCGCGGTAGTAGGAGGTTTCACCGGCCTTCGCCGGGGCGGGCAGGGTGACCGTCAGCGTGTTCGCCTTCGTCAGCTTCGCGGTCGCCACGATCTTGTTCGAGGTGCAGCTTTCCTGGCGGGTGAACTGCACGACCCCTTTGCCCGGACCGCGGGGCCCGACGAAGCGGAAGCTGACCCTCGAGCCGCCATGCACGGGCGCCTGGGCGGTGATGATCAGGTTGCGGCCCAGCTTCAGCCCCAGCGAGGACTGCCCGTCGACTGTCGCCGTGTAGCGGGTCAGCGGCGCGAGCTTCCCCTTTGGCAGGACCAGCTTGGCCGAGAACGACCCGTTGGGCTGCACGACGGTGCTGCCGCCCTTGCCCTTCGCGTAGCGCTTGGGCACGTCGCTGATCGTGATCGTCACCTTCTTGCCCGCGTAGCGGGCGAGGGCATAGCCCGAGAGCTGAACCGAGTGACCGGACTCGAGCACCGAGATCAGGACGATCTTCAGGTGACCGCAGCTCAGGGCGAGCGGCGTCCGCGGCACCGAGATCGCGGGGCTCGTCCGTTCGGAGCTCGGCCCATAGGAGGCGACGACGGTGCACGTGAGGCTCCCGCCTTCGTCGGCCGTCTGGACGACGAACGTGCTGCCGGTCGCTCCGGGGATCGGAACGCCTTCGAGCTTCCATTGGTATTCGAAGGTGGTCGGGTTGCCCGTCCAGGTCCCGGTCGAGCACTGGAGCGCTTCGCCTGGCGCCGCGACTCCACTGATGACGGGCGGCGTCACGTTGGACGGCGGCGCCTTGGCGAGCAGGCTCGCGCCGTTCAGCGGGTAGGCGAGGGTGTAGAGGTCGCCCGAGGAGCCCGTCGTGGAGGCGAACGTGCCGGCCGTCGATGCCGCCGTCAGGAACTTGAATTCCTCTCCGGCAGCGGGCTTGAAGCCGCCTTCGTCCTCGGCGTCGACGCTGCCACCGAGCGTCGCCGCACCGCTGACGGCGAGGCTGTCGAAGGATGAGCCGCTGGCGATTCCGATTCGGAGCGAGCCCGACCTGCCTTCGAAGGAGCTCGCCGCAAGGCCGCCGCGGCCCGAGGCGCCGTCACCGGGGGCGATCGTCCCGCCTTCCTCGACGAGCGGGCCCGCGACGGTCCCGAGCCCTGAGAGGACCCCTCCGGTCACGTCCGTGGCGGGGGCTTGGAGGCTGCCGTCGTCCTGCAGCGTCCCACCCGCGACGGTGACCTCGCCGGAGACCAGCTTGGTGGCCGGCGCGATGTGGGTGCTGCCGCCGGTGAGGATCAACTTGGCGGACCCGACGCCGTATTCCGGCCCTGGGTTTTCGGCCACCCCGGCAGTGATGAAGGTCGCCGATTCCGCGCCGGCCCCGAGGTCTTTGCCGGCCGGGAGGACCAGATCGCTTGTCGTCGTGATCGTCGGATGCCCATGCTCGGGCGCGGCGCTGAATTCGGCGCTCTTGATTTCGATCGGGCTCGTGGTCGTGAGCGAGCCCCCGTAGATGTAGGTGTCTCCGTTGTCGCCGACCACGAACGCACCGCCGCCGGTCTGATTGATGGCAATCGTTTCGTGGTAGGCGATGTCGCCGAACGCCCAATCGAACGAGCCCGTGAGGTCCAGCGAGCCCGGGCCGTCCAGGTCGCCGATCACCGACACCGGGCCGGACAGGTGCGAAACAGATTCCGCTTCTCTGAGATAGAGCCCACCGCCTTCGTTGACCCCTTCCAGGCCCACCGTCAGGCCGCCTCCGGATTCGATCCGTGCGACTTCCCAGTCCTGCTCGAACCGGATCACGGGCGTGAGGTCCGCAGCCCAGCAGACGACGCTCGTTGACGTCGGCAGTCCCGCGGTCCAGTTCCCCGGGTAGCGGAATTCCTCGTTTTTTTCTTTGTTCGTGAATTCGTCGGTGCAACCCGGCAGGGCGCCCGCCGGAACGGCGCCGATGCTCAGCATGGCGAGAAGCAACGTCAGTCCGCCGACCAGGTATGCCCGCACCATCGATACCCGCCCGATGATCGAAGTGAGAGAGCCGATCAGGCAACCCTACCCATGTCACCACGACCGGGTCGGTCGGGTTGACATTCCAGCGGCTCGACGATCCACTCCGTCAGCCCCCGGGAGCGAGCGAGGATCTCAGCGAACTCCTCCGGGGCCGCGGGCTCGAAGTACTCGTCGAAGATCGCTCTGAGCCGGCCTCGCAGCTGCGGCTCGACGAGCTCCAGCAAGCCGCCGATGTAGCCGGGTGCCGGCGGCACGTGCAGCGCCAGGGCGTTCGCCCGCAGGCGGGCGTAGACGGCGATCGCCTCGCCCAGGCGGGGGTCCCGAGGCCGGCGGGAATCGCCTGCGAGAGCCGCCGCGACCACATCGGTCGGCATCTGCTGCAGGCAGCGGACAACGTGATGGCGGGCGCTGCGCGTGGGATGCAGCGGGGGCTGTCCATGTTGGGCCGGTGACGCCAGGCTCCAGTCGCCGTATGCGCAGAGCACGCTCACCGGATCGATGCCCAGCCGCCGCGGGTCGAAACCCTCCGACAGGGCGACAAGTGCGATCTGAAAGCACTTCGGGCAGCCGCCGCAGGAACGGGTCCCTTCGGGCGCCTGCCAGCACGAGAGCTGCAGGTCGATCAGCTGCGGGTAGCGGTGCAGCAGAAGGGCCTGAACCTGGGGCATGTGGAGTGGGTAGCTGAGCGAACCCTGACGGATCCCAAAGGGACGCATGAGCGCATCGAGCGCGCCCTGCGAGACCGCACAGGAGGCGAACTCGGAGTGCAGCACGACGCCGGCGGGCCCCGGCGCGTTGTACTGGATGTCGGCCTCCGAGGCCATGAACGTGCGGCCCACCCCCCGCACAGCGGCGGCGATGATCGTCGCCGCCTGGAACACCGGGAGGTCGCTCAGCTCATGGACCTGGAGCCGGCAGCCGTCGCGTAGCGAGAACCGGGGGTCCCACGAGGTCCGGTAGTCCGAGCGCACCTCGACCAGCTCGACCGGAAGGCGCGTTGCGATCTCTCGTTGCAGGCGCTCGCGCGCAGCGCCGCTGTGATCGCCGACCCACCCGACGGGCGAGCTGCTCATCACGAGCAGGGGGCGCTCGGTCAGCTCCGCCAGCAGCGCCGCCAGCACCATGCTGTCCTTGCCTCCGCTGAAGGCGACGGCCGCCCGCTCGGGGTCCACCCGAAGTCGCTCGGGCGCAAGTGGCGGCCCTTCGTCGGCCAGCTGGACGCTTCGCCGAGGGCGGGGCGCGCTGCCGTATGCCTCGAGCTGGAGTGCGGCGTTGTCGATCAGCCGTACCCAGAACTCGCGCTCGCGGGCACCGAGGCTGATCGGCAGCTCCACCCGACAGGGCCGCAGGATCGCCCATTGGGGGTGCAGACAGACGATCGCCATCCGCCACCACAGCGAGCGCGGAACCGTTCCCAGGTCGAACTCGACCGGGAAGGAGAGCGTGAAGTCGCAGCGCTCATAGAGCTCGGTCTCCGGGGTCACGCTCCAGCTGAAGCGGGCCTCGTTACCGTGCACCTGCGGCTCGTGGACCTGTACCCGGTGGGACTGCCCGAACGGGCTCACGGGCACCTGCGGCTGCGGCTGACCGATCGGCTGCGCACGGCTGTATCATCGCGCTCAAGCGAAGCGGAGCGGTGCTCTTTGCCGTCCGCCCAGGCCACCAACACAAGGGGGTTCGGATGCCGCAGGACGAATCAACGACGGCGCTCCTCGAGCGCCCCGTCGCAGCTGACGGGCAGCCGCGCGTGCTCGAGCAGCTCAGGGCCGCCCTCGAGCAGGAGCTCGAGGCAGACGTTCGGGACCGCCGCCTCGATGCCGACGGCGCCCTGATCTTCACCGACACCTAGGATCGAGAAGGTTCAGCCGGCGGGCGTCGAGGCCCGCCGGCGGGACGTCGGCAAATGCCCCTCGAGTCGAGGCTCAACTACGTTGTCAAGGTTGCTTCTCAGTGCAACCTGAACTGCTCGTACTGCTACGTCTACAACCAGGCCGACACGACCTGGCGCGAGCGTGGTGGGACGATGTCGCGCGAGACCTTCGAGGCGATGATCGAGCGCATCCGGCGTCACTGCCTGCTCAGCGGCCAAGAGGAGGTTCAGCTCGCGTTCCATGGCGGGGAGCCGACGCTCGTCGGGCCGGCGCGGCTCGCCTGGATGTGCGCGACCGCACGTGAGCGGTTGGGCGAGCTCGCCGAGGTCGGCTTCTCCATGCAGACGAACGGCACCCGCCTGAACGAGACCTGGGTCTCGGTCCTGGCCGAACACGACGTCCGTGTGAGCGTGAGCCTTGACGGGCCGCGGGAGATCAACGACGTCCATCGCGTCGACCGCTCCGGACGGGGGTCGCACGACGCCGTCCTGCGGGGAATCTCGCTCCTGCGCGCCGCCGAGGTCCCGTTCGGAATCCTTTCGGTCGTGCAGCTCGGCGCCGAGCCGCTGGTGATCCACCGGCACTTCCTCGAGCTCGGGGCGGCGTCGATCGGCTACCTGCTGCCCTCCTACACCCACGACACGATTGGCGCCGTGAGGAGCGAATTCGGGCCGACACCTGTCGCGGACTTCCTGATCCCGATCTTCGAGGACTGGTGGTTCAACAGCTCGATCGAGGTCTCGATCAGGGAGTTCTGGAACCTGGCTCGCCTGATCATGGGAGGCTCGACGAGGCTGGACACGATCGGCAACCCACCGCTGCGCTTCGTGGCGGTCGAGTCCGATGGCGCGATCTTCGGGCTCGACAAGCTCCGCTCCTGCGAGGACGGCATGGCCGCGATGGGGCTGAGCGTCCACGACGCAGACTTCCGCGAGATCGCGGACGCCGCACCGTTCCACGCCGCGGTCCTCGCGGGCCTGCCGCTGCCGAGCGGATGTGGGGCCTGCCCGGAGCGCGACACCTGTGCAGGCGGTCACCTGCCCAACCGCTACTCGAAGGCTCGCGGCTTTGACAACCCGAGCGTCTGGTGCGCCGACCTGCTCGCCCTGTTCGCGCACATTCGCGGGAGGATGGGCATCTCGCACGAGGAGACGCGGTTGCGACGCGAGTCACTCAGGCAATCCCGCGAGCAGTCCCTGGCCGCGGTCGAGATCTCCTAGCGGGGCCCGGCGCAGAGCGTCCTACTTTGCCCGAATGCCCGCGCGCAGCCGCGCCGCCAGGCGCAGCAGCGGCAGCAGGCGCCCACGCAGGCGCCACCACCCACCCTCTTCGATGCGACACAGCGTCTGATAGCGCTCGTGGAGGAACTCGAGCGACTCCTCCTGCGCGGCCAGCGCCTGGCGGAGGCGGGCGATCTCGATGCTGGCCTGCTCGGCGTCGTGGCCGGACGTGACGTTCTCCGTTCGCATCTCGCGCAGTGGGCGATCCAGGATTCGAACCTGGGACCTCTTCCTTATCAGAGAAGCGCTCTAACCGACTGAGCTAATCGCCCTTGCCCTGCAAATCCGTACTTTCTGCCAACTACGCGCGACCCCAATCCTGCCGATTTAGAACATCTGTAGAACACTGGCAGCACGAAACGTCTTGCAACGCATAGGGATCTTATCGTCGCCTCCGTACAGCAGCCGCCTGAGTCGATGGCGGTGCAACAGGCTCGTCACGACACGCCGCACCGCGCGCCGCGCTCAGGCGCCCATCGGGCGCATGATTGGAGTGGCGAGGCGCCAGTTGGAGGTGTCCGCGATGACGAGGCCCGACCTACATCGGCTTGTCGACCGCATTCCCGAAAGCGTCTTGCACGACGGCGCGCACCGCGCGGCGCCGGATGACCTATGGGCGCTCGGCGGAGTCATAGCCGAGCTCACGGTCTGGTCCGCCGACGTCTGGCACGAATGGATAACTTGACGCCGACAACTTTCGAAAGCCAACAAGGCCTGTCAAGGCCGCCTGAAAACTAGTCCACTTCTGCCGGTTGAAAACTAGGCCACTTGAGGGTTGCTGCGCCGGCGGTTTCTGGAGCGAGCCGTAGGCGAGCGGAGGAAACTGCCGGCGGCGCGCCGGTCAGGGGAGCTCCGCCGGCGCTGAGGGCCGGGGCCCGAGGTCCTTGCCGCGCAGGCGGTAGCTGTCGCCCTTCAGGCTGAGGATCTCGGCGTGGTGGATGAGCCGGTCGATCATCGCCGTGGCGACCAGCGTCGTCGCCGAAGATCTCCCCCAGCCGCTGAAGGGCTTGTTGCTGGTGACGATCATCGAGGCACGCTCGTAGCGGGAGCTGACGAGGGCGAACATGAGGTTCGCCGCCTCGGGGTCGAACGGGTATGTAGCCGACCTCGTCGACCACGAGCAGCGGGATCAGCGCAAGGCGCTTGAGCTCTGCCTCGAGCTGGCCCTGGCGCTTTGCATCGGCGAGCCGCGCGACCCATTCGGTGGCGGTTGCGAAGTTGACGCGCTGGCCCGCCAGGCAAGCCCTCACGCCCAGCGCGGTGGCGAGGTGTGTCTTTCCGGTGCCCGGGGGGCCGAGCAGGATCACGTTCTGGCGGCCATGCAGGAAGTCGAGCTGGCCGAGGTGCTCGATCACCTGCTTCTTGACCGAGCGCTGGAAGGTGAAGTCGAACTCCTCCAGGGTCTTGCGCGCCGGGAATCGCGCGTTCTTGATCCTGTTCTCCCCGCCGTGGCTGTCACGCGCGGAGACCTCGCTCGAAAGCAGCGCCTCCAGGAACTTCTCATAGCTCCAGGACTCCTCCCGCGCCCGCTCCGCCAGAAGCGGGAAGCGCTCTGGCTGCCGCGGGCGCCTTCAGCGCCCGGAACAGGTGCGCGAGCTCTGAGGTCGCGCCGCTCATGCGATCAGCGGCGTCATAGACGGACAAAGGACGCTGCTCGACGTCGACCTCATGGCGTTGGCGGCGGCGCTCGCGCTGGCTCTGGAGCTCGCTCCTGGTGGTCGGGGTCGACGATCGTCTGAAAGCCCGCGAAGATCCGCTTGTGCCTGGCGGCCTGCTCGCCCGTGTCGAGCACTCTCGCGGTGACTTCGGTCTGTGAGACTCGGACCTCGACGCGGCGCCCGGCAAAGCGCCGGGTCCAGCGAGTAGTCGTTGCGATCGACCCGGATCAACGGCTGCTGGGGCACCCTCGATCACCCAGCGCCGGTCGGTGTCGACGCTCACCCGCCCCAGCGGGCGGAGCGCCCGCTCCTTGGCCAGACGCTCAGCCGGGACGCCGCGGATCGTGCGATGCGAGCGGCCGTTGACCTTCTCAGCCCAGCGGTCCAGCTGATCCTGAAAGTCCAGATGGTTGGCGAAGAAGCGGCGCGGCTCGAAGTTGCTCTCCAGGATAGTCGGTGCTGGCGCTCGAGCTGCCCCTTCGCCTGCGCATCGCCGGCGTCGAGGATGATCCAGCCCACCTGCAGCTGGCCGCAGAAAGACAGGAACGGCTCGGTCGGCTTGCCGCCGGCCCCGATCGCAGACTCGCGGTCCCAGACCAGCTTCTCCGCTCGCACGCCGAGCAAGGACAGCGAGCGCGCCAAGCCCAGCGAGGATGTCCGGCGCCTCCTTGCCAAAGATCAGGGTGCCCGCGAACGCCCTTGACCAGCACGACTGCGTCGTCACCACCCAGCCGCGGCGCCTCTGGCCATAGCCGACCGGGACGTGCTCTGCTGGGCTCCCACAGATCGCACTGGATCAGCTCCGCCGGGCGATAGATCGTCCGCTGGAAGGTGCGCTTGATGAGAAACCGCGGCCTGACCTCGCGGACGTAGTCATCAAAGATCGGTCTTGCCGCCCGCATAGCCGATCTCCTCGGCGAGCTCCCGCAACCGCTGGGAAGGGACCTGCTCGGATCAGCCTTCAGCTCCTCACAGATCCACTCCTTGAACGGGTCGAGGATCGACCCTGACGGCGAGCGGGCATAGCGCGGCGGCGTCTCCGCCGCCAACAGCCTCGCCCACCGTGTCCCTGCGCCAATCCCGTCCGGCGAGCGATCTCTCGCGCCGAGAACCCGTCGACCCGCTTCATCCGTCTGACCTCAGCCCACTGCTCCACGCCGACCAACAGCCTTCCTCCCGTCTCGATCCATCAGATCGAGCGAGCGTCACGACCCGGCCGGACACCCGACCGCCACGCCGAAGTGGCCTAGTTTTCGAGCGGCGCAGGTGGCCTAGTTTTCACCCGGCGCCCACATCCCCTTACTAGTAGGAGCCCAGAATCCAGAGATCATCTTTTGTTTGTTGTTTTTCTTCTCATCAGTATTTCTCAATCATTTCCACCACCCACCCCGCCACAAGCAACACAAACAACAGCCTTCCGCCCCCGCGCTGCTACCGCACCACATTGTCACAACTACGTTGGGGCGGTGTGGTGCGGGAGCGAAAGGTCATGCAACGCAGGACCGTAAAGCGCGGGGGCGGGAGGCGCACTTTCCCAATACAAATGGCGGGGGTGGGTGGTGGCCCCGCGCACGCGGTAAGTGCGGCCCGCTGGGTATGCAATCGGTACCTAGGACCGATTGCAGTACGCGTTGCAGTCCTGGTTGGACGGCCTCGTTTGTCCCCTGCGTCGCTCCGGCTTGAGGGCCGCGATGCGGTTTGCGGCCTCGCCTTCCGAGGACCACTGGCCGTGGGCCGCGCGGCGCAACACGACGACGGGGGTCGGCGGTAGCTCCAGAGCCTTAGTCTATGCGCCGATGCATCTGGACTGGACGATCCCCGCGTGAGCAAGCTCACCCTCCCCAGCTTGAGCGGCACCTGTTTGCGGCAGCGGACATCCTCCGCGGCAAGATGGATGCTTCCGAGTTCAAGGAGTACATCTTCGGGATGTTGTTCTTGAAGCGCAGCTCGGACCAGTTCGAGGACGAGCGGGAGCGTGTCGTCGCGGCGGAGCTCGCCAAGGGCCGCACCCAGGCGCAGGCAAGCGAGCGAGCGAACCGGGCGGACTTCTATAGCGAATCGCTTCTTCGTGCCTGAGAAAGCACGCTGGGGATATCTGCGCGACGAGGTCCATCACAGCGTCGGCGACGGGCTCAACAAGGCTCTAGGTCGCGCTCGAAGAGGCAAATACCTGCGCTCGAAGGCGTCGTGCAACACATCGACTTCACGCGTAAGGTCGGCCAAATCGTCGATCACCGACAAGAAGCTCCGTGATCTAATCGTCCATTTCTCCAAGTACCGGCTCCGCAACGACGACTTCGAGTTCCCCGACCTCCTGGGCGCGGCGTACGAGTACCTCGTCGGGGAGTTCGCCGACTCGTGCCGGCAAGAAGGGTGGCGAGTTCTACACGCCCTCGGTCGGTCGTTCGGATGATGGTCCGCTTCATCGAGCCGCAGGAGGGCATGCGCATCTATGACCCATGCTCGGGCTCGGGCGGCATGCTGATCCTCTCCAAGGAGTATGTCGAGGAGCACGGAGGCAACTCCCGGAACTTGGCGCTCTTCGGACAGGAAAACAACGGCGGTGTCTGGTCGATATCGCAAGATGAACCTGCTGCTCCACGGCATCCCCGATGCCGACATCCGAAACGGGCGACACGCTCGCCGAACCCGCTCCACACCGAAGGCGGCGAGCTAATGCGTTTCGACCGGGTTATCACCAATCCCCCGTTCTCGCTCAATTACACGCAGACGGCATCCCCTTCCCTGAGCGTTTTCGGTACGGCTGGTGCCCCGAGGGCGGCAAGAAGGCGGACCTCATGTTCGTGCAGCACATGATCTCGGTCGCTCCGACCGCGACGGGACCGTCGCCACGGTCATGCCGCACGGCGTGCTGTTCCGCGGCGGCGCCGAGAGCGAGATCCGCAAGGGGTTTCTCGAAGACGACCTTCTCGACGCCGTAATCGGTCTGGCGCCGAATCTCTTCTATGGCACGGGTATCCCTGCCTGCATCCTCATCCTCCGAGCAAGGGAGCCAAGCCGCCCGAGCGCGCGGGCAAGGTGCTCTTCATCAACGCCGATGCCGAGTTCTCAGCGGGCCGCGCGCAGAACTACCTCATGCCCGAGCACGCCGAAAAGATCGTCTCCGCCTACCACGCGTTCGCCGCCATCCCCGGTTATGCAGCCCATCGTCACGCATGAGAAGCTGTCGCCAACGACTTCAATTTCAACATTCGCCGCTATGCCGACAACGCGCCTCCGCCCGAGCCCCAGGATGTGCGAGCGCATCTTGTCGGCGGCATTCCTCACCGCGAGGTCGCGGACAAGTCTGACGCTCTTCGATGCCCACGGCTTCGATCCGCATCACGTCTTGTCGATCGCGACGCCGACTACTACGACTTCGCCCAGCGGCGTGTCGTCGAAGGCTGACCTGCAGCCGCCTTGTCGACGCCGATCCCGGGCGTCGCGACTGTGTGAGAAGCCAGCTAAATGACGCCTTCGAAGCTTGGTGGATTACCAACGCAAAGTTCGTCGTCGAGCTGCCCGCGACGAAGGCGCTGATGACTACGCGTGCGAAGCTTCTCGACAGTTTCGTGGACGCGCTAACCCCGGTTGGCCTTCTTGATCGCTTCCAAGTCGCAGGCGTCGATCGCTAGGTGGTGGGGCGACATCCAATTCGATCTTCGTGCGCTCGGCCGCCGGAGGTTTCCCCGCCGTTATCGACGGCTGGCTGACGACCATCACGACTGCGCTTGAGGACAAGACACTCCAAGGACGATCCGCTCACCCATCCCGCTGTGCGGCGCTTCTCCCGATTACCTCGCCGAGATCGATGACAACCGCGGCTCAGGTGAGCTGAACTCGATGCCACGCATCAAAGCGGCAACAGCTGAGCCCGAGCGACGATCGATGACGAGGAAGCAGACGCTGCACGACAAAGCCTTTTCACCAGCACAAACTCGCCGCGCTCAAGAAGCAGCTAACCGCGCTGCCAAGAAGACATCAAAGACTTTGGAGCAGAGAATTCGTTACCAAGCTTGACAGTAGCCAGTAACGGCTTGTCAGTCTGACGACAACTCAATCTCTAGTGCTCCAGCAGTCGCCCATTGCTAGTTGAGCGGCATTTCCAAGCGTACATCACCAAGCATCGGCAGCTTGTCGTGCGCGTCGTTTGACAACTGGTGGGACAAGTATTGTGTCACTTATGCGAACACTCAGATCATGAGCGCGATTTGGCAGCTACGCGATACTCGCAAATCACACCGGCGAGCTTGGCATATGTCCATAGTCACGCTGTGCCCACTCGGTGGCGGACTGTGAGTCGCTTGACGATCTCGCAATGATCTAGAAGCACACGTTCACCTCCGCCGAGCAGCTCTTGTACAGCGGCTATTTCGAGATCTCGGCAGTCTAGACGATCTTGATCTACGTTTTACCTCCTTGAGAGGCGTTTGCGTGATAACAAGAGCTCTTCATGGTCTATCCAGTCGGATGTTCTTATGTCGTGACGGCGAGCGATCCTGTGGCTCTCTGTTCTCCAGTCAGCGTCTCTGGCTCACGCTAGCTCGCACTAAGATCAAACTGCCAGACTTCCTCCGCCACGTCTATCTTCTACCGGGTCATTCAAGCGATAGTTCCGTGCATATGCGCAGAGCGCATCGCACATCTGGCGTACTTCAGTACCAGGAGCTCGCAGCGATTTTCTTGCTGTTATCAGTCAACCACGCTCCATCGCGGAGCAACGCACGATTGCGCAGATTCCTTGATACAGTCCATATCGCGCTCCGCTCCACTGAACGCCTCATTGCCAAACTCACACTGATAAAGCAGAGCTTGCTTCACGACCTTCTGACTCTCGGGTATCAACGAGCACGGCGCAACCTTCGCGACTCCCTTCGCGACCCTCAGTGGTCCTTCTCGCTGATCCAACGCTCTGGCTCTCACCCAAGTCCTGGCTCATGGAGCCCGCTGCGTCAGCATTGCTCGGATCACGCATCCGGTAGCCGCGCCCTCCCATCGGGCCGTCAGGGCTAGCTGGTACAACGAAGGTCATCCCGTGCGTGCATCGATAACGTCGATGTGGCGCAACTTCATCACCTGATGTACACCGAGTGAGGGCCGCAAGTTACACGCTGAGTTAACCGTCACACATACGCCGCTGAGTCGCACCATCTTGATCACAATCTACTGAGAGCGGTCACGGCGGTCTCTGCGCAGCTAGCCCGCGACGACAACCGGTTGCGCTCTTCGCAATCGAGTCTGATCCACTCGACGCCAGTTCGCGCTTATCTCTTCCGTTCCATGCCGCGTCACAGTGACTACAGCGATTCGTGTTCCTTCGGCATTTCTCAAGCATACAGACGAATCTAGTCCGCGCCCTCTTGCGAACAACTGGTCGGTCATCTTCCACCGCATGCGGGAACAAGATCCAGATTGCGTCATTCTTCGATCGCCATGATCGAGCGAATCGCACAACGAGGATGAGACTGTCCAAGCTGCAGAATCGTTAAGGCGGCCTTGATGCACGATCTTCTAACCGGTCGCGTCCCCGTGAGGAGCGCCGACGAGGACCGCGTGACACTCCGTCGCTTCCCAACGAGTACACGGAGTTGAGCTTCCGCTCCTTCAACAGCTCGTTGCGTTTGACTGGTCGCATCTTCGAAGGATCTAAGTACCGACCCATCTACAACCGATCGTGAAAGCTTCCGCGAGATCATTCTGTCTGTACACCTACGAGCAGCGCTCGGCGAATCAACCTCGATGACGATGGCAATGAGTGGCTGGACCAGAGTCGGGTCGCTCAGGCCGAGGCGACACTTCTCCGATCGCCTGCTCTCAAGTTGATCGAGGCCAACCAAGAGATGACTTCACTCCTTCTCACGGGCATGACCGTTGATGGGATTCGAGGTTCGCTACGCTGGACGCGGTCAAACGATCCACTACATCGACTGGGAACACCCCGAGCGCAACGACTTCCTGGCGATCAATCAGTTTCGCGTCGACGAGCCCGGAGGCCAAGCGCACAAGTTCGTTGTTCCCGACGTAGTGCTGTTTGTCAATGGCATCCCGCTCGTGGTGATCGAGTGCAAGAGCCCCTACATCACTGATCCCGTCGCAGAGGCGATCGAACAGCTGCAGCGGTACTCAAACCAGCGCGACCACTTCCACGACGCCGAAGGCAACGAGCGTCTCTTCCACGCCAACCAGTTCGTGATCGCCGACGTACTTCGACAAGGCTATGGTAAGCACCTTCACGTCGCGAGGCGAGCACTTCGCGAGTGGAAGGAGACTGAGCCTTTATCTCGAGAGCGAGTTCGCAGCCCAGCTAGGCAAGTCGGTCGCGAGCTAATCGAGCCAAGAGATTCTTGTCGCCGGCATGCTCCGACCCGCGCACCTTCTCGACATCGTCCGTAACTTCACGCTGTTCATGCCGATCAGCGCTAGACGAGTCAAGATCGTCGGCCGCTATCAGCAGTATCCGAGCGTGCAGCGATCGATCGAGCGACTACCACCGGGAAGACGCGAATCGAGGACGGCGAGTTCGATCGCCGCGGTGGGATCATCTGGCATACGCAGGGATCAGGCAAGAGCCTGACGATGATCTTCCTGATCCGGAAGATGCGCACACTCACGTAGCTTCGACCGTTCAAAGTCGTCGTCGTTCACTGACCGCACCGACCTTCAGCAGCAGCTCAGTGAGACCGCTCGCTGTCGGGCGAGTCGTCGACGTAGGCAAGTCGTCGCAAGCTCAAGAAGCTGCTCGAGCGCCCTGGGCCTGGCCTTGTGTTCGCGATGATCCAGAAGTACCGGGAGGTCGACGGCGAGCTCGCGGGTGAGAAGCGGCTGCTGCGATCAGCATGTCAGAGGAGAAGGAATCGTTCGGCCTGCTCAACGAGAGCGATGCGATCGTCGTCCTCGTTGATGAAGCGCACCGTTCTCATACCATCACTCTGCACGCCAACTTTCTCAGCGCGCTACCGAACTGCGCGCGCATCGGCTTCACCGGTACGCCTATCATCATCGGCGCGAAAAAGCGAACCCACGAGATCTTCGGCTAGTTCATCGACACCTACACGATCCGTCAGTCGTAGGCGACGGAGCCACCGGTCCCGATTCTTTATGAGGGGCGAACCACACGAGGCGCTGTTACTGAGGGTCGCGACCTCGACGAAGTCTTTGAGGACATGTTCACCGAGCGGACCGCCGATGAGCTAGACGCCATCAAGAAGCGGTGGGCTACCAAAGGCAACGTTCTCGAAGCGCCCAAAATGATCGAAGCGAAGGCGCGCGACATGCTGCGCCACTACGTCGACAGCGTGATGCCAAACGGCTTCAAGGCCCAGGTCGTCGCGACGAGCCGACTCGCTGCTGTGCGATACCGAGACGCGTTCTTTCACGCCCGTGACGAGCTGGTCGCTCAGATCGAGACGCTCGACCCTGACGATGCGACACCCGAGGCAATCGACCAAGCGCTGACCAGCTGCCGACCAAGACTGCGCGTCTCGTGCGTGCCTCGCGCATCTTGCGCTCATCAAGGCACTCGACTTCGTGCCCGTCATCTCAGGGAGTCACAACGATGATCCCGACTGGCTGCAGTGGTCCGATGCTGATAAGCACAAGACACCAACATCGACGCTGTTCAAGGTGCCGCTCGGGATCGTGTCCGAGACCGAGCCTTGGACAGCTCTCCGCCGTCGCTTTCCTAATCGTCAAGTCCATGTTTCTGACAGGCTTCGATGCCCCCGTCGAGCAGGTCCTCTATCTGGATCGCTCCATCAAGGAGGCGGAGCTGCTCCAGGCGATCGCTCGCGTCAATTGCACCGCATCCGGGAAAATGTCGGCTTCGTCGTCGATTACTACGGAGTTGGCGAGCATCTTAAACACGCACTCGCCGCGTATTCAAGCGAGATCTCGGAGGGTTGTTCCAGTCCATCGTCGATGAGCTGCCGAAGTTGCAGACCGCCGCCAGCGCGTGCGCAACCTGTTTATCGAGCGTAGCGTCGAGAGATTCGAGAACGAAGACGACGTCGACTCGTGCGTCGCTCTCTTGAAGACGAGCAGCTGCGTGCAGCATTCGAGGTCTCGCTCAAGCAGTTCTTGACGTCGCTCGACGTTGTGATGCCGCGTCCCGAGGCGCTCCCCCACCAGCGCGACGGCAAGTTCTTCGGCATGGTGCAGGTAAAGGCGCGCAGGCGCTACCGCGACACTCGACGAGTTCTACGTGTCGCTGTACGGAGAGAAGGTGCGAATGCTCATCTATGAGCATGTCTCGCGCTGGCGTCGAGCAATAGATCCCGCCAATCTCCATCATGGCACCTGACTTCCGTTGAAAGGTATCTGGGCTGCGCACTGACCGCGCGAAGGCGTCGAGATGGAGTACGCGCTGCGGTACCACATCCGCAAGCACTTCGATGAGGACCCGGCGCACTACACGAAGCTGTCCGAGAAGCTCGATCAGATTCTCGCGGCGTTGAAGAACCAATGGGAGCAGCTGGCGCTCGCGCTTTCTGATCTTGTTGATGACGTTCTCAAGGGACTAGAGGTCGACGCCACGGGCCTTGACCCCCGAAACCGAGGCGCCCTTCTTCGGCTTGCTCGGCCAGGAGCTCAGGCGGATACAACGGCGGGGCGCGTCGTGCAGACTCAACGCCCGCCGCTCTGTCTCCTGCGCAAGCAGCAGTTTTGCGCGAGGCTACCGTGACGCTCGTGGCGCACGTCAGGCAAGAGCTTGCGTAGTTGGGTTTCGGCAGAATGCCTATGCGCAGGACGTTCTGCGCAAGTGGGTGGTGCAGCATCTCGACGGTCAGCAAGTCGACGGTCACGATCTGTTCGAGTTGGACTTTCTGTCGGAGCTAGCCCACCAAGTAGTCGAGCTGGCCCGTGCCAATCATTCGAAGCTGGTGATCGCGACATGACGATGCGGGCGAGCGCGCCAACTGCGCGCAGACCGAGTAGCGCTTGGCCTCGGCTGGTCGTTGGCGGGCTTGACTTCGAGGTCCAGCTGTCCGGCGTGCGGCGCTCGATCGGCATCACTGTCGATCGCGACGGCTCTCTCATCATTAATGCGCCCTAGCGACTGTGACCAGGTCGACCTCGCTGCATTTGCTCGTTGAGAAGCGCATGTGGGTCTACAAGAAGCTGGCCCAGAAGGATCTGCTTCTCTCGCATCGCCCTACGCAAGGAGTTCCTGAGTGGCGAGGGCTTTACGTACCTCGGGTCGATCGCACCGCCTCCTTGTCGCCGAACCGGCATTGCCGCCGCAGTGAAGCTTGAACGTGGTCGGCTTGTCATGTGATGAGACGTCGCGCTCGGCGGCGATGGGGCACACGCGATGATCGACTGGTACCGCACGAGAGCAGCCCGGTGGCTCCCGCGACGGGTGGAGCCGTGGGCTCGCCGACTCGGGCTTCGAGCCACGCTCACTCTACGTGCGAGACCTGGGCTACCGATGGGTCTCTCTCGGAAAGCATAACCGCGTCAACTTCCACTGGGCGACGATCCAGCTTCCGCCGGTGCTCGTGGATTACGTGATCGTTCACGAGCTTGCCCACATAGATGAGCCGAACCACACCCAGGCTTCTGGAATCGAGTGGAGCGAGCACTGCCGGTCTTTCGAGCGAGCAAAGCATGAGCTTGCGCGCATCGGCAGCGGACTTTGGCTGGGCGAGGCGCGCGCGTTCGCAAAGCTACGGAACGAAGGGCATAGTGTAACGACAAACCCGTGGTCGACGTCGACCGCATCGACGGCAAACCTCGCACAGTGCGCGAGCTCTTCACGTCGCGCAAGTACAGCGTCGACTATTACCAGCGCGAGTACGCCTGGACTCAATCGAACGCTCATCGAACTACTTGAGGATCTAAGCGATCGGTTCCTCGACTCGTGCGGACGAAGAGCCACGAGCGCGAGGACACGTTGACCTACCGCCCGTACTTTCTCGGGCCGATCGTCACGAACAACCGGGCGGCACGCTCTTCTTTGTGGACGGCCAGCAGCGCCTAACCACGCTTACACTGCTCCTCATCTACCTGCTTCACTCTGCAGAAGGATCGTCCGCAGCAAGGATCAGGTCGATGTGGCGCAGTTTGTGGCGTCCACACGCGTCGGCAAGTGGAGCTTCAACCTCGACGTCGAGAACCGTCGCGCCTGCATGCAAGCGCTTCTCGAAGGGTGTCACCGCCGTCATCACCGAAGGCGACGAGTCCGTCGAGAACCTTTGGGCGCGATACCAAGACATTGAGCAGTTGTTTCCGCAGGAGCTCAAGGACCTGCAAGCTTCCCATTCTTCATCGACTGGCTGTTCGAGCGAGTAGCCGTAGTCGAGATCGCCACGTCGATCAAGAGATGGCGCTTGAGATCTTCGAGACTATGAACGACCGCGGCCTTCGGTTGACGACGACCGACATGTTCAAGAGCTACGTGCTGGCCAATATCCGTGATCCGAGAAGATCGAGGCTGCCAATCATTTGTGGCGCTCGCGCGTAGCTGCGCTCTGCAACATCGTCGATAAGGGCGATTCCGATTTCATTCGTAACTGGCTTCGCGCGAAGTATGCAGAGACGATTCGGAGCGCCGAAAGGATGCAGTGCCCGGGATTCGACGTCATCGGAACGGCCCCGCACAAGTGGGTGCGCGACCACCGCGACGACATCGGGCTTCGCAAGCCCGGCGACTACGCAGCGCTGGTCGAGCGCGATTTCGACCGGCTCTCCTAACGGTACGTTGAACCTCCTCCACACATCCCAGACGTTACGCCAGGATTTGATGAGGTCTTCTACAACGCTTGGAACGGCTTTACTTTCCAATACCCGCTGATTCTCGCCGCCATCTCCCCTTCCGACGACGACGAGATATTCCGGCTCAAGACTCGCATGGTTGCTGGGCTGGACCGACATCTTCGTTTCGCGACGGATGGTCAATTACCGCAACTTCGGATACTCGACCGTCGCGTACACTATGTTCAACCATCTCAAGGACATCCGCGACCTCGATGTTGCAGAACTGCTGACGTTCTCGGCGCGAAGGTCGCCGAGCTGGAGATGGGTTTGGCGGTCGTCGCAAACTTGGGTGCATCAGCGGAACAGTAACCAGATCAAGTATTTGCTTGCTCGCATCAGCGGATGGCTTGAGGAACAGTGCGGCGGGACGCTCACGTTCGCTGACTTCGTTAGCCGGTCACGCAAGCATCCGTTCGAGATCGAGCACATCTGGGCAAACCACGCCGAGGACATCCAGAGTTTTCGAACGAGCAGTCGTTCGCGGAACAGCGCAACCGTTTCGGCGGTCTTCTGCTGCTCCCGAAGGACTTCAACGCAAGCTACGGAGACAAAGCGTACAGCGTGAAGCTCCAGCTTTACTTCGGTCACAACGTTCTCGCTAAGTCGCTGCACCCGAAGTGCTACCAGCACAACCCCACCTTTCTGCGCCTTCGCGATGAGCGCCAGCTGCCGTTCGTTGCCGATCCCCGACGAGTTCACCGTCGAATCGTTCTCGTCCCGGCAACCGCTGTACCAGCGCATCTGCGAACTGTTGTGGAACCCGCTCCAACTCTCGGGATCAATGTGCCTGCTGTGTCGAGCGCAGCCGTCCGCGAGCAAGAGAAGCAGCAGCGCTACTACGGCGTCAGTCTCAACGATCTTCTCGAAGCCGGCATTGCTCGGCCGGGCCAGGCGATCGTTGGAACGCAGAAGGACTAACGTTTCAGCACGTCACCGCCGACGGCCAGATTGAGCTCGATAGCGGTCATACGCGAAGAGTCGCCCTCGATGGCAGGAGCTATTGCGCTCGGAGCCCAAGGCTGCAACGGCTGGCACTTCTGGCAGACGGAGACACCGCGAGGATTCGTGCGGCTGTCGCGCGTCCGCGACGAGTTATCTCGAAAAGCAACGAACCTGAGCGAGGCGGCTAATCGGCAGAGCCTCGAAGCGTCAGCGGATCAAGCGGTGTCGGGCCGATGTGCTCGCGCCTGATGTAGTGTCGACATCGTCGTCGCCGGCTTCGAGCGTCTTATACGTCTGGACGCGGAGCACTCGTGCCATCAAGTCGTCCAGCGCTTCCGCGCGCTGCGTCGCAACTGTGCGCCGCGCGTCGAGGATTTCTGCCTCGACAGGAATCTCGGCTGACCTTCCAGCTCCTCGATGACGCTGCGTAGTGGTCGAACATGACTTTGGCGAGTGGCCCGCCCACTTGCAACCTGCAACGGTTGACGTGCGCCCGCAGATGCAGCGACACGATGTGCTCGCGCAGCTCGCGAGGGATCGCTTTCGCCAGCGAAGCCGCAATTGCGCAGCCAGTTTCTCGACGATGGTTTCCAGTACCGGATCGCGCGAGTTGTTGTACTGCGAGCGCGACCACAGCTCGCCGGTTTTGCTGGAAAGACGAGCTGATCTTCGCCGGATTGCCGCGCGCCGCGCGCAGCTCGTGTAGGTCGGACGCGAGCAGCGCCATCAGCGGTACGTGCCTCGCACAGCCGGTCTTCTGTTGCGCGTCTTCGCCGATAACCAGCGCCTTGTCGACAGCGATGGTCTTGTGCGATGTCTGCCCACGTCAACGCAAGCGCCTCACCAGCCGAAGCCAGCGTATGCCAGCACCGTGACGAGCAGCATCGCCGAGCTAGCGCACTTTGGTCGGTCCTTGGAGATACGCCCCGTAGTTGAAACAGATGCGCTCGACCACCAGCAGCGGGAATGGCGGGGATGCGCTCCTGCGTGCCTGCAGCTTGGCAACGAGAGCACCGGTTACTGCCGACCTTGTTCCATTCGACGCCGCACGAAACAGCGATGACAGAACCACCAGCACCTTGCGCTGCGCAGCGTTGCCGAACGCCGCGCTCGCGCACGTCAGCGACGAACGTCTCGATGAGCTGCAGTTCGTAACGCATTCAGCGAGCGTGTGTGTCGTAGCGATCCTTGAATCCGCAGCGAAGGAACTGATACCGCTTCGGTATGTGCCAGCGTGTTCGAGCCCGCGAGGGCACCGACGTCCTGCCATTGCGCGTACACCGCGCCAGCAGCCAGGTCTCGCGCCGGCACTGCTTCGCCGCGAAGTTCGTGGCTGACCGCGACGTCGAAGTCGTCTGCCTCAGTCAGAGCGCCCTCGCATGCGCTTGCCCCTCGCGCCAGCGCACCCAGTACCGAGCGTTTCGTCAGCGGTCTTGTACGGGTGACCGACATCAGCGCGGTAAAAGCGAACTGTCCGCGCCGCGTCCGCGCATACCCACAGAATCGTGCTTATGCCTGAATAGCGAGCTAATGCCCCGACGCTACCTGCGAGATGCGCGCGCATCCGTTCGCGTGTGCTACCGCTGGCCGCTGTCGCCGCGTGCGCACCGGGCATCGTACCGCACAGTCTACTGACCGGAGATCCGCGTGTCGCAAGCGCTGATTCACGTCGGAGAGGACATCGATTCGTCCGATCGCCCCAAGCCGCTGGATTCGTCATAGTAAAACACCAGAGCTGCGTAATCAAAGCGGTGAAAAACGTGCGCGTGTAACCCTGCCAGTTGAGCACTGAGCAGTTCGATACAAATATCCATAGAAGATTCAGCGCCAGAATCGATGCGCAGACTGCCATTTCCTCCAAACTACCCAGCCACAATTTTCTTCCTTATCAGAGAAGCGCTCTAACCGACTGAGCTAATCGCCCGCAGCAATGACGACGTGCGTCTCGGTGCAGCGCGTCGCATTACGCCGGGCATGTTACCGCTGCAGGCCCGCATTGCTCGCATCGCCGCCCTGGGGTATTATGCAACCAAATGGTTGTAGCTTTGCAACACAACGACGAGGCCGACCGCATCTTCCACGCTCTTGCCGACGGCACTCGGCGCGACATCCTCGCCGTTGCAGGCGCCGGTACGTACAGCGTGTCTGCCCTGGCGAAGCGCTACCCGATGAGCTTCGCCGCCGTGCAGAAGCACGTCGCCGTGCTCGAAGGTGCCGGCCTGATCACGAAGGAGCAGCGGGGGCGCGAGCGGATCGTGCACACCGATGTCGACACTCTCCAGCGGGCGCGAACGCTCCTCGATGGCATCGAGGATCTGTGGCGAGCCCGGGTCGAGCGGATCGACGACTTGCTGGCAACAGAAAAGCGAACCACTGGAGGCAAGCGATGAGCGTAACCAGCGTCGAGAAGGACCTCGCGTCTCTGACTTTGACGATCACGGCGGACCTCGAGGCCACGGTAGAGCGTGCATGGCAGCTCTGGGCCGACGCCCGCCAGTTCGAGCGGTGGTGGGGGCCGCCCGGCTACCCGGTGACCGTGGTCGATCACGACCTGCGGGCGGGCGGGCGGATCACCTTTTTCATGACGGGGACCGAAGGTGAGCGCCACGACAGCAGTTGGGAGATCGTCGCCGCCGATCCCCCTCACCGCCTCGAGCTACGGGATGCCGACGTCGACGGCGACGGCCGCCCGAACGACGGGAATGCGATCACAGCCATGGTTGTCACCTTCGACGAGCGCGACAGCGGGGGCGCGGTGATGGCGGTCTGCACCCATTTCGATTCGCTGGCGGGCATGGAGGAGCACGCGGGATTCGAGGAGGGCATGCGCGGCGTCTTCGCGCAGATCGAAGCGGTCCTTGCCGGCACGCCCGCATGAACGGCTCGGTCCTCGCGTCCGTCGAGCCTAAGGCTCAACCTGACGCTTAGTCCTGGGCATGTCTGCGTGTGGCTGCCTGCTTCTGCTCAGGCCACGACGCGGGGCCGGACGCGCCGGGCCAGCTCGATCGCCTCCTCAGAGGAGGCGAAGGACAGCTCCGCACGGTATCCGTCCCCGACGGGACGAACCTTGACATCGGCTCCCAGCGCGCCGCTGAGCGCATGCGAGATCTCCGCGGCCGCCTGTTCCTGATCGGGGTGGACAGTCTGCGCGGCCCGCACGCGCGCCGGCTCGGGGCGAACGTTGCTCTCCCGCGCCCGCTGTTCGGTCAGGCGGACGGACCAGCCGTGCTCGACCGCCCGGCGCGCCAGCAGCCGGCGATCCGCGTGGTCCTCGGCGAGCAGCAGCGCGCGGCCATGGCCCTCGCTCAGCCGTCCCTGCTGAAGCAGCTCGATGACCTCGTCGGGAAGGTCCAGCAGCCGCACCAGGTTGCTCACGGCCACCCGGCTGCGCCCCACGCGACGGCCGATCTCCTTGCGCGTCAGGCCGAGCTCCTCGACGAGCGCCGCGCATGCACGGGCCTCCTCGATCGGGTTCAGATCCTCGCGCGCCATGTTCTCGATCAGCGCCACTTCCAGCGCGGCGGCATCCTCGCGCTCGCGCACGAGCGCCGGAATCGACTTCATCCCGGCCAGCTGCGCAGCGCGCCAGCGCCGCTCGCCCGCGACCAGCTCGTAGGTTCCTCCGGCCAGGGGCCGCACGAGGACCGGCTGGATCACGCCCTGCTCGCCGAGCGAGCCCGCCAGCGCCTCGAGCGTCTCCCCGTCGAAGTCACGCCGGGGCTGCTTCGGGTTCGGCGCGATCAGCTCGACGGGAAGCTGCCGGAGCTCCTCCTCGCCGCCGACAGCGCTCTCCGTCGAGACCGACAGGATCGCCCCGAGGCCCCGCCCCATCCCTGGTTTCGCCTTAGCCACGCGCCGCCACCTCCTTTGCAAGTTCGAAGTACGCCTCGGCCCCGGCGCTGTGGGGATCGTGGTGCGTCACGGGAAGCCCGTAGCTGGGTGCCTCTCCCACCCTCACGTTGCGAGGGATCACGGTGTCGAAGACCAGATCGGGAAAATGCTGGCGCACCTCCCGCTCGACGTCCTGACCGAGCCTCGTCCTTGCGTCGTGCATCGTCAGCAGCATCCCCGCCACCGTCAGCCGCGGGTTCAACTCCTGCCTGACCAGCGCAAGCGTCTCCAACAGACCTGCCAGGCCCTCCAGCGCGAAGTACTCGGTCTGCACCGGAACGATCACCCGATCGGCCGCGACCAGTGCACAGACCGTCAGCGGGCCGAGCGACGGCGGGCAGTCGAGCAGGATGTACTCGAAGTCGCTCCGGACCGGCTCCAGCGCGTCCTGCAGGCGCTGCTCGAAGCCCTCGATCCGCGGCAGCTCGACGTTCGCCCCCGCCAGACCGGCGCCCGCGGGGATCAGGCTCAGCCCCTCGACAGGCGTCGGGGCAAGGGCGTCATGGGCGGACGCCTGGCCGGCGAGGACCTCGTAGAGGCCCGGCGTCCGCGAGCGCTCCGTACCCAGTCCGACCGTGGCATTGGCCTGGGGGTCGACGTCGACGAGCAGCGTCGCGTAGCCGGCCTCGGCGATACAGGCGGCGACGTTGACGGCCGTCGTCGTCTTGCCGACACCGCCCTTCTGATTCGCGATCGCGTAAACCGTTCCCACGCCCATCAAGCTAGCGATGAACGGAGACGGCCGCGCCCGGCGGGCCAGGAAACTCCGCGGAATACACGACGATCCCGCGGCTCAACCCCCCAGCGGCCGTTTCCGCGCGAGGCCTGCCCGGCGGGGAAACCCGGCGGGCGTCGCAGCCACCTTCCGGAAAACATGCAGATGGCGCTCGCGAGCGCCGGCGAAGGGATTCACGTGGCGGACCTCCACCAGCGCCAGTCCGAGAAGGTCTGCCGCCACGGCGCTCTGGCGCTCCTGTTGCGCGGAGCGGGCCCCGCGCCACTCGACCAGGTGTCCGCCCTCGCCCAACAGGGGCGCGGCGTACTCCAGCACGACCGGCTGCGGCGCAAGGGCCCTCGAGACGACGAGGTCCTGCTGTCCCTCCCCCGCCTCCCATTGCTCGGCCCGCGCGCACACCACACGAGCGTTGGCAAGCCCCGCGCGGGCGGCCAGCGAGGCGATGAACGAGCACTTCCGGGCCTGGCTCTCCACGAGCCAGACACGGGCGTTCGGGAGTGCCGAGGCCAGGACGAGGCCAGGGAACCCCGCCCCGGAGCCGAGGTCGGCGATCCTGGCGGCGCGGCCCACCTCGGCGAGCTCGAGCGCGACAAGCGAATCGGCGATGTGGGCCTCGAGCGCCGCCTGTGGCGCCCGCACCGTCGTCGGCGCCCGCGGGTCGCCGGAGAGCCCCTCGAGCAATGCCACGAGGTGGCGCCGCGAAAGGTCATCGAGCCCGTAGCGGCGGGCAAGTGCGGCGAGCTCCTCTTCGATGGACCCCCCGAGGCCGGTCACGGCGCCACCCCCGACCGGGGGGTTTCACATGAAACGCTACGCACCCTCGCCGCCGGATGGCGGCGATACGACGAGGAACCGCTCCGGCTCGTTCCCCTCGCTGTGGGTCTCGACGTCCCCGCGCTCGCGCAGGTACTCGTGGACGATGCGACGCTCGAACGGAGGCAACGGGTCCAGCTCGACGGGCCTGCCCGTGCGCAGCGCCTCATCGGCCGCGTCGTCGGCCTCGCCGCGCAGCGCATCAGCCCTGCGTTCGCGGTAACCGTTCGCGTCGATCACCACGCGGACCGACGAGGGGCCCTCGGGAAAGACGATCCGCTGTGCCAGGTGCTGCACGGCGTCGATCGTCTGGCCATGGCGGCCGATGAACAGGCCCACGTTCTCACCCTCGAGCCGGCCGGTCAGGACGTCGCCGGCCTCCTCGATCTCCACCTCCGCGTCGAGGCGGAGGTCCTCGGCGATCTCCTCGAGGAGGTCGCGCAGCAGCTCCGCCGGCTCGACGTCCTCGTCCTCGTCGTGCTCGCTCATCGTCTTCTCCCGGACCGTTTCTTCTTCTTGCGCGGCGGACGCGGAGGCGCCGCCGCCGGACCGGCACTCGGCGGCGCCGCCGACCCGCCGCCCGCCGTCGCGCCGCTCAGCGCAGGGAGAATCGAGCGGCGCGGCTTGCCGTTCGTCTCCGCGGCAGGCATCTCCTCGGGTTTGACCGGCGGGCCCATGTGCCGTTTGATCAGGTACTGCTGGCCGATCGTCCAGCAGTTCGTCGTGATCCAGTAGACCAGCAGCCCGGCCGGGTAGCGGTAGAGAATCACGACGAAGACGACCGGCAGGAGCAGCATCAGGCGACGCTGGTTGGGGTCGGCCGTCGCAGTGGCGATCAACGTCGAGGCCAGCTGGGAGCCGACGTAGAGGACGATCAGGACGATCAGCGCGATGCCCGTCGCCTTGTCGGTGATGTCGGGCAGGAACAGGAACTTCGCCGAGCCGTGCGCCACCTTCTCGCAGGGCGTCGTTTCGATGAACTTGGAGGGCAGGTGGGCTACCGAGTCAACGGTCCCGTGGACTTTGTACTTGACCGCTTCAGCCGGATGGCTGTTGAAGTATTCGACGAGCTGGTTCCCGCAGATGTGCTTCTTCAGATCCGTCCGCAGCATGTAGAACAGCGAGATGAAGACCGGCAACTGCATCAGCAGCGGCAGGCAGGACGCCAGCGGGTTGATTTTGTTCTCTTGATAGAACTTCATCAGCTCCTGCTGCTGGCGCTGTTTGTCCTCCTTGTACTTCTCTTTCAGCGCGTTGATCTGGGGCGCCAGCCGCTGCATCTCCTGCATCGACTTGAGCTGGCGGTAGGTCAGCGGCACCAGGATGGCCCTGATCAGGACCGTCAGGCCGACGATCGACAGGCCCCAGCTGCCGCCCACGAGGTTTTCGTGGATGAACACGAGGATGTGTTCGAACAGGCTGATCAGGGGCGAGAACGCGTCCTGAATTACGTTGGCGAGAGGGATCATCTAGCTGTTCTTGGCGTTCGTGTTGTCGGCTCGCTGCGGCCCCGGCGCTGCGGCAACCACTGCGCGAAGGGAACTGCCCAACGCGTCCTCACCGGCCGGATTTGGCATGGATCCTGAAGACTCGCTGGGCCTCGACGGGATCGTATCCGCCGTAGCTCCAGGGGTTGCACCTGAGCAACCGCCACCCGGCGAGGACCAGGCCCTTAAGTATGCCGTACTCCCTGATCGCATCGACGGCGTAGTGCGAGCAGGTCGGCTCGTACTTGCAGCGCCGCGGAAGCGCGGGGGAGATGAAGCGGCTGTAGAAGAGAACCGGCGCGGTGACGAGGCTGCGCAGGACGCCGCGGACGGGCCCGGCACTCGAGGCCGCGGTGCTCACTGCGCCGGCTCGGCTTCGCCGCCGCCCGCGCCCGTCTGGAGACCGGACTTCGCCAGCAACTCCCCCAGCGCCGAGGCGACACCCTCGAGACCCTCGCGTTCGGCCAGCTCGAGCGCCTCGGGGCGAGCCACGACGACCACATCGTGCCCCGGGGCGAGCGAGGGCTCGGCCTGCGCGAAGGCCTCCCGCAACAGACGCTTGACCTTGTTGCGCTCCACCGCGCCCCCGACCTTGCGCGACACCGACAGCCCGATCCGGGGCTGCTCGACGGCGGCGTTTGGGAAGGAATAGACGACGAGGTGCCGGTTGGCCGTCGAGCGGCCGTGCCGGTAGACGCGCTCGAACTCGGCGCTGCGGGACAGGCGCCCACCACGGGGACTCCGGACGGGGCTCATCTGAGGCCAGCCACTGCGGAGCCTCTCACCGCTCAGGTGGAGAGACGCTTGCGACCCTTGTCGCGCCGGCGCTTGAGCGTCAGGCGCCCTGCGCGCGTGCTCATCCGCTCGCGGAACCCGTGGGTCCGCGCACGCTTGCGCTTCTTTGGCTGATAGGTGCGCTTCATCGTCTAATTCTCCAGTCGGCGGCAGCTTCCTCTACGCGGACGGCAACGGCCGACGAGGATCGGGCAGCGTGCCGCGGCCCAGAAGTATAGGACCGTCAGGCCGCCGCTGAATTTTCCCGCCAAATGCGGGCACCTTCGAGGAGCCCATTCTGCCGTTGGGTATAGTCGCCCGACCGGGCCCTCGGGTCCCCTTTGAATAGCTGTCGACACTCCCCGGGGAGGGGCCAGTTCACGCTGCCGTGAGCCTCGAGCTAGAGCACATATGGACCCGCGTTCAGGCCCAGTTGGCCCTGGTCGTCGACGAGCCCACATACCGGATGTGGCTCGAGTCGCTGCGGCCCGTCGAGCTCGCGGGCGGACACCTCGTGCTCGAGGCGCCGCCCAGCGCGTGCCGCTGGATCCGCGGGCGCTTCGGGCGCGTGATCCAGGCAAGCACCCAGCTGGTGATGGGCCCCGAGGCAACCGTTGAGCTGCGCGCGAGCGCCGGCGAGCGACGCGTGCGCGGCGCGATGGACAGCCCCGGGCCTCCCGCGCCCGCGTCGGTGCCTCAGATTCCCCAGCCCGACCCGCTCGGCAACCCCAAGCTGACCTTCGATCAGTTCGTCATCGGCGACTCCAACCGCCTCGCCCATGCAGCCGCCCTGACGGTCGCCGAGATGCCGGCCGATGCCTACAACCCGCTCTTCATCTGCGGCCCTCCGGGCGTGGGGAAGACCCACCTGTTGAGCGCCATCGCGAACCTCCTCGCGATGCACAACCCGGGCCTCAGGGTCCGAGCGACGACCGGCGAGTCCTTCACCAACGAGTTCCTCGGTGCACTCGGCGGGCGCAGCACCGAGAGCTTCAAGATCCGCTTCCGCGATGTGGACGTGCTGCTGGTCGACGACGTCCAGTTCCTCGAGCGCAAGACGCGAACCGAGGAGGAGTTCTTTCACACCTTCAACGCGCTCCACGACGGCGGCCGCCAGGTCGTGCTCACCTCAGACCGTCCCCCGCGCGACCTGCAGGCGCTCGAGGATCGCCTGCGCGAGCGCTTCGAGGCCGGCCTCGTGGCGGACATCGCGCCACCGGATCTCGCCACGCGCCTCGCGATCCTGCGCAAGCGGGCTCAGCACGACGGGGTTCAGCTGGCCGACGAGCAGGCCCTGCAGACGATCGCCGAACACGTCCAGAGCAACGTCAGAGCACTCGAGGGCGCGCTGATCCGCGTCGTGGCATTCAGTTCGCTGACCGGGCGTCCGCTCGACTCCGAGCTGGCGCTCGAGGTCCTCGCGAGCCTCTACCCGAAGCCGCCGGCACCGGGCCGCGGACGGCGGACGATCGGTGAGATCCAACAGGCGACGTGCCGGCACTTCGGCGTCTCCCCCGACGAGCTCCTGTCGACCGCGCGCGCGCCACGCGTCGCCTGGCCGCGCCAGGTTGCCATGTATCTGGCCCGCGAGCTGACCGACGCCTCGCTGCCGGCCATCGGCCGCGAGTTCGGGGGCCGCGATCACACGACGGTGCTCCACGCCCACCGCCGCACCTCGGCCCGCATGGCCACCGATCAGGCCTCGCGCGAGGCTGTGGAGAAGCTGTGCGAGACCCTCGACGAGGACCCCGCCTGAGGCGAGGCGACTCCCCCGACCGCTTCGCCTGAGACACTTTCGACCCGCACGTCCACAGGCAGCCCACTGCCCGACACAGCCAAACGCGAGCAACCAAGCCGATCACACATGTTCACAGGCACTACTGACAACTATTCAAACCCAGCAGGTCATCGATGAAGCTTTCCCTTTCCTCCGCCGAGCTGCTGACCCAGCTCCAGACTGCCACCCGTGTCGCCTCGACCCGTAGCGCGGTCCAGGCGCTCTCCGGCGTGATGATCTCGGCCGCCGCCGAGGGGCGCCCGGAGCTGCTGGCGACCGACATGGAGATCGGCCTGCGCATGCCGCTGCAGGCCGAGGTCGTGAGGCCGGGCGCGGCGGTCCTGCCCGCGCGCCTACTGCTCGACGTGGCCCGCTCGCTGCCAAGCGCGCCACTGACGATGGAGCTGCGGACGGCGGAGCAGGACGTCGAGCTGATCTGCGGCGCGACCACCTTTCATCTGCGTACGCTCCGCGCCGAGGACTTCCCGGCGCTGCCGATGCCCTCGCCCGAGACGCGGGTCACGCTGCCGGGCGGTGCGTTTGTCGAGACGATCGCGCGGGTCGCACGCTCGGCCTCGCGCGATGAGACCCGCCCCGTCCTGACCGGGATCCTGATGTCCGCCTCGGGTCAGGAGCTGCGGATGGTCGCCACCGACTCCTACCGGCTGAGCGTCAAGGAGACGGCGCTCGAGGCCCCCATCCAGGGGACGCTGGAGGCGAACGTCCCGGCCCGCGCTCTGCAGGAGCTCATGCGGATCGCTCAGCAGACGCCGGCGGAGTCGCTCGCCGTCAGCGTCGGGCAGAACCAGGTGGTCTTCGAGCTGGGAGAGATCGTCCTGTCCTCGCGGCTGATCGACGGCCAGTTCCCCAACTACCGTCAGCTGCTGCCGGAGAGCGTCGAGCATGAACTGCGCCTTGCCAGCGCCGAGCTGACCGATGTCGTGCGGCGGATCAGCCTCCTGGCCCAGAAGAACGCCCCGCTGCGTTTGAGCTTCAGCGAGGGGACGCTGGCGGTCTCGGCCCAGACACCCGACGTGGGCGAGGCCAGCGAGGCGATCCCGGTGCCCTACCACGGGGAGCCGTTCGAGATCGGCTTCAACCCGGAGTTCCTGCGCGACGGGCTGGAGAGCATCGACTCCGACGAGCTGGTCCTCAAGCTGATCAGCCCACTGAGGCCCGGGCTGATCGAATCTCCCGACAGCGGCGACTTCGTCTACCTGATCATGCCGATCCGCCTGAACGTGTGATGCACGCCGACGGGTGAGGCGATGCTCGTCACCGGTGTGGAGCTGCGCGACTTTCGCACCTACGCGCGCGCCGGCGCCCGTCTCGGCGCCGGCCTGACGGTCGTGCACGGGCCCAACGGGGCCGGGAAGTCGAATCTCCTGGAGGCGATCTACTTCGGCTGCACCGGGCGCTCTCCCCGGACGCGCAACGACCGCGAGCTGGTGGCATTCGGGGCCAAAGCGACGCGGGTCACGGTCTCGCTGCTCGAGGAGGGCCGCGAGCACGAGCTCGCCGTCGGCTACAGCGTGCCCGCAGGGGGCGAGAGCGCCGTCAAGCGGATGTGGTGCGACGGAGCGCCCGCAGAGCGCCTGCTGGACGTTCCGGTGAGGCCGCTGATCAGTGTCTTCCTGCCCGAGCGCCTGGAGCTGCTGAAGGGGGCCCCGACGGTCAGGCGGGCGCACCTCGACCAGGTCCTGGCCGCCCTGTGGCCGGCCCGTGCGGCCGTCCGCCGGGAGTACGGCCAGGTCCTGGCGCAACGCAATGCCCTGCTCGCGCGAATCCGCGCAGGGCGCGCCGGCGATGCGGCACTGGCGACCTGGGACCGCGAGCTGGCGATCAAGGGACTGGCTCTGATGGCTCTCAGGAGCGAGGCGGTGGAGCGCCTGTCCGGGCCGTTTGCGCGCCGTGCCGCAGAGCTGGGGGTCAACGGCGGCGCGGCGCTCGAGTACCGCCCGCGATCGCGCGCCACCGACGCGGACGAGTTCGTCCTCGAGCTCCAGGCCCGCCTGCAGAACGACCTCGACCGGGGCTTCTCCACGCATGGGCCGCACCGAGACGAGCTTGCGATCCTGCGCGACGGGCGCGAGCTGCGGGTCTACGGCTCGCAGGGGGAGCAGCGCCTGGCGCTGCTCGGGCTGCTCCTGGCCGAGCGCGACCTGCTCGCCGAGGAGCGGGGCCGGACTCCGCTGATGCTGCTCGACGACGTGATGAGCGAGCTGGACGCCGATCGCCGCCGCCTGCTGGCGGAGGAGCTCTCAGCCGCCGGGCAGAGCGTGATCGCGACTACCGACCTGGCGCACGTGCCCGGCGGCGCCGACCGGTCGGTCACCAGGCTGCGGATCTCGAGCGGCACCGTTCTGCAGGAGGCCGTCGCGGCGTGAGCCGCCCGGCTCCACGCGCGATCTCCGCGGCGCTCGCCGAGCTCACCTCGGCGCTCGCGCCGGCGAGCACGCTGGCCCGCGTCCAGGAGGTCTGGGAGCGCGCTGCCGGTCCGGCGATCGCGGCCGCCTCACGCCCGGTCGCCGAGCGTGCCGGCGTCCTGACGGTCGCCTGTGAGGCTGCCGTCTGGGCGCAGGAGCTCGAGCTGATGGGCGAGGAGCTCGTCGTCCGCCTGAACCGGGAGCTGGGCGAGGAGTCGATCAGCAGCCTGCGCTGCCGGACCGAATGAGGCCGCGCGGCGGGCGACTACCCCGTTTGAGGTAGTGCGAAAGCGCACAAGGCTGCTATACGGTGGCCGCGCAGCCAACAAGGAGCCCCCCCTGGAGGCTGTGGCGGCCCCCGGCGCAAAGCCATTCTCCTGCGTCGGGGGTCGCATCAAAAACCACTCCCAGACGACAGTCCGCGCCGCCGTGTGCGGGCATGTTTGCGCCTCGTCGCTCGATCACGCCCCGCGCCGCATGGGGCGGCAGCCCCGAGGGCAGTGGAGGGAATATGCCCTCGGGGGTCTGCCCGCCCTCCGTGGCCTGCCGGCCAGCCTACTCGAACCCCAGGACCAACTGCGGCGACCCCCCGTGACATCGCCGGATTTTCGGGAATTTTGCAGGCGATTCGAGGCCTTCGCGCCGGTAAAGCGACCCCCGGAGTGCTATCCTTACAGAGGTATCCAATTCGCCCCAGCCGTGGTTTTCGAGCCCCGGAATCCGGGGCTTTTTCACGTCACCGGAGGGCCATTGGCAACTGGTAGCGACAGTCCTGACAAGGACTCAGCCCCCGACGGGGCAGCCTCCGCCAAGGGGGATGAACAGGCAGACATGAAGAGCCGCGCCGACGCGTCGATGACGAGCGGCTCCGCAACCTACGACGCCCAGGACATCACCGTCCTCGAGGGGCTCGAGGCCGTCCGCAAGCGCCCGGGCATGTACATCGGCTCGACCGGTGTCATGGGCCTGCACCACCTCGTCTACGAGCTCGTCGACAACTCCGTCGACGAGGCACTCGCGGGCTTTTGCACGGAACTCACGGTCACGATCCACCCCGACAACTCCGTCACGGAGTCCGACGACGGACGAGGGATACCCGTCGCGATGATGGAGAAAGAGGGCAAATCGGCGGTCGAAGTGGTGCTGACCGTTCTGCACTCGGGGGGCAAGTTCGGGGACGGTGGCGGCTACAAGGTCTCCGGGGGTCTCCACGGTGTGGGCGTGTCCGTCGTCAACGCGCTCTCCGAGCAGCTGCGTATCGAGATCCGTCGTGACGGTCACCTGTTCAGTCAGGAGTACTCGCGCGGCACGCCCCTGGGCCCGCTCGAGCAGGGGCCCGAGCTCGCCAAGGGCGAGGGGACCGGGACAACCATCACCTACCTCGCCGACGCCGACATCTTCGAGTCGCTCGACTACGACTTTCACACGCTCGAGGAGCGTCTGCGCGAGACGGCCTTCCTGACACGTGGACTGAAGATCTCGATCGTCGATGAGCGCGGCGAGGGACATTCCTCGGAGTTCCAGTACCAGGGCGGGATCGAGGACTTCGTCGGCTACCTCAACGAGAACAAGGACACGGTCCACCGCAAGGTCATCTTCTTCGCGGGCGAGTCCGAGGAGGGCGCGGCCGAGGTCGCGCTGCAGTGGAACTCCTCCTACCAGGAGTCGGTCCACTCGTTCGCCAACAACATCAACACACGCGAGGGCGGCTCGCACCTGAGCGGGTTCCGCTCTGCCCTTACGCGGACGCTGAACAAGTACGCCCGCGATCACGGCCTGCTCAAGGAGAAAGAGGACAACCTCTCCGGCGAGGACGTCCGCGAGGGCCTGACTGCGGTCGTCTCGGTCAAGCTGCGCGACCCCCAGTTCGAGGGCCAGACCAAGACGAAGCTCGGCAACCCAGGCATGGCCGGGTTCGTGGAGAACATCGTCAATACCGGACTCGGCGAGTTCCTCGAGGAGAACCCTGCGGAGGCGCGCGCGGTGATCGGCAAGGCCGTCCAGGCGCAGCGCGCCCGCGAGGCAGCCCGCAAGGCCCGCGACCTGACGCGGCGCAAGTCGGCGCTCGAGAACTCGACGCTGCCCGGCAAGCTCGCCGACTGCTCGATCAAGGACCCCTCCCTGGCGGAGCTGTTCGTGGTCGAGGGTGACTCCGCGGGAGGTTCGGCCAAGCAGGGGCGCGACCGTGAAACCCAGGCCGTCCTGCCGTTGCGCGGGAAGATCCTCAACGTCGAGAAGTCCCGCATCGACAAGGTCCTTCAGAACACCGAGGTACAGGCGCTGA
Source organism: uncultured Solirubrobacteraceae bacterium (assembly GCA_963787765.1). Taxonomy (GTDB): domain Bacteria; phylum Actinomycetota; class Thermoleophilia; order Solirubrobacterales; family Solirubrobacteraceae; genus Palsa-744. Next base: position 222,980 of record CAWBEF010000006.1, on the reverse strand, counting down.
TCACCGCGATCGGCACCGGTGTGCGCGACGAGTTCAACATCGAGAACGCCCGGTACCACAAGATCGTCCTGATGACCGACGCCGACGTCGACGGAGCCCACATCAGGACGCTTGTCCTCACGCTCCTGTTCCGCGAGATGAAGGAGCTGATCGAGGAAGGCTACGTCTACATCGCCAAGCCGCCGCTTTACAAGCTCAAGCAGGGCGCCCGCGAGCGCTACATCGAGAAGGACTCCGAACTGGAGGAGATCCTGCTTGCGGACAAGTGGGAGAAGATCGACATCTTCGACCGCCACGCGAGCCAGTTCAAGTTGACCGAGGCCCGCTGGCAGCGGTTCACGCGCCTGCTCAAGCAGTACGAGGGCTGGTCCTCCTCGTTGAAGGCCGCCCATGGCCACGACACCGTCCAGTTCCTCGAGGAGTCATCGCTCCTCGGCGATGGGCACCTGACGGCAGATTCGGCCATCGAGCTGCTCGAAGGCGGGGGCCTGAAGGGCGACACCCACTCGACCGAGCTGCTGGAGTCCGACCCGCTGGCGATTCGCGTCAAGGCCGTCGAATCGAAGACCGGCTTCGCTCGCATCCACGAAATTAAACGGAGCCTGTTCGACTCGCAGGAGTACCGCCAGCTCGCGCGCGTGCACGCCCAGCTGGTCGAGCTGGCCGGGACCCCGGCGTTCGAAGTTCGCCTCGGTGACGCCACCGAGACCGCGGCCTCGTTCGAGGACCTGCACCCCGCCGTCATGGCGGTCGCGCAGAAGGGCATCAAACTGCAGCGGTTCAAGGGGCTCGGCGAGATGAACGCCGAGCAGCTCGGGGAAACGACCATGGCGCCCGAGACGCGGACGCTCGCGCAGGTGACGCTCGAGGACGCCTTCGCGGCGGACCGCATCTTCTCGATGCTGATGGGCGACCAGGTCGAGCCCCGCCGGGCGTTCATCGAGGACAACGCCCGCACGGTTGTCAACCTCGACGTGTAGGAAGGAGGGATCGTGGCCAGTGCAGATGTGATCAGCGGCGGAAACATCGAACCGCGCGCACTCGAGGACGAGATGAAGACCGCGTACCTCGACTACGCGATGTCGGTCATCGTCGGGCGCGCCCTGCCCGACGTCCGCGACGGGTTGAAGCCTGTCCACCGCCGGGTCCTCTACGCGATGAACGAGCTCGGCCTGGGGCCGACCCGTTCCTACGCCAAGTGCGCCAAGATCGTCGGCGAGGTGATGGGCAACTATCACCCGCACGGGGACTCCGCCATCTACGACACCCTGGTCCGCATGGCGCAGGAGTTCTCGATGCGCAACGAGCTCGTCGACGGGCAGGGCAACTTCGGCTCGGTCGACGACGATCCCGCGGCCGCGATGCGCTACACCGAGGCCCGCCTCGCCCGCATCGCCACGGAGATGCTGCGCGACCTCGACATGGACACGGTCGACTTCGCCGCCAACTACGACGGGTCACGCCGCGAACCGCTGGTCCTGCCGGCCCGCTTCCCGAACCTCCTCGTCAACGGCTCCTCCGGCATCGCCGTCGGGATGGCGACGAACATCCCGCCCCACAACCTGCGCGAGGTGATCGACGCGACGATCGCCTTCATCGACGATCCCGCGATCGACACCGAGGGCCTGATGCGCCACATCAAAGGCCCGGACTTCCCGACGGGCGGCATCATCCTCGGCCACGGCGGCATCCGCGACGCCTACGAGACCGGCCGCGGCCGGGTCCGTGTCCAGGCGCGCGCCCACATCGAGCCTCTCAGCCACGGCAAAGAGGCGATCGTCGTCACCGAGCTGCCGTTCATGGTCAAGAAGGGCGGCGAAGGCAACCTGATGACCAAGATCGCCGAACTCGTAAACGACAAACGGATCCCCGAGATCTCCGACCTGATCGACCAGTCGGACAAGCGGGGCATGCGGCTGGTGATCGAGCTCAAGCGCGACGCGATCCCCAAGGTCGTGCTCAACAAGCTCTACAAGCACACCCCGATGCAGACGACCTTCGGCGTCAACATGGTCGCGCTCGTGGACAACGTGCCGCGCACGCTGAACCTGCGGGAAGTGATCGAGAACTACGTCGCCACCAGCGCGAGGTGATCGTCCGTCGGACCAAGCACGAGCTCTCCGAGAAGGAGGCCCGCGCCCACATCCTCGAGGGCCTGCTGACGGCACTGGAGCACCTCGACGCGATCATCGAACTGATCCGGGCCTCGCGCGATCGGGATACCGCGCGCGAGCAGCTGATCGCGCGCTTCGAGCTGAGCGCCATCCAGGCGACCGCGATCCTCGATCTGCGCCTCTCCCAGCTGACCGCGCTCGAGGCCGACGGGATCAAACAGGAGCACAGCGACGTCACCGAGCGAATCGCCGAGCTGCGGGCGATCCTTGGCGATGAGACCCGCGTGCTCGCCGTGATCAAGGAGGAGCTCGAGCGAGATCTCCGAGCGCTTCGGCGACGAGCGGCGCACCGAGATCAGCCACTCCGAGGACGAGATCGACATCGAGGACCTGATCGCCGACCAGCAGATGGTCATCACGATCACCCAGACCGGCTACATCAAGTCGCTTCCGCTCGCGACATACCGCCAGCAGCAGCGCGGCGGCCGCGGCGTCACCGGGATGGACATGAAGGACGGCGACTTCATCGAGCACCTCTTCGTGTGCTCCTCCCACGACTACCTGTTGTTCTTCTCCAACCGCGGCAAGGTCTACCGCTCGAAGGTCTATGAACTGCCCGAGGCCCAGCGGACGGCCAAGGGCCGCGCGCTGGTCAACATCCTCCCGCTGCGCGAGGGCGAGCGGATCCAGGCCGTCGTCTCCACGCGGGACTTCTCGGAGACCGAGTTCCTCGTCTTTGCGACCCGCAACGGCACGGTCAAGAAGACCGAGCTCGGCGCCTACAACACGCCGATCAAAGCCGACGGCATCATCGCCATCAACATCCGCGAGGACGACGAGCTGCTGGCCGTCCGGGCGGTTGACCCCGGCGATGAGGTCATCATGGTCTCCCGCGCCGGCCTGACAGTCCGCTTCGCCGAGTCCGACGTCCGCTCGATGGGACGCGACACCACCGGCGTCAGGGGGATGGATGTGGGCAAGGACGGACGCGTGATCGCGATGGACGTCGCCCGCGACGATATGGACCTGCTGGTCGTCACCGAGAACGGCTACGGCAAGCGGACCCAGATCGCCCAGTACCGCAAGACCAACCGCGGCGCAAAAGGCGTAAAGACGATCGGCCTGACCGAGAAAAAGGGCGCCCTCGCCGGTGCCCTGGTCGTGCGCGAACACCAGGAGCTCGTGTTCATCAGCGTCGGCGGAATGGTCCAGCGGACGGCCGTCGCCGGGATCTCCCAGCAGGGTCGCTCAGCGACGGGCGTGCGGGTCATGAACCTGAAGGATGAGGACCTCGTCAGCGCCGTGGCCCTGGTCGTCGACACCGGCGATGAGGACGCCGTCGTGCAGGCCGCCGGCGGCGAGCCCCCGGCCGGGGACGCCGAGCAGGGCACCCCGGAGCCCGGACCGACGACGAGCACGCAAGGTTTCGCCCAGCGATGGGCGAGCGTGCTTCCACCCGTCCAGATTCGCTCCCCAGGCTCAGATAGCGGGCCGAGCCGTCCGACCTTGGGGGGGTGCGCCGCCCGCAACGACTGATCCTCTGCCTCCTGGGCCTCCTGCTGCTCGCCGGCGGCGCGGCACCGGCAGCACTGGCGGCTCACGCGAGGGACCGCCGCATGAGCGCCCACAACGGCCACGGCCGTGCGCCCGGCCATAGCGGCGATGGCTGCGGCCGGCGTGGCGATTGCCCCGGGGACACCGGCGGCACCCCCGCCGGGCGCCGCGCGGGGACTCCGCGCGCGCAGACACGCCCGAGCCCCACACCGCGGCCCGCCGCGGCCGCCCCCGACGGGCTCCGAACGACGGCCGAGAACACTGCCGCGGTCATCGCCGCGGTGCTCGCGACCCCGTGCGCGAACACAGAACTGATGCCCAGCCCCGAAAACATCGCTCTGGCACGGGACGCGGTCCTGTGCCTGATCAACCGCGAGCGTGCCGAACACAGCCTCAGCCCGCTCGTCGTGAACCCGCGGCTGGAAAGCGCCGCCGAAGAGCATTGCGCGGAACTGATCGCCGACGACTACTTCGCCCACGTCTCTCCCGACGGCGAAACGCCCGTCGACCGGATCCGCAGGACGGGCTACATCCCCGGTCCCACGGTGGGCTACGTGATCGGCGAGAACCTCGCCTGGGGGACCTACAACCTCGCCACGCCCCGGTCGATCGTCGCGGCCTGGATCGCCTCGCCCGGGCACCTCGCCAACATCCTCGAATCGCAGTACACCGAAACGGGGATCGGGATCGTCCCGTCCGTCCCGCAGGCGTTCGGCGGCGGCAGTCCCGGCGCGAGCTACGCGCAGGAGTTCGGGGTCATCATCCACTGACCCGTCCAGCTCCCCGGCGCGGCACGGCGCCCGATGTCATCTCCGTTCGCTACCCTCAGCGGACCAGAGAAAGGAGGTGGTCCAAACGTTGAGTGACAGTACTTTCGGGACCCTGGAGGTGACCGGCCGCTAGGTCGGGAGGCTGGTCCGCTTAGCGGAATCCAACCCGGGACACCCCGAGACGGCCGCCGGTTCTGGTCCCTCCGGCTGCAGTTGAGCCGCTCTCGGTCTTTCCAGTCAGAGCAGTCACGCGAAGGGCGCCGTCGTCGAGGCGCCCTTCGTCGTGCTGCGCCCGCCCGGCGTGTGGCGGCTCAGGCCGCCTGGGGCAGATACTGAAGCCAGGCCGCCGGGATCGTCGGGCTGGCAACGTGGATGAAGATCTCCGCCCTCGGTGTCCGCGGGACATGGCGCGGGTGCATCCCCGCCTGGCGCGGGAGACGATCGGCCTTGCGGCGGTTGCAGGGTGCGCAGGAGGCCACGATGTTCTCCCAGCTGGAGGACCCGCCCTTCGAGCGCGGGATGACGTGGTCGACGGTCAGGTTCGAGCGCGAGCCGCAGTACTGGCAGGTCCAGCTGTCGCGGGCGAACACGGCGCGGCGGGTGATCTTGCGCCGGTGGGCGTCGCGCGGCACCTTGACGTAGGTGACCAGACGGATGACGACCGGCCGGGCCACCGTCGAGCTCTCGGAATGCAGCGCCGCCGGGCCGCGCTCGAGCAGCTCGGCCTTCTCCTTGAGCAGCAGGACGACCGCCCGCCGGACCGTGCAGACGTTGATCGGCTCGAAGGTCGCGTTGAGAACGAGCACCCGCCCACCCATCGCCCCTCGGGGCGACGTCTCAGGTCCGTGTCGCTGGTGCTCTGAAGGCGCCACGGACCCCACCGGCTCTGGTGGGACAGCACTCTCCATTTCGCGGCCAGTCTAGCGGGCGATGGCGCCGTACAGCCCGCCGCCGCTGGTCCTCTGCTCAGCTCGAGGCGACCGGCAGAGCCGCCGCTGCACGGTAGGAGCCGAGCACATGCACGTGCTCGCACAGGCCCGCCAGGCCCTCGAGCGCCTCGCTCACCGGCTCCTCATCGGCGCGACCGGACAGGTCGGCGAAGAACATGTAGCGCCCCACCTCCGTCCGCCGGGGGCGGGACTCGATCTTGGTCAGGTTGATCTCCCGCGCGGCGAACTCGCCGAGGCAGCGGACGAGCCACCCCGGATGCTCGGCGCCGGTGCCCCAGAAGACGATCGAGCACTTCCACCCGCCGTTCTCACCCGCTCGTAGCGGCGGCGCCTCGCCGGCACGCTCCTCGCGGGCGAGCCAGACAAAGCGAGTCTGGTTGTCGGCACGGTCCTCGACGCCCCGGCGCAGGATCGTGGCACCGTAGATCCCGGCCGCCAGCTCGGTGCCCAGGGCAGCCGAGGAGCGACCCCCCTGCGCAGCGACGATCCTGACCGCCTCGGCCGTCGAGCTCGCCGGCACGATCTGAGCATGGGCCAGCTCGCCGCGCAGAAAGCGGGTGCACTGGCCGGGCACCTGTGGGTGGGAGATGACCGTGTCGATCTCCTCGAGCGTCGTCTGCCCGGCCGCGATCAGGGCATGGCGCACCCGCAGGATCGCCTCGCCGACGATCCGCACGTCGGCCGCCTCGCCCGCCAGGAGATCCAGCGTCACGTTGATCGAGCCCTCGAGGGAGTTCTCGATCGGCACGATCGCCCAGTCCAGCCCGCCACGGCGGAGCTCCATGACGGTCTCATAGATGCTCGCCAGGGCGACCGGCTCGACCTGCCCCTCGGCGGCGCTCGTCAGCAGGGCCTCCTCGCTGAACGTGCCGGCAGGCCCCAGATAGCCGACCCGCCCGCGACCGGGCGGCGCCTCAGGAGGTGCGTTCATGCGGCGCCGGCGCCGGCGCCTCGCCGGAGAGGGCCAGCTTGACGGCTTCGGCCTCCTCGGGCGAGAGCTCCAGTTCGCCGCGGCCCTCCTGCACGCGCTTGCCGTAGACGCGGGCCTGGTCGCGATGGTGGATGCAGGAGAGGACGATCCCCGACCGTTCGTCGTCCAGCAGCGCGATCGACATGGACTGCCGACCCGACAGCTCGTTGTAGGCGTCGTACCTCACCAGCGAGCGGTGCGCAATGGTTCCCCGCAGGGTCGTCTCGGCACTCGCCAGGCGGCCGTCGAGTCGCACGGCCGTTTCCTCGACGTACTCGCGGAGTGCTTCGAAGGCGTCCTGCATCGTCGCTGCGTGGAGGATCAGATCCTGCTCGCCGTGCTCACCGATGACCAGACGCTGGTCGCGGCGCAGACGGCGGACGGAGATCGCAAGGACGCCGCAGCAGATCAGCGCCATCACGGCCGCCGCCGCGGCCGCGATCGCAATTATGCCCTGCGTGTCCGTGATCGATGCGGCCATCGCCACAAGTTAGCCGCTCGCTCCGCGGCGCTTAGCCGAAGATCGCGAGATAGGTGCTCTTGGTGCCTTCATGGTTGGTTTCGCCCGGCACGGGCTGGACGCTCACCGCGACGTTTGCGGCGGCTTCCAGCGGGATGCCCGGGACGGCGATTTCGACCGTCGAGGTCTTGCCGGGTTCGGTCTGGCTGATCACGCCCGACTTGGTGATCGTCTTGCCGGCCGCCGTGACGGCCACGTCGACGGTGACCCCCGGCTCGGTGAATTCCCCGTCGTCTTCGACGGACACCGTGAACGTCACATTGCCGCCGCCGCCGATGTGGTTGAGCGCCGGTTCGGCTTCGAGCTGGGTGGAGCCCACGCTCACGCCCTTCAGGACCGTCCCGTGGTGGCCGGGCGCGACGCCCGTGGATTCGCTCGCGGCGCTTCCCGACTGGCCCGTCAGACGACCAAGCAGCGTGTTCGTTTCAAGCCAGCCGAGGTTCGGCAGAAAGCGCCCGCCACTCGTCGGCTCGCTGATCGAGTTGGCGCTCAGCTCCTGCTGGATCAGGGGCGCGACCCGCTGTGAATAGATCACGTCGGAGGCCAGGAACGTCTGCATCGCACCGGCGATCTTCGGTCCCACCTGTTTGCCCTGGCCGCCGAGTGCCGCGGGGAGCTGGGCGGCGATCTTGGTGATCCCTTCGACCCGCAGGCCCAGGGCCAGCAGGAACGCCCGTTGAGCCCCCGTCATTTCACTCGGCACCGACAGCGCCTGCGCGCGGGCGTTGAGCTTCTGGGATTCGAGCAGCAGCTGGTTGACCTGCGTCTCGACGTTGAGCGCCGGCTTGCTGCTGGCGCCGGTCAACGTCGTGAACAGCGGCGTGGCGACCACCGTGTCGTATTCCTGGGCGATTTCGCCGACGTGGCGGTTGTAGTCCTTCAACGACTGCTGCTTTTCCGATTTCAGGCAGCCGCTGATCAACAGGACGATGATCACCAGGACCGCAACGGCGATTCCGGCGGCCCAGCGCCGCCGGACCATCAGCGTGTGCTGGTCATAGCCCGACGGCCCACCGGCGCCAGTGGGACGCCGCGGCCGCGGCCGCCGCGGAGCAGCCCCCGAGGAGCGGGGAGCGACCGGATTCGATCGCGGTGCTCTGGTCGACGGCCGAGGAGCCGTGTCCTCGCCATCATCAAAGAACGACAAAAAGCCTCCGCTCCTCTGTGCAGGGTCCTGGAACGGCCTCAGTATGACTGCAGGCCGAGTCCCTGGCGATCCTGCAACTTCTCGCTCAGAGCGGGTTTTCCTTCGCACGGCGCGCAGGAGTTCGCTCCGCGGGCGGCGAACGCCCGAGCCGGTGGACTCGCACAACACCCTCGTCCAGCCGTCCCCGACCGGCCCGACGCCCGAGCAGGCGCCCCGGCGCGGACCGTTCAGGGCCCGGGGCCCGCGTGCGCCCAACCCGGCCGCGGGGACCGGCGAGCAGCTCGTCCTCGAGCGCTATCGCCTGCTCGAACGCCTCGGCGCCGGCGGCTTCGGAGTCGTCTGGCGCGCGCGCGATGAACTGCTCCACCGCGAAGTCGCCGTCAAGCGCATCTGGCTGGGCCCCGACGGGGACAGCGAACGGGCCGCCCGCGAGGCGCAGGCGAGCGCCCGGCTCTCGCATCCGGCGATCGTCGCTCTGTATGAGGCCTGCCCACTCGGCGAGGCCTTCTACCTGATCTCCGAGCTCGTCGACGGGCAGACCCTGGCCGGCCTGATCGCCGCAGGCGAGCTCGAGGACCGCCAGGTCATCGCCATCGGCCTGGCGTTGATCGACGCCCTCGAACACGCCCACGCGCGGGGGGTCATCCACCGCGACATCAAGCCCCAGAACGTCCTCATCCCGCACCGGCCCGAGGCACCCCGCTCGCGCGAGCACCTCGCGGCCGCCAAGTTGACCGACTTCGGCGGCGCCAGCCTGGCGGAGGAGGACGCCCTGACCCGGACCGGGGATGTCCTGGGCACCCTCGCCTACATGGCCCCCGAGCAGAGCGAAGGCCGCGAGGTCGGCGAGGAGGCCGACCTCTACGCCCTGGCGCTCGTCCTCTACGAGGCGCTGACGGGGGTGAACCCCGTCCGCGGGCCGAACCCCGCCGCGACGGCCAGGCGGATCGGCACCCGCCTGGAGCCGATCGGACGGATGCGCCGCGACCTTCCCCGCGAGCTGGCCGGCGCCCTCGACCGCGCCCTGTCACCCGATCCCCGCGACCGCGGCACCCTCGAGGAGCTCCGCCAGGCCCTCCAGGCGGAGCTCGAGGAGGGCTCACCGCCGACCCTCCGCCGACGCGAACGGCCCCTCGCCCGCCGTCCCCGCCGACCCGCGCACGAGGTGCCGGCGCCGGAGCACCGAGCGATCCTGCTCGAAGGGCCCCCTGCGCACGCGCCCGCCGACCCGCTGACCGCCGGCGGCCCCGGCCTGCCGCGGATGATCTGGAGCGCACTCGGCCTGCTCCTGGTCGGCTGGGAGCTCGCGGCCGGTCGGCCGGGCGTCGGGCTGCTGGCCCTCGCGGCCCTTTTGCCTCTCGCGGTGATGCCCACCCGGCCGCTGGGCGGCGGCGTCCCGGCGATCTGGCTGGGATGCGTGCTGGCACCGGTGTTGGGCCTGATCGGACTGGCCGGCGCCTACCCCGCCGTCGCGGGCCAGGCGTCCCAGTGGCGTCAGCGCTTCGCCCTGGGGGCCATCGGCTACTGGTGGCTGCGTCTGGCCGAGCCGCTGCTGTCCCGTGACCTGTGGCTCGGAGCGCCGGCGGGCGCCCCCGCCCGGAGCGTCTGGGAGGGCTCGCTGCAGAGCACCGCGACCCATGTCGTGTGGCCCCTGCTGAGCACCGGCGTGCTGGCGGGCGCGGTGCTCTGGGGCCTGGCGGCTGCACTGCTCCCGCTCCTCGTCCGCGGCCGCAGCGCGGCGATGGATGTTCTCGGCGCGGCCCTCTGGTCGGCCGCGCTCGTCGCGGCGGCTCCCCGGGTCGACTCCGGGCTCTCCTCGGCGCTCGCTCATCCCCAGCCGCGCGGGGCCCTGCTCGGGGCGATCCTGGGGGCGATGGTCGCGATCGCCGCCCGCGCCCTGCGCGGCCCGGTCTGAGCCGGGCGCGTAGCATGGCCTGACAGCCATCCGGCGGGTTGCCGCCCGCATCGCCCCAACGCCAAAGATGAACCTGCTCAAGAGCGTCGAGACCACCATCGCCAAACTCGTCGAGGGCGCCTTCGGGCGGGCCTTCCGATCCGAGGTCCGCCCGATGGAACTGGCCCGCAAGCTGGCGCGCGAGATGGACACCCACAGGACCGTCTCGGTGTCGCGCGTCTACGTGCCCAACGAGTACGCCGTCTGGCTCTCTGTCGAGGACCGCGCCCGCTACGAAGAGGTCGAGGACGAACTGATCGACGAGCTCTGCGCATACCTGCTCGAGCATGCCCGCAGCGAGAACCTGATCTTGGCCTCGCCTCCCCAGATCGTCTTCCACACCGACGAGCGCCTCTCCCTCGGGGAGTTCGGGATCGAGGCGCGATTGGTCCGCCCGGAGGTTCAGGATGCCCAGGATGGCCCGTCGATGCCGGGTCCCGCCCGACCCCAAGCAGAAGCGTCTCCAGCACCCGCGCCGGCACCGGCACCGGCCGCGCCCCCACCACCCGCGCCTGATGAACCCCACGGCAGGACGATGATCTACAGCACCTCCGCGCGGGTCGGAGGACCCGTCGAAACGGCCCAGCCGCGGGCGCCGCTGCCGCGAGCCCTCTTGGCCGTCGGTGGCCGGCGCCTGCTGGTCCCGCCGGCCGGCGGGACGATCGGGCGCAGCCGGGACTGCGACATCGTCTTCGACGACACGGGCGTCTCGCGCAGGCACGCCGAGCTGCGCCCCGGGGCCGGCGGCTGGGAGATCGCCGACCTCGGCTCCACGAACGGGGTGCTGGTAAACGGCCGGCCGATCGAGGGGCCCCAGCCGCTCGAGCCGGGTGACCGAGTCGAGCTCGGCACCACAGTGGCCCTCTTCGAAGTCGGATGAACAGCCTCGACCCGGTATCGGTGGCGCTCAAGTTCGGCTTCGTTGCCGTCCTCTACCTGTTCCTGCTGTGGGTCGCCCGCAGCGCCAAGCGTGATCTCGGCGGCTCCGCCGCCGCCGGCAACGTCGGGCTGGCCGCACGGGACCCCGAAGCGACGGGCATGTACTCGGCCTCGACGCTCGGCCCCGCCGACTTCGCCCACCGCGAACCCCGGCTCGTCGTCGAGCGGGCCCCCGGGCACGAACCGGGGATGATCTACGACCTCGACGGTGATCTCATCCTCGGCCGGGGCGACCGCGCCGAGATCCGGCTCGAGGACCCCTTCGCCTCGGCTCGCCACGCCCGGATCTACGAGCAGGGCAACATCGTCGTCGTTGAAGACCTCGGCTCAACCAACGGGACCTACCTGAACGAGGAGCTGCTGCAGACCCCGAGACCGCTTCACCCGGGGGACCGCGTGCGGATCGGCGACAGCGAATTCGCCTTCGAGGTCGACTGACTTGCTGCGTGTCGCCGAGCAGTATGCGGGCAGCGACACCGGCCGCCAGCGTCGCGCCAACGAGGACTCGCTGCTCGTGCGCTCGCCGCTGTTCGTGATCGCCGACGGGATGGGCGGGGCGCAGGCCGGCGAGGTCGCCTCGAGCGTCGCCGTGGACGAGTTCCGCCCCGGACTGCCCGAGGGCGAGGAGCCCGAGCGGGCCCTCGAGGCCCTGACCCAGGGTGCCAATGCCCGGATCCACGAGCTCTCCCACGCCAACGCCGAGCACGCCGGGATGGGCACGACCCTGACCGCCATCTACGTCGGCGAGCAGGACGTCTCGATCGCCCACGTGGGCGACAGCCGCGCCTACTGCCTGCGCGAGGGGGAGCTGATCAAGCTGACCGACGACCACTCCCTCGTCGATGAGCTGCTGCGCCAGGGCCGCCTGACCCCCGAGGAAGCCGTCGAACATCCGCAGCGCTCGGTCATCACCCGGGCGCTCGGCATCGAAGGGCGGGTCGACGTCGACACGAGGTCCTTCCGCGGGCACGACGGCGACATCTACCTGCTCTGCAGCGACGGCCTCACGACGATGGTCCCGGAGGCCCGGATCGTCGAGCTCCTCCTCGCCCACAGCGGCCTCGCGGCCGCCGGCGAGGCACTGATCGCGGCCGCCAACGATGCCGGCGGCCGGGACAACATCACCGTCATCCTGATCCGCCTCGAGGAGTTCGAGCTCGGCGGGGGCGCCGCCGTGGAGGAGCAGACCCAGACCGACCTCACCCCGGCCACGGTTGTGCCGCAGGGGCCGCCCAGCGCCCAGGAGCCGGCGGCGCTCGCCGTGCCGCCACCGGCGCCGCGGCGCCCCCGAATCGCGCCCCCGGAACCGTCGGCGGCACGGCCCGCCGGGCGCTTTCGGATCCGCCGCGCCGGCCTTCTCGCCGGGACGCTCGTGGTGCTCGGAATGCTGGCCGCCGGGGCCTACCTGGCGCTGCAGAACATCTACTTCATCGGCACCAACAACCGGGGCCTCGTGACGCTCTACGAGGGCGTCCCCCTGAAGCTCCCGGGAAACCTGACGCTGTACTCGAGCCGCTACGTCTCGGGCGTCAGCGCCTCGACCGTGAGCGCCCAGCGGCGCGCCACGCTGCTCGATCACACGCTGCGCTCGGAAGCTGACGCCGCATCGCTGATCCGCAGCCTCGAACTGGGGCAGCTCGAATGAGGGGCCCCGCTTGAACCGCCCGATCGTCCGCCTGTTCGGCCTCGTCGTCCTGCTGTTCGCGGTGCTCGTCGCGTTCACCTCGCGCTGGACCATCTTCGAAGCCTCGGCGCTGCGCGAAAACCCCGAGAACCACCGCGGCTTCCTCGAGCAGCAGCGCATCCCCCGCGGCGAGATCGTGGCCGCCGACGGCACGGTCCTCGCGCGCAGCGTACGGCGTGAAGAAGGGATCTACGAACGCGTCTACCCCACGGGCTCCCTGTTCGCGAATGCGATCGGCTACTACTTCCCGACGCCCGGCAGCACCGGCCTCGAGCACTTCCGCAGCGCCTATCTCAACGGCCAGAGCGACACCGGCCTGCAGCGGATCCTCGACGAGCTGCAGGGCAAGAAACCCCGCGGGGACAAGGTTCTGACGACACTCGACCCGGCAGCCCAACGGGTCGCGATGGCCGATCTCGCGGGCCACAACGGAGCTGTCGTGGCGCTCGAACCCCGGACGGGAGCGGTCACCGTCATGGCCTCCTCCCCCTCGTATGACCCCAACACGGCGAGCACCGCCGCGGGCTTCGCCAAACTGGCCGGGGACAACGTGAACAAACCCCTGGTCAACCGCGCGACCCAGTTCGGCTACGCGCCCGGCTCGACCTTCAAGGTCGTCACCGCGACCGCGGCGATCGACACGGGGCAGTACACGCCGTCCTCGATGCTCAGCGGGCGCAACGAAATCCCGATCTCCGGGGTGCCCCTGAAAAACGACGACAACGAGAACCTCGGGGAAATCAGCCTGACCGAGGCCCTGGCACGTTCGGTCAACACCGTCTGGGCCCAGGTTGCCGTCCACCTGGGCAAGCCGACGATGGCCCGCTACATGGAGCGCTTCGGCTTCGATCGCAAACCGCTGCTCGACTACCCGGCCAACGAAATGTCCGCCAGCGGCGAGCACGAAGGGGAACGGATCATCCCGCCGACGAGCGAAAGCGTCGACGTCGGGCGCATGGGGATCGGCCAGGACAAACTCGAAGTGACACCCCTGCAGATGGCCGAGGTGGCGGCGGCCGTGGGCAACCACGGCACGCTGATGGTTCCCCACATGACGGCCCGGATCGTCAACCCCGAAGGGCAGACCGTCAAGACGGTCGCCCCCCGGGTCCAGTCGGTCGTGATGAAGAGCTCGACCGCCGAAGCCGTCCGCGGGATGATGGAAGCGGTCGTCAACGAAGGTACCGGCGAAAGCGCGCGGATCCCCGGCGTTCAGGTGGCCGGCAAGACCGGCACGGCCGAGACCCAGATCGGGGCGGCCATCAACAATGTCTGGTTCATCGCCTTCGCCCCCGCGGCCGACCCGACGGTCGCGATCGCGGTCACCCTCGAACATGTGCCCGGCCAGGGCGCGGCCTTCGCCGCGCCTGTGGCACGCCAGGTAATAGAAAGGCTCCTCCATGATTGAGCCGGACACGCTGATCGACGGTCGCTATCGGGTCATCTCGCGCCTCGGCTCGGGCGGCATGGCCGACGTCTACCTCGCCCAGGACCAGCTGCTCGGCCGCCAGGTCGCCGTCAAGGTCCTGCACCACCACTTCGCCGAAGACCAGGAGTTCGTCGAGCGTTTCCGCCGCGAGGCCTCGAGCGCGGCCGCCCTGTCGCACCCCAACATCGTCGCGATCTTCGACCGCGGCGAGTGGAACGGGACCTACTACATCGCCATGGAGTACGTGGCCGGCCGCTCGTTGAAGGCGCTCGTCCGCGAAACCGGCCCACTCGATCCGATCCTGGCGATCGACACCGTCATCCAGATCCTCCGTGCGGCGCGCTTCGCCCACAAGCGCGGTGTGATCCACCGCGACCTCAAGCCCCACAACGTGATCCTCGACGAGGAGGGCCGCGCCCGGGTGACGGATTTCGGCATCGCCCGCGCCGGAGCGTCGGACATGACGATGACCGGCTCGATCATGGGCACCGCCCAGTACCTCTCGCCCGAGCAGGCCCAGGGGTACACGGTCAGCGCGGCCTCGGACCTCTACTCGGTCGGCGTGATCCTCTACGAGCTGCTGACCGGCGTCGTGCCCTTCGAAGGCGAGACGGCCGTCGCGATCGCCTTCAAGCAGGTCTCGGCGACCCCCCGTCCGCCCAGCGAGCTGAACCCCCGGCTGCCACACTCGCTCGACGCCGTCGTCCTGCGCGCGTTGGCCAAGGACCCGATCGAACGCTACGCCGACGACGATGAGCTGATCGCCGCGCTCGAAGCCGAGCGGGAGCTGCTTGGCGGCAACGGCTACGTGCCCGCCCCGCTGCCGGCAGAGCCCTCCTATGAGCCCCCCACCGGGATGATGTTCGCTGCGCCGCTGCCCTATGCGCCCGACACGGCGCCCGCGCAGAACGGCGGTCGCGATCGCAGGATCCTCTGGTGGAGCCTCGGGATCCTCGCCGTCGCGGCGGCCGCCGTGGCCGCGATCCTGCTGCTGAGCTCCTCCACGACCCAGGTCAGGGTCCCCGATGTCAAGGGCATGACCGAACAGGCTGCGGGCACGGCGCTGCGCGACGCCGGCCTCGAACCGGTCCCCTCGTTCGCGGCCAGCGCGACGGTCCGCAGCGGGCTCGTCGTCAGCCAGACGCCGCCCGCCGGGCAGCTCGTCGACAAGCACAGCCAGGTGACGATCGTCGTCTCCGGCGGCGCGGCCAGCGCGGCGATCGAGAATGTTGAAGGGCTGAGCTCCGAGCAGGCCCTCGAGCGGCTGCGCAAGGCGGGCTTCAAGCCGACCGCCAAGCCCCAGAGCTCCTCGACCGTCGAAAGCGGGAAGGTGATCGCAACCAACCCGCCCGCGGGGACCGACGTGCAGCTCGGGAGTCCCGTCACGGTGTTCGTCTCCAGCGGCCCCGAACCGGTTCGCGTGCCCGATGTCAAGGGCCAGACCCTGTCGGGCGCCGAAACGGAACTGACCAGCGCCGGGCTGAAGGTCGGCACGGTCACCAAGCGGGCCGCTGCCGGGCAGGCGCCCGAAACCGTCCTGGCCCAGTCGCCCGCGTCGGGCAAGTCGGTCAAGCCCGGCAGCCCCGTCGATCTGACGGTCGCCGAAGCGCCCACGATGGTCGCCGTCCCGGGCGTCGTCGGGGAAACCGAGGCCGCCGCCGTGGCGACCCTCAAACAGGCCGGGTTCAAGACCAAGACGGTCAACCAGACGACGACCGAAGCGAGCCAGGTGGGCGTCGTGCTGCGCCAGAGCCCGGCTGCGGCGGCCGAAGCCGCAAAGGACTCGACGGTCACGATCGCCGTGGGCATCCTCGGCACGACCAGTACCTCGACGAGCACCACCCCGACCACCCCGACCACCACGACCCCCGGTCCGGGCTAGGCTCGCCTGCAATGAGCTTCACCTCACATCCGCCCACGGGGCCGCTGCGGGTGGCCGTCCTGGCAGGCGGGCGCTCCTCCGAGCACGAGGTGTCGCTCGCCTCCGCTGCGGCCGTCCGCGCCGGGCTGCTCGAGGCGGGTCACGATGTCCTGTGGGTCGAGATCGGCCGCGACGGCGTCTGGCGCTCCGACGGAGAGCCGCTCAGCCTGACGCCCGGCGAGGGCTTCCCGGGAGCCCAGGTCGTGTTTCCGGTCCTGCACGGGCCGTTCGGCGAGGACGGGACCGTCCAGGGCCTGCTCGAGACGCTCGACGTCCCCTACGTCGGCGCCGGCGTGGCGGCCTCGGCCCTGTGCCTGGACAAGGTCCTCTTCAAGGAGGTCATGGCCTCGCGCGGCCTGCCCCAGGTCGAGCACGTCGGGGTCGGCGCCGAGCGCTACCGGCGCGAGCCCGGCCGTGTGCTCGAGGAGATCGCGGGGATCGGGCTGCCCGTGTTCGTCAAGCCCGCCCACCTCGGCTCCTCGGTGGGCATCGTCAAGGTCACCGAGGCCGCTGCGATCGCCGACGCGCTGGCCGGTGCGTTCGAGCACGACTCCCTGGTGATCGTCGAGGCGATGGCGAACGGCCGGGAGGTCGAGTGCGGCGTGCTCGGCATCCCCGTCGCGGAGCGCAGCGCCGAGGGGCCCCAGGCGATCGCCTCGGAGCCCGGCGAGATCGTCTTCGTCGGTGACTTCTACGACTACGAGGCGAAGTACTCACCCGGCGGGATGGAGCTGTTGATCCCCGCCAGGATCGCGCCGGCGACGCGCGAGGTCGTGCGCGAGCTGGCCGTCCGCACGTTCGAGCTGGCCGGCTGCGAGGGCCTGGCACGGGTCGACTTCTTCGTCGACGGCGAGGAGGTCCTCGTCAACGAGCTCAACACGATGCCCGGCTTCACGCCGACGAGTGTCTACGCAAAGCTGTTCGACGCCTCGGGGATCGCCTACCCCCGGCTGGTCGACCGGCTGTGCCGGCTGGCGCTGGAGCGCCACGCCGAGCGCCACGCCTACAGCTACTGAGCGCCCGCCCTCATCTGAACAGCGTCACGTCGGCGATCGTCGCCGACTCGTGCCCGGGCGGCAGGGTCGTCATCCAGACCAGGTAATAGGGGTGGCTGTGCCCGCCCAGCTGGAGCGGGATCCGTTCGCCGTCCGCGACATGTGCGCTCATGCCGACCGGGCCCTGCCAGCCGCGCCCGGTCAGCGGCACCGAGGAGCCGTAGGGGAAGGCTTCGTTGACGTGATCGGCCACGTAGATCTGCACGCCGAAGCCCGGTGTCGGCGTCTGGATCTCGATCGCCCGCGCCACGACCCCCGGCGAGGCATCCAGGTAGAAGCCCAGTCCCACCCCACCGGGCTTCTTGAGGGTCCCGTCGTAGTAGCTCTCGGTCGACCAGGTGGTGCTGGGGTCGCTGTCGACGAGGTTGCCGATCTGGTCGCGGTTTTCCGGCCCGGTCCCGAACGGGTTGTACCCATGCGCCGAGGATTCACCGAGCTGGACCGGTTCCAGGCCGGCCTTCGCCGAGGCGCCCGGCGCGATGCCGGTCCCGCGGTGGGCGTGGTTGGCGGCGGCGATCAGCACCAGCGCGACGATCGCCCCCAGCAGCGCCAGCGAGGCGATCCAGCGGCCGGGGTGGCGCATCCGCCACGGCAGCCGCCGCCGCAAGCGGCCGGGCAGCGTCTGCAGCACGCTCGTGACCTCGCCCGTGGTCTGACCGCTCCGGGCCGCCTCGACGGCCAGGACCTCCTCGAGGTCGGCCGTCATCGCGGCGGCGTCCTGATAGCGCTGCCCGAGGTCCTTGGCGAGCGCCCGGTCGATGACCGCGGCCGTTGCCGCGGAGAGCTGCGGCCGGCGGGCCTGGACGTCGGGGACCTCCTCGCGGACGTGCTTCATCGCCACGGCCACCGGCGAGTCCCCGTGGAAGGGGACGTCGCCGGTGAGCATCTCGTACAGCACGACGCCCAGCGAATAGAGGTCCGACTGGGGCGTCACCGGCTGGCCCAGCGCCTGCTCGGGGGAGACGTAGTCGGTCGTTCCCAGGACCCGCCCGGCCAGCGTCAGGCCCTCCTCGCTGAGCGAGCGGGCGATGCCGAAATCGGTGATCTTCGCGCCGCCCTCGGGGTCGATCAGGATGTTCTGGGGCTTGACGTCACGGTGCACGATCCGTCGCTCGTGGGCCGCCCCGAGCGCCCTCGCGATCTCGATCGCGTAGGCCAGCGCCTGCGGGATCTCGAGCGGTCCGCCGCGGCGGATCAGCCCCTTCAGCGTTTCCCCGTCGACGTATTCGAGGACGATGTACGGGGTGCCCGTCGGCGGGTCCTCCCCGTCGGGGGAGGGCTCCTCGCCGGCGTCGATCACCGAGACGACGTGCGGATGGTTGAGCTGCGCGACCGAGCGGGCCTCGCGGCGGAACCGCTCGAGCTGGTCGGAGTCGGTGGTGATCTCGCGGTGCATCAGCTTGATCGCCACGGGTCGCTCGAGGACCGTGTCGAAGGCCCGGTAGACCGTCGACATGCCACCGCGGCCGATCACCGCGTCGAGCCGGTAACGCCCCGCGATCATGGTCCCGACGGCCGTCATCGCCACCATTGTGCGCGTCGCGAGCTGAACAGGACCAGTCCACCCAGCAGGCAGCGGTAGACCGCATACGGCCACAGCGCCCGGCGCTCGAGTCTGCCCGAAAGCAGGCGGGCGCTGAGGCTGGTTGAGAGGAACGACGCGCCGGCCCCCCCGAGTGTCGCTGCGCCGCCCGCCCGCGGCCCGTCGCGGAGCAGCTTGAGGGCGTCGTAGGCTCCCGCCCCGGCCATCAACGGCAGCCCCGCCGCCCACGACAGCCGCTGGGCGCCGGCCCGGCTGAAGCCCCGGGCCCGGGCCGCGGTGAGCGTGGCCCCGTTGCGCGAGACGCCGGGGGCCAGCGCGATCGCCTGGGCCACCCCGAGCGCGAGGCCGTCCATTGGGCCTGCCTCGCGAGCCGCTCGCCCGTGACCGGTTCCGCGGCCGTCGGCGAGCGCCATCGCCACCGCCCCCAGGATCAGCCCGCCGGCGCTCGCCCGGGGCCCCGAGAGGCGCTCCTCGATCTTGCTGCGCAGCGTCAGCCCGGCGATCACCGCGGGCGCGAGCGTGAGCGTCGCCGTCAGCGCGCCCGGCGCCCCCGGCGGGCCGAGCTCGCGCCGCAGCGGCCCCGCCATCTCGAGCCCCAGCGCGAGCGCCGCCGCGCCGTGCAGTGCGACTTCGAAGGACCTCCCCTGCTGCGCGCCCCGGCCCTCACGCTCCCAGCCGGCGAGCCAGGGAATCAGCCGGGTGTGGGCCGATGAGGAGATCGGGAGCAGCTCGCTGGGGCCCTGGAGCAGGCCCAGCGCCACGGCCTGGCGAAGCGAGCGCGTCCGCTCAGCCGGCGGCATTCTCCGCCGGCTCGCGGCGGGCCCGCCGCCGGCGGGCCACCGCATAGATCGCGCCTGCGATCACCAGCACCACGATCACGTAGTCGGCGTACTCGAAGCCCTTGCGGACGCTCGTCCAGTTCCCGCCGAGCGCATGTCCCGCCAGGGCTAGGCCCAGCACCCAGGGCACGGCGCCGATCAGCGAGTAGATCGTGAACCGAGCCAGTGGCATCCGTGCGACGCCCGCAGGGAGCGAGACGAAGCAGCGCACGACCGGGACGACGCGCCCGAACAACACCGCCGACTCGCCGTAGTGCTGGAACCAGCGGTCGGCCTTTTCGACCTGCGCCGGCCCCATGTGGACCTTGGCGCCGTGGCGTTCGAACAGCTCCAGGCGCCCGCCCCGGCCGATCGCGTAGGCGACCCAGGAGCCGACCATCGTGCCGATCAGGGCGGCCAGGACGACGCCGAGCATCGTCAGATGATGCTGGACGCCCGCCTGTGCGGGGTCCGCGACGGCGAACCCGGCGAACAGCAGGACCACCTCGGAGGGGATCGGGATGCAGGCGCTGGAGATGGCCATCAGCGCGAAGATGCCGGGCAGCCCCGCTTCGCCCACGAAGTGCGAGGTTTCGTTGACCAGCGTTTCGGAGATCGATGCGAGGACGAGCATCAGCACGCAACGATACTTGGCCCCCGGGCGCCGCTGGCCGCCCGGGCAGGCGCCGCGCCCGTTAGGTTGCCTCGCAGATGCGCGTCTGGATCGACCTTACGAACAGCCCCCACGTGCTCGTGATGCGCCCGCTGATCGATCTGCTGCGCGAGGACGGCCACGAGGTTCGCGTGACGGCGCGTGATTTCGCCCAGACGCTGGATCTCTGTGAGCGCCTGGGCGTCGAGCACACGGCCATCGGCCATCACCGCGGCGAGGGCCTCGCGGCCAAGGCCGCAGGCCTCGTCTCGCGCTCGGCCGCGCTGAGGAGCTGGGCCCGGACGCGGCCCGCCGGCGGCACGGGTCGCCCATTCGACATCGCCCTCGGACATGGCTCGAACGACATCTCGGTGGCCGCGGCCATGCTGCGGATCCCCAGCTCGACGATGTTCGACTACGAGTGGGCGACCGTCCAGCACAACGTCAACTGCCGTCTCGCAAGTGCCGTCGTGGTGCCCGATGCGATCCCCCCCGAGCGTCTCGCCCGCTACGGGGCGAGCGGCAAGCTGCGCCCCTACGAGGGCCTGAAGGAGGAGTACTACCTTTCCGGCTTCGAGCCCGACCCGGGTGTCCTCGCCGAGCTCGGCCTCGATCGCGAACGGCCGATCGTCGTCGTGCGCACCCCGCCGGAGGTCTCGCTCTACCACCGTTTCCACAGCGACCTGTTCGCACTCGTCCTGGAGCGCCTGCGCGAGGCCGCCGCAGAGGGTCTGCAGCCGGTGGTCCTGCCCCGCGTCGAGGCCCAGCGACGCGAGCTCGGTGCCATCCCGGGCTTTCTCGTACCGGAGCATGCGATCGACGCGCAGTCGCTGATCGCCCTGGCCGACCTCGTGATCTCGGCCGGAGGGACGATGAATCGCGAGGCGGTCGCCCTCGGGACACCCGTCTACACGACCTTCTCGGGTCGCATGGGGGCGCTTGACGAACGGCTGATCGCCGAAGGCAGGATGGGGCGTCTGGAGGATGCCGGCGAGCTCGACCTCGCCACCCCCCGCCCGGCCGATCGGCCCGCGCGTGTCCGCCGCGACCCGCGGTTGCTGCTGGAGCTTCTGCTGAGCCCGCTCGGCACAGGCCCCTAGCCACCGCGCCGGGAGTCCTCCGAGGCCCTTACAATCTTCACAATGCGCCGACGGATCCGCTCGGCGGCCCTCCCGCTGCACCGTCATTCGCTGCCCCAGCTAGCAGCAGATGGGGCGCTGGTTGCGCTCGCGTACTACCTCGCCTTCCAGCTGCGCTTTCCCAACGCGCGGCCGCGATACGAAGAGCTCCGCTCGGCGACGATCTGGTGGGTCCTGCTCGGGAGCCTGCCGGTGCTCGTCCTCTCGCGGGTCTACCAGCGCCGCTGGCGCTACGCGGGCCAGCGCGACTACGAGGCGGTCGTCCGCGCGGTCGTCCTGATCGTCCTGCTGACGGTCGTCGCGATCGAGATCTTCCGCCCGACCCACCTCTACAGCTACGACCACATCCGCCACAGGGTCGTGACGGGCGAGGCGATCGTCCTGCCCAACGGCGTCATTGTCCTCTACCTGTTGCTTTCGCTCGCCTTCCTGGTGGCGATCAGGGCACTCGCGAGGACGTTCTACGAGCGCCGCCCGCTGGCCGCCTTCAGAGCCGGGCGCAAGGGACAGCGGACAGTCCTGATCGCGGGCGCCGGGGAGGGCGGGCGGATGGTCGCCAGGGAGATCATGCGCAATCGCGAGCTCGGCCTCGTACCGGTCGGGTTCCTGGACGACGATCCGACCAAGCGGCGGCTGCGGATCGACGGCGTCCGTGTCCGCGGCGACACCGAAGCCGACCTGCCCCGCATCCTCGACGACGCCGAGCCCGACGAAGTCATCATCGCGATCCCCTCCGCGCCGGGCTCGACCCGTGCGCGGATCGTCAAAGAGTGCCGTCAGCGGGGGATCCCCGTACGGACGCTGCCGACGGTCTTCGAGCTGCTGCAGACCCGCGGCGCACTGGCCCGCCAGATGCGCGAGGTCCGCGTCGAGGATGTCCTGGGCCGCGAGCCGGTCCACATGGAGCTCGAGCGGGTCGGGGCCTACCTGGCCGGCCAGGTCGTCCTCGTCACCGGCGCGGGCGGCTCGATCGGCTCGGAGCTCTGCCGCCAGATCGCCCGCGTCGAGCCGCACCGGATCGTGCTCGTCGATCATGCCGAGGACAACCTCTTCGCGATCCAGCGCGAGCTCGAGGACGAGCGCCACGTGCCCCCCTCGATGGTCGCCGCGGTCCTGGCCGACTGCAAGGAACCCGAGCGGATGCGCGAGGTCTTCGCCGAGCACCGTCCGTCGGTCGTCTTCCATGCCGCCGCGTACAAGCACGTCGGTCTGATGGAGGCCAACCCGGTCGAGGCGATCCGCAACAACGCGATCGCGACCCGCGACGTCGCACACATCGCCGGCGAGAACGGCGTCGCGCGCTTCGTCCTGGTCTCGACCGACAAGGCGGTCGCCCCGGCCACCGTCATGGGAGCATCGAAGGCGCTCGCCGAGTTCGCCCTCGAGGCGGCGACGGCCAGGTTCCCGCAGACCGCCTACGCGGCCGTCCGCTTCGGCAACGTGCTCGGCTCCTCCGGCAGCGTCGTGCCGATCTTCCGCCGCCAGATCGAGCGCGGCGGGCCCGTCACCGTGACCGACGAGCGGATGACCCGTTACTTCATGACGATCCCCGAGGCCGTCCAGCTGATCATCCGCTCGGGCTCGCTGGCTACCGCCCAGACGCTCGGCGCGCCGGGGGCGCCCAGGCCGCGGATCCGCGCGGGAGCAAGCGCGGAGATCTTCGTGCTCGAAATGGGCGAGCCGGTCCGGATAGTCGAGCTGGCCAGGGCGATGATCGAGCTCTCGGGCCTGGATCCGGACCGCGACATCGACATCGAGATCATCGGCAGCCGTCCCGGCGAGAAGCTGGGCGAGGAACTCTTCAACAGCTATGAGCGCCCCCGCCCGACGGAGGCCGAGAAGATCCTCCGCGCCGAGCGCGAGCCGCTCGGGGTTCAGGAGGTCGAGTCGATGTTCGACGAGATCCGGTTGCTCGTCTTCGAGGGCGACGCGGCGGGGCTGGCCGCCAGGGTCTCAGAGCTTTCGCGGGCTCTGCGCGAGCCCGGCGGGGATGGAGGCGAACCGGGCCCGGAGCCCACTGACGGCGGCTCGGCCGAGCCCGCGGGCGAGCAGGCCCGGACGCCCGCCGAGGAGCGCGCGGCGCCTGAGCCCCTCGTACACTCCCCCAATTCATGACCTATTCGCTGCTCGCGACAGCCTTCTTTACGAGCACGTCCAACAAGGTCGCCCTGTTTGCGGGCTGTGCCGCCCTGCTGGGGATAGCGATCCTCTCGTTGCTCGTCTTCTCCCAGGCCCGGGAGATCAGAAGGCTGCGCGAGTGGGCCGGGCGCGCTCCCGAGCGTGCCGCCGAGATGGAGCAGAAGGTCAGCGAGGCCGCCGCGGCTCGCGTCGTCCCGTCCACGGCGGTCGCCCAGAGCGTCCGCCCGGTGCCCCGCACCGAGCCGATCCATGCCCGTCCGGCCGCGGCAGTGGCCGCGACGGCCGCGACGCGGGTCGCGGGCGGAGACCAGGCGGCCCCCGGAGCCGTTGCGGTCCCCGGCCAGCCGCTGACCGCACGCCGGGACGCCGGCTCCGCCGCTGCCCGCCCCGGGCCAGCCCCAGGCTCCGGTTCCCGGCGCGGCTCCGAACCAGCCGGCGGTTCAGCCGGCCACCGCGGCCGGCGTCGGGCCCAAGCCGATTCCCTGGCAGCAATCCGCTGCGCCGGCCCCCGCCGCACCGCCCGCGCCGGGTGGTGAGCCGGGGACCGCGGTCCCCGAGCCTCCGGCCCCCAACGGCACGGCGGCGCCCGCCGCGCCAACCCCTGCCGCCGCGCAGCAGACGCCGGAGGCCGGGACTGCACCGCGCGCGCCGGTGCCCCCCACCGGTCTGCAGCCCCCCGCCGACGCGTCCAGGCGGCCTCCGATGCCGCCTGCTCCGGCGGCTCCCCGTCGTGCCGCGCCGGCGCCCGACGCCCGCGCGGCTCTCGCCGGCGCGACCGCCGCGGCAGGGCTGAGCGCCGCCGAGCGCCTCGCTCGCCGTGAAGAAAGACCTCGCCGGCGCTGGCTGCTGGTCGGGGCCGGGTTGATCGTGATCGTCGCGCTGGTGCTCGTGCTGGCTCTCCGCGGCGGATCCTCGGGCAGCTCCGGCGGGAGCTCCGCGGCGCAGGGCGGCTCGCAGACCCAGGGCACGACGGGCACCTCCAAGCACACGAGCTCCACCAAGAAGCCCGCGAAAACGCCGGCCAAAGCGGCGCCGCCCGCCGAAACGGCGGTGACGGTGCTCAACGGGACCGAAACGGAAGGCCTCGCGCGGCGGATCTCCAGCGAACTGCAGCAGAACGGCTACTCCCAGGCTGCGGCCTCCTTCGGGCGCCCGCCGGGGGCCAACGAAGTGACCGTCGTCGAGTACGTCGCCGGTCATCAGGCCGACGCAGAAGGGGTCGCCCATTCGCTCTCGGTGACGCATGTTCAGCCGATTGAACAGGCCGTAGCCGCGCTGGCCGGGTCGGCGAAGGTCGTCGTCATCGTCGGCGCGGACAAGGCGAAGTCGTCGCCATAGCCGGCTTTCTCGACATCCCCGCCCGCTCGGTCAAGCCCCGCGAGCGTGGTCTGACGCACGTGATCGACCGCGGCCTGTCGGTGGCCGAGGTGGACGGCCTGCTCGAGGTCATCGGGGACAGCGTCGACATCGTCAAGCTCGGGTGGGGAACCGCGCTGGTGACCGGCAACCTGAACGCCAAGCTGGCCCGCTACAAGGCTCACGGGATCCCCGTCGTGCTCGGCGGTACGCTCACCGAGGTCGCCATCCGCCAGGGCCGGATCGACGGGCTGATCGGGTGGCTGCGAGAGCTGGGACTGCACCACGTCGAGGTCTCCGACGGCACGATCGAGCTCGAGGCCGATGTCAAGCGCGAGCTGATCGAAAAGCTCGCCCGCGAGTTCACGGTCTTCGCAGAGGTCGGCAGCAAGGACGTCGAGTTCATCATGGCCCCCTATGTGTGGGTCGAACAGATCGAACGGGATCTTCAGGCAGGCGCCTGGAAGGTGATCGCCGAGGCGCGCGAGTCGGGGACCGCCGGCATCTACCGCGCTGACGGCGAGCCGAGGACCGGCCTGATCGACGAGATCGCCCATTCGATCGACATCGACAGGCTGATCTTCGACGCCCCTCTGCACCGCCAGCAGGTCTGGCTGCTGAAGCACTTCGGCACCGAGTGCAACCTCGGCAACATCGCCCCCGCCGACGTCTTGTCGCTGGAGACGCTGCGACTTGGGCTGCGCTCGGACACGGTCGAGCGCTTCGCGCTGGGCGGCGGGGATTGAGCGAAGCCGCAGCGGGGGCGGGGCGGGGCGGCTCGCCGAGCGCTGCGAGCCCGGGGACGGGCGATCCGCTCGGGAGGGTCGTCTTCGCCGTGCTCGTCGTGGCCTGCTTCGGCGCCTTCTTTCTGACCCAGCGCCTGAAGCACACGCCGACCGTCGTCGCCTCCTTCGGGCTCGCCCCCTACTTTTCGCCCTATCCCGGGGGCCACGTGCCGCAGGAGGCGATCTCGTTCAAGCTCTCGAGTGCCGACGCGGTGACGGTCACGATCATCGATCCGCAGGGCAACACGGTCGCGACGCTCGTCCGCGACCTCCCTGCGCCCCGCTACAAAACGCTCTCGCTGCGCTGGAGCGGGCGCCGTGGCGTCTCCCACGGCTACACGGTCCGCCTGAGCCCCTCGGGACGAACCCGCGAGCTCGTGCCGGAGCTCTCCGGACGGCTGGCAGCCCCGGGTGAATACCGCGTCCGGATCGCCTTTCGCCACCACCAGCCCCTGAATCTCCCGAAGAGCTTCGAGCTGGTCCGATGAACCTGCCCGTGCCCGGAGCAGTGCCGGCCACGAGCCTGCCGAGCGCCGGCACGCTCCTGGCGCTGGCGGCGCTCGCACTGGTTCTCCTCGCCGGGCTAGCCGTCCTGATCCGCCGCCAGCCCGAAGCGCTGCCCCTGCTGGCGATCGGCACGCTGCCCTTCCGGTTGCCGATCGCCGCCGACGGGCGGACTGTCAACCTGCTGATCCCGCTGTATCTGGTGATCGCCGCGGGGACCCTGGAGCACCTCCTGGGCCGCCTGCAGGGCCGCATGCCGCCGCCGGCGGAGGCCGCAGGCCGCAGACAGGACCCGGCGATCCGCTGGGCGCAGTGGCTGCTGCTGGGCTCGGTCGTGCTCTATGCCCTGCAGACCGCCTACTCCGACGACCGGGCCAAGGCGCTCGAGAACCTGGCCGCCTTCTACATCCCCTTCGGCCTGCTCTTCCTGCTGCTCCGCGAGATCGAGTGGACCGAGCGCCTGCTGCGCCGCTGCCTCGGGGTGGCGGTCGCGCTGGCCGTCCTGTTCGCCGGGGTCGGCTTCGTCGAGTACGCCCGCAAGAGCCTGTTCCTGAACCCGAAGGTGGTCGAGGCCAACCAGTACGACAACTACTTCCGGGTCAACTCTGTCTTCTTCGACCCCTCGATCTACGGGCGCTTCCTGGCGCTCGTGATGATCGCCGTCACGACGGCCGTGCTGTGGGGCAGCCGCCGAACGGTGAAGCTCGGCGCCCTGGTCCTCGCCTGGCTGCTCGCCGGGCTGATCACGAGCTTCTCGCAGTCGAGCCTCGTGGCGCTGCTGCTCGGCCTCGCCGTGCTGGCCGCCTGGCGCTGGGACCTGCGGCGCACGCTCTACGTCTCCGGTGGTCTCGTCGCGCTCGGCGGGGCGATCCTGCTGCTCGCCCCGGCCAGCCTGCACTTCGGGCTGAAGGGCTCCAAAGGCTCCGCCAGCAACGCCACCAGCGGGCGGGCGACGCTGATCACCGGCGGCCTGGAACTGTTCGCCGAACGGCCGCTGGAGGGCTACGGCTCGGGGTCCTTCGAAAAGCAGTTCAAAGCCCACTCCAGCCTCGCCCGGGCGACCGCCCAGAACGCCACCTCGGCCTCCCACACGATCCCTGTGACCGTCGCCGCCGAGCAGGGCGTGATCGGGCTGGCGGTGTACGTCGCGCTGCTCGTCACGTCCTTCCTGGCGCTGTTCACGGGAGCCGGGCGCTCGCCCCCGCGGATCGCGATCGCGGCCGCCTTCGCGGCGCTCGTCCTGCATACCTGGACCTACGCGGACTTCCTCGAGGACCCCTTCACCTGGGCGCTGCTGGCGATCGGCATCTCGCTCGCCCGGGTCCGGCCGGACCGCGCCGGCCAGTAGCGTCTGGGCGTGCTCGGCTACCTCAAGCGCCTCGTCACGACGGGGGCCGCCTATCAGTTCGGGGACATCCTGGCCAAGGCGCTGGCGCTGCTGACGCTGCCGCTGTACACGCGCCATCTGGCGCCGAGCGCCTACGGCGCCGCCGAAATCCTGCTGACGGCGGTGATCCTCTCGAGCATCCTGCTGCGGGTCGGTGTGGGCGAGGCGTTCGTGCGCTTCTACTTCGACGACGAGGATCAGGAGCGCAGGGCCCGGATCGCCCGCACGGCGACCGCAACCGTCGCGTGGACGACGACCCTCGCGGTGCTCGTCGCGCTGCCCTTCGCCGACCCCCTGTCCAACCTGATCCTGGGCTTTCACGACGCGCTGCTGCTCGACTGTGCGCTGCTTGGGCTGTGGGCCTTCACGAACCTGGAGATGGCCTACGCTCAGCTGCGCGTGGACGAGCGCTCACGGGCCTACGTGGTGGCCTCGGGGGCCAACGTCGCGCTGACGGTCCTGTTCACGATCTCGCTGGTCGTCTTCGCCGACCAGGGCGCCCGCGGCCTGCTGCTGGGCAACTTCGGCGCCTCTGCGATCGTCGTGCTGGGGCTCTGGTGGCTGCTGCGCGCCCGTGTCTCGCTGCGGGTCCGTCTCGCCGATCTGCGGGCGATGCTCCATTTCGGTCTCCCGACAGTCCCCGCCGACGCGAGCGTCTACGCGCTGCAGGTCGCCGATCGGCTGTATCTGTTCCGCAGTTACTCCCACGGCGCGGCGGGGCAGTATGCGATCGCGATCAAGCTGGCGACGGTCGTGTTCGTGGCCGTGCGGGGCTTCCAGTACGCCTGGCCGCCGCTGGCCTACTCGGTCGAGAGCGACGAGGAGGCGGGCCGGCTCTATGCCCTGGTCAGCACCTACTACGCGCTGGCCACAGGGGTCGTCGTCTGCGGCGTCGTCCTGCTGGGACGCTGGATGGTCAAACTGCTCGCCGAACCGCGCTACTTCGATGCGTACAAGGCGCTCCCGTGGCTGGCCCTCGGCTGGGCGCTCTACGGCCTGTATCTGGTCTTCGTCGCGATCTCCGGCCGCGCCCGGGTCACGTCGCGGAACCTCCCCGCCGCGGCGACGGGGCTGGCGGTCAACATCGTCCTGCTGCTGGTGCTCGTCCCTGCCTCGGGGGCGGGGCTGGGGATCGCCGGCGCGGGGATCGCCCTGTGCGGCGCCTACGTGGCGATGCTGACGGTCATGTACGCCCTCACCCGCCGCCTGTTCGCTGTCGGCTTCGAATGGCGCAGGCTGACCCAGCTGGTCGTGGTCATGGCCGCGGTCGCCCTCAGCGGCGAGTTCCTGTTGCCGGACCACGGCCTGGCCGGGCTGGCGACCCGCGCGGCATGGCTCTGCCTGGTGCCCGCGGGGCTGCTCACCACGCGCTTCTTCCACCCCCACGAGCGTGCCGAGGCTCGCCGGCTGTGGGCCGACGGCCGGCGGCGGGTCGCGTCCTTCCGCGCCCGTCACGGCGACGTCGAGGCCTACGCCGAGGACCCGCTGCGCGACGTCTGAGCCGCCGCCTCGGGCAAAGCGCTGTCCAGGGCCGATCCGCAGCGCTCAAGCCGATCCCGTCGCGGGTCGATTCCCCCAGCATCGTGGTGGAGTTGGCCCTCAGCACAAGCCGTCCCGCAGGTGCCCTCGAGCGCAAACGGCGCGCCGAGGCGCTGACGCGCTATCGCGCGGACGCCCACGCCCAGAGCATCGCCCGGGCCGATGAGGTCGTGCGCCTGCGCGAGCAGCTGCGCGTCGCCGCCGAGCTGAGCTCCCGGCTGGCAGGCAGGAGCGACCCGGAGGAGATGGCCCGGCTGGTCGTCGACGAGCTGCACGAGACGTTCGCCTTCTATCTGGCCACGATCCAGCGGCTGGACCCCGACGGGGTGCTGCGCCTGATCGCCGGGCGCGGCCCGCTGGCCGACGTGATGGCGGAGTTCCTGATCGTCGATCAGGCAGTCACCGACGGCGTCAACGGCCGCGTCGCCCGGACGGGCGTGACGGCACTGCTGAAAGACACCTGCGAGGACCCCGACTACATCGTCCGCGATCCCAGGACCGACCCCCGCTCGGAGCTCTCGGTGGCGATCTGGGTGGAGCACGAGGTGTGGGGCGTGCTCAACATCGAGGCGCCCGAGGTGAACGCCCTTGGCGAGGCCGAAGCCGTGCTCGTCGAGACGATCGCCGCCAGCCTCGGCTCTGCCCTGCACCGCTCGCGCCTGATCTCCGAGCTCGAGAGCTCCTTCACGACGACGCTCGCGATCCTGACCAGCACGGTCGAGGCGAAGGACGATTACACGGCCTCCCACGGCGAGGACGTCGCGGGTCTCGCCGAGCGGGTCGCGCGGCGGATGTCCCTGCCGGAGTCCCGCGCCCGCGATGTCCGCCTGGCGGCGATGCTGCACGACATCGGCAAGGTCGCGGTGCCCAGCGAGATATTGCTCAAGCCAGGCCCGCTGACCGACGAGGAGTGGGTCAAGATGCGCCGTCACGCGGCGGTCGGCGGCGAACTGGTCGCGCGGATCGCCTCCTTCGCTCACCTGGCCGACGCCGTTCGAGGCAGCCACGAGCGCTGGGACGGGGGCGGCTACCCGGACGCCCTGGCAGGCGAGAGCATCCCGCTCGCCGCCCGCATCATCTCCGCATGCGACACCTACGACGCGATCGTCACCGACCGGCCATACCGTCCCGCCCGAACCCGCGAGGAGGCCTGCGCCGAGCTGGTCGCGGTGTCTGGCTCGCAGCTGGACCCGGACGTCGTGGATGCGCTGCTGGAAGAGCTCGCGAGCTCGCCCCACTGAGCGGCGGCGTCATTCAACCGCCGCGGTTGTAGCGCTCGGCGGCCTCCCGCAGCCCCTCGCCGCGGCCCGGTGAGAGGCTCGCCGTCACATGCCGCCAGAAGCGCCGCGGGTCCCGCCCCGGGAGCAGGAGCGCTGCGAGCGCCCGCACGGCGTAGCTCCATGCCGTCAGCCAGCGGACGGCCAGCACCGCGGCCGGCGAGTGGTGCTTGCGCATGTAGAGGTCGCGGTTGCGCGCCATTTCCACGATCCGGCGCTCGGGGACGGCCGCCGTCGCCAGCTGCTCGTGGTGGATCGCCGCAGCAGCCGGGACATAGACGCTGATCCAGCCGGCATCGCGCAACCGCCGTGCGAAGTCGACCTCGTCGGAGTAGACGAAGAAGTCCGGATCGAGGTAGCCGACCTGGGCCGCCGCCTCGCGGCGAACGAGCAGCGCGGCAGACTGGCACCAGTCGACGGCCCTGATCCGCTCGCCGCGGCTCTGGACGGTCAGCAGCCGGTGCAGGAACAGCGCGCCGGCCAGCGCCGTGGCCGGGCCGGGGAAGCGCCAGGCCGAGGGCTGGGGGCTGCCGTCCGGGCGCAGCAGCCGTGCGCCGGCGCAGGCGGCGTGGGGGCGGTCCCGCAGGGCCTCCCACAGGGCGAGGGTGGCGCCGGGCAAAAGCTCGGAGTCCTCGTTCGCCAGCAGGCAGAAGCGCCCGCGGGCGCGGCGCAGCAGCTCGCTGTCGTTGGCTCCCTTGCCGCGGCGCTCGGGCAGGGCGATCGTCTCGTCAACCGCGGGGTGCGCGGCGGCGGCCTCCGCCGAGCCGTCGCGGGAGCCGTTGTCGAGCACCAGCACCTCGGTCGCGAACGGCAGCGCGGCTCGCTCGCGGCCGATCGCGTCGAGGCCGCGGATGAGCAGATCGCGCTGCGATGTGTTCACGACGCAGTAGCTCAGCTCGATCGCGGGAGGGCTCTGTGGGCTGCTCATCACCCCATTCTCGCCCCAGACGGGCCTATTGTCCGTTGCCGTGCGCGTCCACGTCGTCGATCCGTCGGCCTACACGCCCCCCTACGACCATGCGCTCTGCCGGGCGCTGGCGCGGGCCGGGGCCGAGGTCGAGCTGCACACGAGCCGGTTCGCCTACGGCCCGGTGGCCGCGCCGGACGGCTACGACCTACCGAGAATCCTTCTATCGTCTCGCCGCCCGCGTGCCGGGGGCGAGGCCGCGGCGCCTGCTCAAGCTGGCCGAGCACGTCCCGGACATGCTCCGCTACCGGCGCAGGGCTGCGGCGGCGGACGTCGTGCACTTCCAGTGGCTGACCGTCCAGCACCTCGACGGGCTGCTGCTGCCACGCCGCCCGCGCGTGCTGACCGCCCACGACATCCTCCCGCGCGAGCCCAGGCCCGGGCAGCGGGCCGCCCAGCGGCGGCTGTACGAGCGCTTCGATGCGATCGTCGTGCACTCCGAGCATGGCCGCCGGCGTCTGACCGCAGAGCTCGGGGTCGACCCGGGCCGCATCCACGTGATCCCCCACGGCGTCTTCGAGCACCTCGCCGCCACGCCCCCTGCCGGCGACGCCGCGCTGCCGTTCGAGAGCGATCTGCCCGTCGTGCTGTGCTTCGGGCTGATGCGTCCCTACAAGGGCATCGATCTGCTGCTCGAGGCCTGGGAGGGCATCGAGGACGCCGAGCTGTGGGTCGCGGGGATGCCCAGGATGGATATCGCGCCGCTGCTCGCCGCGGCTCCACCGGGGGTCCGTTTCGTGCCGAGGTTCATCGGCGCCGACGAGCTGGGCGCCTACTTCCGCCGGGCCCGGCTGGTCGTCCTGCCCTACCGCGAGATCGACCAGTCGGGCGTCCTGTTCACGGCGCTGGCGTTCGCCAAGCCGCTGCTCTTGAGCGACGTCGGCGGCTTCCCGGAGCTGGCCCGGACAGGCGCCGCGCGGACCTTCCCCGCGGGGGACGCCGCGGCGCTCCACGGCGCCCTGGTGGAGCTGCTGGGCGACCCCGCTGCGCTCGCATCGATGTCAGAGCACGCTCGTCAGGCCGCCGCCGGGCAGTACTCATGGGATGAGATCGGCCGCCGGACGCTGGCCCTCTACCGCGAACTGCCATTCGCCTGAGCGGCGAGAATCACGCCCGTGCTCGCACTCGAGATCATCTTCTGGCTCTCCCTCGCGCTGATCGCCTGGACGCAGCTCGGCTACGGGCTGGCGCTGGCCCTGGCGGCCCGCCTGCGCCGCGCGCCCGCCCCGGCTCGGACGGCGGGCTTCGAGCTGCCGCGCCTGTCGCTGATCGTCGCCGCCCACGACGAGCAGCAGGTGATCGCCGCCAAGGTCGCCAACGCGCTTGCACTCGACTACCCGCGCGAGCTGCTCGAGGTGATCGTGGCCTGCGACGGTTGCACCGACGCGACCGCCGAGCGGGCCCGTGCGGCCGGTGCCGACCTCGTCCTCGAGCTGCCCCGCGGCGGCAAGATCCGCGCGCAGGATGCGGCCGTCGCGGCGGCGGCCGGGACGGTGCTGGGGTTCTCCGATGCCAATGCGCAGTGGGAGCCCGATGCCGCCCGGGCGCTCGTCGGCGCCTTCGCCGACCCGGCGGTCGGCTACGCCTGCGGGCAGGTCCGCTTCGTCCAGCGCGCCTCGGGCCGGGACGGCGGAAACCAGGAGGGCGTCTACTGGCGCTATGAGATGGCCCTCCGCGGCTGGGAGTCGCGGCTCTCCTCGATCACGGCGGGCAACGGTGCGATCTATGCGACCCGCAGCGACTCCTATCTGCTCGTCGACCCGATCATGGGCCACGATCTGTCGCTGCCGTTCAACATCGTCAAGCGGGGGATGCGGGCCGTCTATGTCCCCGGGGCGCGAGCGAGCGAGACGATGGTGCCGACGCTGGGCGGCGAGTTCGCCCGCAAGCGCCGCATGATGAGCCATACCTGGCCGATCCTCCTGCGGGGCGGGATGCTCTCGCCCCGCGGCTACCCGCCGGGCTACGCGCTGATGATCCTCTCCCACCGGCTGCTCCGCTACGGCTCGCCGATGCTCCACCTGCTCGCCCTGGGGGCGAACATCGCCCTGCTTGCGCTGGGCGCCGGGCCGCTCTACGCGGTCACATTGGCCCTGCAGCTCGCGTTGCTCGGGGCCGCCCTGCTGGCCGGCCCCGTGCGGGCCCGCCCGCTGCTGCTGGCCCGCTACTACGTCCTCACGACCGCCTCGCCGGCGGCCGGGCTGTGGGACTGGCTGCGCCACGGCACCGAGGCCTCCTGGGAGGCGGCCGAGGGAACCCGCTGAGGGCCGCGACCGCGACCCTGGGAGAATCCACGCCGTGCTGCGCCGGGCAACCGACATCGTCCTCTCCGCGGCCGGGCTGGTGCTCGCCTCGCCGCTGCTGGCCGCGGCGATCGTCGCGATCCGCCTGGAGGGCCCCGGCCCGGCGCTGTTCCGCCAGCTGCGCGCCGGCAAGGATGGTGAGCCCTTCGAGATGCTCAAACTGAGGACGATGGTCCAGGGCGCCGAACAGTCCGGCGCCGGACTGGCCGTCAATGCCGGGGACACCCGGATCACGCGGGTCGGCGCGCTGCTTCGGCGGACCTCGCTGGACGAGCTGCCCAACCTGATCAACGTCCTGCGCGGGGAGATGTCGCTGATCGGCCCACGGCCCACCCTGCCGGCGCAGGTGGCCCGCTACACCGAGCGCCAGCGCGGGCGCCTGGCAATCCGTCCCGGCATCACCGGCTGGGCGCAGGTCAACGGCCGCGCGGCGCTGCCCTGGTCGGAGCGGATCGAGCTGGACCTCTACTACATCGAGCACCGCTCGCTGGCGCTTGACCTGCGCATCCTCGAGCGGACCGTGGCGCTGGTGCTCGGCGGCACGGGCCTCTACAAGGGCCACAGCGGCGGCTGGCAGGGGGAGCTGTGAGCGCCCTTGCGGGGACGCAGGGGGCGATCCTGCTGACGGCCGTCGGCAAGCGCTATGACATCGTCTCCTCGTTCGCCCGCCTGACGCGGACGGTCGTCGCCGAGGCCTCCCCGCTGGCACCGGCGCAGTACGCCGCGCACGTGCGGGCCGCCGTGCCGCGAATGGATGACCCCGGCTACGTACCGGCCCTGCAGGCGCTCTGCGCCGAGCACGGCGTCGGCGCCGTCCTGCCGCTGACCGACCTCGACATCGAGATCCTCGCGCTGGCCCGCGAGCAGCACGGCCTGCCCGCCCTGGTGCCCTCCGCGGCGGTCGCTCGAGCGACCTATGACAAGTACGAGACCCATCTCCTGCTGGGCTCCCATGGCCTGCCCTCGCCGCCCACGGCCCTCCCCGAGGAGGATCTCCAGGCGCTCGAGTATCCCGTCATGGTCAAGCCTCGCCGAGGCTCCGGCGCGCGTTCGATCCACCTGGCCCGGAACCCGGCCGAGGCGGCCTTCTTCATCGGCTACGTCCAGGAGCCGACGATGGTCCAGCGCGCGATGGGCGGTCCCGAGATCTCGATCGACTGCCTCGGCGACCTCGAAGGGCG
The DNA here is from genome assembly GCA_963787765.1 of uncultured Solirubrobacteraceae bacterium. GTDB lineage: Bacteria > Actinomycetota > Thermoleophilia > Solirubrobacterales > Solirubrobacteraceae > Palsa-744. Next base: position 188,383 of record CAWBEF010000006.1, on the reverse strand, counting down.
CTGCCTGAACGCGATCCCCCGGACGATGCTGGAGTCGCGCGGAGGAGAGTCGATCAAGGGCCAGGTGATCCGCGACGAAGAGCTGATCGAGCTCGGCCGGCGGGTCGTCGAGACGCTCGGGGTGCGTGGGCCGGCGACGATCCAGGTCTTTCGCGACCCCGACACGGGGCTCGGCATCACCGATGTCAACACGCGCTTCGGCGGCGCCTTCCCGGCCCCCGTGTATGCCGCGCAGCCGGGGCGCAGCTACCCCGAGCTGATCGTCGCGATGGCCCGGGGGGAGACCGTCGAGCCGCACCTCGGCGAGTTCCGCGCCGGGATGACGTTCACCCGCTACTACTGGCAGCTCGAGCTGGACGAGCAGCTGCAGCCGACCGGCAGGGACATCGTCCCCGGCGGCCCCCCGGCCCCCCGCTGAGCCGCCCGGGAGAGCTGCCGAGCGGCGCTCGCCGGGGGCCCGTGAAGCTAGAATCGCCTGCATGAGCGCACTGCTCGCCGACACGCCCTCACCGGCGCCCGAGCAGGGCGCCGGCGGGCCTGACACGCCTCCTTCCTCGCCGCCCGCGGGCGCTCTGCCCGCGGCCGGCCCGGCCGCGCCCTGCGCCCGCTGCGGGCAGGCGATGGCTCCCGGGCAGGACTGGTGCCTGCACTGCGGCGCCGCGGCGCCCGGAACGGTCGGCGGCTCGGGCTGGCGCCCCGCGGCGAGCATCCTGGCCGTCACCGCCGTGCTGGTCCTCGGCGCGGCCGCCGCCGGGATCGCAGCGCTCGGCAAGAAGAGCCACCCGGCCCCGGTGCTGACGACGACCGTGGCGGCCGTGACGCCGCCGGTGGCCACGACGCCCACGGTGAGCACTCCGACGACGCTCGCGCCGGTCACCCCGCCCCCGAAGATCCCGCTCAAAGCGATCACCCCGGCGCCGGCCGCCACGACCCCGGCCGCCACGACGACGACGCCGAAAACGACAACGACCACCGAAACGGCCAAGAAGGAAGAAGCCTCGACGACCAAGACCGGCGGTGCCGGGAGCGAACCCGAACCGATCCTGCTCGACACGAACGCCGCCCAGACCTACAACCCCTACAACTACCCGGCGGCCGGCTTCGGCGACCCGAGCCTGGCGATCGACGGCGACACCTCGACGGGGTGGATAGCCCAGGTCAACCCGGCGAGCGCCCCGCGGATGGCCGAGGGCCTGCTGGTCGACCTCAAGACGTCCCAGAAGATCTCGGCCGTCAAGCTGATCACCTCGACGCCGGGGATGGTCGTACAGGTGTACGGCGCCAACGGGAGCACGATCCCGGGCTCGATCACCGAAAAGGCCTGGGTGCCGCTGAGCCGCTCGCTGACGATCAAAAAGCACCAGGCCCGGATCGGGCTGCGCAACCAGAAGAAGTCCTACCGGTACGTGGTCCTGTGGATCAGCCGCGCGCCCGAATCGGCGGTCGGGACGGCCGAAGCGCCCGGCCATGTGACGGTCGAGGAACTCGAACTCTTCCCCACCGGCTGAGGCGGGGCGCGGGGCTCAGCGCCGCCCGGCGGCCGCGGCCCGTTTGGTCTGGCGCCGCTGCGGTGCGCGGGCGGTGGCCGTGCCCGTGCGCCTGCCACGGCGGCTGCTCCAGATCTCATCCAGGAAGCCGGCGATCTCGTCCGTCAGGCGCTCGGGGCGCATCCGCAGCTCGACCAGCGAGTCGGCTTCCAGGAGGCGGGCGTTGGGCATCTCCTTGGCCAGCATGCCGGCGTCGGAGAACGGGTGGACGGGATCGCGCATGTGCCCGAGGATCAGCGTCGGGGCGGTGAACGTCTTGCGCTCGTCCCGGGGCGGGGCGATCCGCCCGAAGAAGAGGCCCTGCAGCAGCGCGCCGCCGGGGCCCGGTTCCTGGCGCAGCACGTCAAGCATCACGTTGCCGTAGTGCGGCAGGATCCTGCGTGGCACGGCCCTCGCTCCCCGTGCGACGAGCTTCATCGCCGGCTCACCGAAGGTCAGCGCCACGAGCAGCGGCGTGAAGGCAAGGGCGCTGCCCAGCAGCCCGTTGTCGAGCACCGGCATCTCGATCACGAGGCCGCGCAGGCGCTCCGGATGGGCCGAGGCGACCTCGAGTGCCGCGTTGGCCCCCAGCGAGGTCCCCATGACCGCCGCCTGGTCGATCTCGAGATGGTCGAGCAGCGCGACGATCTGGCGCCCGTAGGTCGCCATCGAGTAGCGCCACATGTCACGCGGGCGGTCCGAGTGACCATGGCCGAGGAGGTCGAGCGTGATCACGCGGTTGCCCCGCGCGGCGAGGTCTTCGGCCAGTGGGCGGTGCATCTCCTGAGAGAGCATCAGGCCGTGCAGCAGGACCAGCGGGTGATCCGACCCCGGACGGCTGCGGGCAGTCCGCCCGCGCGTCCCCGACCCGGTCACCGCCGCGGGCCCTCCCCCGAATTCGGTGTAGGCGAGTCGCTGCCCCTCGACCTTGAAGAACGGCATCGGCTGAGCCTACTACCCGCGCCGCGCGGGGCGAGCGCGCGCGGTAGCTTTGCAGTCCAGGAAAACGCCCCAGACCAGGAGGAGCATCATGGCCAAGCAGCCCCGTATCCTCGCCGGCGAGACAGCGGCGATCACCGGCGCAGCGCGCGGTATCGGGCGTGCGACGGCCGAGGCCTTCCTGCGCCAGGGCATGAAGGTGGCGATCGGTGACGTCGATTTCGAGGCCGCCCGCCAGACGGCCTCCGAGCTCGGCGCCGCCGCGATCGCGCTGCCCCTCGACGTGACCGATCGCGACTCCTTCGCCGCCTTCCTGGACGGCGCCGAAGAGCAGTTCGGCCCGCTCGATGTGCTCGTCAACAACGCCGGGATCATGCAGGTCGGGCGCTTCATCGACGAGGATGACCTGACGGCCCGCAGGATGGTCGACATCAACATCCACGGCGTCATCCTGGGGATGAAGCTGGCGCTGGCCCGGATGATCCCCCGCGACCGGGGCCACATCGTCAACATCTCCTCGCAGGCCGGAAAGTTCGGTGCACCGGGAGGTGCCACCTACTCCGCGACCAAGCATGCCGTCGTCGGGCTGACGGAGGCGATCCGCGGCGAGCTGCGGCTGATGGGTGCCCACATCGACGTCAGCTACGTGATGCCCTTCGTCGTCAACACCGAGCTCGGCTCGGGGCTGGGCGAAGCCCGCGGGATGAGCAACCTCGAGCCGACCGACGTGGCCGACGCGATCGTCGACGCGCTCCAGAACGGCATCGTCGACGTCTGGGTGCCGAAGTCCGCCAAGCGCACGAACGTGCTCGGTGCGGTCCTGCCGCGCTCCCTCTCGGAGGGTATGGCGCGTGCGATGAAGGCCGACCGGGTCCTGGCCGGCGCCGACCTCAACCGCAGGCGCGACTACGAGCTGCGCGCGGCCCGCTCGCAACCGGGCCTCGAGCCGCCGGCCGAGCCGGTCCAGATCGCCTCGGCGGCTCCGGAGGAGTCCCAGCTAGGCGGTTAGCCAGTCGGCGATCAGCTGCCCGATCAGCGGGCCCTGATCCTCCTGCAGGAAATGCCCGGCGCCGGGGATCACACGCGGTGCCTCGCGCCCGATCGACTCCGCGAAGCGCTCGCCGTACCGACAGCGGGATCACCGGGTCCGAGTCGGCCCACAGCATCAGCGTCGGGCGCCGGTCGGACGCGAGCGCCTCGTGCACCTGCTGGCCCGCCTGCGCGCCCGGGGGCGTCGGGGGTACGAGGGATCAGCAAGGGGAAGGCGCGCGCACCGGCCTTGGCGGGCAGCTGTACGGGGCGTCGTAGGCGGCGATGACGTCCTCCCCGGGGTCGGCCAGACAGCCGCCGCGGACCAGGAACCCGACCGGCAGGTCCTCCGTCCGCTCGACGAAGTCGCGGAACGTCGACCAGGCGTCGCTCATCCGCTGGCGCCCGGTGAACAGGCCCGTGTCCATGATCACGAGCCGCTCGATCCGCGCGCGCTGCTCGACCGCCAGGCGCAGCCCGATCGGCCCACCCCAGTCGTGCACCACGACCGTCGCCCCGGTGATGTCCAGATCCTCCAGCAGCGTCCCCAGCCAGCGCGGCATGGCGGTCGTAGCTGTAGAAGCCGATGTCGGTCGGCTTGTCCGAGCGGCCGAAACCGACCAGGTCCGGGGCCACGCAGCGGAAGCCGGCGTCGCGAACGGGGGGGATCACCTTGCGCCACAGAAAGGACCAGGTCGGCTCGCCGTGAAAGAAGAGGACCGGTGGGCCCTCGCCCTCGTCGAGGTGCGCCAGGCGCAGGCCGTCGACCTCCCGGTAATGCGACTCGAAGGGGAAGTCCGGGAGGCCCTCGAGTGCCTCCGCGGGCGTGCGCACGACGTCTGCCATAGCGCCGCGGAGCATACCCGGCGGCTCATCGGCTAGGCTCGCGGCCGTGCACAGCTTCGCCCTCAACCTCGGGTTGGTCCTGGCGGCCGAGAAGAGCAAGACCCCCTTCTACATCGCAGGTGGTCTGCTGGTCGCCTGGGCGCTGTTCATCTCGCTGGGGATCGGCATGCGCAAACCCTCCTTTCCGGAGACGCTGGGCCAGCAGCGGGCGATCATGGCCGTCAGCGCCGTCCTGGTCGTCGTCGCCGTCTCGATGGCCGTCGTGACGGCCGGCGGCAAGAAGAACACGGCCACGGCGGCGCAGCCCGCCCCGGCGTCCCCGGCGCCGGCCGAAACGAGCTCGAGCACGACCACCCCGAGCACGACCACGAGCACGGCCGCCGCGCCCGCCGGCGCGACGAGCACGGCCTCGATCGAAGCCAATCCCGGCGGGCAGCTCAGCTTCAACACGACCAAACTCAGCGCCAAGGCCGGCACGGTGACGCTCGAGATGAAGAACATGTCGCCGACCGAACACAACCTGACGATCGCCCAGGGAAGCAAGGTGCTCGGCGCCACCCCGACGTTCACCGGCGGCACGAGGAGCATCACGCTGACGCTGGCACCCGGGACCTACACCTTCTACTGCTCGGTCCCCGGGCATCGTCAGGCCGGCATGGAAGGCGTCCTGACGGTGAGCTCGTGAAGCTCTGGGTTTGCTGGGGGACGTTCCCCACACCCCGCCCCGGGGGACATCCCTGCGCGAACGCCTACCACGCGCTGCGCGACGCCGGGCACGACCCGGAGGTAATCCGCTCCTACGGGCTTGCGCCGCTGCCCGGCGTGTTCAACCAGACCAGCGGCCGGCGCGAAGTGCAGGAGCTGACGGGCAACCGCTGGGTGCCGACGCTGCGCCTCGACGACGGCACCGTGATCGACGGCTCGGCCGAGATCGCCCGCTGGGCGAGCGCCAACCCGGCGTAGCTCTCGTTGTGGGGCGTCCCGCGGCCGGTGATCCGCCGCGCGACGATCTCCTCGTAGCGCTCATCGGCGCCGGCGGCCACGCGCGCCAGAGCGAGCACCAACACTGCGCAGAATGCAATCGCGCCGAACCCCAGGATGAGGATGATCGTGAGCACGTTCAATGACCTCTGGGCGCTCGCCTCGCAGGGCAGCCTCCCAGAGCTGCCGGACAGGGAGAGCCCGCACGGCAAGCAGGCCGACCTGATCCGTAGATTTCTCCATCGGGGGAGCAGATCCTCCCGCCCCGGCCCACGACATTCCAGAGAAGGGAATTTGAAATGGACGTTCTTGCCAGGCTTGACGAGACGCGTGCCGCCAACAACGTGCTCGAGCACCCCTTCTATGCGCGCTGGGTCGCCGGTGGGCTGAGCGCCGAGGAGCTGGCCCGCTACAGCGCCCAGTACCGGCGCGCCGTCGTGGCGCTGGCCGATGCGTCGCTCGCCGCCGCCGAAGCGGCCGGGCCCGCCGATGCCGAGGGTCTGGGCCACCACGCCGAGGAGGAGCGTGCCCACGTCGGGCTTTGGGACAGCTTCGCCGCCGCCTGCGCCCGGGCCGCCGGGCGGGAGGACGCCGAGGCCCCTGAGGCCCCGGGCACCGCGGCCTGTGTCGCCTCCTGGACCGCGGGTGAGAGCCTGCTCGAGCGGCTCGCCGTGCTGTACGCGATCGAGGCCTCCCAGCCGGAGATCTCGCGCACCAAGCTGGAGGGCCTGCGGGCGCACTACCCCTATGTCGAGGAGGGCCCCGCGACGGACTACTTCAGCCTCCATCAGCTGCGTGACGTGGAGCACGCCGAGGCGGCAGCCGAGTTGATCTCCGAGCTGATCGCGCTCGCCCCCGACCCCGAGGCCCAACAGGAGCGGATGCTGATGCGGGCCGAGGCTGCCCTGCGCGGCAACTGGGAACTGCTCGACAGCGTCGAAGCCGGCGGCTGAGCTCAGGCGGGGCGCTCGCCGGAGAGGCGCCAGGCGAACAGGACGGCCGCCACCGAGGTCGCCAGGTTGAGGCTCGAGACCCCCGCGCGCATGGGGATGCGGATGCGCGCGTCGGCCCGCGTGAGCAGCTCGTCGCTCAGGCCCTGGCGCTCGGTGCCGAAGGCGAGGACCGCGGCGGGGTCGAGCGCGGCGGGGTCGAGCTCGAGGCCCTCGGGGTCGAGTGCGATCAGCGGCCGCCCCAGGGCCGCGAGCTCGGCCGGCTCACCGAGCCGGGCCACGGGCAGGGCGAAGTGCAGGCCGGCCGCTCCACGCAGCGCATCCGGATGCCAGGGGTCGTGACTGCCGGTCGTCAGCAGGCCCGCAGCGTCAGCCGCCGCCGCGACCCGGACGCAGGCGCCCATGTTGCCCAGATCGCGCGGGTTCTCGAGCAGGACCAGGGGGGCGTCCCGGCGGGCGCCCGCCAGCGCGATCGGGTCCCCGGCGGGCCGTCGCGCGAGCGCGATCACCCCGGTCGTGGGAGCGATCGGGGCGAGCCGGGCGAAGATGTCCGGCGGCACCTCGCGTGCCAGATCGGCGAGGCGCCCGGCGAGCTCGGGGGCGAGCTGATCGGCCAGCCGTGAGAGCTCGGCGGCGTCGCGGGTGACGAGCAGCTCGAGCTCGGCGCCGAAGCGCAGGGCGTGCTTGACCGGGTGGAACCCTTCGAGGACCGCGAGCGCCGGATCGCGTCGCGCACGCCCGAAGCGCGGGATTAGCGATCCCTCTCGCACGAGCCCGATGATCGCACGCGGGGGCTTCGCTAGCCTGTTGGCCGATCCGGCGATGAAGCTCGAGGGCATCCACCACATCTCAGCCATCACCGGCGACGCGGCCGGGAACGTCGCCTTCTACACGGGCGTCCTGGGGCTGCGGATGGTCAAGCGAACGGTCAACCAGGATGAACCGAACGTCTACCACCTGTTCTATGGCGACGAGCACGGCTCGCCGGGGATGGACCTGACGTTCTTCGAGTACCCCGGAGCCGCCCCCGGGATCCCCGGCGCGGGGATGGTCCACCGGATCCTCTGGCGCGTGGGCTCACAGGAGTCGCTCGAGTACTGGCGGGAGCGCCTCGCCGCCCACGGCGTCGAGGCGGAGCTGAGCGGGCGGAGCCTGCTGTTCGCCGACCCCGAGGGCCTCGGCCACGAGCTGCTGGCGATCCCCACGACCGATCCCCCGCTGAGCGCCACCTCGCCCGAGATACCGGCCGAGCACGCCCTGCAGGGATTCGAGGGGGTCCGCGCCTACAGCAGCGACCCGCCCCGCAGCCAGCGCCTGCTCGCCGAGACTCTGGGCTTCACCCGCCGCGAGGGGGAGAGCTGGGAGGTGCGCGGAGAGGAGCGCGGCAGCACCTACGCCTACGACCCGGCGCCGCCCGAGATCAACCGCCGCCAGGGGGCGGGGTCGGTCCACCACGTCGCCTTCGCCGCGCGGATGGAGGACATCGAGGCGTGGCGCAAGCTGATCGCGGACGCCGGCGCGCGGCCCACGCCGGTCGTCGAGCGCTTCTACTTCAAATCGGTCTATTTCCTCGAGCCGAGCGGCGTCCTCTTCGAGATCGCCACGATCGGGCCGGGCTTCGCCGTCGACGAGGAGGAGGCCCACCTGGGCGAGCGACTGTCCCTGCCGCCCCCCTTCGAGCCCCTGCGCGAGCAGCTGGAGCAGACGCTTCGCCCGCTGCCCTACCCGCCAGCCTGGCGGACCCAGAGCGTCTAGCGCAGCCCGCCGGGCGCAAACTCGCGCTCGCCCCCGCCGGCGGCGTCTTGCCGCGCTCAGGTCGTGGCGCCAGGACCCGATACATGCCTATGCACAGTTCCGGCGATCGCGGGATCGTCGACCAATCCGCGCTGCGGATGCGGGAGTCCACGTTCGCGGCCGGGGTCTGGTTGACCTATGCCGTCTGCGGCTCGAGCAGCGTCTACCTCGTCCTCACCTGGCAGCGCCCGCATCGCAGCCTGATCGCCCTGCTGTTCGGAGCCGGGATGGCGGGTGCCGCGCTGATCTCGCGCCTGCCCCGGGCGGAGATCGTCCGCAGCCGCTACCGGGAGGTCTTCTTCTTCGGCTGGAGCGTTCTGGATCTCGTGCTGATCTTCGCCTCGGCGCTGGCCGACGGCGGCACCGGCAGCCCCCTGGCATTGATCTTCTTCATCCCCGTCGTGTTCGCGGCGATGTCCTACCCGCTCTCCTCGGTCGCGGCGGTAGGGGGCCTGTCGGTCGCCTCCTACCTGGGCCTGGCCTTCACGGCCGGCGGGGCCTCATGGAGCTATCAGGCCCTGTTCATCGTGATGCTCGCCTGCACCGGCGCGATGAGCGCCTGGCAGGCGCGCAACCACGGCGTCCAGCACCGCGCGCTGATGGAGGTCTTGCGCGCCGACCCGCTGACCGGGTGCCTGAACCGGCGTGGCTTCGAGGAGCGGGCCGTCGCCGAGATCTCGGCCGCGACGCGGCGGGCCCACCAGGGCGCGGTGCTGCTGCTGGACGTCGATCACTTCAAGGAGGTCAACGATCGCTACGGCCATGGCGCCGGGGACGAGCTGCTGCGCTGGGTCGTGCGGACAGTCCGCTCGACGGTCCGCCCGAGCGACGCGATCGGCCGCATCGGCGGCGACGAGTTCGCGGTCCTGTTCGCCGACATCGAGCCCGTCCAGGCCCTGGAGACGGCCACGCGGATGAGCACCGCCCTCAGCCGCCGGGCGCCCTGCTCGATCGGCGTCGCAAGCTTCCCGATCGACGGTGTGGGCCTGGAGGAGCTGATGCGCGAGGCCGACGGGCGCCTGTATGCCTCGCGCCACGGCCGCCCGGACCGCACGAGCGCGAACGAGCGGCTCAGCTGGGCGACCACGCTGGCCCACGCGGTCGACGTGCGGATGAATGCGGCCCATGAACACTCACGTGCGGTCGCCGACCTCGCCGTGGCGATCGCGACGGCGATGGGCTGGCAGCAGGAGATGCTCGGCATGCTGCGGATCGCCGCGACGCTGCACGACGTCGGCAAGGTCACGATCCCCGACCGGATTCTCTGCAAGCCCGGGAGGCTCACCGACGAGGAGTTCGAGGAGATCAAGGGCCACAGCCTCGCCGGGGCCGAACTGGTCGCTCGGGTGGAGGGCCTCGGCATGATCGTGCCCTGGATCCGCCACTCCCACGAGAGCTTCGACGGCTCGGGCTATCCCGACGGCCTGGAGGGCGAGGCGATCCCTCAGGCCTCCCGGATCATGCTCGTCGCCGATGCGTTCGATGCGATCACCAGCTCACGGCCCTACCGCGAGGCGCTCTCGATCGAGCACGCCTGCGAGGAGCTCAGGCGCGGCGCCGGCTCCCAGTTCGACCCGGCCTGCGTCGCCGCGCTGTTGGAACTGCTCGAGCTGGATGCCCCGGTCCCGGGCGGTTAGGCGGGGGCGCCGACTCCCCGGCGCGAGCGGGGGGAGCGCCCGGCGAGGACGGCACCCCAGTCGGCCGTCGCCTCCACCGCCGCAGGCTCGCTCGAGCCGATGAACTCGAGCAGCTCGCGCGCGAGCCCCGCGGGATCTTCGAGGTTGGGGAAGTGGGCCGCCGTCGGGAGCGTCCGCAGGCGGCTGCCGGGGATCGCCAGGTTCGCTCGCCGGCCGTGCTCGATCGGGATCGTGTGGTCGCGCTCGCCCCAGACGATCAGCGTCGGGACGATCTCCAGCAGATAAAGCCGGTCGGTCGCGCTGACGCGCTGGCCGCGCGTATCGATGACCGACCGGAGTGTCTGCAGGAAGGCCTCGCGGGCGTCGTGATTCTCCAGCGGGCGCAGCGCCCTGGCGAGGGCCTGCAGGTAGGCCCCGCCGCTCATCCCGCGGGCGCGCATCCGGGCCCCGCCCTCCCAGAGCGCCCCCAGCAGGCGAGGGTGGATCGTCGCCGAGAGGAGCTTGGACATGCCGGGCAGGGCGGCCGTGCGCAGCATCGGCCCGACGTCCCGGCCGAGGCCGCCGCTGGAGACCAGGACGAGCCGTTCGACGCGCTGGGGGAACTGGTAGAAGAACTGCATCGCCACGCCGCCGCCCAGCGAGTGCCCGACGATCGTCGCGCGCTCGATGCCGATCGCCGCCAGCAGGTCGCGGATCGAGGCGGCGTGGGCTCCCAGCGAGTAGTCACCGCGTGGCGCCGCCGAGTCGCCGTGGCCGATCAGGTCGGGTGCCACGACGGTGTACCGGTCGGCCAGCTGCTCCGCGACGGCCTGCCAGTGGCGTGAGGAGTTGAGCATCCCGTGGATCAGCACCACGGGCGGTCCGCTGCCTGTGATCCGGTAGATCACGCGGCGACCGTGCAGGGCGATCTCCCACTCCTCGAACTCCGCCACGGGGCGTGACGCTAGCAAAGCGCGATACTCCCGCCGCGGTGCTCCGGCTCCTGACGATCCCGATCAGCCACTACTGCGAGAAGGCACGCTGGGGGCTCGACCACGCCGGACTGCAGTTCCGTGAGGAGCCCCATGTGCAGGGCGTCCACCGTCTCTATGCCCGTCGCGCCGGCGGCGGCGGGACGGTCCCGGTGCTGCTGACACCCGCGGGCCCGATCGGTGAGTCCGAGCAGATCCTCGAATGGTGCGACCGCGCACTCGAGCCCGAGCGCCGTCTGTTCCCCGAGCATCAGCGCGCTGAAGTCCTGACCCTCTCGCGGCGCTTTGACGCGGTACTCGGCCCCTGCGCCCGGAGGCTGATCTACGTCCACATGTTCGCGCAGCCTGGGCTGGCCCTGAAGTACAACAACCAGGGCGTGCCTGCGTGGGAGGAGCGGGCGATCCGCCACGGCCTGCCGGTGATGCGCCGGTTCGTCGGACGGGCCCTGGGCATCGCTCCGGGCGTCGAGCTCGCCGACGAGGCGGCCGTCTGGCGCGAGTTCGACTTCGTGGCCGGCCTGCTGGCCGACGGGCGCCGACACCTGCTCGGGGAGCGCTTCACCGCGGCGGATCTGACGTTCGCCGCGCTCGCCGCGGCGGTCCTTCTGCCGCCCGTCTACGGCTGGCGGCTACCCGAGCCGGAGGAGCTCCAACCGGGCACGAGAGCCCTCGTGGAGCGAGCCCGTGCCCATCCCGCGGGGGCCTACGCGCTGGCTCTGAGCGGCCACCGGAAGTAGCAATCCAGGGCGCCAGGTTGGCCGTTTCGGCTATTTGCCCGTGTCTGGGGGTGCCAATAGACTCGCGCCGGATGGCGAGGAGCGGCGGCACGACGATCGATGTCCCCAGCGGGTCTCCCGTCCCGCCCGAGGAAGGAGCCGCGGCAGCGGTCCGCCTGTCGGGGATCCGCAAGTCCTATGGAGAGGTCGTCGCGATCGAGGACCTGTCGCTCGAGGTACGCCCAGGCGAGTTCTTCACGATGCTGGGTCCGTCGGGCTCCGGCAAGACGACCACGCTGCGCGTGATCGCGGGATTCGAGTCCGCCGATGCGGGCCGCGTCGAGTTGCACGGGGAGGACGTCACCGCCAGCCCGCCCTACGAACGCGCCGTCAACACCGTCTTTCAGGACTACGCGCTGTTTCCCCACATGAGCGTCCTCGAGAACGTGGGTTATGGGCTGCGCGTCAAGGGCGTGGCCAAGCGCGAGCGCAACGAGCGCGCCGCGCGGGCGCTCGAGATGGTCAGGTTGCCCGGTGTCTCCGAGCGGCGCCCGATCCAGCTCTCCGGCGGACAGCGCCAGCGCGTCGCGCTCGCCCGCGCGATCGTCAACCGCCCGCGGGTGCTGCTGCTCGACGAGCCGCTGGGCGCGCTCGACCTGAAGCTCCGCCAGGAGATGCAGCTCGAGCTGAAGTCGATCCAGCGCGAGCTGAGCGAGCAGATCACGTTCATCTATGTGACCCACGACCAGGACGAGGCGCTGACGATGAGCGACCGGATCGCGGTCTTCTCGCACGGGCGGATCGAGCAGATCGGCACGCCCGGCGAGATCTACGAGCGGCCCGTAAACGAGTTCGTCGCGGCCTTCGTGGGCACCTCGAACATCGTCGAGCGAAACGGCCGGCGCTATCTCATACGCCCCGAGCGGATCCGTCTGCTCGGCGACGGCGAACAGGACCCCGCCGCGGTCAAGGGCGTCATCAGCGAGGTTGCCTACCTCGGCTCGGTGACCCGCTACATCGTCGCGACCGAGGCAGGCGAGGAGCTTGTCGTCCTGAAACAGAACTTCGACGTCTCGGCTGCCGGTGCGCTCGCGGAACGGGGTCGCTCCGTTCGCCTTGCCTGGCTGGAGGCCGATGCGTCGTTGCTGGGCACAAACCAAGAGGAGGATCTGAACCGATGAGGCTTGCGAGAATCGACTGGGCCCTGGGGGCGGTGCTGGTGGTGATTGCTGTCGGCGTGAGTGCCTGCGGCAGCTCCTCGAGCACGACGGCGTCCTCGTCTCTGCCAACCAGCATCGGGCCGGGGGAGGGACAGCTCAACCTGGTCGCCTGGGAAGGCTACGCACAGCCTGAATGGGTCAAGCCGTTCGAAAAGGCGACCGGCTGCGTCGTGCATGCGAAGTACGCGGGCTCCTCCGACGAAATGGTGACGCTGATGCGCCAGGGCGGCGGCAGCGAGTACGACATGGTCTCGGCCTCGGGCGATGCAAGCCTCCGCCTGATCCGCGGCGGCGAGGTGGCGGAAATGAACGTCAACCTCGTCCCGGAATGGAAAAACTTCATTCCCCAGCTGCAATCGCCGCCGCACAACACGGTGAACGGGAAACACTACGGAATCTCGTTGCAGTGGGGCCCGAACATCCTGCTCTACAACCCCAAGACGGTCAGCCCGGCGCCGACCAGCTGGTCGGCGATCTACAGCCCGCGCTACAAGGGCCAGATCACCGTACCGAACAACCCGATCCAGATTGCCGACGCTGCGCTGTACCTGTCGAAGACCAAGCCCAGCCTGGGCATCACCGACCCCTATGAGCTGACCGAAGCCCAGCTCAACGCAGCCGGGAACCTGCTCAAAGAACAGAAGCCCCTGATCAAGAAGTACTGGGCTCTCGCCTCGGATGAGATCGAACTGTTCAAGAACGGCGACGCCTCGATCGGCGCCGCCTGGCCCTACCAGCAGAGCACACTGGAGGCCGACAAAGTGCCGGTCAAGAGCCTGATTCCCATCGAGGGCGCGACCGGGTGGGCGGACACGTGGATGCTGGCCGCACATGCCAAAGACCCGAACTGCGCCTACAAATGGGTGAACTGGGTCTCCAGCCCGCGGGTCCAGGCGGAGCAGGCGATCTCCTACGGCGAGACGCCGGCGAACACGAAGGCCTGCGCGATCATGGAAACGATCTCCAAGGGCTCCTGCATCGTCTACCACGCGAACGCCCCGAGCGCCTACTTCAACTCGATCAAGTTCTGGAAGACGCCCGTGCCGGAATGCGGCAACGGCCAGAACGACTGCATGGACTACAGCGCCTGGCAGCAGAAGTGGACCGAAGTAACCGGATAGGCCAAGGCGGGCGGTGAGCTTGGCCGGCGTCCCCACCACCGCCCGGACGATCCGCACCCGCGCGTCGGCGACCCTGTTTCGCCGACCGTGGCTGCGGGCCGTCCTGCTGCTGAGCGCCCCGGGGGCCTGGTTCGTCCTGATCTACCTGGCAGCCCTCGTGCTGCTGTTCATCTCGGCGCTGTGGACGGTCGAACCGTTCACGGGCAACCTCGTCCATCACTGGACGCTTGGCAACTTCGAAACGCTCGTCAAAGTCCCGGCCTACCGAGCGATCGCGCTGCGCACGATCGCGATTGCCGCGGCGGTCACGCTGACCGACGCGGTGCTGGCGCTGCCGTTCGCCTTCTTCGCCGTGCGGATCGCGCCCGAGCGGCTGCGGGGCGCCCTGTTCGTGGCCGTCCTGATCCCGCTGTGGTCGAGTTACCTGGTGCGGGTCTACGTGTGGCGGCTGATCCTCTCCAAAGACGGGGTCCTCAACTGGGTCCTCGAGAACGCGGGTCTGGGCGCGCTCAATGTCGCCTACACCAACTGGGCGGTCTGGATCGTCTTCAGCTACATCTGGCTGCCGTTCATGATCCTGCCGATCTGGTCGGCCTTCGAGCGCCTGCCCGACTCCTACATCGAGGCCTCGGCCGACCTCGGCGCCCGCGGCTGGCGGACATTTCGCTCGGTCGTCTTCCCGCTGGTTCTGCCGGGGATCGCGGCGGGGTCGATCTTCACATTCGCGCTGACGCTGGGCGACTTCATCACGCCGACACTGGTCGGCGGAACCGGCTCGACGTTCATCGGCAACGTCGTCTACGAGAACGTCGGCGTCGCCAACAACGTCCCGTTTGCGGCCGCCTTCGCAACGGTCCCGTTGATCGTCATGGGGCTCTATCTGCTGCTCGCCAGGCGACTCGGGGCATTCGAGGCGCTGTGATCGGCACGAACCGTTGGGGCCGGGTTGCCTTCGCCGTCTGGACGGTCGGGATCATGCTGTTCCTGTTCATCCCGATCGCGATCATCATCGTCTACGCGTTCAACCCGTCGAACGTGCAGAGCTGGCCCCTCAGCGGCCTCTCGACGAGGTGGTTCTCCTCGACCTGGCACAACGAAGAAGCCCGCCATGCCTTCTGGCTCTCGATCAGGGCAGGTCTGTTCTCGACCGGGATCGCGCTCCTGCTCGGCTCGATGGGCGCTTTCGCGGTACACCGTTTTCGCTTCTTCGGCCGCGAAGCGATCTCGTTCATCTTCGTCCTGCCGATTGCGTTGCCGGGCATCATCACGGGCATGGCCCTGAACTCGTTCATCACCTTCGCGGGCGTCAGCTTCTCGCTGCTTACGATCATCATCGGCCACGCCACCTTCTGCATCGTGGTCGTCTACAACAACGTCCTCGCCCGCCTGCGCCGGACGCCCACCTCGCTGCTGGAGGCATCGATGGACCTGGGAGCCGACGGCTGGCAGACGTTCCGCCTGGTGACGCTCCCGGTGATCGCCACGGCGCTTGTCGCGGGGGGCCTGCTGGCCTTCGCGCTGTCCTTCGATGAGATCGTCGTGACAATCTTCACGGCCGGCGCCCAGAACACGCTGCCGATCTGGATTTTCGGCAACATCCGGCTCGGCCAGCAGCTGCCACAGGTTAACGTGGTAGTCCTGTTCGTCATCCTGCTCAGCATCATCCCCGTAGCCCTCGCCCAGCGGCTCACCCGGGACACCGGGGTGCTGCGCCGCCCCGCGGCCCCGGCCGGCGACCCGTCATGACCCCGCTCGACCAGCGCCGGGCGCCCTATCTGGAAGCGCTCAACGATTACGCCGACCGGATCCCCGCCCGGCTGCATGTCCCCGGCCACAAGGGCGGTCCCGGCGCCGACCCGGGCCTGATGGGGGCGATCGGCGAGCGAGCGCTGGCGATGGACATCCCCGCCCTGACGCACGGCATCGACGTCGGTGTCGACCCGACGCCGTTCGAAGAAGCCCAGCAGCTGGCCGCCGAGGCGTGGGGTGCGAAACGGGCCTGGTTCCTGATCAACGGCGCCTCGCAGGGGAACATCTCGGCCGGGCTCGCGCTGGCGCACAAGGGGCGCGAGCTGGTCGTCCAGCGAAACGCCCACTCGAGCACGATCGACGCGCTCGTCCTGTCGGGCATGCGTCCCACGTTCGTGGCCCCGGAGGTCGACCCGGAGCTCGGGATCGCCCACTGCCTGACACCCGAGGCGCTCGACCGGGCGTTGAGCGAAACCCCTGCGGCCGTCGGTGCGCTGGTCATCTCACCGACCTACTTCGGTGCCTGTGCGGACGTGCGCTCGCTGGCCGAGGTCGCACCGCCCACGGTGTCGCGCTTGTGGTCGACGAGGCCTGGGGGGCCCATCTCGCGTTCCACGAGGCGCTCCCCGAGCACGCCCTCTCCGCAGGAGCGGACCTGGTGATCTCCAGCACCCACAAGATCGTTGGCAGCCTGACCCAGTCGGCAATGCTCCACCTCGGCCCCGGCTCCGCCGAGTGGCTCGGCGAGGACGTCGTCGACCGCGCAGTCACGTTGACCGAGTCGACGAGCCCCAACTCGCTGCTCTACGGATCGCTCGACGCGGCACGCCGCCAGGCGGCCGTCCACGGGGCCGAACTGCTCGAGTACACGATGGCCGAGCTGGCCGTCGCGCGGGCCGAGATCAAGGCGATCGAGGGACTCGACGTGCTCGACGAGCGGATGGTCGGCCGTGCGGGCGTCCACGGCTATGACCCGCTGCGCCTGGCGGTCGACGTGCGGGGGATCGCCGCCAGCGGCTACGAGCTTGCCTCGCTGCTGCGCGAGATCGACGACATCAACCTCGAGCTCTACGGCCAGCACGTGATCGTTGCCGTCTTCGGTATGGGCGAGCGTCGCCTCTCGGAGGCCAACCGGCTCGTCGGGGCGCTGCGCGAGGCGGCTGCCCGCGTCGGCCCGGATCCAGGCGGCGAGCGTGCCTCGTTCGCCGCCGCGCCGCCCTGGGGCGACTCGCGATGACGCCCCGCGAGGCCTATCTGGGCGCACAGGAGGTGGTCCCCGCCGACCTGGCCGTCGGCAGGATCGCGGCCGAGTCCCTGGCGACCTACCCGCCGGGGATCCCCAACGTCCTGCCGGGTGAGCGCCTGACGGCCGAGACGCTCGCCTACATCCAGGGCACGCTCGAGCTAGGCGGGAGCGTCCGCGGCGCCAGCGACCGGCTGCTGCGAACCGTCAGGGTCGTGGCCGAGGGGCGCTAGGACCTGAGTCGTTGGTTTGCGGGGAGCGCTCGAGGCGCTCAGTTCCCGCGCCTGGTTTCAAGCGGTTCGCCGGCGAACGTTTCCTGGCCTCCCACTCCGATGGTGACGGTGCCCGAGACCGTTGCGGCGCAGCCTTCGTCGCTGCCGATGCGGATCGGCTTGAACATGACGGTGCCGGTCCACGCCGTGCTATGCGCGCCGGGGGCAGCGGCGAGGTGGGTCTTGTAGCGGTCGCCGTAGGTGCAGTAGAGACCGCCCGGCTGATACTCATAGAGCCTCGAGGACCCGATCTCCGTCGCCTTTTCGACGCCGGTGACTTCGATCTTGACGGGAACGACGTCGTTCATCTGGACCGTTTCTCCGGCGACTTCCGAGGAGCATTCGCTGGGCAGCAGTCCGGTGTAGTAGAAGATCGTCGTCTTCAGCGGCGGCGCTTCGAGCTCCGGGAACGGGGTTTCGAGATCCCCGGCGGTCGCCGCGTGGCACGCCGCCCGGCCGCCTTCCAGCTCGAAGGTGACCAGCGTGCCGAGCTTCTGGCTGGCCGACACCTGGGTTCCGCTCTGCGCTTCGAACAGGCCGACCTGCCGCGCTGATGCCGCGCTCGCCGTTGCCGCACCCAGGACGAGCAGCGCCATCGCGCCGATCAGCGCCCTCTTCAACGTTCCCATGCTCGGACTCCCCTCCGGTAGGTAGACGTGCAGGGCCCTCTCCCATGCACGGCGTCCATCGTAACCGCCGGTACCCCCACCCTGCAACCCCGGGGGAGCACGATGACGGGGCCACGGCGGCCGAGGAGACGATCAAGCGATGCCGACGACCTCGGTGAGCCAGCGCCCGAACAGCCGCCGGGCCAGCGGAACCGACTCCGGCTCGATCGCCGCCACCTGCGCGAGGATCCGGGACGGGGTTCCGGGCCCCTCCAGGCGCTCGAGTTCCTCGACGTAGCCGGGGATCTCCATCCACTCGCGGGCCAGCTCGCCGTCGACCTCGAGGTGGAACTGCAACCCATAGGCGCGCCCGAGCACGAAGGCCTGCTGCGGGTAGAGCTCGGACTCGGCCAGGCGTTCGGCACCGGCGGGCAGCTCATAGGTGTCTCCGTGCCACTGAAGCGTCGCGAACTCTGCCGGCGCGCCGGCGAAGACCGGGTCGGTGGCAGCCTGGGGGGTGAGCCTGACGGGCAGCACGCCGAGCTCCGGGCGGGGCCCCGGGGCGACGTTCGCGCCGAGCGCGGCGGCCAGCAGCTGGGCGCCCAGGCAGACTCCCCAGTAGGGGCGCCCGGCCGCGACAGCCTCGGCGATCAGCCGCTTCTCGCCGGTCAGCCAGGGGTGTGCGTCGTCTTCGTAGGCGCCCATCGCACCGCCCATCACGACGATCCCGGCGAAACGCCCCCAGTCGGGGAGCTCGTGCGGCTCGTCGAGCAGGATGCGGTGCAGCTCGACGCTGCGGGCGCGGGCCTCCTGCTCGTAGACGCCGGGCGGCTCGCAGCCGGCGTGCTGCAGGACGAGGAGCGTCGGCGGGCCACTCATCGGCCGGAGTCTATGAGCCGGCCGGGTGGCGGATCAGCTCCATCAGCAGGGCGTCGTTCCAGCCGCCCTCGCGGTTGCGTTCGTAGTCGCGCATCAGCCCGACCGGCTCATAGACTCGCTGGCCGATGTCCAGCGGAATCCTCAGGGAGGGTCCCTTCCGACTGCTGCTCGCCGGCCGGGCGATCTCCTCGCTGGGCGACCGGCTGGTCCCGGTGGCGCTGGCCTTCGCGGTCCTCGATCTGACGGGCTCGGTCACCGACCTGGGCCTGGTCCTCGCCGCTCAGACGACCCCGTTGATCCTGCTGGTGCTGTTCGGAGGAGTCTGGGCCGACCGGCTGCCGCGCCAGCTCGTGATGCTCGGATCGGACTGCGTCCGGGCGCTCGCACAGGCGGCGAGCGCCGTCCTTTTGCTGAGCGGGAACGCGCACATCTGGCAGCTGGTCGTGCTGCAGGCGCTCTACGGCGCGGCCGAGGCCTTCTTCGGGCCTGCGTCCACGGCCGTGGTCGCACAGACGGTGCCCGCCGAGCAGCTGCAGCCGGCCAACGCGATGCTGGGACTGGCCGACAACGCCGCGTCGATCGCGGGACCGGCGCTGGCAGGCGTGATCGTTGCCACAGCCTCGCCCGGCTGGGGCCTGGCCTTCGATGCGGCGACATTCCTCGTGAGCGGGGCCTTCCTGCTGGCGCTCCGGATCGAGCCCGCCGAGGCCCAGCCCCGCCGCAGCACGCTGACGGAGCTGCGCGAGGGATGGCGGGCCTTCTCCTCACGGCGCTGGCTGTGGGCCAGCGTGCTCTTCTTCACGCTCTACATGGCGCTGGTCTATGACCCCTGGCAGGTGCTCGGGCCGGCGGTGGCCAAGGAACACCTCGGCGGCGCAGCGGCCTGGGCGGCGATCAGCGCCGCGCTTGGCGCAGGCGCCGTGCTGGGTGGGGTGGCAGGCCTGCGCTGGCGCCCCCGGCTGCCCCTGCGGGTCGCGTTCATCGTCTTCCTGGTCAGCGGGCCGGCGCTGCTGCTCTCACTCGGCGCCCACGCGCCCCTGGCCGTGATCATCCCGGTGGCCGTGATGGACGGCTCGGCGGGAAGCCTCTTCAACGCGTGGTGGTTCACCGCGCAGCAGACCGAGGTGCCGGCCGCGGAGCTCTCGCGGGTCAGCTCGTGGGACTACCTGGGGACGCTTGCCTTCGCGCCCGCCGGGCTCGCTCTGGTCGGGCCGGTCGCTGCCGGGATCGGCGTGTCGAGCACGCTCTTCGCAGCGGCCGCGATCGGCGTCCTGCTGGCGGGCGCCGTGCTGCTCGTTCCCGAGGTGCGCAACTTCAGCCCGCGTGAGGATGAGGCCGCGCTCACTAAAGTCGAGTCATGACCTACACACCTCCGCAGGAGATCCTCGAGCGTTACGCCTCCGTCCTGATCGACTTCGCCCTCGGCGGAGGCGAGGGCATCAAGCCGGGCGAGGTGGTCCGGGTGACCGCCCCGGAGTGCGCCAAGCCCCTCT
This sequence comes from uncultured Solirubrobacteraceae bacterium, assembly GCA_963787765.1. Lineage (GTDB taxonomy): Bacteria > Actinomycetota > Thermoleophilia > Solirubrobacterales > Solirubrobacteraceae > Palsa-744. The sequence goes on along the minus strand of CAWBEF010000006.1, from coordinate 168,409 downwards.
ACATGGAGCTGCTGAAGGCCGTCTGGCGCTCCGGCGGCCACGTGATCGGCGGCTACCACCCGGACGAGGAGCAGCGCGGGGGAGGCTCGCGCGACTTCTTCGAGATCGCCACGGACGAGCAGATAGACAACTTCCCCGCGCACTACATGCGGGGCCTGGTCGACGAGATGGACCACCAGGTGTCGGCCATCGCGGACTCCGACCCGCACGCGCTCGAGAGCGTCGACCCGGGCCGGATCATGCGCCGGGGCGAGGCGCTGCGCCCGGTGATGGACTGGCGCGGGGAGAAGGAGAACGAGGGGCGCTTCAGCTGGACGCTGGGTCTCTACGGGACGCCCGCGATGGCCGCTGAGGCGGGCCTGTCGATCGAGGACTACTGGCAGCAGATCATCCACGCCTGTTTTCTCGATCAGGAGGACCCGATCGCGCGCTGGCGCGAGGTCGGCGCCCAGCTCGAGGACGCCAAGGACTGGCTCGACGGCCTGGACATCGAGCGGGTTCACGTCGAGGGCGAGGACGTCGACCTGTGGGTGACCGTCGGCGAGCAGCGCCGCTGGCTCGGCGGGCGCGGGCGCAACATCCCGAGCTTCGAGCTGTTCACCAGCCCCGACTGGCGCGGGACCGAGGGCTGGATCCGCTTCGACCAGCCCCTCTACCGCTATGGGAACCTGGTCCGGGGCATCCGCCTCGAGTTCGCCGACGGCCGCGTCACGCGCTCGAGCGCCGAGGAGAACGAGGCGATTCTCAAAGAGATGATCGCGACCCCTGGCGCCGACCGCGTGGGCGAGTTCTCACTGACCGACAAACGGTTCTCGCGGATCACCAAGTTCATGGCCCAGACGCTCTATGACGAGAACGTCGGGGGCCCGTTCGGCAACACCCACATCGCACTGGGACGCTCCTACCAGGACGCCTACGCCGAGGATCCGGCGGGCGTGCCGGAGGAGGAGTGGGAGCGGCTGGGGTTCAACACCTCGAGCGTTCACACCGACATCGTCTCGACGACCGACCGGGTCGTCACCGCCCAGCTGCGCGGCGGCGGCGAGCGGGTCATCTACCGCGACGGCGAGTTCCAGCTCGAGGAGTAGGGCTCCGGCGGAGCTAGCCGCCGGCGGCGCGCCGGTAGCGCCACACCGCGAGCGGCGCGAAGACGCCGACGATCACAAGCGACCAGATGACGCCCCCGATCACGTCGTTGTGGGCGGGCGCACCGAGCCACAGGTGGCGCATCGCGTCGCAGACGATCGTGAACGGGTTGACTTCGGCGAACTGGCGCAGCCCGTCGGGCATCGAGGCGACGGGGACGAACATGGAGGAGATGAAGGTCAGCGGGAAGACGGCGATGAAGCCGACCGAGTTGACCGTTTCCGGCGAGCTGACGAGCAGGCCGATGAACGCCAGGAACCACGTGAAGGCGTAGCCGAACAGCAGCAGCAGCCCGATCCCGGCGGCGCCGCTGAGAAAGTCCGTGTGGAACGTGAAGCCGATGATCAGACCCGTCACGAGCAGGATCGTCATCGACAGCGCGTTGGTGGCGATGTCCGCGAGTGTCCGCCCTGCGAGGACCGCCGCCCGTGACATCGGCAGCGAGCGGAAGCGGTCGATCAGGCCCTTGCGCACGTCGTCGTTCAGCCCCGAGCGCGGTCGCGAAACCGCCGAAGGCGGTGTTCTGGACGATGATCCCGGGGATCAGGTAGTCGACATAGGAGAAGCCCGGCGTCCTGATCGCCCCGCCGAAGACGTAGCGGAACAGGAGCACGAACATGATCGGCTGGACGGTGAAGCCGATCAGCAGTTCGGGCGCGCGCTTGAGCCGGATCAGGTTTCGCTCGGCGATGATCCCCGTGTCGATCACGAGCCGTCTCATGCCGCCTGCCCCTCGCTTGCCTCTTCGCCGTCGCCGAGCGCCGCATGGCCGGTCAGGGAGAGGAAGACATCGTCGAGGGTCGGCCGCCGCAGCGCCAGGTCATCCACGCCGATGCCGGCGTCGCTGAGCCGTTTGACGGCCTCGACGATCGCTCCACGGCGCTGGCGGACATTGACCTTCAGAGCCCGCCTTCACAGGAGGGCCGCTCGTCGGACATCGCCGCCAGCGCCTCGACCGCCGCATCTGTGTCGGACTGCTCTTCCAGGGTGACCTCCAGGCGCTCGCCGCCGAGGCGGTCCTTGAGCTGGTCAGGGGTCCCCTCGGCGATCAGCCGGCCGTGGTCGATCACGGCGATCGTGTCGGCAAGCCTGTCGGCCTCGTCGAGATACTGGGTGGTCAAAAGAACCGTCGTGCCTTCGGCGACGAGGCCCTCGACCATCGACCAGACGCTCAGCCGGCTGCGCGGGTCGAGGCCGGTCGTGGGCTCATCGAGGAACAGGACCGGCGGGCTCGCCACGAGCGCCGCGGCCAGGTCGAGCCGGCGGCGCATCCCGCCCGAGTAGGTCTTGGCCGCCTGCGAGGACGCCTCAACGAGGTCGAAGCGCTCCAGCAGCTCCCTGCCGCGTGCCTTCGCGGCGGCCCGGGTCGCACCGTAGAGGCGTCCCACCATCGTCAGGTTCTCGAGTCCCGTCAGGTTCTCGTCGACGGCCGCATACTGCCCGGCCAGCCCGATCTTCTCGCGCAGCACGGCCGCATCGTGGTGGACGTCGAGGCCGAGCACCCGGGCCGATCCGCCGTCGGCTTTCATGAGCGTCGCCAGGATCCGCACGAGGGTCGTCTTGCCCGCGCCGTTGGGGCCGAGCAGGCCCAGCACCTTGCCCCGGGTCGCGATCAGGTCGACCCCGTCGAGCGCGCGCACGTCACCGAAGCACTTGACGATCCCCTCGACTTCGATGGCCGGGTCGCTGGGGGTCGTTGACATGGGCCCCAGACTAGCCATCGGGCGGATCAGGGGTTTATCCGCATCTCCCAAGCCCCGAGGTGTCCACCGCGTCTGGCAGTCTTGAGCCTTACCTGGGGCGATGTTTGGACCGGCCGGAAATCGGGGCAACTGCTGAATATGACCGACAAGACGACCCACGGTGAGCACGAGCAGGCGGCGTCCGTCCTGATCCCGCTCGACGCCGAGGAGGCGATGCTGGCACTCCAGCGCTTCCGGCGCACCGGAGCCGGCGAAGCGCCGTTCGTGCCGCAGGCCGATCGGGGTCGGCGACGGCTCTAGCGCCGGCGCGCGCTCAGAGGACCGAGGCGGCCTCTTTGAGCAGGCCCGGCAGGTCGGAGAGTTCGTCGGTGTTGAGTTCGACACTGGCATTCAGCACCTGCAGGTAGCCGAAGCCCTTGCCGCCGAGGAAGCCGTATTCGGCGTCGTTGCCGACATGGGCCAGCTTTTTTCGCGTGTAGCCCGTCGGCCAGGTCCGGCGCCTGGTGCCCTTCTCCAGCTTCGGCAGCAGTTTTTTGGCCAGCGGGCCCGTGATGAACAGCGCGTCCAGGCTGCAGAGGCGGTAGCAGTCCCCTTCCGGCGGGGTTCCGGCGGCGGCGAGGATCTTCAGCGAGATGGCCAGGCATTCGACTCCCAGTTCGCCGTGGGTGAACTGTTGCGTGTCTCCGCCGGGGCCCTCGGAGTCGCTGCCGTAGCGGCATTCGGTGAAGGCCGTATCGGCGATGAACCGGGGAGGCACCACTTCCTCGAGGTTGTCAGCGAAGTCCTCGTAGTCGAGGATCCCCGAGCATGGCCGGTAGAAGGCCAGTCGAGGCGTCTTCGCCATGGCACCCGGCGCGAGCGCCGCCGAGCAGAACAGGGCGAGAAGCACTACCAGCGGCACGGCACGCCTCGTGAGCATCTCCTGGGCCTCCTCGACGGTGGGTGTTGGGCGCGGCTGAATCGGACCCCGTGCGATCCCGTCCGTGGTGTCCCCTATCTCATCAGATCGTGACGTTCTCAGGCGTCGGGGTCCAGCGGCTTGGCCATCTGGATCGACGTGAGCCGGAAGCCGGCCCGCTCGTAGAGGCGACGGGCGATGTCGTTGCCCGCGAAGACGTTCAACCCGATCGAGCTGCAGCCATGCTCGTGGGCGGCCTGTTCCAGGCCGTTCAGCAGCGCCCGGCCATAGCCTTTGCCGCGCTGCTCCTCGTCGATCGCGATGTCGTAGATCCAGGCCCGGTCGACCTCCGGCGCCGCCAGTGCCAGCCAGGCGTAGCCAACCGGCCCGTCCTGTTCGGTCTCGGCCATCAGGAGCAGCATCCCGGGCGTGCGCAAGCCCTCGGGGAGCAGCTGGTCGGTCTGGGCTTCGGCCAGCTCCTGCGAACGCCCGGCAGGCCATTCGCCCGCCTTGACCTTGTCGGCGGCGTAGTCGCGAACTGCCCGGTCGCGGAACAGCGCGAACTCGGCGTCGGTCATCGGGCGCAGACGCAGGGTGTCCGGCATGGCGTGACTGTATCCGTCCAGGTCCTCGAGGATGGCGGGCGATCCTTCGATGGAGCTAGGGGGACTCGAACCCCCGACCTCCTGGGTGCGATCCAGGCGCTCTCCCATCTGAGCTATAGCCCCGCGACGGCGACCCGGGGTGGGCGTCGCGTCGGCAGAAGTCTAGTCGGATGACGCCTCGGTGCGAGGCCGGTAAGGTGTCGGGGCGGCATGGGATTGCTCGACGAGGCCATACGCGAACACCTGGAGCTGAAGCGGCGCCGAGGTGGGGACCCAACGGAGATCGCCCGCGAGGAGCGCGAGGCGCTCGACCCCGTGTTCCCCGAGGCCGCGGCGGCGGAACCCGTCCTCGACGGGCACGACGACGACGAGCATGGCGGCCCTGCGGGCGAGGAGCCCTCGGCGCAGGCGCCATCCCCTGCGGAGTTTCCGAGCATCGGCGAGGAGACGGCCGAGCTTGACATGCAGGCGGTGCTCGATGGCGGCGAGGATTTGACCGAAGAGCATCACCTGCCGCCGGTCGTCCCGGCCGAGGAGGAGTTCGAGTGGGAGGCGCCCCCGAGCTCCGGACACGGGCCCCCCGAGCTCGACCCCGGCCAGGAGCGGCTCAGCTTCGAGTAAGGGCTAGGGCAGGTCGGCCAGGATGTCCGCCAGGGGGCGGCGCAGGCCGGTGATGAAGGGGAGCTCGTTCTTCGTGTAAAGGCGCGCCTCGGCACCGCGCAGGTGTCGGATCAGATCGACGATCCGCCCCAGGTCCTCCGCCTCGAAGGCGAGCAGCCACTCGTAGTCGCCGAGGCCGAAGGCGCTGACCGTGTTGGCCCGGACATCGGGGAACTCGCGACCCATGCGGCCGTGTTCGATGAGCAGCTCCCGCCGGCGCCCGGGCTCGAGCAGGTACCACTCGGGGGTGCGGACGAACGGGTAGACGCACAGCCATGGCCGCGGCGGCTCGCCGGCGAAGAAGGCCGGCACGTGAGACTTCGAGAACTCGGCCTCGCGGTGGACGCCGACGGCCTCCCAGAAGGGCTCGAGCGCTCGTCCCAGCTCCGTCCGGCGGATCGCCGAGACGGCTGCCTGGAGCGACTCCGGCGACGGTCCGGCGAGCCACAGCAGCAGGTCGCAGTCGGCGCGCATCCCGGTCGTGTCGTAGGCGCCGCGCAGGACGACCCCCTCGATCGCCCCGAGGGCCTCCTCCGCCTCGGCGGCAAGCTCCTCCCTGGCGCCGGGGTCCAGCGCCCGGCGCAGGCGGAAGCCGCAATAGGCGGCGCAGAGCAACCCGGCGGGGAACTCCTCCGCGGCAGTTGCCGGCGACGGGGAGAGAACGGTGGACACGAACCCGACCATATGGGCGCACGTCCACCGTCACAAGCGGGACGGCACCGGTGTGATCGCGGACAACTACGTACCCCGGCTCCGCGGTTGACCGACGTATCGGGCCGTGCCCCCGGTTCTCGCAGGGAGTAGCGCCGGCCGAGCCGCGATCTGTGTGCTTTTTCCGTCGCCGACTCGGTGCTTCTTACGGATCCCACCCGGTGGCGCGCCGACGATGATCGGGACGACAACCGGATGATTTAAGGAGTCCTGATGTCAGAGCCCGTCAACATCACCCCCACACCGCCGCCCCCTGCAGGCGGCAACGGCACGACTCCTCCGTCACATGACCAGGAGCACTTCGACGAAGTCATCGATCGTGACAGCCGGATCGTCCTCGGGATCCTGGGCGGCATAGCCGTGCTGGCGGCCCTCGTCATGTCGACGGTGGCGCTCGTTCAGAGCAGCAACAAAGACGTCACGACCGTCGCGGCGCCGGTGGCGGCCGCCACAACCGCCGCCGCCGCGAGCAAGCCCGCCACCCCGGCGCGGACGATCGAATTCAGCGTCAACGGGTCGTGGAAGAAGGGGCCGGACGGCAAGCTGCACGATGCCTTCTCGATGACCGAATTCAAGGTCAAAGCCGGCGAACTGGTGGCCCTGAAGATCAACAACCAGGATGAATCGCCGCACAGCATCACCTCGGCGCTGGCCGGCGTGAACATCGTGGCGATGCCGGGCGTCCACACCTACATGCTCGAAGTGAAGACCCCCGGACGCTACGAATGGAAATGCATCATCCCCTGCGACACCGAAGCGAACGGCTGGGCGATGACGCACCCCGGCTACATGGCCGGCTACATCACCGTCACCTGACGGCGGGTTCCGACGGGCTCGCGTGAGCCACCCTCCTCACTGCACGAGGAGGGTGGCTTTCATGCCTTTCTGCTCGTGTTCGGGCAGTGAGCAGAACAGCGTGAAGGTGCCTTTTTTCAGCACGACCGTCTGATCGGTGACCCCGCCGGGCTGCTCGTTGGCGAACGTGCTGGCCAGTTCGCCTTCGGGGCCCGCGGCGTTGAGATTGTGTTCGTCCTGGCCTTTGTTGACGAACTCGAGGATCACCTTGCCCGCCGGCACGGTCGTCCGAGACAGCGTGAAGCTGTACTCCACCGCCGTCACCTGGACGCGGGGAACGACCGGCGGCGAGCCCCCGGCAGGCGTTTCGCTGGGGCTCGTCGGCGTGGTGGGCGTTGTCGGAGCCGGAGCCGAGGGAGCGGTCGGCCCGGGCGTCGTCGCGGGGTGGGTCGCCGGAGCGTGCTTGACGGGCGCCTTGCTGTGATGCCTGGCGCTGCAGCGCGCCCGATGGTGCGCAGAGTGCCGGGCTTTCGAGGCCTTGCAGCGCGGCGCGGCGCGGTGGCGGACCGAGGCGCTGTGGGGCAGGACTGCGGCGGGCGAGAGCGCGACGGGCGCTGCCGTGGCGCAGATCGCGAGGGTCGCGATCGCCAGCAGGCTGCGGCCCGCCGGTCCCATCAGGCGATCAGTTGCGGGACGGTCCCGTAGGCGCTCGGACCGGCCAGGCCGGTACCCGCTTCGGGGATCACGAGACCCGCTTCGGTCTGGAACCACTGGCCGAGGATCGCCGCGTAGACCGCCCGGAAGTCCGAGGTCCTGAGGGTGTTTTCGTTTTCGTCCAGTTTGGTGAGGCCCGGGAATTCGCCGACCATTTCACCCTTCAGGCGGCTGCCGATGAGAAACGACACGCCGCCCGCACCGTGGTCGGTCCCCGAGCCGTTTTCCCTCGGCCGGCGGCCGAACTCCGACCACAGCTGGATGATCACCCGGTCATCGAGTTTGCGAGCTTCGAGGTCGCGCTGGAAGGCGACCACCGAGGCGACCGTCTCGCCGAGGTTGGTGCTGAGCGTTTCGACCTCGTCAGAGTGGGTGTCATAGCCGCCGACCGCGTTGAGCGAGACGCATTTGATCGGCAGGGCTTCATCGTCGAGCATCGCCGCAAGCGCGGCCAGGCGGGTGGGGAACTCCCCGCCGGTCGTCGGGTAGGCGACAGGCGAGGTGTAGCCCGGTTTGCCTTCGTGTTCGGCGAACGGCGCGACCTGGTTGCGGATCAGGTTCGTGTCGAGCGATGCGATCCGCGCCTGAGCGTAGGCCGGCGAGGGCGCTCCCAGTTCACCGAGGCGCCCGAACTGTTCGAGCGTCGGCGAGGTGAGCGGTTCGCTGAGGCCGTTGGCCCAGAACTGGTAGTCGTTGGGCGAGGAGACCGCGGCGACTGGGACCTGCGCTGTGGCCAGCGCAGGCGCCAGCGAGTAGTCGAGCGAGAGCCCCTGCAGCGGGTTGCCCGGGTGTCCGGCGATATCCAGGTAACGACCCATCCAGCCGGAGCGCGTTTCGGTGTTCAGCTCGCCGACCTCCCAGTAGTGGCGGCTGGTGAAGTGGCTCTCGTCCTGGGGCTCGTAGCCGATCGCCGGGAAGACGGTGACTTTGCCTTCGGCATGCAGCGCGCGAGGCCTGCCGCCTGCGGATGCCACATCAGGTTTTCGTCCTCGGTGAACATCACGCCTTCGCCTTCCTGGCGGCCGAGCGTCGGGCGCAATTCGTGGTAGCGGGCTTCCCGGACCGGGGCCAGGACGGACAGCGCGTCCCAGCCGCCTTCCATGAAGATCGAAACCAGCACAGGCTGGTCGGGCGGCGATTCCGCCGCCGCCTGGGCGATGCCCTCTTCGAAATGGCGGGGCGAGAGCGCGCCGGCCCCGTAGACCGAGAGCGCCGCCCCGACCGAGCGCAGGACGAACGAGCGGCGGTCCATGCCGCTGCCGGCCGGGATCGGCATCCCCGGCTCGATCGCAGGAAGCCCCTGGCCGGCCTGTGCCACCCCTGCGCGGCGCACCTGGGAACGGCGGAAGTCGTTGCATGAACAGCTCTTGACCATGTCAGCTCACCTGCATGTCGGGGGAGGTGGCGATCAGCATCCGCAGCGCGTTCTGCCGCATCGCCCGATAGGGACTGTTCTGCCACTGGGCCTTGACGACGCCTTCGAGGCAGTTCTTGGCGAATTCGGCCAGCGACTGCTCCGTTTCGCCGGACAGCTGGGGGTTCGCCCAGTAGGCCATCGCGCTCGCCAGCGCCGCCGCCGGTTCCTCGGTTTCGCTGTAGTGGGCTTCGCCCGCTCCGGGCCAGGGGTTGGCGTAGGTCTTCGAGGTCACGTAGCTGGCCATTTCCCAGCGCGCCTTGGCCGTCGAGGTGTCCAGCCAGCGGGTGAAGTCCCAGCCGGAGACGTTTGGCGGGTAGAAGAGCTGCTGCCCGGCGGCCGCGCTGAGCCACGTCCAGACCGTCGTGTCGATCGGCCGCCCGATCGCCCTCAGCAGCGCGGCGTTGTAGACGACCGGAGGCGTCACGAGCTCGGGCCCGTCGAGGAAATCCGGGTGCATCAGGATCGCCTCGACGACCGCACGGATGCTGTGACCGGAGCTGTTGTACAGGCCCTGCAGCGAGGCCAGGGTGGGACCGTCGGGCGGGGTCGGGACGAAGTAGCTCCAGAGCCGGCTGACGAAATACGAGGCATGCAGCGGGTGCGCCAGGCACATCCGCACGGCGTCTTCCCAGTTCCAGTTGCCGGTCTGCCCGAAGACGGTCTTCAGACCGGTGTCATGGCGGCCCGGGTCGAAGTGGAAGTTGACCAGGCCGCTGCTTTCGGTCCATTCGGCGGTCCAGCCGGTGAGCGTCCGCGCCATTTCGTGGACGTCCGTCTGCGTGTAGGCGCCGCGGTCGGCCCCCAGCGAGAACAGCTCCATCATCTCGCGCGCGTAGTTCTCGTTCGGGTTCCACTTTTCGTTGTAGATCCCGTCGAGGAAGACCAGCATCGCCGGGTCGGCCGTGACCGCCATGAAGAGGTCGTCGAAGCTGCCCAGGGCATGCCCGCGGAAGAGTGCGTTCTGGTCGAGCATCCGCTGCTGGTCGTTGACCTTTTCATTTGAGTTGGCGAACCAGTCGTGCCAGATGAAGGTCATCCGCTCGACCAGCTGCTGATTGGAGCGGACCATGCGGTCGAGCCACCAGCAGTGGTCCTCGCCATAGGCGTCGGCGGGGTCCAGCGCGTTGCCTTCGTCGTCGGTCGGCGCGGGGCCCGTCAGGACCGCTTCGCCGCTGGGGCGGGTGAAGCTGTGGATGACCGTTTCGATCGGCTGGCCGGCCAGCGTCTCGGCCTGGCCCGGCGTGGGCCCGAAGCCCGCCCGCCAGAGCAGGCGGTGTGCCTGTGTGAGCGTGATCGGCGTGCCCTGTGCCGCCGGGGGCGTGTTCGAGGGCGGGGGCGCCTTGACGGGGATCAGCGGTCGCATCGGCGCGCCGGGCAGCCCCGAGACGTGCTTCTTGCGCTTGCGGTGGTGCTTGGACGTCTTCTTGTGCGACAGGTGCTTGGCGTGCTTCGGGGGATGCGCCGCGGGCGCGACGTGGGCGCCGGCCCGAGATTTCGGCCCGGGCTTGCCCGGCTTGGCGGACTTCGTGGCTGCTGCAGCGGTCATCGAGGAGCCTCCGAGGGATCTGAGAACGCACCGCGTCTCATGCGCCGCTCCTCGGCAACGGGGCCGCCGGGCACAAGCGGGCGTCCAGAACTCTGGACGCCTGTCCTAGATCTGACTCTGCAGGGTCCCCGCCGACGGGATCATCCGTCCGCTCCGGCCGGCCCCGAGGGCCGTCTCACACGGGCCGGGGGAGCCGCTCCGGTGCGAGCGGCTCCGGCGCCGGGCTGAGCATGCGCTGGACCAGCAGGGCGATCGCGATCGCGAACGGGATGTCCCCCGCGCTCCACATGATTCCCGCCGCGATCTGCTGGTCGGCCAGGGCGGAGATCCCTCCGGGCCGGTGGGCGAGGTGGGCGTAGTAGGGGTAGATGGCCGAATGCGAGAAGGCGAGCGCCATCGAGATGCCGACGTTCGGTATCAGCGCCGCAACCAGCAGGCCGATCCGTGCGGGGTAGCCGAGCGCGGGCCTCAGGGGAGGCGAGGTGATCACCTGCGACCAGAGCAGCACCCCGAAGCCGACGAAGCTCAGATGCTCGAGCGCGTGCACCGTCGTGTTGCGCAGGGTCAGGTCGTAGTTCCCGGGCAGGTGCCAGAAGACGAGGTTCGCGCTGAACAGGACCAGCGCGCCCACGGGTGAGCCGCACGCGTGCAGGGCCCGGCGCAGCGGCGCGAGCAGCGGCGAGCGGGTGTAGGTCTTGGCGAGTGTGCGCCGCATGCCGAGCGGCAGCGGTCGCCAGAGGGACATCCAGGGCGCGCCCAGGACGATCAGCGGGGCCGCCACGGTCAGCAGCATGACGTGCTCGATCATGTGCACCCACAGCAGTTCTTTGGACAGCGTCTCGATCGGCGAGACGAGCGCAACCGCGATCGTGGCCAGGCCGGCGTAGAAGGCCAGTGCGCGCCTGCGGTCCTCCCGGCTGCGCGGGCGGCCCGTGCGCGCCGCTGCCTGGCGCTCGCCCAGCAGGTGCAGCCAGAAGGCCCCCCAGGTCAGGCCGAGCGGGAGGGAGTCGGCCATCAGCGACGGTCCGCCCGCGGCGGCCTGCTCATTTGATCGTGATCGTCAGCAGCGCGTACAGCACGGCCGAGGCGGCGACCCACCAGAACCAGTAGCCCGTCGCCTGCAGGACGTAGTCGCGACCGGTCAGGCGACCCTTCAGCAACCGCCCGAGCATCAGCCCGCCCGCGATCAGCGCGATGACCAGATGCAGGGCGTGGTAGAGCGTGAAGACCTCGATGCCGCTCGCGTAGGCGTGAAACGGCGTCCGATAGCCCAGCCCGGAGAAGACGATCAGATCCCCCGCGAGGGCACCCAGGGAGATCACCCAGGCCAGCGAGACGCCGGCCCGCACGCGGGTGCTGTCGCCGGCCGCGGCGCCGCCGCGCCCCCACTGGAAGCTGAGCGCTGCGACGACCGCGGCCCCGGCGAGCAGCAGCGTCCCTGCCAGTGCCGGGGTGGACTCGCCGGCGCGGAACTGGCCCAGCGTGTTCAGCCCGTGGAGGTAGACGAAGGCGAGGAACATCGCGAGCACGAAGACGATGTCCGAGAGGATCACAAGCAGGGTGCCCAGCCGCACCTGCTCGGCGCGCGAGATCGGCGTGTGGGGCGGGTCCTCGACGGCGCCCGGCTCCCCCGAGCCCGCCGCCAGAGGGGGCCGGCCCATGACGCGGGCACCGCCCACGCCGAAGTCATAGGGGCCCGCCGTCACCACGGGAATGCTCGCGAAGTTGACCAGCGGCACCGGGCTGGGGAGCATCCACTCGAGCGTCCGGCCGCCCCAGGGGTTCTCGGCCGCGCGGCGGCCGCCGATCCAGGAGGAGAGGATGTTGTAGCCGAAGACAGCCACCGAGGCGACCAGCAGGATCGCGAACAGGCTGGAGATCAGGTTGGCCGTGGCGACGTTGGGGGAGATGTAGGCCTGCCAGCGGGGCTCACCCCGGATGCCGGCGAGGAAGAGCGGTATGAAGGTCCCGAGGAACCCGATCTCGAGCAGCCAGAAATGCAGCTTTGAGAGCCCCGCGTCGAGCTGGCGGCCGGTCATCTTCGGGAACCAGTAGTAGAAGCCCGCCAGGAAGCCGAACACGGCTCCGCCGACCAGCGTGAAGTGGAAGTGGGCGGCGACGAACATACTGCTGTGGAAGATCGCGTCGGTCGGCACGTCCGCCAGGTACAGCCCCGTGACGCCGCCGATCAGGAAGTTGACGATGAAGGCGAGCGCGAACAGCATCGGTGCTTCGAGGCGAATGCGCCCGCGCCAGAGCGTGCCGATCAGGGCGAAGAAGACAAGCCCGGTCGGGATCGAGATCGCCTCGGTCGAGAGCATCGTCGGGAGGTCGAGCGGCAGGTTGGCCCCGGACCAGTAGATGTGGTGCATCCACACGGCCATGCTGAGCGCGAAGATGCCGATCTCACCGCCGACGACGAGCTTGTATGCGTACAGCGGCTTGCGGGCGAAAACCGCGATCACGTCGCAGACGACGCCCAGGCCAGGGAGGCCGATCACGTAGACCTCGGGGTGGCCCATGAACCAGAAGAGCTGCTCGTAGGCCCAGTTGTTGCCGCCCAGCGAAGCGAGGTAGAACGACGTGCCGACGGTCCTGTCGAGCAGTGTCAGGATGGTGGCCGCCATGAAGCTCGGGAAGACGATCAGCCCGAGCAGCGTCGAGATCCCGATGCTCCAGACGGTCACCGGCAACCGGCCCCAGCCGAGGCCGGGCGCGCGCATCGTCACGACCGTCGTGACGATGTTCACCCCCCCGAGCATGATCGAGATCGCGACGATCACGATCGTGAAGCAGTAGGCGTCCATCCCGAGGGCCGCCTGGTCGGCCAGTGGCGCGTAGCCCGTCCAGCCGGTCGGGAAGCCGCCCAGGACGATCGTGGAGAGCAGCACCGGGATGGCCGCGAACAGCGTCCAGAAGCTGAGCGCGTTCAGGCGCGGGAAGGCCATGTCGTTGGCCCCGATCATGATCGGCACGATGTAGTTGCCGAAGACCGCGCTGACCATGATGATCGTCGTCGCGATCATCACGATCCCGTGCATCCCCACGAGCGTGTTGTAGGTGCTCGGCGTGAACACCTTGGCGCCCGTGCGGGCCTGCTCCAGGCGGATCATCCACGAGGCCAGGCCGCCGACGGCGAACAGAACCAGGACGGTCACGAGGTACTGGATCCCGACGACCTTGTGGTCGGTACAGAAGCGGAAGTAGCGCCAGGCACCCTGGCCCTCGCCGGCAAGCTCCAGCTCCTCGGCGTGGGTGCTGTCGGGACGGCCGAGCCCCCATCGGACGGGGAAGTTCGCGGCGCCGACCCCGATCAGGAAGAACAGGAACCAGGCCAGGTACGCGGCCACGAGCGTGTCGTCGTCCTGGCGCTGTCCGCTGACGAGCGAGTGCACGATGATCCCCGCGAGGATCGCCGCGAGGAGGCCCAGGCCCAGGCCCGAGAGGATGCTGGGGAGCAGGACCGCCCGTTTGCGCCCGGGCGTCGTCACGGGTGCAGCGGGAGGTGCGGGAGCGACTGTGCTCATGAGATCGCTTCTTCCGTTTCGCTCGCGGTGTGAACGGTCTGGGTGGGGCTCGGCCCGGGCAGCGTGTGCCCGTGGGCGGAGTTGGCCTTGAGCCAGGCTTCGTAGGTCCGTGGCGCCACTACCCTGACCCGCGACCACATGAAGGTGTGGTAGAGGCCGCACAGCTCGTTGCAGCGGACTTCGTAGTTGCCGAGCTTGTTCGGAGTGACGGTCGGGGTCGCGACCCACTCACCGGGGTTGGCGTCCATCGTGATGCCCAGGCCCGCAAGGCTGAAGCCGTGCAGGACGTCGTCGGATGTCACGCGGAACTGAACCGGGCGTCCGATCGGCAGCTCGAGTTCATGGCTCTCTGCTCCCGACGCGGGATAGGCGTAGGTCCAGGTCCACTCCTGACCCACGACGTTGATCAGCAGCGGGTGGGCGGGCGCGGAGGTTGTCTCTTTGTAGAAGCCGAACATCCCCCAGCCGACGGTGAAGAAGGCAAGAGCCGTCGTGACCGACAGCCACCAGATCTGATGGCGCGGCTTGGCCTCGAGCGGAGGGCCGTCCTCCAGGTCCTCAAAGGTGCCGCCCTCGGGGATGCTTCGCTCTCTGAACGTCGAGACGCTGTAGAAGACGAACACCCATACGAACAGTGCGACGGGGATCGCGGCGATCGTGAAGACGAGGTCGGTCAGACTTGCGAAGCCCGCCACGGAGCTGCCCGGTTTGCGCTCGACGAGCGGGACGACGATGATCGCGAGGACGATGAAGATGACCGACAGCGACGCCCAGATCCTCAGGACGCGGCGGACGTGATAGCGCCCCTCCTCATCGACCGCCCCGGGGCCGGCGGGCTGTGCTGGATCGAGGGCCATCGCTAGACCACCGTCACATTGCCCGACATGTAGCCGACCGTCGACATCGGGCCGCCGAATCCGTCCTGGCCGCCGATCCCTTCGCCGGCGAGGCCTTCACCGCAGGGCACGTAGCAATGCCAGACGTAATTGCCCGGTGCGCCGGTGTGGATGCTGAACACGATCACGTTCGGCTGCGGGTATTTGTGGCCCGCGATCGTTTCCGTTTCAGGGGCGTTTTCGTTGACTCCCGGCAGCGGCACCGACACGAACAGCGGCGTCTCGTTGGTGTTGGGGACGGTCTGGATCGTGAACGTGTGCCCGGTGTTCTCCGGGTCGCCTTCGCGGAAGGGCTTGCCGTTGAGGAAGGCGACGTTGCCGGTCGTTCCGTGGATCTGCGCGAAGTAGTCGTTGTGCAGCGAGCCACCGGTGTCGTACTGCTTGACGGTGAACGTGATGGTGCTGTAGGCCGGCAGCTTGATCGTGGTGCTGGGGCAGTAGGTGACCCATTCGGGGTGCGGGCCGCCCCCGGGGCTGCCGCCCGCGCCGTGGCAGGCGTAGCTGTCGGGGAACACCGACAGGAAGATGTGTGCGCCGGTCGTCGCGGCGACCGCCTTCGGCTCGTAGCCGAGCCCTTTGACCGAACGGGTGCCCTCGACGGCGCCGACGAACAGGAGCAGGAGGACGAGCAGCGTGATGGTGACTCCGGCGGCGCGGCGCCGCTTGCTCTGGGCCACCCCTCAGCTCCGCCGGGTGTCGTTACGAGGGCTCAACATCTGGGACGCGACCGTATTGGTCACCTGAGAGCCCGAGCATCCGTAGTTGCCACGGCCGGGTCGCGGGTAGTTCTCCGCGGCGCCCGTTCCGGTGCGTATCCTTGAGCCATGTCAGGGGAGCCCGTTGACCGCCGCGGGCTGTTCCGGGACCTGTTCCGCCAGGCGACCGATGCGATCGTCCCGGCGCTCGAGGACCGGTTCGCTCCGCTGATCGGCGACCCGGAGCCCGGGCCTGCCTCGGTCCGCCGGACGGCGACGCCCGAGGAGCTCCAGAGCGCCGCGGCCGACTTCGGCCTGCAGGCGCACGGCGAGGAGATCGCCCGCCTGGCGAGCCGCAGCCTGCAGCTGCTTCCGGCTGTGCACGGCGGCCACGGCCCGGTTTCCTTCGGCGGGCGCCCGCTCTTCGAGGAGGGCGTTGAGTGGCCCGCCTGGCAGGGCCGGCCGCTGACCTTCCTGGCGGAGCTCGAGGCCGGCGAGCCGTGGGGGCGGCTGCTCTTCTTCTATGACGCCGTCGGTCGACCCTCCGGGTGTCTGGCCGCACATCGCGGCTCGGCCAGGGTGCTCAGCGCCGACGGGCGCCTGACGCCGGCCGATGGGCCCGCCCTGCCGGAGCTGGCGGTGCCCGGCCACGTGGCGGTCGAGCTCGTGCTGCCGCCGGCCCGCTCCGGGGAGGTCGAGTCGCTGGCGCTCTCACCGCCGGAGCGCGAAGCCTGGGAGGCGCTGCGCGAGGAGCTCGCGAGCATGCAGGGAGCTCAGCTCGCCGACCGGGCCGGGGCGCCCTTCCGTGCCGTCCACCGGGTCTTTGGCTATCCCCATGCCGACGCGATCGAGATGGCACTGACCTGCGAGCTGACGACGGCGGGGGAGGACGTGATCGAAGGGCGCGCCAGGCTGCATGCCCGAGCTCCCGAGCTCGCGCCGCGGGCGGCCCGCTGGCAGCTGCTGGCGCAGTTCTCGGGCGACGGCAAGCTCAGCTGGCCATGGGTCGCCCAGCGGATCTACTTCTGGGTCGATCGCGATGCGCTGGCCCGGGGCGAGCTCGAGCAGGTCTGGGCGCTCGCCCGCTGAGCCTCAGCGACCGATCAGCCGGACCTCGGTGCCTGCTCGGCGCAGCCGCCTCGCCCGGCGCCGCGCACCGATGCCGCGCAGCCCGCCGCCCGCCAGCAGGACAACCGCCGGGCGCTCGGCGGCGAGCCAGGACTCGAGCGTCGGGTCGCGTCCCGCGAGCAGCAGGACGTAGCGCGCGTCGCGCCCGTCATCGCCGAGCAGATGACGGGCTTCGGCCAGCTCGTTGAGCGCATCGGCTCGCACGCCCTCGTTGAAGGCCTCCGTGTAGACGACACACAGCGCCGGGTCGGTGTCCTGTGGCGCGAGTGCCAGGACCGAGAGCTCCCGCCCCTCTGCCCGGGCGAGCCGGGCAGACTCGGCGAGCGCCGCAGTGCCCGCCCGGCCGGGCCTGTAGACCACGGCGATTCCACCGGTTCTCATGCGGCGCCCGCGGCGGCGGCCGGGGCCGCGTTGCCCTCGCCGAGCGTCGACCACAGATGGGCCACCGCATAGGCCCGCCACGGGCGCCAGCGCTCTGCCAGGGCCTCGGCTCCCCGGGCGTCATCCGGGCCGCCGAGCGCCGCCAGGGCGTGGCGCACGCCGAGGTCGCCGGGCAGGAACGCGTCGGGATCGCTGAGCGCGCGCATCTCGATGTAGCCGGCCGTCCAGGGGCCGATGCCGGGGACCGCCAGGAGTCCCGCGCGGACCTCCTGCGGATCGGCCCCTGGATCGATCGAGAGCCTGCCCTCGGTGAGCGCCAGGGCGAGCCCCGCGAGTGTCCGTCTGCGCGCTGCGGGCATCGCGAACTGGCGCGGCCTGCCGAGGGCGAGCTCGGAGAGAGCCTCAGGCGTGGGGAACGTGTGCGTCAGCCCTGCCGCGGGGTTTCGCAGCTGCCGGCCCGCCGCCCTGACGAGCCTTCCGGCGACGGTTCGCGCGGCGGCGACCGACACCTGTTGTCCCACGACCGCGCGGACGGCCAGCTCGAAGCCATCGGCCGTGCCGGGCATCCGCAGGCCCGGCGTGCGCTTCACGAGCGGCCCCAGCAAGTGGTCGGCGCCGAGCACGCCGTCGACCGCCGCCGGATCGGAATCCAGGTTCAGCAGGTGCCGGCTGCGGGCGATCGCGGCGGTCAGGTCGCGCAGGTCCTCGAGCATGAAGACGGCAGTGATCGCGTCATCGGCGGGCTCTGCGGTGAGCGTCACGGTCCCCTCCCCGCCGGGCAGGTTGAGCGACCGGCGGTAGCGGCCGGCCTCGTAGGTCTCGATGCCGGGCAGGGCGCGACGGCCGAGGAAGTCGAGCAGCGCATCGGCGGCAAGCGGCATGCGGTGGGCGAGGCGCAGCCGAATCGCCTGCAGCGGCCCGGCGCCGCGGGCGGCCCGCTCGGGCCCGCGAGCCTGGCGGCGAAGCTCCGTCGGAGTCCGGGCAAAGATCGCCCGGATCGTGTCGTTGAACTGCCGGACGCTCGCGAACCCGGCGCCGAAGGCGACCTGGGCGATCGGCAGATCGGTGCCGCCGAGCAGTAGCCGGGCGGTCTGCGCCCGCTGGGCCCGGGCCAGCGAGAGGGCTCCCGTGCCGACCTCGGCGAGCAGGACGCGATGGAGCTGGCGCTCTGAGTAGCCGAGCCGGGATGCGAGCCCGGAGACGCCCTCGCGGTCAACCACCCCATCGAGGATCAGACGGACCGCCCGAGCCGCCACGTCGGCTCGCCCGAGCCACTCCGGCGATCCGGGGGACGCGTCCGGCCGGCAGCGCAGGCAGGCGCGGAAGCCCCCTTGCTGGGCGGCCGCCGCGGTTGCAAAGAAGGTGACGTTCGAGCGCTTGGGTGTGATCGCGGGACAGCTTGGACGGCAGTAGATCCCGGTCGTTCTGACGGCCGTGTAGAACCATCCGTCGAAGCGCGCGTCGCGGCTCTGCACGGCGCGGTAGCAGCTGTCGAAATCTTCGATCACGAACTAATCCTGGCATGGCCGGGAGGGTCCGGCTGGCGGGTTTCGGCCATCCAGCCGCGCGGCGGATGTTGCTGTCCGATTTCCGCCGGAGAATCGTGCGCGGCGATGGCAGGATCCAGCAGGTCAAACCGTCCCTGCGATCCTCAAGGAGTCCGCCGATGAGCCACGATTCGCGATCACCCAGGAGCTTCACCACGCTCGAGAGTCCCGTCGGGACGCTGCGCCTGACGGCCACGGCCGATGGACTGATCGACGGTCTTTCGATGGCGGGCCAGCGTCATGCGCCGCCCGCGGAGGAGGGCATGGTCCGCGATGAGGGGCCCTTCGCCGAGCTGGCCGGGCAGCTCGGCGAATACTTCGCCGGAGCGGCGGTGGAGTTCGACGTTCCCCTGAGCCTCCGCGGTACTCCGTTTCAACAGCGCGTCTGGGCGGCGCTGCGGGAGATCCCCTACGGCGAGACGATCAGCTACGGCGAGCTGGCCCGGCGCCTGGGCACGCCGGGCGCCTCGCGGGCGGTCGGCCTGGCCAACGGGCGCAACCCGGTCGCGATCGTGATCCCCTGCCACCGCGTGATCGGCGCCGACGGGCGCCTGACGGGCTACGGCGGCGGGCTCGAGCGCAAGTCCTGGCTGCTGCGCCACGAGGCCGGGGCGCTCGAGTTGCCCGAGCGGGTTCCCCGCGCGGCCGCCTGAGGCCCGCTCAGTCCTCGCCCGGGGGCACCCAGAGGTTGACCTCACCCTCCAGCGCCAGCCGGTCGATCCGCTCGAGCTCGCCGGCGTCGAAGCCCAGCCGGCCCAGCGCGGCGACGTTGTCCTCGAGCTGGCGCACACTGCTGGCCCCCAGCAGCGCCGAGGTCACACGCTCGTCGCGCAGCACCCAGGCGATCGCCATCTGCGCCAGCGACTGGCCGCG
Source organism: uncultured Solirubrobacteraceae bacterium (assembly GCA_963787765.1). GTDB lineage: Bacteria > Actinomycetota > Thermoleophilia > Solirubrobacterales > Solirubrobacteraceae > Palsa-744. The sequence continues at coordinate 149,167 of CAWBEF010000006.1, read as the reverse complement.
CTCGCGGGCGATCTCGGTCAGGCCCCGGACCCGCGTGAGGTTCTCATCGCTGAGCAGGTTCTCGGAGAAGTAGTTGCCCGCCCGGACGCGGGAGTCGGCGGGGATGCCATCCAGGTAGCGGTCGGTCAGGAGGCCCTGCGCCAGCGGTGAGAAGACGATCGAGCCGACTCCCTCCTCGCCCAGGACCTCGAGCAGGCCTCCCTCTACCCAGCGGTTCAGCAGCGAGTAAGACGGTTGATGGATCAGCAGCGGTGTGCCGAGCTCGCGCAGCAGGGCGATCGCCTCGCGCGTACGGCGGGTCCGTAGGAGGAGATCCCGACATAGCGCGCCATGCCGCTGCGCACGGCCGTGTCGAGTGCGCCCATCGTCTCCTCGAGCGGGGTCTCGGGGTCGAGCCGGTGCGAGTAGAAGATGTCGACGTACTCCAGGCGCATCCGGCGCAGGCTCTGTTCGAGGCTGCCCAGCAGGTACTTGCGAGAGCCCCCGTCGCCGTAGGGCCCGGGCCACATGTCATAGCCGGCCTTGGTCGAGATCACCAGCTCGTCCCGGTGGGCGCGAAGGTCCTCGGCGAAGATCCGCCCGAAGTTCGTCTCGGCGCTCCCGTAGGGAGGGCCGTAATTGTTCGCAAGATCAAAGTGGGTGATCCCCAGATCGAACGCGCGCCGCAGGATCGCGCGGCTGTTGGCGAGCGGCCGGTCGTCGCCGAAGTTCTGCCACAGCCCCAGTGAGATCGCCGGCAGCTGCAGTCCACTGCGCCCGCAGCGGCGGTAGATCATCTGCTCGTAGCGCCCCTGGGCGGCGACATAGGGTTTGGATCCCAGCGCGGAGTTGTAGGTCATTCAGCCAGTATCCCAAGCGACCGGCAGGGCTCGGACCGATCGATGACTACCGCCTTATGCTGGACACACGACGACAGGAGGAGTGAGATGAGCGAGACGACAGCCCGGGTGGCAAACCTGGCGACCGTGATGGTCCCCGTCGCCGACCAGGATCGGGGGATCGAGTTCTACCGGGACAGGCTCGGGTTCGAGCTGCGGGCCGACATTCCGATGGGACGGGGTGAACGCTGGGTGAAGTCGCTCCCCCGGGCGGTGAGACGACCGTTGCGCTGGTCCGCCCCCGGGAGACAGAAGCGCCGGGGATCGACACCCGCCTGGCCCTGGCCTCGAAGGACATCGACGCAGATCACGCGGCGCTGCTTGCCGCCGGGGTCGATGTCGACGAGGCAGTCTCGCGCTTTGGCGAGCCGGTACCGCCGATGTTCTTCTTCCGCGACCTGGACGGCAACTCGCTGCTGCTCGTCCAGCGGTCCTGACGATGGGCCACCTCGGGGGAAGTGCCAGCAGCGAGATCGACGCACCGATCGAGCAGGTCTGGGCGCTGATCGAGGACGTCGAGACGGCGCCCGACTGGCAGGGGGGCTCGACGCCTCGACGGCGCTCGAGCGCGACTCCGACGGCCGGGCGGTCGTGGTGGAGACCGAAAGCGACATCAAGGTCCGGCGCATCAAGGCGCGGGTGAGATTCACCTACGAGGCGCCGACCCGGCTGAGCTGGACGCAGGAGGAGGGCGAGATGAAGTCGGTCGAGGGCTCTTGGGAGCTGGAGGATCTGGGCGGCGGGCGGACCCGCGCGACGTTCAACCTCGATGCTGATCCGGGCCGGATGCTGGGGATGCTGATCCGCGGGCCCGTCGAGGCGGCGACCCGCGCGATCTTCGTCAGCGGGCGCCCGGCGGAGCTCAAGCGTCTCGTCGAGGGCGGCGGGTAGCCTGCACGGTCGATGTCGCGTGTCCCCCTGCTGATCGCCGTCCTGCTCGCTCTCGCGATCGGTGCGTCGGGTTGCGGCAGCAAGACCGTCACCCAGACCTCCGCCAACGGGACCGTCACGACGAAGAGCGTCCCCGACGTGCATTTCGCGAAGACGAAGTTCGTGCTCCACGTCGGCCTGGCGTTCGGCGCATTCCACCGCTACATCTACGGCCCCTATGAGGCGGGAGCGTTCAAGTCCGGGGCGAGCGGCAGGACCAAGGCGCTCGTGAAGGCCGCCGCGGCCGCGCTGTATGCAGTCCACGAGCTGAAGGCCGCTCGCGAGGATGCACTCTCCGATGAACACCTGCGCCCGCTGGCCGAAAAGGTCGAAGGCCTGCTCGCCCACCTCGGCACGCTCGGCGGCGCGCTTAAGGGCGGTTCCTTCGACGCGGCGGCGGTGAGCTCCGCGGCCGGCGAGGTCAGCTCTCTGGGGGCGGCCTCGAGTGGCGCCGGGGCAGTCATCAAAGATCTCGCGCCCTCGCTGTAGGTGGTGGGTCGATGAGGCGGCTGATCGGCTTCGCGCTCGCGACCGGGACGTTGGTCTTCGCGGCGCTGCCTTCGCCGGCGGCGGAGCGCTCACCTTCGGGGCTCGCCTACTCGACGGCCAGCGCCGAGGTGCTCCAGCGCCAGCCTCCCGCGGGCTCGTGCCATGCGATCGGTTCAGGGCTCTATGCGCGGCCGGATCCGCGTTGCACTCCCGGAGCCGTCAACCCGGCGGTCACCCAGTCGACGATCGACACGACGATCTGCCGTGCGGGCTGGACCGCCAGGGTGCGCCCGCCGGAGTCGGTCAGCGAGCCTGAGAAGTTCGCCAGCATGCGCGCCTACGGCCTGACCGGCTCCCCGTCCGGTTACGAGTACGACCACTACGTCCCACTCGAGCTGGGCGGCGCGGTCAACGACCCGCGCAACCTCTGGCCCGAGCCCGACTACCCGAACCCGTCCGGTTACTACATGAACCCGAAGGACCACCTCGAGTACGCACTCAAACGGCTCGTGTGCGACGAATCGATGACGTTGGCCGAGGCACAGCGGCTGATCGCCCTCGACTGGGTCGCCGCCTACCACCGCTACGGCTGAGCATCACCCCGCCCCGGCCCCGCTACCTCCCAGGGGGCCGGGGCGGGTGAGAGCTCACTGGTAGCTAGGAGCCGGCCCCGCGCCTTGGTAGGCGGAGCCGGAGTTCGGTGACGGGGTGCCGGTGCCGGACTTCGAGCCCGTCCCCATGTTTGGGCACGGGCCTTTGCCGCTCGCCTTGGAGCTCGCCTTCGGCGTCTGTGCCGGAATCGTCGGTGTTGCGGGCGTCGTCGGGGCTGACGCCGCGGGGGTCGTCGTGCTCGACGGCGAGGTGCTCGTCGCTGCCGATGCGCCGGTGATCCCGGCAGCGGCCCCGGCGGTCGCCAGGGCACCGGCGACGAGCGTCGCGCCGACCATCTTTGAGATGTGCATATTCGCGCCCTTCCTTTGCTTGGGGGGTGGGGGCAGAGTGACGATCATGCGCGAACTCGCTAATTCCCGGCTTGGGCCGGGCGTAGGAGTTGCCTAAGGCGAACCTGAGAAGGGCTCAGGCGAGACCGACGTAGCGGACGTCCCCGGCGTTGTCCGTCTCGACGACCTCGACCCGGTAGGTGTGTCCGCCGAGGGTCGCATGGCAGAAGAACGTGACCGCCACACGCTGGATCACCTGCTGCGGGCAGTGGACCGGCGCAACCGTGTGGCGGCGCTCCAGGATCGCGGTCCGAATCGCCTGCTGCACCCTGGCGATATCCAGGGCGAGGAGCGGTGCGCGGTTTTCGTAGCGAACGCGTCCCGCGGCGTTTGTCTCGGTCACCAGCAGGGGATAGGCGCCGACCTCGAGACGGGCAGTGCACCAGAAGGTGAATCCGGTGCGCAGCGGGATGCCGGCCGGGCACTGCACCGTGACACGCAGGTGGCGTTGGCTCAGGATCGATGCCTCCGCCGCTCGCTCGACCGGGCCGGGCGCGAGCGTCGAGCCGGCCCCGCAGCCCCCAACCAGCACCGCCCAGCAGGCGAGCGCACCGGCTGCGCGACCGTACCCGGGTCGTCCCCGGCACGGCTCGGTCCCACCCGAGCCCGATTCCGCGGTCTGTATCTGAGTGGCTGACAAAGCGCGCTCCCCGGACCCTGCTCTACCCCGGGACCCGGCCCTTCTCTCGCCCCGAGCCTACCCGATCGCAAGGATGCACCGGAAACCTCAGGTTTCCGCTGAGCGGAATTGGGCAGACCTACAGGATTCTGTCGTCCTGCCGAAACGACCGTAGAAACCACCACACCGCGAACGTGGCGCGCCGGTGACTCCGGCACGCTGATCGATGACCCAGAGATATCGCCGCACCCGTGTCCTGACCGTATTGCTCGCCGTAACAGGCGCCCTCCTCGCGCCCGCCGGCGCCGCTGCAGCGAAGCACACCCGCCACCGGCACCACTACGTCGTAGCGGCCGCCGCACAGATCAGTCCAAAGGTCTGGCGCCTCATCGTCAGGGACGCCCAGCCGAGCAGCGAGGGGCGCCGTGGCCCGCGCGGTGAAAACGGTCTCCAGGGCCCCGCCGGGCTCCGGGGGGAACCTGGGCTGGCGGGAGTGAAGGGCGAAACCGGAGCCCCCGGCGAAGTGGGCCCGCGGGGCCTGCTCGGCGAACGGGGCCCGGCGGGAGAACGTGGCAGCCGCGGCGAACCGGGACCGGCGGGCCTGCCCGGGCCGGAAGGCGCGCCGGGTGCGACAGGTGCCCGGGGGCTCATCGGCGAAGTCGGCCCTCAGGGACCCGCCGGCGAACCGGGCCCGAGGGGCGAACGCGGGCCGGAAGGCAGGCAGGGCCCGAAAGGCGAAACGGGGCTCTCGGGCGAAGCCAGCGCACGCGGGGAAGCCGGCCCCGAAGGCAAACAGGGCCCGGAAGGCAAACAGGGCCCCGAAGGCAAACAGGGCCCCGAAGGCAAACAGGGCCCCAGAGGAGAAATGGGACCCGCAGGGGAAGCGGGCGTAAAAGGGGAAACGGGACCCGAAGGCAAACAGGGCCCGGAAGGCAAACAGGGCGTCCGGGGGGAAGTTGGCCCGGAAGGCAAACAGGGCGTCCGGGGGGAAGTTGGCCCGGAAGGCAAAGCGGGCGCCAAGGGCGAAGCGGGACCGAAAGGCGAAGCGGGATCCGAAGGCAAACAGGGGCCCGAAGGGAAACAGGGGCCCGAAGGCAAACCGGGGCCCGAAGGCAAACCGGGCGCGAAAGGGGAAGCCGGCGGAAAAGGGAAGCCGGCGCGAAAGGGGAAGCCGGCGCGAAAGGGGAAGCCGGCGCCAAAGGTGAAACCGGGCCGGAAGGGAAACCGGGGAAAGGCTACGTGACCGGTAAATACGGCTCGCTTACGACGAGGGAAGCGGGGGTTGAATACGAAGCCTCGTCGGCTGAACCGGTACAGGTCGTTCTGAGCATCAAGCTGAGAGCCGAAACGACCGCCAAGGTCGAGGTGGCCGGGGTGGTGGTTGCCGAACTGGCGACACCGGGAGGCCTGACGGTCGGGGGCATGACGATGAACGTGACGTTCGTTGTGCCCCCGGGAGAAAAGTGGATGGTGCCCGCCAGCTCGAGCGTCGAATCCATCAAATCCAGCTATTTGACGGTTTAGGGGCTCCGACGCGCTACCGTGAGGGGATGGGATCTCAGGCTGATCGTGCTGCTGACGAGCGTCGGGCAAAACTCGCCGAGATCCAGCGGCAGGTCAAAGCCGGGTCGCTGAAAATCCGCCAGATGACCGCCAAGGAGCGCAAGAGCTTTCCCCGCCGGCGCCGAGGCCGGCAAAGGGGCGAGGTCGCTGACGCACTTCTTCCTCGCGGGGCTCGAGTCGGACACAGTGCTTGCAGAGGCCGCCTACATGGACCTGAGAGATCGCTCGGAGGCGGTCGTCGGGTGTGTGGCCAAGCCTGTGCGGATCTTCAAGCTCGACTGCCGCTTCGAGGGTTCGGACTGCGAGATCGAGGTCGGTAAGCCGCTGCCCGGCGGCGGGGCCGTCGTGACGGCGATCCTCGATCACGGCCGCGACGAGTCCTTTGCGGTGTTCACGATGGAGGCCGGGTCGCACCCGACCCGCGTGACGCGCCCCGCATACGCGGTCACCGCGTTCACCTGAGCCCGGCTCAGCCGCCGGGGGAGGAGGCTGCGTCGATCTGCTCGAGGACCAGCTCGACGACCGCGCTCCAGTAGCGCTCGCCGTGCTCAACGCTCGAGCGGCTCGGGTCGCCGATGGCGCCGTTCTCGGAGATCGATGCAACCCCGCCGGTGAACATCGAGGCGACCGCCTCCTGCAGCTCACCGGTGAAGCCCGGCTGCGCTCCCTCCATGTCGACCAGTTCGGGATGGATGGCGAGCATCAGCGAGGTCTCCCACTCGCCCGCGTGCAGCCCACCCTCGCCAAGCGGCACGCCGTGCTCCCGCTCGCCGATTTGAGCGATCTGGAACAGGACCCCGAGGTCGGTCAGTGCCACGACGTGCTCGCGCTCATCGTCCTCGAGCTGCTCGAGCGCCGCCGCGAGCGGCCCGAAGTTTCCCCCGTGCGTGGGCAGCAGCACGATCCGCTCGAAGCCGCCGTCCAAGAGCGAGCGGACCAGGTCGGCGACCAGGCCGTGATAGGTCTGCTCGCTCAGCGAGATCGTGCCGGCAAAGCCGACGTGGTGGGCAGAGCAGCCGATCCGCAGCGTCGGCGCGAGGAACGCATCGAGGCGCCCGGCGACGATTCGGGCCAGCCGGTCGCCGATCAGAGCGTCCGTCGCCAGCGGCATGTGCAGCCCGTGCTGCTCGGTCGCCCCGAGCGCCATCACGACCGTGTCCCGGCCGCTTTCGAGCTGGGCCTTGACCTCGGGCCAGGCGAGACGATCCAGCTCGAGGGCGGGCACGGGCGACAGCCTAACCAGCCGGGCAGCGGAGGGCTCCCCGGCGCTCCGCGGAACTGCGGGCAACTACGGTCGGCGGGGACACGCTGCTACGGATGATCCTGCCACCCGTGCGGCGTAGTTTGCCCGCGATGACCGATCAACTGACAGCGCTCGATGCGACCTTCCTGGAGCTGGAGCAACTGGACGAGGGCGCCACGATGCACATCGGCAGCGTGATGATCTTCGAGCCGCCTCCGAACGGTCTCGCTCCGACGCTCGCCGACGTACGGGACAACATCGCCTCGCGTCTGGTGCGCCTGCCGCGCTACTCGCAGCGCCTGTCCTCCGAGCGGACCGGCGGGTTGTCCTGGCCCCACTGGCAACCGGATCCGCAGTTCGACGTCGCCGAGCACGTCCGGCGAGCCGCGTTGCCCTCGCCCGGGGGCGAGGCCGAGCTGCTCGACTGGTCGGCCGACTTCTTCTCGCACCGCCTGGATCGAACCCGGCCGCTGTGGGAGATGGTCCTGCTCGAAGGACTCAAGGGCGGACGCTGGGGTCTGGCCACGAAGACCCACCACTGCCTCGTCGACGGGGTCGGCTCGGTCGGGGTCGTCCACCTGCTGCTCGACCTCGAACCGGATGCGGTGATCAGGCACCCGCTCAAGCACCCGCCCGAAGCAGCGCCGCCTGGCGCCCCGGGTTGGCTGCATCCCCCCGAGGCGCTCGGTGACCTGGCCCGCAGCGGCATCCGTGCCGCCCGCGCCGGAGTCCACGCGGCCCTGCACCCGCGCGAGTCCTTCGAGCGCTCCCGCTCGCTGGCCGAGCTGATTGTTCGCGACGAGCTTGTCGGGGCGCCCCAGACCAGCATCAACGTCCCGATCGGAGCCACGCGGCGCTTCGACGTCGTCCGCGCCGACCTCGGCGAGCTGAAGGCCGTCGGGCACCTCCTCGGTGGGTCGGTCAACGACGTCATCCTGGCGGCCTGCACGTCGGGTCTGCGCAAGCTGTTTCTCTCACGCTCGGAGGAGCCGGCCGCCGAGGGCCTGCGCGCGATGGTCCCGATGAACATCCGTGAGAGCTCCGAGCAGCTCGCCCTGGGCAACCGCATCAGCTCCCTGTTCGTCACGCTCCCCGTCGCCGAGGGAGATCCCCGCGCGCGGCTGCAGCAGATCGTCGGCCACACGACGGCCCTGAAGTCCTCGAGCGCCGCCCTGGGGGCCGCCACGATGATCGACCTGGCCGCGTTCGCACCGCCTGTCCTGCACGCCTCGCTGGCCCGATCGCTCTACGCGACCCGCCTGTTCAACCTGACGATCACGAACGTTCCCGGTCCGCGGGTGCCGCTCTACGCGTTCGGCGCCCCCCTGGTCGAGGTGCTGCCGATCGTGCCGCTCGCGGCCGAGCACGCGATCGGGATCGCGATCGTCTCCTACGGCGGCTCGATCGCGGTCGGCATCAGCGCCGACCGCGATTCGACCCACGACATGGATGTCCTGGCGTGCGGGATCGAGGAGGGCTTCGCCGAGCTCTGCGCTCTGCTGCCCGAGGACGCTCAGGCCGAGGCCAGCCGCACCGGCAGCGCCTTGAGCTGATTGACGAACAGCGCCTCGGCTGCCACCGGCGGCCCGTCGAGCGTGATCTTCGGATAGCGCTTGAGCGTCTCCTCGATCAGGATCCGCAGCTCCAGGCGGGCCAGAGCGGTGCCCAGACAGAAGTGCCGCCCGCCTGCGCCGAAGGCCTGGTGCTCGGGGTTTCGCAGCACGTCGAAGCGGTCGGGATCCTCATAGACCGACTCGTCCCGGTTGGAGGAGACGTACCACATGACGACCTTCTCGCCCTCCTTGATCGGCTGGCCCCCCAGCTCGGTGTCCCGCGTGGCGGTGCGGCGAAAGTGCGCGAAGGCGGGGAACATCCGCAGCGCCTCCTCGACGGCCCCCGGGATCAGCGACGGATCATCGAGCAGCAGCTGCATCTGGTCGGGGTTCTCGAGCAGCGCGCGCATCCCCGAGCAGTAGGTCGCCTTCGTCGAGTCGTTGCCGGCGGCCATCAGCAGGAAGAAGCCCATCACGATCTCGACCTCGTCCAGTTTCTCCCCGTCGATCTCGGCGTGCACGAGGACGCTCGTCAGGTCGTCTGTCGGGTTTGCGCGTCGTGCCTCGATCAGCTCGCGGCAGCGCTCGAACATCTCGGGGATGTCCTTCTGCAACACACCGTCGACGCCTTCGGGGGCGAGGTCGGGGTCGTCGGGCGCAAGCGCCGAGTTGACGATCCGCGCCCAGACGGCGTCTTCGTCCTCGGACAGGCCCATGAAGCTGGAGATCACGCGCGAGACGACCGGCTGGGCCACGTCGGCGACCAGGTCGCAGGTCTCCCGGCCCTCGAGCCGGTCCAGGACGCTGATCGCGATCTCGCGGATCCGCTCCTCGTGGTCGGCGATCCGCTTGGGTGTGAACCCGCGTTGGAAGAGGGCCTTGACGCGGTCGTGCTTGGGCGGGTCCATGCCGATGAACATCGCCCGGGCGAGCTCGAGCGGGAAGATCTCGGCGAACACCGTCACCCCGCCCAGCTCTGAGGAGTAGGTCTCCCAATCGCGGCTGACCGTGTGGACGTCCTCGGCCTTGGTCACCGACCAGAAGCCGGCCTCGTCGGGGAACTCGCTGATCTTGTCCGTCCAGTGCACGGGACAACCGCTGCGCATCTGCTTGAAGACCTCATACGGCGGTCCGTCCTCCCAGTACTCGCTGTCCGCGAGTTCGACGTTCTCGATGTCGCTTCCCACAGTTGCCACGCAAGCCCCTTTCCCCGTCTTTGTCCGGCGCCTCCCGTTGGCGCACCGATGTGAGCCGGCGCACACGATCGCGCCCGCACCTCGCGGGGCAAGCTAACAGGCTAATTACACGATGTCAACAGAGTGGCGGCGACGAGGTCGCGCCAGCTACGATCGCCGGATGCCCGCCAGGACGCCCGCGACGGCCCGACGACCGCGCCACGACCCGAGGGAAACCGAACGCGAGATCCTCGAGGCGGCCGAGGAGCTGCTGCGCGAACGTCCGGTGCGAGAGATGACCGTCGAGCTCCTGATGGCCCGGACGGCCCTCAAGCGCCCCGCCTTCTACGCCCACTTCCGCGATCGCCATGAGCTGATCCTGAGGGTCGTCGCAGACATCGGCGAGCGGCTCTTCGCGATGGCCGACCGCTGGCTGGGAGGCGATGATCCCGAAGCGGACATCGTCGCGGCGATCGAGGGCGTTGCCGCGGTCTATCAGAGCGACGGCCCGATCCTGCGGGCGCTGGCCGAGGCGGCCGCCGCCGACGAGCGTCTCGAGAAGGCCTACCGGGGCCTCGTCGAGGCCTTCATCGAGGCCAGCGCAGAGCACATCCGCGCCGAGCAGGCGGCGGGACGGACGACGCTCGAGCTCGACGCCCGAGAGACGGCCCGTGCTCTGGTGTGGCTCAACGAGCGCTACCTCGCCGAGGCCTTCGGCCGGCTGCCGCAGGACGACCCCGTGCAGGTCGTCGCGATCCTCTCCCGGATCTGGCTGGCGACGCTCTACGGCGGCCCCGGCCACTGAGCCGGAGCCGCCGCCTGGCCGGCGCCCGCCGCTGCTAGGCGAAGGCCGGGTCGCCCTGGGCCCGGGTGAGGCCGCGGTCGATCCCCGGCACGAGCAGCGCCAGGCCCGCGCCGATCGCAAGGACGATCGCCGCGATCGGCAGCGCCGCCGTCAGGCCGTCGGTGAAGGCCTGCGGCGAGGCGTAGGAGCCGTGGGCGCTGAACACCGAGGCGAGCACCGCGACGCCGATCACGCCGCCGAGCTCGCGGATCGCGTTTGTCGCGCCGGATGCCTGACCGGCATCCTCGGGGGAGACCGAGCTCAGCACCGCGTTTGCCGAGGGTGCGAACACGAGCGCCATCCCCGTCCCGGCAAGCACGAACGGGATGACCAGACGCCCGTAGGCGATCTCCGGTGTCACGATCAACGCCAGCCAGCCGATCGCCGCGGCCTGCAGCGCGAGGCCCATCACCAGCAGCGGCCGTGAGCCGATCCGGTCACTGAGGAGGCCTGCGATCGGGGCCACGATCATCGGCATCCCCGTCCAGGGGAGGGTCCGCAACCCGGCCTCCAGCGGCGAGTATCCCTGGGTCGTCTGAAAGAACTGGGCGAGCAGGAAGATCGCGCCGAAGACTCCGAAGTACATCGACAGCGAGAGCCCGTTCGTCGCGGCGAACGTGCGCGAGCGGAAGAAGCGCATCGGCAGCATCGGCGCCGGCGCCCGCAGCTCCCAGACCACGAAGGCGGCCACGAAGGCGGCCCCGACTGCCAGCGATCCGAGGATCGTGGCGCTCGTCCAGCCAAGGGCCTGGCCGCGGATCGCCCCATAGGTCAGGCCCAAGAGGCCCGGTCCGACGAGCGCGAGCCCGCGCAGGTCGAGGCTTGCGGCGGGGCCGCGGGACTCGCTCAGCCGTCGCATCGCAAGCGGGATCAGCACGAGCCCGACGGGGACGTTGATCCAGAAGATCCAGTGCCAGGAGATGCCGCTGACGACCGCGCCGCCGACCAGCGGGCCGATCGCGACGCCCAGACCGCTGACGCCCCCCCAGATTCCCAGAGCCATCCCCCGCCGCTCGGGCGCGACGGCCTCGGAGAGCAGGGTGAGCGTCAGGGGCAGGACGATCGCCGCTCCGAAGCCCTGCACAGCGCGGGCCGCGATCAGTGTCCCCGTAGTGGCAGAGAGGGCTGCTGCCGCGCTGGCCGCGGTGAAGATCGAGAGGCCGATAACGAACATCCGCCGGCGCCCGAAGCGGTCGCCGAGCGCCGCTCCGGTGAGCAACAGGACAGCGAACGTCAGGGTGTAGGCGTTGACCGTCCACTCGAGCGACTGGATCGAGCTGCCGAGGCTGCGCCGGATCGAGGGGAGGGCGGTTGTGACGACGAGGTTGTCGAGCGTCGTCATGAACAGGCCGAGCGAGACGATGGCGAGCGTCCAGGGCAGGCTGGGCGCCCGCGGCGTGCGCAGACGGCGTGGTGAGGGGAACATCGGGGCTCCTTTTGTGTGTGATTGGTTACTTACTTCGAAGGGATACATGTGTGATTACTCACTCACTACGTTGGGAAAAAAAGAGATCAGCACTCCTGTTTCTTGCTCGTCAGGACCTGGGCCCAGTGCTCTTCGAGGCCCTCGATATCCATCGCGGCCATCACGTTGCAGAGCATCCCGTGGGCAAAGAACCCCTGGATCTCCTCGGCCGGGGCCCCGGTCTCCCGCTCGACCAGCTCGAGCAGGTCCTTGAACCCCTGGCGCAGCGCCTCGCGGACGGCCGGCTCGCCTGCCGCCGCCTGGCCCTGGAGCTGGGTCAGCAGAACCTCGGGGTCGCGCAGGAGCTCGTTGTAGGCTTCGCCCATCGCCTGCATCGGCGGACGCCCGTTCCGACGGGACTCGGCGATCGCGGCGGCCATCGTGTCGTATACCCGCTCGTAGCTGCGCACGACGACGGCCACGAACAGCTCGGTCTTGGTTGGGAAGAGCCGGAACAGATAGGCCTGGGAGATCCCGGCGACACGCGCGATCTCGGTCGTCGGAGTGCCGTAGAGGCCGCGCTCGCCGACCACCTTCATCGCCGCGCGCAGCACGTCCTCGCGGCGCTCCTCGGCGGTCGAGAGGGTCCGGCCCGGGCTCTGAACTGTCGCGCTCATAGGTGTGAGTATGCACTCACTCACTCTATTTGTCAAGGGAAGCTGCGAATCGCTTCCTAGACTTCGCTCGGATCCGTCAACCGCGGCGAGAAGGAGCTGAACGATGGCCTTGATCAGAGCGAGCGCTCCACTCTGCCGCGAACTGAGCCGCCTGCTTCCCGAGCGGCCGTTCAGCGTCAGCTTCTGGGACGGTGGCTCGGTAGCCGCGACGAGCCCCTCGGCGCCGACGTTCTTCGTCCGGCGGCCGGCTGCCCTGGCGCATTTTCTGCGGGCTCCGAGCTCGCTTGGGCTCGGCCGCGCCTACACCGAGGGCTCGCTGTCGGTCGATGACCTGGACGCTGCCTTCGTCGTCGTGGACACCTGGGAGCCCCCGCCCCTGGCGCTCGCCGACCGTGCGCGGCTTGGCCTCGCGCTGGTCCTCGCAGCGGCGCCCGGCGGTCTGCCGCGGCGCCCGTCGCTCGAGCTGCTGCTGCGGGGCGAACTGCACACGATCGAGCGGGATGCCGAGGCCGTTCGCTACCACTACGACGTCGGCAACGAGTTCTTCGCGTTGTTCCTGGACGAGTCGATGACCTACAGCTGCGCGATCTTCTCGCGCGGCGCCCAGACCCTGGCCGAGGCACAGCGGACCAAGCTCGAGCTGGTCGCCACGAAGCTGGGCCTGGAGCCGGGGATGAAGGTGCTGGACGTCGGCTGCGGCTGGGGCAGCTTCGCGATCCATGCCGCCCGCGAGCACGGCGCCGAGGTGCTCGGTGCGACGATCTCTCCCGCCCAGGCCGAGCTGGCGCGCCAGAAGGTCGCCGAGGCGGGCGTCGCCGAGCAGGTCGAGATCCGCCTGGCCGACTACCGGCGCCTGCCACACGGCTCCTTTGATGCGATCTCCTCGATCGGGATGGCCGAGCACGTCGGCGAGAAGCAGATCGACCTCTATGCCGCCTCGCTGTTCGAGTTGCTTCGCCCCGGGGGGATGCTCCTGAACCATGCGATCGCGGCACTGGACCCCGAGCACGACCCGCACGAGGATCTCTTCTCGACCCGCTATGTCTTCCCGGACGGGGAGCCGCTGCCCCTGTCGCGGATCCAGCTGGCGCTCGAACGCGCCGGCTTCGAGGTCGAGCACGTCGAGGGCTTCAGGGAGGACTACGCGCGGACGCTGCGCGAGTGGAGCGGGCGGCTGGATGAACACCTTGACCGCGCCGAGCAGCTCGCGGGCGCCGAGCGGACACGGATCTGGCGCCTGTACCTGAGGGCCGCCCGCCACGGCTTCGAAACGCGCCACACGAGCGTCTACCAGGTCCGCGCCCGCCGGCCCGAGTGAGGGCGGCCGGCCTAGGAGAAGGCCTGGGAGGTCCCCAGCACGTGCCCGGCGGCGTCAAGCGCCTGGAGCTTGAAGCTGGGGTAGGACCGGGCCAGCGCGATCGTCGTCTCAAAGCCCGACCGCGGAGCGCTCGCGACGGTCTTCATCGGCCCGGCGAGCGCGCCGGCGAGGACACGCCAGGAGGCGACCTGGGTGGCTCCGTTCCAGCTGGCGTAGATCGCCGTTCCGCCACCCCTCGGCCGGGCCGCGCCGACGGGCGGTGTAAGGGGGCTGCCTTCCCAGCGGCCGAGTGTCGCCCGGTAGGTGAGGTCGGGTTCCGGTAGTTCGGCTTCCAGCAGCAGCTGCCCCGAGCCGGTGTACTCGCTGAAGTAACGGCTCGAGCCCCAGCCGACGAAGACGTTGCCGTCGGGGAGCGGTTGGGTGCGGCCCATGTATTCGCTTTCGAATCCTTCGTGCTCGCCGTACTGCGCGGCGAGCGTCGCGGTCCGGGCCCGTTCGTTGATGTTCAGGATCAGCCCGCGTGAGGGGCCGGTCGCCGGGACCGAGCTGCCGCCGCCCTTCTGCTGACAGCAGTGGTCGTCGAACATGCTGACCTGCGAGGTCCCCTGCAGCCGTACGTCGTGCTGCCACTCAAAGCGGGCCCCCGGGCCGAACTTGAAGTTCGAGCCGCGCCCGCCCAAGGTCCATTCGATCCGTCCGCTGGCGGCGTCTACGAGGTAGGCGGCCCAGGTGTTGCGCATCGAGACGAGGAACTTGCCCCTGCGCGAAATGTCGACCGAGTTGATGTGGTAGGCGTCCCAGGGAAAGCCGTTCGTCGGCAGGGTCGCCTCCGACTGGCTGAGCGAGATGTGCTTGAGGGCGTCCCAGCTGCGTATCAGCCTGCCCGTCCTGAGGTTGTACTCCTGGACCGCCGCGTCCACCAGGGCGCCGTTGTAGGCGCCGCCGTAGCGGGACAGGTCCAGGGGGATGTTCCTGTTCGCCGTCACCCAGGCGTTTTCGCCTTCGATCAGGAACTCGTGCAGCGTCAGGACCCAGCCGCCCGTGGCTTTCAATCGCGCGATGACCCGGTAGTGCTGATCGACGACGACGTCTTCCCCGGATTCGGTTGCGCCGGTGTTCGTGACCTTGCCCTGCCACCAGGAGAGCGCCGGCCGGCCCTCGTAGGTCTGCGGCTCGAGGTTGACCGCCAGGACCTTTTCGGGGACCGGCTGGAACCACACGGGCTGCATGTTCCCGTCGAGGATCAGCGGGCCGCTCTGCCCGACGATCGGCGGCTTGTTGAGGTCGTAGAAGTTGGTCATCAGGATCAGGCCCGGTGCGAGCTTCCCGGCGGGGGCGCTCTTGAGCTTGCGGATGACCGGTGGGTGCAGGCCGGGCTCGGTGACGTAGCTGTAGGTGTGCCCGGTGGCGTACTGCCCCAGCGGCGGCGCCTTGGACCCGGAGAAGGCCGCCGTCAGGCCGACGAACAGAACGAGGACCAGGCCGATCGCCAGGGACAGGCTGCGCGCCGCCCCGCGCCGGGCCCCCTCCGGCCGGGGTACGGTCAGGAAGGTCAGCAGCGCCGCCGCCCCGGCCAGAGCGGCGCCGATGAGGTAGGCGAGACGGAAGCCGTTGGTCAGCGCCTGGGCGACCTGCTGGCCGGTCCCGATCAGATGCGTCGAGCGCTGGGTCGCGAGCGTGATCAGGACGGCCAGGCCCAGTCCCCCGCCGACCTGGCGCGAGGTGTTGACGAGGCCCGAGGCGAGGCCCGTCTGCCCGGGCTTCGCGCCCTGGGTGGCGGCGATCGTCGAAGGGACGATCGACATGGCGATGCCGGCCGCCGTCAGGATGCCGGGGATCACGACGTAGACGATCCCGCTGCCGCTCGAGTTGATCCGGGTGAACAGCAGCAGGCCGACGGTCAGCATCAACAGCCCGCTGCCCAGGACCGCACGGACGCCGAACTGCCCGACGAGCTTGCCCGACTGTTTGGCGACGATGGCGATCACGATCGTCATCGGCAGGAAGATCAGCCCGGTGTGGATCGGTGAGAGGCCCAAGACCTGCTGCAGGTAGAGCGAGCTGAGGACCCACATCGGGAACAGCGCCGCACTGAACAGCAGCACGATCCGGTTAGCGTTCTGCAGCGGTCTGGTCAGCTCCTTGAAGGGGATCAGCGGGTTCGTCGCGATGCGGGTCTCGATCAGGCCGAAGACGATCAGCAGCACGATCCCGAGCGCGATCGGACCGAGCGCGGCAAACGTTCCCCAGCCCTTCAACCCCGCTTCGACGACGCCGAAGACGAGGATCATCTGCCCGACGGTCAGCGTCAGGGCACCCGCCAGGTCGAAGCTCGCATCGCCCTGCGTGCGGCGGCGCTCCGCCACGACCCGGTGGGCGACGACGGCCGCGACGAGGGCGATCGGCGGGTTGATCAGGAGCACCCAGCGCCAGCTGATTTCGGTCAGGATCCCGCCCAGCAGGACTCCTGCCGAGCCGCCCAGCCCGTTCATGGCGGCCCAGATGCCGATCGCGCGGTTGAGCGCCGGCCCGGGCTCGAACGAGGAGGTGATGATCGCCAGCGAGCTGGCCGCCATCAGGGCCCCGGCGAAGCCCTGCAGGCCCCTGGCCGCCACGAGGATGTCACGGCTGGGCGCGGCGCCGCCTGCCAGCGAGGCGATCCCGAACAGGATCAGAGCAGCGACGAACGTCCGTCGCTGCCCGAAGTGGTCGGCGGCCCGGCCGCCGAGCATCAAAAAGCCGGCGAATGCGATCGCGTAGGCATCGACGACCCACTGCAGCGCCGGCGAGGAGAATTCGAGGCTCGACTGGATGTCGGGCAGAGCGACGTTGACGATGCTCAGGTCGAGGATCACCATGAACTGCGCGACACAGCAGACGATCAGCAGCCAGTTGGATCCGGAGCCCGTTTCGGAGGGCTCACCGGGCACCGGCACAGGCTGCGGCTCCGCGGCCGCCCGGACGCTCAACTCCCGCTCCAGGACTGCGATCGGCGGTCCCGGCCCTTGGTAGGGTGGACTCTCGAGCCCTCGCAAGACAATTGGAGCCCGGCCCATGAAACGAACGTCACTGACCGCAATGCTAACGCTGTTGGCCGTGCTGGCGAGCAGCTTCGCGCTGGCGGCCTGCGGCAGCAAAAGCTCGAGCTCCTCGTCCAGTTCACCGACGACGCCGACGAGCACGACACCGTCGACGACGAGCACGACGACCTCGCACAAGCAGAAGTCCAAACCCTCCTACTGAGCGCGCTCACCCGGACTGCTCCGATCCGGGCAGCGAGGCGGCGTAGGTCAGGACCCTCCCGGGCGCGGAGCTGTCCAGGACCCGCCCCCCGGCGTCGAGCGCCTGGACGGCCGCGTAGGCGTAGCTGCGGGGCAGGGTGGCCGAGCTCTCAAAGCCGGTGGCGGGGATCGTCGCCCGGGCGCTCAGCGAGGCGGCCGAGCTGCCGGCCAGGATCCGCCACGAGGCGACTTCGGTGGCGCCGTTCCAGCTGGCGTGGACGATCGTCTCTTCGCCCGTGTCGTTGAGGCTCGCGAGGATCGCGGGCGCGGCCGCCGGGCGTCCCGTCCAGGGGTAGCGGAAGGCGCGGTAGAAGGACATGTCCAGCGGCTGGTGGGCGTCGAACAGCAGCCGGCCCGAGCTGTCGTACTCGCTGATCTCCGGGACGCCGCCGTAGCCGATCACGGTGTTGCCGTCGCCGAGGGTCTGCATGTTGCCCTGGCTGGCCGCCAGCAGTGGCGGGTCGGGGTGTGTCAGGGCCGAGGTCAGCGTCGCCGTGTGGGCACTCAGATCGAGGCGGATCCGCAATCCCCGTGACTGTGTGTGGATCGGTGGGTTGGCGCCGTCGTCGAAGAAGGTCAGTTCGCCGTTGGGCAGGACCCGCCCGTCGTGCTGCCAGGCCATCCTCGTCCCGGGTCCCATCTTGAAGGAGCTCCGGTTCCCGCCCAGCCGCCAGAGGACCTGCCCGGAGCCGGTCTGGATCAGATAGCCGGCCCAGGTGCTGCGGGCCGAGATCAGCAGGTTCCCGTCGGGCTCGGGTGCGATCGAGTTGAGGTGAAAGTAGTCCCAGGGGGTCGTCCCGCTGGGGGTTTCGACTTCCGACTGGGCGGCACCGATGTGGTCGAGGCTGTGCCATTCCCAGCGGACGAGGCCCGTGCGCAGGTCGATCTCCTGAATCGCCGTGTCGACGATCGCCCCGCTGCGCGAGCCCTTGACCGAGGCGAGGTCGCAGCGGATCGGGTTGTAGGCGGTGTTGTAGGCGATGTCGCCGGGGAGGATCTGAAAGTCGTGCAGGTCCGCCTTCAACCCGTTGGCGCCTCTGTCCCGGGCAAGGACCCGGTAGCTGGAGTCCATGATCACGTCTTCACCCTGTCCGAAGCCCAGTTCGAGCACATGGCCCCGCCACCAGGTCAGGACGGGGTGCCCTTCGTAGGTCTGCTCGTTGAGGTCCTCCGCCGTTTCCCCAGCGGGGAGGTGTTCGAACCAGACGAGCTGCCCGTCGGCCCTGTAGATCAGCGGCCCGTACTGACCCGGACCGGGGCCGTTGGTCGTCAGGATCTCGCCGGCGGCGGGATCGCGGTCGGGCACCGTGACGTCCATCACCGGGACCTCGGCTCCGGGCAGCGTGTAGAAGCTCTGATAGTCGCCGGGAGCGGCCTGCGGGTTGCCGAAGTCCTTGACCCCCGCGGTCGGGTAGGGGGTGTCGACGCGGAAGCTGAACGCCGCCTTACGGCTCGTGGAGCCCGACCGGAGGCTGGCGCTGACCTGGACCTGCTCGCCCGGGTCGAAGGGGACTCCGGGGACGAAGCTCGCGCCGTCGCCCTGGGAATAGGCCCGCAGCTGCCCGGCGTGGTTGCCGCTGCGGCTGCCGGTCACCGAGACGGCGGTGATCGCACCCGCAGGAGCCCCCAGGAAGCTGATCTGCGTCCTTGGGTTGGCGGTCTCCGAGCCGGGCGCGGGGGAGACCGAGAGCCCCCCCACCCGGGCGCTCGTAGCCGCTTCGCCCGGCAGGCAGGCCGGCGAGCTCGCCTGGGCCGGCGCTTTTGAGCCGGAACCCGAGAGCTTGAGGGTCGCCGAGCCGAGGACGATCGCGAGGACGGCCCAGAGGAGCAGGAGGACTCCCGGGATGATGATTAGCCTGCGCTGCATGCCGGGGTCGGAAGGGTGCCACATCTCCCCCGGCCAAACGTAAGAACTGCCACAGAAGGAGCTCCCGCCCGCACCTTCGGATCCCTCGGCGCGGACATGCCCCGGGGGGAGCCCCGGTTCGTGGCATGCTGGGTGCCAGATGCTCGATCAGCCGACCGCCGACGCCCCGCAGGGAAATGCTCGGGCGGCGCTCGCGCTGACGGTCGGCTGTCGCTTCGGCCTGGATTCGGTGCAGCCCGCCGAGGCGATCCTCCAGGTGGCGCCCTCGCCGGGACCGGGCATCTCGATCGTCCGCGAGGGCTGGCAGACGGCCGCCGAGCACCACTGCTACATCGATCACTACGGCAACCGCTGCGAGCGCTTCGCGCTTTCGGCGGGAAGCTCCCAGGTCACCTACGAGGCCGATCTGCTGATCGCCCGCCCGGCGGATGAGATCGAGCCGGGAACGCCGGAGACGCCCGTCGCTGGACTTCCCGACGAGGTTCTGAGCTTCGTCATGCCGAGCCGCTTCTGCCTCCCCGACGAGCTGGGCCACGAGGCCTGGCAGCGCTTCGGGCAGATGGAGCCCGGGTGGGGCCGTGTCCAGGCGATCGTCGACTACGTCCACGGCCACCTCGAATTCGCTCCTGGCTCATCGAACCCGTGGACGACGGCCGTCGACGCCTATCGCTCGCGCCAGGGCGTCTGCCGCGATTTCGCCCATCTCGCGATCACCTTCTGCCGGGCGATGAACATCCCGGCCCGCTACGTGTTCGGCTACATCCCCGACATCGGCGTGCCGATCGACGGGGAGATGGACTTTGCGGCCTGGTTCGAGGCCTACCTTGACGGGCGCTGGTACACCTTCGATGCGCGCAACAACATCCCGCGGACGGGGAGGGTCGTCGTCGGCCGTGGCCGTGACGCCGTCGATGTGGCTCTGATCACCTCGTTCGGGCCGTTGACCCTGACGGGCTTCGAGGTCCGCGCCGGGATCAGCGGCGCGCCGGCGCGCTGAGGAGCACAGATGAGCTTCAAGCTGCTCGAGGAGACCCTCGGCCTCGACGGTCGCGACGTCCTGGATGTCGGCTGCGGCGAGGGAGCCCTGGCGCGGCGCCTGGCCGGATCGGGCGCACGGGTGACGGGCATCGACCCGCTGGCGCAGGCGCTCGAGAATGCGCGGGCGGCGGGGGCCGAAACGCAGGCGCTGCGTTACGTCGAGGGTGTGGCGCAGGAGCTGCCGTTTGCAGAGCAGAGCTTTGACGTCCTGATCTTCTTCAACAGCCTCCACCACATCCCCGTCGAGTCGATGGGGCCGGCCCTGCGTGAGGCCGCGCGTGTGCTGCGCCCGCAGGGGGTCCTCTATGTCCAGGAGCCGCTGGCCGAAGGGACGGCCTTCGAGCTGCTGCGCCCGGTCAACGACGAGACGGCCGTCCGGGCCGCGGCGCTCCAGGCACTCGACGCGGCGGCCGCGGGGGAGCTGAGGCGCCTGGACTCGCGCCAGACGGTCCTGACCGTCAGGCACGCCGATCTGGCTGCGCTGCGCGCCCGGACGCTGAGCGTCGACCCGGAGCGCGCGGCGCGCTTCGACGCCCACCACGAGGAGATCCGAGCGGCCTTCGAGCGTCTCGGCCGGCCGGCCGAGGGCGGCGGCCGCGAGTTCGAGCAGCCTTTCCGGATCGAGCTGCTCGAGCGCCGGGGCCCGTAGCCCGCCGGGCCGAGGGGGTCTCTACTGGACGGTGATCGACCCGGCCAGCCGCTCCGCCGAGCCGGGATCGTGGGAGGGGAGAAAGACCGTCGGATGCTCGGCGCAGTGGGCGAGGATCCGCTCGAGTGTCGCGACATGGGCCTTCGGGTCGGGTCCGACCGCGTCGGCGCGCTTTGAGGTCAGCTGCTCGAGCGTGTCGGTCACGTCGCCGGCAAGCATCACGTGGCGCCCCTCGTCGTCGATGCAGATCACCGAGATGTGCCCGGGCGTGTGGCCGGGGGTCTCGACGGCGAGGATCCGCCCGTCGGCGCTGAGTGCCCGGCTGCGGGCGAACCCGCCGAAGGGGCCGCCGTCCAGCGTGAAGGGCTGCGGGGCGAAGCCGGGCGGAAGCGGCTGGCGCAGGACGCGGCGCATGACCCGGGGGAAGGCCTGGCCGACGAACTCCAGCTCGGCGTCGTTGATGCGGACCGGCGCACCTACGTGGACGAGCCCGTCGACATGGTCGCCGTGGTGATGGGTGAGGACCACTTCATCGACGTCCTCGAGCGAGAGCCCGGCGGCTGCGATCGCGCCCGGCAGCTCCTGCTCGGGGGTGAGCTCAAAGCGGGCGAAGGCGATGTTGCGCGCGGCGGTCGTCTCGCCGCTGTCGATGAGCAGCAGGCGGCCTTCGTGCTCGACTGCCCAGCAGTGGATCGGCAGCGGGTCCGACCAAGGCCCCGGCAGGAACAGGTCCAGCTGGCGGCGGACGCCGGCCGAGGGAAACAGGAAGCTGTGCTTGACCCGCACCGAGCCGGTCGAGAGAGCGTGGATCTTCACCCGCGAAGCATCCCACCAATCACGCACCCGGAGGCTTCACGCGCCGCACTGCGCCGGCATGTGGGTTCCCCCGGATACGGACTGGCTGGCCGGCCAACTATCTTGCGGAGCGCATCGGATACCTCAGAGAGGAGCAGTCAGCCATGGCCACCGTCAGCCAGTTCACGGAGCGAGCCTCCAGGGAGACCGAGCACCTGGACGTGCTGATCATCGGCGCGGGCCTCTCGGGCATCGGGGCGGCCTGCCACCTCCAGAAGGCCCTGCCGGGGAAGAGCTACGCGATCCTCGAGGGCCGCGCTGCGAGTGGCGGAACCTGGGATCTGTTCCGCTACCCGGGGATCCGCTCGGACTCCGATCTGCACACCTACGGCTACGCGTTCAAGCCCTGGACGGACGAGAAGTCGATCGCTGACGGCGAGGCGATCCTGCGCTACATCCGCGAGACGGCGAGTGAGAACGGGATCGATTCCCGGATCCGCTTCTCCCATCACGTAAGGAGCGCCGACTGGTCCAGCGCGGAGGCCTGCTGGAGGGTCGAGGCGGAGCGGACCGACACGGGCGAGGTGCTCAGTTTCAGCTGCTCGTGGCTGTTCTGTGCAAGCGGCTACTTCCGCTATGACCGGGGCTACCAGCCGGAGTTCCCGGGTGCCGAGCGGTTCGCCGGGCCGATCGTCCACCCACAGGACTGGCCGGCCGACCTCGACTATGCGGGCAAGCGGGTCGTCGTGATCGGCAGCGGCGCGACGGCGGTGACGCTCGTTCCGGCGATGGCGGGGACGGCGGCGCACGTGACGATGCTCCAGCGCTCACCCACCTACGTGGTGTCGCTGCCTGAAAAGGACTGGATCGCCAACCTGCTCAAGCGGCTCCTGCCGGCCGAGCGCGCCTACGCGATCACGCGCCGCAAGAACATCTGGCTGCAGCGGACCGTCTACAACCTCAGCCAGCGCCGGCCCTGGCTGATCAAGGGGCTCCTGCGCCGGTCGCTCGAGCGGCGGCTGCCGGAGGGGTATGACATCGACCGCCACTTCACGCCGGCCTACAACCCCTGGGACCAGCGCCTGTGCGCGGTGCCGGACGGGGACCTGTTCGAGGCGATCTCGGCCGGCAGCGCCTCGGTCGTCACCGACCGGATCGTGCAGTTCACCGAGCACGGCATCGAACTCGCCTCGGGCACCGAGCTCGAGGCGGACATCATCGTCACGGCGACCGGGCTTGACCTGCAGGCACTCGGGGGGATCGAGCTCATGATCGACGGCCGCCACGTGAATGTGCCCGAGCAGCTTGTCTACAAGAGCGCGATGCTGAGCAACGTCCCGAACCTGGTGTTCGTCTTCGGCTACACGAACTCGTCGTGGACCCTGAAGCTGGATCTGGTCTGCGATTACGTCTGCGGTCTGATCGCCTACATGGACCGGCGTGGCTTCGACACGTGCGTCCCCGTCAACGGTGACGCGGCGATGGAGACGCGGCCGTTTCTCGACTTCGGCGCCGGCTACGTCCAGCGAGCCGTCGACCGCTTCCCCAGGCAGGGGACGACCGGGCCCTGGCAGGTGAAGATGAGCTACGCCCAGGATCTGCGGGTCCTGCGCGACGGCAGCCTCGACGACGGCGTGCTGCGCTTCTCCCGCGCCGGCGAGCGCCTCACCGCGGCGGCCTAGGGCAGCGCGGCCCCGCCGGCGGGCGTCACTCGAGGTTGTCGAGGATCTCGGTCGCCCGTGACCACTGCTCGGCGGGCACGACGAGATAGATGTCGCCCCGCCCCCGCCGGTCGAGCGGGTGGTCGCAGACACAGGCTGCGTCGAGGCCCAGGTCGCGCAGCTGGTCGCGCCAGGCCACCGCGTTGTCCTGATCCTCGAAGTTGCCGACCGTCTCCCAGCCGTCGAAGCGGGGGTCGCCGACCGCCACCGGCGGTTCCTTGGCGGTGCGCCCGAGGAAGCCGAAGAGAGACATCCGCCCCAGGGTACTGCGGGCCGGGCGCCGCTAGTGTGAGTCCGTGGGCTCCAATCCCCTCGCCCTGGTCGAGTTTCCCGCCGATGATCCCGATCGTGCCAGGCGCTTCTGGGGCGAGCTGCTCGGCGCGGAGCTCCAGGCGCGCACCCCGGGGGAGGGAGCGGGCTGGCAGACCCGGCCGCCGGCGGGAGCTGCGGTCGGGGTCCACGAGCGCGGCCGCGGGCCCGGAGACTCGGTCTCGTTGCCCTACTTCCAGGTTGCCGACCTCCCCGCCTCGCTCGAGCGGGTGCTCGCGCTGGGCGGAACCGTGATCCACCCCGGTGAGCGCTGGGCGATCTGCAGGGACTCGGAGGGCAGTCCCTTCGCGCTGGCGGGCGAGCCGCCCGCCGCCGCGGAGAGCTGACGGCCGCGGCCGCCGGCCCGCATCAGCTGCGCGGGCCGGCGACGACGGGGCCGTCGGTCAGTCGACGACGATGCCCGAGGCGACGGCGCCCACGGGCAGAGGTGTCGGGGAGCTCGCCAGCGGCGTGAGGCTGCCGCCGTTGACCGCGAAGGCGGCGACGACGTTGGCCTTGCTGCCGTTTACGAACAGGAACCGTCCGTCGGGTGAGAGGCGCAGGTCGACTGCACCCGCGCCGGAGGAGCCGAAGGCCGTGCTGCCAAGCAGGGCCAGTGAGCCTCCGGGCTGGATCGCGTAGCTCGAGATCTCCCCGGAGCCGGTGTTCACCGTGAACAGGTAGCGCCCGTCATGGCTGATCTCAAGCCAGCAGGGTGCGGTCTGCAGGTCGGCGAACGGCGAGCTGCCGATCGAGGACAGCTCGCCCCACTCGCTGACGTTGAAGGCCGAGACCGTGCCGTTGCCGGCACCGCCGTGGGCGTTGCTGACGTACAGCTCCGAGGGGTTCACCGGGTTGAACTCCGACCCGAACGGCCCCGGGCCCTGCGCGGTGAAGGGCGAGCCTGCCGCGGCGATCAGCCGTCCGCCCCAGCCGATGTGGAAGCTGGCGATCGTCGAGCTGTTGACCAGCGGCACTACCAGGCGCTGCCCGGTCGGGTCGACGACCACGTCATCGGGGCCGGAGCCCGCGGGGAGCGCGACGGTGGAGTAGGGAAGCCGGTAGAGCCCGCCCCAGGGGGCCAGCCAGAAGGCTGTGATGTTGGGCGCCGCGGCACCGGCGTTGGCGACGTAGACGAGGTCGCCCGAGACGGCGATGCTGACCGGCTTTTCGCCCCCGGAGTAGACGGGCTCGCCGACCTGCTCGGGCACGCCGTTCCAGCCGAGGCGCAGGACGGAGACCTGGTTGCTCCCGGCGTCGACGGCGAGCAGGAAGCGCCCGTCGTCTGAGCGCTGGATGGCGCCCTGGGAGGCGAGCCCGGCGCCCGTCCCGGCGCCGCCGGCGGCGAAGGGCGAGCCGGCGATCGGAGTCAGGGAACCGTTGGGTGCGCGTTCGAAGGCGGCGATCGTGTTGGCGCCGGCGGTGTTGTCGTTGACGTAGACGTGGCCGCCGTACTGGGGGCCGGGGCCGTAGGCCGCGGCTGAGGAGGCCGTGACGGCGAGCAGCGGGACTGCGAGGACGCTCGCGGCGAGGCCGAAGCGGCGTAGGTGGGTCTTCAACATTGTCTCTCCAGGTCGTTTCGGGGATGGGGTGAGCGACCCGGAAAAGGCGCGCGAGCTGCTGTTTAGGCGCGCTCCCGGCAGGTGTTCCTGGACGCTCAGACGGTAGTCCGGAGAGTCGGGGCGCCGTTACACGGACTGTGAAAAATCGACACAGGACCGCCGTTTGGCGTTAGCTTTAACGGTGGGAGCTGTCGGGATCAGCTGTCGCGGGCCGGAGGGGTCATCGCGGCGGCGCCCCTGAAACTGGAGGATGGGATGAGTACCGAGCTACGGATTGCTGTCAGGGGTGCCCTGCTGGCGCTTGTGGTCACATTGGTCGGCGCCGGTCTTGCGCAGGCGCGACCGCTCACGCGCCAGACCGTCCGCTCCGGGCGGGCGCTGGTCAGCGAAACCGAAGGCTGCGAGTTCATCGCCGCGCCGGGCCCGGTCTGCATGCTGCCGTTCCCGGACGACTACTACACCGTCCCCGACCCGACGAGCCCGACCGGCAGGAGGGTCCACTTCACCAACGGGGCGCTGCCGGCCAACGTCAGAGGCCTGCACATCGAAGCCGAACCCTACAACGCCTCCGACGGCTTCAGCCCGGGTTCGGTGATCCTCGTGAAAATCCCCGGGATCGAACGGGTCGCCGACGTCAAGGCGATGGGGGCCGTCCCGGTCAACCGGCTCAGCCGTTACCTGTTGCCCAACGCGCCTGTCGTCGTGATCGACGCCTCGACGGGCAAGCGCTGGCCGATCTGGGTCGAGATCGACTCGAGTGCAGCTCCCGCCGAAGCCGACCTCGAGATCCACCCGGCCGTCAACTTCACGGCGGGGCACCGCTACATCGTCGCGATCCGCAACGTGAAGAACGCACATCACGAGAGCATCGAAGCGCCCGAAGGGTTCCGCTACTACCGCGACGAACTCCCGTCCGAACAGGAAATCGTCAACTCCCGCCGGGCGCACTTCAACGAAATCTTCTCGACGCTCGAAACGGCCGGCATCGCCCGCTCGAGCCTGTACCTGGCATGGGACTTCACGGTCGCCAGCGACGCGAACAACACGTCCCGCATGCTCTCGATGCGAAACCGGGCGTTCGCGCAGCTCGGCGACACGAACCTCGAAGACGGGATTCCCGAGGGGGTCTCGCCGTCCTTCGAAGTGACGAGCGTTCAGGAAAACCCCAACCCGGGCGAAATCGCAAGGCGGGTCAAGGGCACCTTCACGGTCCCCTGCTTCCTGTTCCCCAACTGCGGGCCCGGCGGGCAGATGCACCTGGACAGCGAAGGCAACCCGATCGAAAACGGGACCTGGCAGGCCAACTTCGACTGCATAATCCCGGACTCGGCGACGACGGGGGCGCCCGAAACGGCCCGCCCGTCGCTCTACGGCCACGGGCTGCTGGGCGACGCCTCGGAGGTGGCGTCGAGTCCCCAGCGCTCGCTCTCGGAGAGCCACGACATCGTGCAGTGCGCGACCGATGAGATCGGGATGGCCGAATCCGATTCGAAACCGTGATCGCGGCCCTCAACAACGTCTCGGCGTTCCCGGCGATCCCCGACCGGCTCCAGCAGGGCCTGCTGGACGAGCTCTACCTGGGCCGGATCATGATCAGCTCGACCGGGTTCTCGACCGCGCCGGCCTTCCACCAGGACGGGACGCTGGCGACGGGGTCGGTGCTGAACACGGCCCACCTGTTCTACAACGGCAACAGCCAGGGCGGGATCATGGGCGGAGCGCTGACGGCGATCTCGCCCGACTTCACGCGAGCCTCGCTGGGCGTGCCGGCGATGAACTACTCGGTGCTGATCCCACGCTCGGTCGACTTCCGGCCGTTTGAAATCGCGTTCGCAGTCTCCTATCCGGGCGACAGCGTTCGCCCGCTGCTGCTGGATTTGATGCAGATGCTCTGGGACCGGGGCGAGCCCGACGGCTACGCGGACCGGATGACCACCAACCCGCTGCCCGACACGCCGGCCCACCAGGTGCTGATGGACGTCGCATTCGGCGATCATCAGGTGACCGACTACGAGGCCGACGTCGAGGCCCGGACGATCGGTGCGTCGGCGCACTTTCCGATCCTCTACCCGCGCCGCTGGCCGGGTGCGGCCCCGCTGTGGGACGTGCCGCATCTGAAGAGCTATCCGTTCACGGGCTCGGCGGTCTACTACTGGGACATCGGTCCGGTACGCGAAAGCCCGGGGTCGGTCCCGGGGAAACGATCGGTGTGGCGCCGCCGCCCTACACGAACACGCCCAACAAAGAAGGCCAGGATCCCCACGAATTCCCTCGCCGCGCGGCGGCCGAGCAGCAGGTGGTCTCGGACTTCTTCGAAGGCTCGATTCCGTCCAGTGACAACTGTGGCGGCAAGGCCTGCTTCGCGGGCAGCTTCGAAGGGCCGTAGGGCTCGGCGCTCGGCCGGGCGTCTCGAGCTGCTCGATCGTCGCGTGGTCGACCGAGTAGCTCGAGACGGCCTCGCCTTCAGGCCGCGGACTTGCTGAAGTCCGGCGCCTCGTACGCAGCGCCGGGGACACCGCCCAGGGCGAGGATCCGCACGCCCTCGGGACCTGCGAAGAGACGCCGCTTCACACCCGGACCGACCCGCACGATCGTGTCCGGATCGAGCGCGATCCGCTCGCCCTCGACCTCGATCTCGGCGCTGCCGCGCAGGACGACATAGACCTCCTCCTGGCCGTCCTCGTCGTGGCTGTGCTCGGGGTACTGGTCGAAGTTCGGTGGGAATTCCTCGACCTGCATCCCGAACGAGCTGACGCCGAGGGCCGCTCGGGCCAGGCGCATGCCGCCGCCGTAGGCGGCTTCCATCTCATCGATTTTCTTGACCGTGTAGCTGGACATCCTCTGCTCCTCTATCGGGGGCCACGGGGCCCGCTGGTCGCTCGCCTTGATCCTCGAACGTGGGCCGACCCTACCTGCTGGGCGGCCCCGTCACTCGTCCTGGTCGAAGCGCGGCGGAGCCTGCGGCCTGAATGCGTCATCGACGGTGTAGATCTCGACCTCGGAGTCTGCAACCAGCAGTGGCGCGATCGCGGTCTGGTAACCGACGAAGGACGCTGAGCGGTAGTGGGCCTCGAGGGCGTTCCGATCGCGCCAGCGCTGGACGATGACGTAGTGGCCCGGCTCGCCGAGGGCCTCGGAGAAGCCGTAGTGCAGGCAGCCGTCCTGTTCACGTGCCGCGGATTGGGCAGTGCGCATGGCGCTCTCAACCGCCGTTCGCTGGGGGATCTGCGCGTGAACGTCTCCGATTGCGACGATCACGCCGGCTCCTTACTGCAGGTAGCGCTCGACGGTGCTCGGGTCGCGGGTCTGCGCGTCGTCGGGGTTGGCGCCGGCGTCGCGAAGCGCGCGGCGCTGGCGCAGCAGATCCCAGCAGCGGTCGAGCTCGACCGAGACGGCAGCCAACCGGTCGCGGTCCTCGGCGGGGTCCTGGCCGTGGGCCGCCTCGTCCTGCTCGCGCGCATGGAGGGCCTGCTCCTCCGCGACGAGTCGCTCGATGGTTGTGAGAATCGATTGGTCGTCCATGGGGCTCAGCCTAGCGGCTCGCCGGGGCTCTCGGGAAGGGCCGGCGCACCCCCCGCGAGCGCCTCCCTGACGAGCGGTGCGACCCGCGTGCCGAACAGCTCCATCGACCGCAGGACATCGGCGTGGGCGACGGCGCCGACGCTCATCTGGGCGATGTAGCGGTCGTTGGCGAAGAGGCTGTGCTCGAGCAGTATCTTCTCCGCGACCTGCTCGGGCTCACCTACCGCCAGTGCGCCGTCGGGTGCGCGCAGGGCTTCATACTGCACCCGTCCGGCCGGCGGCCAGCCGCGCTCGCGCCCGATCCGGTTCATCATCTGCAGGTAGGGCGTGGCGAAGGCCGCGTCGGCCTGTGCCGAGCTCTCGCCCACGAACGCGTGGGTGTTGATGGCGACCCGTGCCACGGAGGGGTGGTGCCCGGCCTCCCTGACGCTCGAGCGGTAGAGCTCGACGAGCGGCGCGAAGCGTGCCGGCGCTCCGCCGATGATCGCGATCGTCAGCGGCAGGCCCAGCGTGCCCGCCCGGATGACCGACTCGGGCGAGCCGCCGACAGCGACCCAGACCGGGAGCGGGGCCTGGACCGGGCGCGGCCAGACGGTCGTCCGGGTGAGCCCCGCACGGTGGCGTCCGGTCCAGCTCACGGGGCCCTCCTGGCGCAGGGCCAGGAGCAGTTCGAGCTTCTCGGCGTACAGCTCGTCGTAGTCGTCGAGGTCGTAGCCGAACAGGGGGAATGACTCGACGAAGGAGCCGCGGCCGGCCATGATCTCCGCGCGGCCGCCCGAGAGCAGGTCGACCTCGGCGAACTGCTGAAAGACGCGGACGGGATCATCCGAGCTCAGCACGCTCACCGCGCTGGACAGGCGGATCCGCTGCGTCCGGACGGCAGCTGCGCCGAGTACGACGGCCGGGGAGGAGATCAGGAAGTCGGGCCGGTGATGCTCGCCCACGCCGAAGACGTCCAGGCCGAGCTGGTCGGCCAGCTCGATCTCCTCCATCAGCTGACGCATCCGCTGCTCGGGAGTCACGCCCCCGGCGAGGTCGGCGAACGTCGCGACGCCGAGCTCCATGACCATCAGGCGAGCGGCTGCGAGCGCTCGCGCAGGCCGGCGATCAGGCCGCCGACGAACTCCAGCTTGCGTTCCACGGCCGCTCCGAGAACGAACGGATAGAGATCGAGTGCGCCCATGCTCCGGTTGATCGCGTTGAGCGCGTATGTCAGCGGGATCCAGGCTTCGAGCATCTCGCCGACGTCCCCGCCGACGGCCCGCGGCTCGGATTCAAGCGGCGCCAGGTCCGCTCCGGCCACGACCGGGCCCTGCACCGAAACGCCCCAGGCGGCGGCCGTCTGAAGGGTGTCGCGCATGTGCATGTAGTGGGCGAACGTCTCGGCCCAGTCCTCCCACGGGTGCATCGTCGCGTAGGCGCTGACGTGGTCCGCTTCCCAGCCCGGCCTCGGGCCCGACCCGTAGTGGCGCTCGAGCGCCTCCTGGTAGTCGGCGCGCTCGTCCCCGAACAGTGCCCGGCAGTCCTCCTGCAGCGCCGATCCCGGTGGCACGAGAATCGGCTGGTAGTAGTGACCGATCTCGTGGCGGAAGTGCCCGAGGACCGTTCGGTAGGGCTCACCCAGCTTGACCCGCAGGCGCTCGCGGTGGGCGGGGTCGGTCTCGGCGAGGTCGAGCGTGATGACCCCGTCGGCATGGCCGGTCCCGACCGCCTCGTGCTCGCTGGAGAGCAGGTCGAATGCCAGCCCGCCCTCCCGTTCGGTCCAGCCCTCGACGGGCAGCCCGAGGTCGTACAGCTCGAACAGCAGGCGCCGTTTGGCGCGCTCGGCCGCCGCGAACCCGCCGAGGCCGTCGCGGTCGCCGTCGCTGGGACGTGTTCGCGTCAGCGCGCAGCTGGCACACAGCCCGCCCTCCTCGGCCGCGGACCAGTTGCAGGCTGCCAGCTCGGCATTCGCGCAGCGCGGCTCCCCGCCGGGTGCGCCGGCGGGCCGCACCAGCCGCGCGTCCGGATCGAATGCGAGCTCGGTCGAGCAGCGTAGGCAGCGAACGCTCTCGAACGTCACGAGATTGACGCAGACGGGACAGGCGAAGGCGATCATCGCCGCAGCTTAGCCAGGGCGCGAGGAGCTGCCCGGCCCAGCCTCGCGGCCGCTCGCCGCCGGACCCGGCGGTGATTTACACTCCATTCACGAGAGGCAGCCGGGGGGCGCTCCTTAGCGAGCGGGCGAGTTCTCGGTGCGCCCCGAAAACGGAGGAATCGTGATCCTGAGGATCATCAGACGTGGCATGACGCCCGAGGTCTACGAGTTGCTGAGGGCCGAGCTGGACATCGACCACCGCCACCCGCTGGGCCTGATCATGCACGGGGCCAGCGAGACCGACGGCGTGATGCAGGTCGCGCAGATCTGGGAGTCGGCGGAGTACGCGGCCCGCTTCGACGAGGTGCTTCTCGCGCCGGCGCTCGAACGGACGGGTGCGCCGCAGCAGGCCGAGATCACGGTCTTCGAGCTGCGCCACCTCGTGACCCCCTGACCGGATCGCTCCGGCCGGCGCGGCGGCTAGATCAGGACAGAGCCGTCCGGGGTCTGCGGGACCGGTTGCTCGAGGTCCTCCATCGTCGTGTGGAGGTGCCCCTCGGCGCCGAGCAGCAGCTTGAGGTCATGGGGCCGTGTCGCGAAGTGCATCGCGTCCTCCATCGAGACGATTCCCGCCCGCAGCGCCCCGTAGAGGGCCTGGTCGAAGGTCTGCATCCCGTAGTACTCACCCTCGGCGATCACGTCGGTCAGCTCACCGGTCCGCTCGGGGTCGAGGATCAGGTCATGGACCCGGCCGGTCATCGTCAGGATCTCGGCGATCGCGATCCGGCCGCACCCGTCGGCGCGTGGCACGAGGCGCTGGGAGATGATCCCCTTGATCGTCCCCGCGAGCATCGCGCGCGCCTGCTGCTGTTGCGCCGGCGGAAAGAAGTCGAGGATCCGCCCGATCGTCTCGGGGGCATCCATCGCGTGGACCGTCGAGAGCACCAGATGACCCGTCTCGGCCGCCGCGAGGGCCGTCCGGACGGTCGTCTCGTCGCGCATCTCGCCGATCAGGATGACGTCGGGGTCCTGGCGCAGGACCCGGCGCAGGGCGACCTCGAAGGAGTCCGTGTCGCTGCCGAGCTCACGCTGGTCGATCGCCGAGCGGCGGTCGCTGTGGAGGTACTCGATCGGGTCCTCGATCGTGATGATGTGCTTGAAGGAGCTCTCGTTGATGTGCTCGACCATGGCGGCGAGCGTCGTCGACTTACCGCATCCTGTGGTGCCGGTCACGAGGATCACACCGCGCTCCTCTTCGGCGAGCGTCCTGATCACCCCGGGCAGCCCGAGCTGCTCCAGCGTCCGAATCGCGTTTGGGACGAGCCGGAAGACGAGCGAGACGGCGCCGCGCTGCATGTAGCCGTTGACGCGGAAACGGGCCAGGTTGGGGATCGAGTAGGCGAAGTCGATCTCGTGCAGCGTCTCGAACTCCTGCACGCGGGCGTCCGGGAGGACCGAATGGAGGACCTCCATCGTGTCCTCGGGCATCAGCTCACGGGCCGTCCCGTCAAGCCAGCGGAGCTCCCCGTCGATCCGGATCAGCGGCCGGTTGCCGGCCTTGACGCAGAGGTCCGAGCCGCCCAGCTCGATCAGCTGCTCGAGCGCCTCTGCGAGGTCGAATGGTTGCGGTCCCCTTGGGTCCTCGGCGTCGGCCGGCATGGGAACGGGATCGGCTCGACCGGACGGGGTGCGCAGCGCAGTCGCTACGCACCCGCGACCGTAGTCGCCCGCAGCCCGCTCAACTTCCGAGCGGAGCCTGGGTTGCGAGGAACACGTGGTCCTGTGGGATGCCGACGGGGTTGCCGGGGTAGACGGACTCGCCGACCGGGTCGAAGAGCAGCGCGCAGACCGTCGAGTATTCCCCCGGTGAGACCTGGTGCTTGGTGACGTTGAGCGTCGAGGTGAAGGGAGCCGTCTGGGTGACTTCGTAGCGGGCCGCGAGGGTTTCGAAGCGCGATTCCGCGCCGAATGCGACTTCGCTCTCGATCAGCCCGCCGGCGCCGCCGAAGTTCGCCTCGGATTCCGCGGCCGGCACTTCCGTCGCGCAGCTCCCCGCGGTGAGCCACATGATCACGGAATCGTGGCCGTCGTCGGCCGTTGCGGTGGCGATCACGTTCAAGCCCGCCGGGCCGAAGCCGGCGCTGTCGATACTGAGCGAGTCGGCCACGCGGGCCGGTTCGACCGGGCGCACCGGCGTGGGGCCGGGGGCAGGCGGTGGTGCGGGCCCCGGCGCCGGTGCCTCGAGGGTGAACCGGATCTCAGACCTGCCCCGGCGGCACTCGACGCTGCGTCCGCGCCCCGGCCGGCAGGAGAAACCGTCGAGTCTGCGCCGCCCCGCCAGGCGCAGATCGATCACCGCGTCGGCGGCGTGGCAGCCTACTGCGCTGACCACGACCTCCCCGGCGCCGGCGGAGGGACTGGGGCAGTGCTCGGGCCGGGACGAGGCCGAGGCGACAGGCGTCGCAGCGGCCAGTGCGGCACCGGCGAGGACGGTGGCGGCGAGCAGGCGCGGGGCCCGCCTGCTGCGGTCCGGCTTGCTGTCAGATTCAAGGCGCATGTTTCTCTTCCTCCGGCTCGTGTGGGCGATGGGCCGAGTCTGCACCGCCGGGCGTTCCCGGCCAATCCACCCCGGGTGTGGTTCGCGCCCACCCCCCTGCCCCCGGCGGCCTCCGATGCTGCGCTCCCGAGCCGCGCAGCCGACGAAGAGGCGCTGCGCTCAGCGCTTCTTTTTGACTGCGGGCCTTTGCAGGTGAACCGTCGCACGGCTCAGGACCGTTGCCCCCGAGCTGACCTTGGCGATCGCGCTGATCTTGGCGAAGTGGCTCAGCAGGGCACGGCCGGCGGCGTCCAGCGCAAAGCTGACCGTCCTGCGCGCGCCCGCCGCCAGGGCGATGCTTCCCGTGGCGATGACGACCGTCCTCGTCGTCACCGTCCGCTTCGCCGCGAGGCCGCTGAGGCGCCCATGCTTCAGGTGCTCCACGACCGTCACCGTCACGGTCAGGGTCGTGCAGGCGCCGCCACCGGCGGGGCAGCTCGCGGTGACCGTCACCTTCCCCCGGCCGCCGAGCACCGAGATCACGTGGGCTGTCGCGGCTTTCACACCGCCGCCGGGCCCGGGGCCGGCACTTGCGCCCCGGTAGATCCCGACGTAGGCACCTTCGGATGACTCATGCGTGTAGTCGGCTGCGAAGCCGTTGCCGACGCTCGCAAACGTGCCTTCAAACTTGCCCCCTTCGAGTTTGAAGACGGGCAGGTCCAGTCCCGCCGCCGGCAGATAGCCCCCGATCAGGATCGGCGACAGTGTCCCGCCGGCGGTGAACGTCCCCGAGCCGCTGCAACAGGGGCTCTGGAGTTTGACCGTCCCGTAGCTGCCCGGGCCCGCGATCTCTGGCGAGAAGGTCCCCTTGTTGAGGAAGGCGCCTCCCTCCTCGAGCAGGATCGCCGCAGTGGGGGCGAGCGTGACGAGCCCTTCGTTGGTGACGCCACCAGGGTTGCCCTCCAGGATCCCGCCGTTGATTTCGAGGTGTCCGGAGGGGCCGTTCGTGATTCCCTCTTCCAACAGCGTGAGGCGACTCGGCGTTTCGGTCGTGACGTCGATCGTCCCGTTGTTGTGGATCGAGCCGGAGCCGACGTTCACCTGGCCGCCCGTCGATCCTTCACCTGTCGGGTTGAGGATCAGCGTGCCGTCGTTGACCAGTTCTTTGCCGGCCGTGCTGAGCGTCGTGGAGTTGTAGTTCTCGCCCTGGTAGTTGTAGACCTCGCCCCTCACCGTCACCGTCTGCCCGGCGGGGATCGTCCCGGTCACGTTGAGCAGCTGGTAGGCGCCGAGGAACGAGCCCGTGCCGGCCGAGTCCGTCAGCGTCGAGCCGCTGTCCAGGACAATCGGGTTGCCGGAGGCCGATCCGGCGGTCTGGGCCCAGTCAACCCCGTAGCCCACGATCGATCCGTTGTTGACGACCGAGCCCGCGTTTGTGAATGCCGCGGAGCCGGCAAAGCTGGGCTGCATTTCGACCGTCGCCCCGGGAGCGACCGTGAAGGTCCCTTCGTTGGTCGCCGACCAGGGGTAGCCGCCTTCGCCTTCCTGGATGAATTTGAGCGTCCCGGAGTCGACCGCGACGGTGGAGCCCGGTTCGAGTTTCAGACCGGCGACCTTGATCCGGTCCGGCCAGGCCGGGTCTGCGACCTTCGTTTCGAGCTGTCCGTGAAAGGCGATCGGCCCGCCGGTCAGGAAAGCCCCGGCTCCTTTGGGTTCGGTGCCCGATCTCGATCCGCCTTCGGTCGCTTCGAGCAGCAGGTGCGAGCCGGCCGCGAACGAGGCGCTGCCGACGAACAGCTGGGTGACGTTCTGTGTCTCGCCGCCGTAGATGTAGCTGGTGGCGATCACGTCGATCGTCGCACCCCCGCCGACCGTCAGCGACTTGACGTTGGCGCCTTCGCCGGAGATTTCAACGGTGCTGGAATTGATGCACGCTTCTTCTTCGGGCCCCGGAACCTTGCCGCCCCAGTGGGAGGCTTCTGACCATTTCCCGTTGCCGCCGCTCCAGGTCGTGCAGGCGGCCTGCGCGGCGGAGGCGCTCGCGGCGAGGCACAGCAGGGTCGTCAGTAGCACCAGCGCGGGCCGAAAATGGGACACGGGGATCCTCTCGTTGGGCGCGTCG
The DNA here is from genome assembly GCA_963787765.1 of uncultured Solirubrobacteraceae bacterium. Lineage (GTDB taxonomy): Bacteria > Actinomycetota > Thermoleophilia > Solirubrobacterales > Solirubrobacteraceae > Palsa-744. The sequence goes on along the minus strand of CAWBEF010000006.1, from coordinate 113,993 downwards.
GCAGGCGGGGTCGGCCCGCCGAGGTGGCTTCACCTGGCGCTGGTTTGGGGGGCATGAGCCTACCGGCGTACGGTTCGAACGGTTCCGATCGGGTGTTGAAAGTACGTGCTAACGACGTAGTCGCTGCGGTTGGTGTCGGAGGCGAGGGGCGCCCGGCGCGACCCCGCCGGGCGCGGGGCGGGGGTTCCAAATGGCCGGACTTGTGTAATCGCTCTGACTGCGGGAGAATCAACTCGTCGCAGCTGCGTCGGCGGTTGGGGGGGCCAGTGCAAACGAGGGAGATCGAGATGCCCAGGATGGGCGACGGCTTGAATGGATTCGCGGGCCGGTGCGCAGGCGCCCTGCTGGTGCTGCTCGCCTGCGCCGCGGCCGTGGCCGGCGCTCCGGCGAGCGCACTCGCAAGCTCGGTCTCCAACCTCGCCGTGTCGGCCTCTCCGGCGAAGGCAGGGGCGCAGCGGGCCATCGACAGCTACACCTTCAAGGCGACCAGCGCGATCCCCGCGCTCACGGGCGCGATTCGGCTGCAGGCCCCGTCGGGCGAACCGGACACGACGTTTTCGGCCAACAGCTTGGACTACGTGATCACCGACGGCGCGAGCGTCAACTACGCCTATTACGCCGAAACAGATCCCGAAGGCCTCGGCCAAGACGTCGTCGACGTCCATCCACTGAGCGAAATCGCGGCCGGCGACACGATCACAGTCGCGGCCTACGGTGTCGCCGATCCGCGTCTGGCCACTCCCGCGGCGGTGTACCGGCTCTCGACCTCCTCCGACACCACCCCCGTCGAACGTACGCTCTCGATCGCCACCTCGAGCTCCGTGTCGGGCCTGTCGGTTTCCGCCGTCAGCCAGTTCGCCAAGGCCAGGGACGTCGTCTACAAAATCGGCTTCAAAGCGAGCACTGCACTCAGCTCGGGCAGCAGCGGCGCGGGGGCCTCGAGCGAAGGCGGCTACATCCTCCTCAAGGCCGCCCCCGGCGCCACCTTCGAAGACAGCTCGGCGCGCATCGTCGACGGCTCGCAGAACGAGCTCGTAGGCGTCGCGGCCGATCCCGAAGGGCAGGGCGCGAACGTCGGCGAGCTCGAACTCCCTCCGGGCTTCCGGATCTCCGCCGGCGACACGATCGGGCTGACCCTGTTCGAGGTCAGGAACCCGCCCGCGGCCGAACCGACAGCCCAGTTCGCCGTCTCGACCTCCTCTGACACGATCGCGGCGCACGTCGGCCTGGCGATCGCGGGCCCAGCCTCGGTGAGCGCCGTCAGCGCCTCCGCGACGCCCCAGCTGGCCGGGGCCAGCGAGGCGCTCTATGAAGTCGGCTTCACTCCGGCCGCCGCGCTCTACCCGGCCTCCGAAGGCGACGGCTGCTACTTCGAATCGGCCTGTGACTACATTCGCCTGCAGGCGCCCGCCGGGACGGTCTTCCCGAGCCTGGCCGACGATTACGAACTCAGCTTCGGGTCCACCCACGAACAGCCGTGGTTCGTCGAAGTCGAACCGGAAGGCTCCGCAGCACCGAACGTGGTCTTCGTGCACCTGCCCCACAATGCGGGGGTCGGCGCCGGGACGCCCGTCCACATCAAGGTCTGGGGGGTCGCCAACCCGCCCGCGGCGGAGGCCGGCGAACTGTCCGTCTCGACCTCGCTCGAAGCGGCAGCCGTGGCGCGGCCGTTCCCGCTGGGCGGGGCCGACTCGGTGAGCGATCTCGCGGTCAGCACATCCAGCAACGAGGCCGGCGCAAGCGCCGTGCAGCAGACGGTCACCTTCAGAGCGACGAGCCCCCTTCCGTTCGACCCTGCAAACGCACAGACGAGCTATGTCCGTCTCGAAGCCCCCGCCGGAGCGACGCTGGGTGGCTACTACCGAGTCAGTGACGGGTCTCATCACCAGTACGTCCCGGCGCTCGTCGGCCCCGGCGAAGCGCCCGACAACGTCGCCGAGGTCCCAGTCCCCTTCGAAGTCGCCGCGGGTGACACCGTAGAACTGCTCACGAGCTCGGCGTCGAACCCCGCGGCGCCGAACCCCACGGGCGAATTCTCCGTCTCGAGCTCCTCCGACGGGACCCCGGCGAGGCAGGCCTATGCGATCACCCCGGCGAGCTCCGTCTCGGGGCTGGCGGCCTCCCTGCAGCCGGCCGCTGCGGGCGCGAAGGAGGCGGTGGCGCACCTGGCCTTCACGGCGACCCACGCGATGCTCGCCGAAGCAGGCGAAGAAATCGTCGGCTGCGACTACTACTTCGCCTTCGAATACGCCACCGCCTGCCGCCACATCCACCTCGTGGCACCTGAAGGATCGGTCTTCCCCGAAGCGGCCGGCGACTACCTGATCACCACGGCGGCCGGCACGGTGGCGTCGTTCTACGCGATCGTCGATCCCGACCAGACCGGAGCCAGGAACGTCGTCGACGTCTACATCTCGCCCGAACAGAGCGTCGCGGCCCGGGAAACCGTTCAGCTGAGCGCATACGGGCTGAGCCTCCCCGCCGGCCCGGTGCCGAGCGGCGAGCTCTCGCTGTCGAGCTCGGCCGATCCGGCGCCCGCGACGACGGCCCTGCCGGTGGGCCCCGCCACGTCGATCTCCCGGCTGAGCTTCAGTTCCGCCAACCACCACCCCGCTGCGCAGGGGGTAAGGGTCTCGGCTCGCTTCACGGCCACCGGGCCGCTCACGGCGGGCGCCCCCGGGCAGGGCGAATGCTGCAGCGATCCCGGCTACGTGCGTCTGACGGCACCGTCCGGGGCCGGCTTCGCCGGGGGGAGCGGCTATGAAATCGACGGGACACCGGCGAGCGCCGAAGTCGATCCGGAAGAACTCGGGGAGAACGTCGTTGACGTGATGGTTCCCCACAGCCTCGCGATCGCCGCCGGCCAGGAGCTCGAAGCGAGCGCCTCGACGCTCACCAATCCCTCCTCGACGGGCGCCTACGAGTTCACCGTCTCCACGTCCTCGGACGTGCTCGCGCGGCGCGACATCTACGTGATCACCAACGCGACGGCGCCGCAGGAGGAAACGCCTCCGACCGTCTCGGGCTCTGCGCAACGGGGACAGACCCTCACGGCCGCGCCGGGCGCCTGGGGACACGAACCGACGCACTACTCCTACCAGTGGCTGCGCTGCGAAGGAGCGAGCTGCGTGGCGATCACCGGAGCCGACGGGCAGACCTACGAACCGACGGCTGGTGACGTGGGACGGACGATCGAGGTCCAGGTGAGCGCGAGCAATGCGGCCGGAGTCGCCGGCCCCGTCAACTCGGCCCCGACGGCCCCAATCGCCCCGAGCGTCCTGCGGGCCGTGGCCGGCGAGGGGGTCGAGGCCACCGAAGGTGTCCCGGTGACGCTCGACGCCAGTGGCAGCAGTCCCTCTGAAGCGATCACCGGCTACAGCTGGGAATTCGGTGACGGCGAGGACGGCAGCGGCGCCCTGGCCGTGCACACCTATGCGCACCCCGGCACCTACACGGCGACGGTGCATGTCAGCGACGGGAAATCGAGTGCCACGGCGAGCACACAGGTGCTCGTCTCGGCCGCCCCTGCCCACAGCGCCGAAGTCACCGTCCGGGCGAAGGGCGCCGGCGCGCTGGCGGGCGCCGAGGTGATCTATACGGACCCCGTCAGCGGCCGGCGTACGGCGGCCGCCACCGGCCCCGGGGGCGTGGCCGACCTGCCGGGTCTGCCCGTGGGCAGCGACGCGGTGGACGCCTACATCGACGGCTACCGGCCGGCGAGCGGCCGGATCACGGTCGCGCCCGGCGGGGGTCAGGCGACAATCGAACTCGAACCGGGCGAAGTCCATCTGAGCGCCCTCGAATACGAACAGCTGACGCTTGGCGAAATCGAAGCTGCGGGCATCAACCCGCTCGATCCCGCAAACCACCAGGTGGACAGGTTCAAGACCCGGATCGCCCTCGAAGGCCAGGCCCCCGTCGAATACTCCTGCGACATCAACTCGGCGGGCGAACTCCTCGGCGGCTGCCCGCCGGCGGTGCTGGCGAATGGGGCGAGGGCCGTGCCGAGCTCGTTCGAGGTTGAAGGCCATCCGGTCCTCGAGTGGCTGATCACCGAAGCAGGGAACTCGGCGCTGAAGCAGTTCCTCGACGTCCATGTCGTGGTCCAGAACCTCTCCGAAGCGGGCTTCACGCTCGCGCCCGGCGAGGCCACGCTGAAGCTCCCCGCCGGGCTGAGCCTCGCTCCGAGCGCCGCACCGGAGAGCTTCAGCCAGAGCGTCCCCGGCGTACCGGCCGAAGGTGTCGCCGCGCGCTCCTGGGTGGTTCGCGGCGACACACCCGGCGAATACGCGCTCTCTGCCTCATATGAAGCGCAGCTCGAACCGCTGGCGGTGCCGGTGGCGCTCGAGGCAAGATCGGCCGCGCCGCTGCACGTCTGGGGGGCGGGGGCCCTGCAGCTGACGGTTGAAGCCGATCAGGGGGAAGCTCATGCGGGAGTCCCCTACCACGTGGCGATCGCCGCCCGGAACACCTCGCCGGTTCCCCTGCTCGATGTCGATCTGGCGGTCGAAGCGAGCCGGCACGCGGGCTTCATCTACCAGCCCGGCGAGCGCTTCTCCGACAGCTACGGCGAAATCGCCCCGGGTGAAACGGTGCGGACCCACGGCTACGTGCTGGTGCCCGACGGCACCGTCGCCAACGGCCTGTTCGCGCCCGCCCTGGCCGCGGGCGAGTTCGCGGGTGAAGACCAACCGGCAACCGAAACGGTGTCCGTCGCGCCGCCCGTGAGCCGGGCGATCGAAACGCTGGGGGATGTCCCCCGGCGGGTGCACCTTCGCTGGGCGGCGGTCCCGGGCGCGGAAGGCTACGAGGTCCACTCGATCGCCAGCCTGGCGGGCCCCTTCTCGGAAACCCCGGATCTGACCGCCGAAACCCCAACCGGCATCGCGGCCGCCGTGGCGCTCGGAGCGGGTGCCACGAACGCCTACGTGCCGGCTCACAGAGGCGTTCGTGACTACGCGGTCAGCGCCATCGTGGGCGGCTACGAGGTGCTCGAGTTCCGGGTCCTCGCGGGCGAACCGGGAGCCGTACCGCCGGGCCTGCCGGAAATCGGGCGCTGCACAGCCGCGGCGCCGGTCACCGAGGGCGGCCAGACCGTCTACCAAGGCGCCTACACCGACAACAAGTGCACCAAGGTCGCCCCCGAACACGCGGGCGGCTACGAATGGAGCGCCGGGCCGGCCGCGAAGGAAGCGGTCTCGGGGAGCTTCGGCGCGGTCAAGCTCGAAGCCGCCGACAAAGTCGCCGTCAAGTGCACCGCTGGTACCGCCACCGGCACGGTCGACGACTCCAAACAGATCTCCGAGGTGCTCACGTTCACGGGTTGTGAGATCTCCTCCACCAATGCCTCCTGCCAGAGCGCGACCGACCCGGCCGGGGAGATCCGCACGGTGACGCTGGCCGGGGAAGTCGGCGTGATCAAGGCCGGCTCGAAGCCGTCGGTAGGCCTTGACCTCGCTCCGACGAACGGGGCGCGGGTGCTGGCCCAGTTCTCCTGCGCAGGCCAGGCGGTGTCCCTGAGCGGTTCGGTGATCGCGCCGATCAGCTCGACCGACAAGCCCTCCTTGTCCTTCAAGCTTGCCTACAAGGGCAAGAAGGGGACGCAATCGCCGGAAGGCTTCGAAGGAGCGTCGAAGGACCGGCTGAGCTGGTCGATCGCCGGGGGCGGCGAAGAAGCGATCGGACTCTCCGCCGCCGAGGCCCTGGTGACCGAAGAACCGCTGGAGATAAAAGCGATCGCCTGAGGGCCGCCTACTTGACGGCCTTTCCCTTCGCGTTGATCGCGTACCAGTGCCCGCCGAACTGGCTGACGCCGACATAGCGGGTGCTCGTCGGGTCGGGTATGTAGATGTAGAGGGGGTGGCCCGCGTAGGTCAGCTGTTTGCCGCCTTCGGACGTCGGGATCGTCGAGGCCAGCGACCGCTTGACGCCGGGGCCGGTCGAGACTCCCCCTGCGATCGGCTGGGCGGTCCAGATCGCCGAGCAGCCTTTGATCGTCGCGCACCTGCTGTGCTTGGGGCTGTCACCGGTGAACTCGTAGAGGATCGAGCGGCTCGGGTTCTCGAGGATGTTGCCGAGCTTTGTCTTGTGGACTTCGACCGAGAAGAAAAGCGAGGAGTGCGCGCGCCGGGCGCCGGCCAGGGAGGCCATGGCGGCGAGCGTGAACAGGGCCATTAAGAGCAGGAGGGCTGAGCGCTTCACGATTACTCCTCGCGTCAAGGGGCAGGACCAGGCGATCCTCCCAGACGTAGCCGCAGATCGTCAAGGCCTCGATGATCGGCCGTCCTGGGCCATCATTCACAGACATGCCACCGCCCGCCGACCATCAATCCGAGCCGCGCCCGGACTCCATCCTCGTCCAGCTCAGCGATCTCCACCTGCGCTGCGGCGAGCAGGGCAGCGGCCCCGCGCACCGGCTCCAGCGTGTGCTGGACGCCGTCGCGGAACTCGAGCCCCGCCCGGACGCGCTCCTGGTCAGCGGCGATCTCGTCGACGCTCCCTCCGAGGAGGCCTACGACGAGGCTCTGCGGATGCTCCGCGGGTCAGGCCTGCCGGTGCATGCGATCTGCGGAAACCATGATGACCGTGACATGCTCCGCGCCCGCTTCGGCCCGGGCCCCGCGCCGGAGGGCTCGCCGGTGAACCTCGCCGTCGATTGCGGCGCGCTGAGGCTGATCGGGCTCGACACGATCCTCCCCGGCAGTGATGCGGGGGCGCTTGCGCGGGGACAGCTGCAGTGGCTCGAGGAGACGCTGGCGGCAGGCGCCGGGCGCCCGACGCTGCTGGCCCTCCATCACCCTCCGGTCGACTGCGGTGTCCGCGTGATGGACGCGATCGGGCTTGCGCACGAGGACAGGGCCGCTCTCGAGGTTCTGCTCAAGCGCCACCCCGAGGTGATGAGCCTCACATGCGGGCACGTTCACACCGCGATGCTGGCAACCTTCGCGGCCAGGCCGGTGCTCATCTGTCCGAGCACCAACTCCGCGGTGCGCCTCGATCTACGCCCGCTCGAGGGCCTGCCGTTTGCCGTGGCCGAGCGGCCGGTGGGCTTCGTCGTGCATGCGCTCCTCGGCGGGCGCCTCGTCTCACATATCCAGGCTGTGAGCTAACCGATCACCTGTCTGCCCCAGGCAAACGAGCTCCCCAGCCAGCTTCCGGCGAGCGGGAGCACATAGACGCCCTGGCCGGAGGAGTGGATCACCCAGTTGTCGCCGAGGTAGATCCCCTCATGGATGATGTCGGCCTCGGTCGCGCGACTGTCGAAGTGGGCCGAGCCGAAGAACAGCAGGTCGCCGGGCCGCAGCTGGCTGATCCGCAGACGGGCAGATCGCGGGATTTCACCCGCCTGTTCGGCGGCCGTGCGCCCCCGGATCGCGCTGCCCCACGGCAGGCCCGAGACCTTGAAGACCCGCCAGGCGAAGCCCGAGCAGTCAAAGCCGCCGTGTTCCAGACCGTCCGCGGTGGTGTCGGTGGTCCCGCCCCAGACGTAGGGATAGCCGATCCTGGAGACGGCGATCTGGAGGGCCTGGCGCTGGGCAGCGCTCATCGAGGGCAGTTCATAGGCGGACAGCTCTTCTCGAGCCGAGGCGAGAGCCCAGCTGGAAAGGTGGACGACGGCGGCCAGCGACCAGGCCGCCTCGGCACGTGTGATCGCCTGGCCCGGGAACAGGTCGAGCCGTTGCGAGCCGACGGGATGCTCGTAACGCAGTTCGAGCATCCGCGCGAGGACCTCCGTCCCGAAGTAGCCCGGGGGGTGCAGGCCGGCCGCGGCAGTTCGCGCCTGGACCTGAGCGGCGAGGTCCCCGAGGCCCAGCTGTTCGACGAGCATGCGGTCGAAGGTCGTGACGCTCACCGGGCTCTGCGCGGTGTGGGCCGGCGCCGGCAGGGTTGCCGGAATAGAGGGCGCTTCGCCCGGGGTTCCGCTCGCGGCGGGGGTCGCGGATTCGCCTGTGGTTCCGGGTTCGCCGGCGACGCTCTGCAGCCTCGCCGCGAGAGCCGCCATCGCCTGGTTGGCCTGCGCAGCCGTCAGTGCCCCTCCACCGTCGAAGGAGCCGCCGCCTGCTTCGAGCAGGCCGGCGGAGAGGACCTCGCGCTGCTGCGCGGCGTCCCAGTTCGCGGCGGAGACCGCCGCGGCGGCGCGGGCGCCGGAAGGCGCCCCTCCTGCCCCGAGGGCGATCAGCGCCAACGCGATCGAGAGTAGCCGCGCGCGCGTGAGCGGGATCCGAGCCATGGGGCTGTATCGGCGCTCCGGCGCGCTGCTTCAACCCGGGACGGCCGGCTAGACCATCGAGTGAGACGGGTCACGGAACCTCGCCGGGGGCAGTCCGCCCGCGGGGGCGCCCGCCACCCCGCGTCGAGGCACTAATCTCCTGCCTTCGATCGCCCCCGGGGCCGCCGTGCCCGCGCCCGCCGGGGGCTTGCTCGTATGAGTGCTTGCGCGGGGTGATGACATGACGACCCAACCTCTCCCGATTGCCGCTGCCCCGGTCCGCAGCGACCTGCGCGCCGCGCGGGGGCACCTGTCGCGGCCGACGGGGCTGTTCGGCGCGGCCGCGCTGACCGGGCTGACGGCCGGGAGCGTCCTGCTCGTGTTGATGGCGGCGGAGCGCCCGAGCGCGTTCGCCCCCACCACCACAGCCTTCTACTTCCCCGCGTGGATGGCCGGTCCGCTGCGGGGCCTGCTGCCGGGGCTGACCAGCAACACGAACGCGCTGATGTGGCAGCTCAGCTGGGTGATGATCGCGATGTACGTGCTTTACGTGGTCGCGTTCACGAACGCCTCTCGGCTGCGAGCGGGCTGGACGATCGGCGCTCTCGTGGTGATCCATCTCGCGTTCTTCCTGGCCCCGCCGCTGCAGTTCACCGATGTCTTCAACTACGTCAACTACGGCCGCATGGGGGTCGTCCACCACCTCAACCCCTACAGCGTCATCCCCGAGCTCGAGCCGCACAACGACCCGAGCTTCGCGCTCAGCAACTGGCATCACCTGCTGAGCCCCTACGGACCCGCCTTCACGCTGTTCACCTACGCGCTCGTCCCGCTGGGTGTGGCCGCCTCGTTCTGGGCGATCAAGTTCGCCCTGGCCCTTGCCAGCCTCGGCACGCTGACGCTCGTGTGGCGCTGCGCCGGCCTGCTCGGTCGCTCGCGAAGGGCGGCGATCGCCTTTGTCGGGCTGAACCCGATCTTCCTCGTGTGGGGCCTGGGGGCGGACCACAACGACACGCTGATGCTGTTCTTCGTGGTCCTGGCGATCTACCTGCTGCTGCGCAGTCCGGTGGCACCTCGCGCCGCGGGGGCCTGGCTGATGGTCGCGATCTTCTTCAAGGCCTCGGCGGCGATCCTGCTGCCGATCTTCCTCGCCGCCGGCAACCGGCGGGGCCTGATCCGCGGCTCGCTGGCCGCGGCCGCCGTCCTGGGAGCGGTCTCGCTGGTCGTCTTCGGAGCGCACCTGCCGGACCTCTCGACCCAGAGCCGGCTGGTGACGGGCGTCGGGGTGCCCAACCTGCTCGGGCTGGCCCTCGGCCTGGGCGGGGAGACCCGGGCGCTGCACACGATCATCGACGCGATCGTGTTGCTAGTCGTGGCAGGCTGTGCCCTCGCGGTCCTGCGCCGGCGACTGAACTGGCTGACCGCCGGGGCGATCGTCCTGGCCGTCCTGACGATCTCGCTGAGCTGGGCGGTGCCCTGGTACGTGGAGTGGGTCCTGCCGTTTGCGGCGCTATCGCCCTCGCCGCGGCTGCGCGGTGCGATCGTGCTCCTCGGGGCCTACTTCCTGATTGCGTTCATGCCGGCCGGCTACCTGCTCAACCGAGATCTCAACTTCCGGCCCCAGGCCACCTCGCTCGGGCGGGCGCACCGAGCGGAAATCGAAGCCCTGCTGCATTAGCCGTGGACATAGGATGACCGGGTGAAGGTTGGCGTCATCACGGGATCGGGCACCTACTCGCTCCCGGGGCTCGAGGAGCCCGTTGCGAGCACCGTCGCCACCCGCTTCGGCGAGGTGGAGCTCACGAGCGGGCGCCTGCAGGGCAGGCAGATCGTCCATCTCGCCCGCCACGGCGAGGCTCATGTGCGCCTGTCGAGCCAGGTCAACCACCGGGCAAACGTGCTGGCCCTGCGTCAGGCCGGCGCCGGCGCCGTCCTCGCGGCGACCGTCTGCGGTGCCGTCGACCCGCACCTGGAGCTGGGTGAGCTGGTCGTCTTCGACGACCTGCACTTCCTTGCCAACCGGCTGGGGGACGGGTCGATCTGCTCGCTGTATGACGAGCCCGGCCTGCCCGGACGTGGGCACTGGGTCTTCGACGGCCCCTTCTCTGATCCGCTCCGCCGAGCTCTGCTCGGCGGCGCACAAAGGGCGGGGCTGGCCGTCCGCGACGGGGGCTGTTACGGGCACGTCGACGGGCCACGGTTCAACACCCGCACGGAGATCGCCATGCTGGCGGGCTGCGGCGTCGGTGCCGTGAGCCAGACCGCCGGGCCCGAGGCGGTCCTCTGTGGCGAGGCCGAGCTGCCCTATGCGCTCGTCGGTTACGTCACCGACTACGCCAACGGCGTCAACGAGCAGGCTACGCCGGTCGAGCAGCTGACCGAGCTGATCGGCCGCAGCACTGGGGCGCTGGCCGCGACGATCGGCGCTGCCCTGGAGCTTCTCGGCCCGGACGAGGTGCCCCCGACGGGAAGCCACATCCGCTGGCCCTAGAGCGCTAACGTTGAGAGCATGCCGGGTACGACCCTGATTGATGGCTCGGTCGACGGTGAGGCCGGCTCGGAGGCCGGGCCACCGGGCCGCGTGCTGGTCGTCTTCGACCGGACGCAGGCGGGCGAGGCGGCGTTGCGCGAGGGGGCCGAACTGGCGAACGCGGGCCGTCTGCTGGCAGTCGTGACACTCGCCCCGCAGCCCCGCCCGTCCAAGTGGGCCCGGGGCGGGGGAACGGGGCCCTTCAACATCGCCGTCCGTCAGGAAGCCGAGCTCGAGCTTGCCGAGGCACGCAGGATCCTCGGCTCGGTCGCCGGCCGGGCGAGCTTCGAGGTGCTCGCAGGCACCCCCCAGCCGCACCTCGCCGAATGGGTCGCCCGGCACGGCTTCGAGCTCGTCCTGCTCCCCCGGCGGCGCTTCACCCCCGGCGGGCACCTGTTCGCCAGGAGCCTGCGCAAGGAGACCTCGGCGGAGATCCGTCTGGTCAGCTAGACACCGCGACTCCACCACGCCACGAGGCCGCTCGCTTGCCGCGCGGCCGGAAGCGAGAGAGGGGGCTTGCCGGTCGTCGTGAAGGTCGCTTCAGCACCGTAACTCGTTCCACCGGCGTTGCTCGCCACGACCCGGTAGTAATAGGCCGTGCCCGGGCTGAGGCCTTTCAAAGTGCCCGCGACGGCGACCGGCGAGCTCCCCGCGCCCGGCGAGGGAGAGCAGGGCACGCTCATCCCGAAGCCGGTTGTCGTTCCGTATTCGAAGTGGCAGTCCGAGACGCTCGCGCCGTTCGGGTTGACCGTTGCGTCCACTTTCGCCGCCTTGTTGGTGATCGCCGACGCCGCCAGCGTTTCAACGGTCGGCGGGTAGGGAGGCGTCTGCAGCGTCTGCTCGGCGCCGCGGCTCGTGCCGCCCGCGTTCGTCGCGACGATCCGGTAGCGGTAGGTCGTGTCAGCGGCCAGTCCCGTCAGCTCCGCCGAGGCTGCGACAGGCGAGGAGCCCGCGCCGACGGCCTCTTCGCAGGGGATGCTCGACCCGTAGGCTTCGGTGGTGCCGTATTCAAAGTGGCAGTCGCTGATCGCGCCGCCGTTGGGGTTGACCGACCCGTTCAGGCTCGCGCCCGTCTGCGTGATTGTGCTCGCCGCCTGGGTTTCCACGGTCGGCGGGTCGGGGAGCGTGGCAAACGCCTCGTCGGAGCCGTTGCTCGTGCCGCCCGCGTTGCTCGCCACGATGCGGTAGTGATAGGTCGTGTTGGGCGCCAGTTTCGTGACGGGCGCCGACACCTCGACGGGTGAAGTCCCGGACCCGGGCAGCGTGGCACAGGGGACGCTCGTGCCGTACGCCGCGGTGGTGCCGTATTCGAAGTGACAGTCGCCGACTTCGCTGCCGTTGGGGTTGACCGACGCGTTGAGCGTGGCCGTCGTCTGTGCAAGCGTGGAAGCTTCCTGCGTCTGAACGGTTGCGGGGATCGCAACGGAGCCGAACGTCAGGTCCGGGCCCGTGTTGGTGCCGGCCGAGTTGGCCGCGACGATGCGGAAGTGGTAGAGCGTTCCGGCGAGCACCTTGCCGACTGTCGCGGAGACCGCGACCGGTTCGTGGCCGGACCCGGGCAGCGAGGCGCAGGGGACGCTCGTGCCGTATGCCTCGGTGGTGCCGTATTCGAAGTGGCAGTCCGTCACCGTTCCCCCGTCGGGGTTGACGGTCGCGTTGAGCGTCGCCCCGGCTCCGAGCATTTTCGCGGGCGCGGTTTCCAGGCCCGGTGGCTGGATCGAGCCGGGCGGCGTCGAGGCCGGGCCTTCGGCGGGATTGGGGGACAACAGCAGCGGCGCACGCGGAGGCTGACCGAAGTCGAAGTCTGCCGTCAGCGAACCCAGGCCCTGCGCTTCTTCGCGCACGTCGGGCCGGGCGTCCGGCCGTCCGTCGGTGGCCGGATTGAGCCTGGCGCCACCGAGGAAGTCGTCCTCGATGAACTTCAGGTAGGCGTCGTGGCTGAGCTGTTGGTGATCGACGAAGCCCGCCCGCGCGTAGGGGCTGATCACGAGGCCGGGCACTCGCAGGCCGTAGCCGTTCGCGTCGACCGACGGCGGTGGGACATGGTCGTAGAAGCCCCCCCAGTCGTCCCAGGAGACGAAGATGGCGGTGTTCGACCAGCAGGGGCTTCGCATGATCGTGTTGATCAGGGTCGTGACGTAGCTCTGCCCGGCTGAAACCGTCGCCGGCGGATGTTCGGAGACCTTGCCGTTGGGCACGACCCAGGAGACGTTCGGCAGACCGCAGGCGGGTTCACTGTGAACGGCGGTGAAGAAGTTCGAGAGCGACTGGATGTTGCCCAGCTGGTTGTCTTCGGTGACGTCATCGAAGGCCGGCAGCAGATTCCAGATGCTGGGTGTCTTTGGTGTCTGCGTTGTCGGTTCGCAGGTGATCGCTTCGTCGGAGAGGCAGTCCGGCTCGGTGCCTTCGAAGATGTAGTAGCCCCAACTGACCCCGAATTTGTGCAGCAGCCATGTGATGTCCGTCCAGGGGCGTTTGACCTTCGAGGAGGGTTTTGGGGGGTTGAGCGAGCTTTCGCAGCCCATCGCTTCCGTGTTGTTGGTACAGATCGCCGACCAGCCCGAGATGAGGGCCAGATGCTCGGGCAGGCTCCATGAGGCGACGGACTCGAACATGTCGTCCTGGAGCACGAAGTTCTTGGCATAGGTCCAGTAGTTGGGGATCTCGCGAGCATCGTGGTAGCCCATCACGTCGTCGCAGCGCGCCTTGGCCTTGCACGTACATTCCGGCTTGGTGCCGCCGGCGCATTCCTGCTTGCCGACCGAGAGTGCGTTGATGAAGCCGTTCATCAGCCCGCCGTTGACGTCGATCTTGGCCGACCGGGTGCCGTGGGGGCCGCCCACGTTGTTGTTTTCGGGGTCGTGGAAGGGGGCCAGGCATGGCTTTCCTTCGCCCGCCGGCACACAGACCCCGCCGGGGATCCCGTTGGCTCCCGGGTAGGTTCCGAAGTAGGAGTCGAAGGAGCGGTTCTCCTGCATGATCATCACGACGTGCTGGATCTTGTGGATCCCTTCGAGCTGAGCCGAGGCGAGCGGGGCGCACACGAGCCCGCCACCGAGGGCGGCCACTGCGAGCAGCGCGATCCGGCAAGCCGTCCGGCGCGCCAGATGGTTCCAGGCAAAAAGCCGTAATGGACGTGCTGATGACGATGCTGCACCTGCGGACAGTGGCCCCACTCCCCTCATCGGTCGTTCCGTCGACGCGTCGCGGATTCTTCCACACGCCGGGAGGAGTTTGAAAAGGGGCTGTGAACGGCCACCCGGCCCCCGGCGGCCCTTTCATCCAGGACTTCGCCGCACTTTCCGGCGCTTTATGTCCAGTTCGCCACATCGGTGGCTCGGCCCCTGCTAGGTCTGGGGGCAATGGCGAGGGGCTTCGCATGGATGATTGCCGCGGTTCTCGGTCTCGCCGCCTGGGCACCCTCGGCCGGGGCGGCCGAAACGAGGCTAGTCGGGAGCTCGACCGTGGAAAGCCAGGCCGACTCCTCCGGCGCCGGTGAAGCCGAAGCGTTCAGCCAGGTCGCCCTCGCCTCGGGTGTGGCCGAAGTCGCATCGATCTACATCGGGGCCTCCAACGCGGCCAAGACCGTCGTCGTGGGGGTCTACTCGAGCAACGGCGCCCACGCCGGGACGCTGCTGGGCACCGGGTCGGCGACGGCGAGCGCAGCCGGGACCTGGACGACGATGCCGATCGGGCACGTGGCGATCACCGCAGGGGCCACCTACTGGCTGGCGATCCTCGGAGTCGGCGGCTCGCTTCACTACCGCGACCATCCCGGCGGGAGCTGTGCGAGCGAAAGCAGCTCGCAGTCCGGCCTGACGGCGCTGGCCTCGGCCTGGAAGACCGGCAGCGCCTACCGCGACTGCCCCGGCTCGGTCTATGTGAGCGGCGGCGGGTCGCCGCCTCCCGCCGCGCCGGTGAACAGCGTGCTGCCGGCGATCAGCGGCTCGGCGGTTGAAGGCCAGACGCTCTCCGCCTCGAGCGGGACGTGGTCGGGCAGCCCGTCCTCCTACGCCTACCAGTGGCAGGACTGCAACGCGCTCGGCGAAGGCTGCCTGGCCACGCCGGGGGGAAGTGCCTCCGCCTACAAGCTCGGCGCCGGCGACGTGGGATCCCGGGTGCGGGTGCTCGTGAGCGCGACCAACGCGGGTGGGAGCGCCACGGCGAGCTCACAGGCGACGACCGTCGTCGTCGCGAAAGCTCCCGCGGCGCCGGTGAACAGCGTGCTGCCGGCGATCAGCGGCTCGGCGGTTGAAGGCCAGACGCTGTCGGCCTCGAGCGGGACGTGGTCGGGCAGCCCGTCCTCCTACGCCTACCAGTGGCAGGACTGCAACACCCTTGGGGAAAGCTGTGTCGCCGTGGGCGCCGGCGGACCCAGCTACAAACTGGGAGCGGGCGACGTCGGCAAGCGCCAGCGGGTGACGGTGAGGGCGACGAATGCCGGGGGGAGCGCTGAAGCGACCTCGGCTGCGAGCGGCGTGGTGGTGGCCGCGCCGCCTCCTCCCGCGGCGCCGGTGAACAGCGTGCTGCCGGCGGTCAGCGGCTCGGCGGTTGAAGGCCAGACGCTGTCCGCCTCGAGCGGGACGTGGTCGGGCGGCCCGTCGTATGCGTATCAGTGGCTTTCGTGCAATGGGCTTGGTGAAGCGTGCGCGAAGCTGGCGGGCTCGACGGGGGCTTCGCTCAAGCTGGGCTCCTCGAATGTCGGGGGCACGGTCCGTGTAGTCGTGACGGCCACGAACTCGGGTGGCTCCGCTGAAGCGACCTCGGCTGCGAGTGGTGTGGTGGTGGCTGCGCCGCCTCCGCCCGCCGAACCGGTCCTGTTGATCGGGACGAAAACCGCGCACAGCAACGCGGGAGACTCGAAGGCCGACGAAATCACGCCGCTGAAGTTCACGGCGCTGAAGTCGGGCGTACTTGAAGAGCTCTGCTTCGAAACCGGCGGTTATCTCTACGCCCCGTCGGAGACATCCCTGGTGCTCGGGATCCAGGAAGACATCTCAGGCCGGCCCGGCAGGGTCCTGGGCGAGGGCACCTTCAACGGCACCCTTGGCCTGAGCGCCGTGGCCAAGGTGAGCGGCCTGAGCGTTCCCGTCACCGCGGGGAGCACCTACTTCCTCTCCTTCCTGCCGCTCGGCGGCAGCGTCACCTACTGGTACGGCAAATCCGAAACCGTTATCTACTCCGAACACCACAAGGCCCTCGAAGAAGGCCCGCCACAGAACTTCGTATGGCAGGAAGAAGCCGAAGAGGCCCCGATCGGGATGTGGGGGATGGGCAGCGAAGGCTGACCGCGCCGGGACTCCGGCGCCGGCGGGCATCACCGTCGGCGGCGCAGTCCCCAGTCGCGCATCGCGCTGAGGACCTGCTCGTCATCCAGTGCCGCGGCGGGCATCGGTGACGGCCGGCGCCGGTCCGGACGCAACCCGTCGAGCGCGATGCACATGACCCGCCGCCAGGCGTCGGGAGCCACATCGTGGGTGTACGCAGCGGCTTCACCGATCGCGTGCTGGAGCAGCAGCAGATCGGAGACGGCGAGATCCTCGCGCACCACGCCGGCCAGGCGAGCGCGCTCGAGGATGGCTTCGACGATCGGCTCGATCTTGGCGCGGCCCTCCTCGATGCGGGCATGCGCCGTGGTCGTGCTCAGCAACAGCTCCTTGAGCGCCCGGTCGGCGACCTGCAGCTCAAGCGATCCTTCGATGAAACTCGCCAGCGCCTCCCAGGGGTCCGCCAGCGCGAGGCAGGCGTTGGCCGTGGCGAGAATGTCGCCTAGGCGGTTCTCGAAGAGGGCGTCGATCAGCTGCTCCTTGTCGGGGAAGCGCCGGTAGACGGTTCCCACGCCGACGCCCGCATGGCGGGCGATCTCGTCCAAGGACACCCCGAGGCCCCGCTCGGCGAACAGCTCACCCGCGGTATCCAGGATCCGTTGGCGGTTGCGCTCGGCGTCCCTTCGCAGCGGACGCTCAGGAATCGTTGCCATGCATCTATCGTAACAAAGTGGAGGGATCGACTCCAAGTGGAGAGCAAGGCTCCGGTTGTCTGCTATCGTGGGTCAAGTTGAGGCCACGCCTCCGATTTGAGAACCAACCTCCACATACGAGAACGAGAGCCCGAAATGACCCCTGAGATCTCCTCCAAGCAGCACGAGCGCCGCTGGTTGATACTCGCGATGGTCGGCGTTGCGCAGCTGATGGTCGTCCTCGACGCGACGATCGTGAACATCGCGCTGCCCTCTGCCCAGCGCGCCCTGGGCTTCTCCAACGACAGCCGGCAGTGGGTCGTCACGGCCTACGCACTGGCCTTCGGCAGCCTGCTCCTGATCGGCGGCAGGATCGGTGACTATTTCGGGCGCAAGCGGGCGCTGATCACGGGCCTGCTCGGCTTCGCGCTCGCCTCTGCGCTGGCCGGCCTTGCCCAGAGCTTCGATGTCCTCGTTGTGGCCCGGGCGATGCAGGGCGCCTTCGGCGCGCTGTTGGCGCCCTCGGCGCTGTCGATCCTGACGACCGCCTTCACAGATCCCAAAGAGCGCGGCAAGGCCTTCGGCATCTACGGCGCCATTGCAGGCGGCGGAGGCGCAATCGGCCTCCTCTTGGGGGGCGTCCTGACCCAGTACATCGATTGGCGCTCGACGCTGTTCGTGAACCTCCTCTTCGCCGTTCCCGCCGCCGTTGCGGCGTTCGTCCTGCTGTTCAACGAGCGGCCCGAGGTGCGTCCCCGGCTCGACGTCCCCGGTGCCCTGACGGCCACCTCGGGACTGTTCGCGCTGGTCTACGGCTTCTCAAATGCCGAGACGCACGGCTGGGGCGCGCAGCTCACCCTCGCCGCGCTGGCCGGGAGTGCGGTTCTGCTCGGTGCCTTTGCCGTGCTGCAGGCGCGCGGGAAACATCCACTGCTGCCGCCCCGTGTCCTGCTCGACCGCGACCGCGGGGCGTCCTTCGGGGCGATGGCGATCGCCGGGTCGGGATCCTTCGGTGTGTTCCTCTTCCTGACCTACTACCTCCAGCGCACACTCGATTTCAGCCCGGTCTCCACGGGTCTGGCGTTCCTGCCGATGATGGCGGCCGTCGTGACCTCGGCGACCCTCATCAGCACGAAGGTCCTGCCGCGGACCGGTCCGCGTCCGCTCGTGCCGACCGGGATGCTGCTGGCCGGATTCGCGATGCTCGGCCTCACGGGGGTCGGTGTCAACACCGGCTACGCGAGCCACGTTCTGCCGTTCCTGCTGGTCATGGGCGTGGGCATGGGCATGATCTTCGCTCCGTCGATGGCAACGGCGACAGGCAACGTGGAGCCTGAGGACGCCGGCGTCGCATCGGCGCTGGTGAACACGATGCAGCAGGTCGGCGGCTCGATCGGCGTGGCGCTCCTGAGCACCTTCTCGGCCAGCGCCGCGAGCGGCTTCGTCGCTTCGCACGGGGGTCCGTCTCCCGCCACCGTGGCGGGCGCCGCAGTGCACGGGTACACCACCGCGTTCTGGTGGGCCGCCGGGGTCTTCTTCTTCGGTGCGCTTTTCACCAGCCTGCTGCTCCGCTCGGGCGCACAGGAACTCGACGGAGCCGGCGCGCCTGCGTTGGCCCACTGAGCCCGCTCCCCGCTGTCGCTTGCATGTCCGTGGAGCGTGAAGTACGGTCAGTTCTCGGCGTGTGCCGAGCGGGCGGGGGGTGATGAAGTGGACTTGACAGGTGTATCGGCGAGGCGGCCGCGGGCCCGGATGGGCTTCCCCGCGCCTGCGCTCGGCCTGCTGGTCGCGCTGGCATCCGCCGGCCTTCTCGCCGCGCCGGCGGCGCTGGCATCCGGGGGCGGCGAAATCCGCGGCACGGTGACGAGCGTCGCGACGACGGCGCCCCTGCAGGGGGTCGAAGTCTGCGCCGAAGGCGAAGGGGACCTCCCCGGCGGATGTGCACAGACGGGCGCCGAAGGGGAATACGCGATCGGCGAACTGGCCGAAGGCACCTACACGGTCCTGTTCAACCGCCTCGAAACCGGGGGTTTCGAATACCTGGCCGAATACTTCAGCGGCACGGCCTCCAGAGCCGAAGCGACGCCCGTCCTCGTGAGTGCCGAAGGGGCCACGATCGGGGTCGACGCTGCGCTGGCGCGGCGCAAGCTCCCCGCCGCGCCGGTGGCCGAAACCGGGAGCGCGTCGGCGATCACCGCAACCGGCGCGACGCTCAACGCCGATGTCAACCCCGACGGCGCGGAAGTCCTCGAATGCGAGCTCGAATACGGCACCACCGCCGCCTACGGCGCGAGCGAACCATGCCCGAGCGCCCCGGGCTCCGGCACGAGCGTGGTGCCCGAGACGCTCCCCGTGCACGGCCTGGCGGCGGACACCGAATACCACTTCCGGGTCCGGGCCCGGAACGAACTCGGTTCGGGCTTCGGGGAAGACGGGACCTTTCGGACTCTGCCCAACCGGCCGGTGGTCTCGGCGATCGCGCCCGACGCCGGCCTGCAGGCGGGCGGGACCATCGTGAGCATCACAGGCAGCGAACTGGCCGCAGTGACGGGCGTTCTGTTCGGCTCCGCGCCTGCCACTCGCTTCACGGTCGTCTCACCGACGGAAATCACCGCCGAATCACCCCCCGGGACAGGCACTGTCCAGGTGACCGTCAGTGACTCCGGCGGGACGAGCGCGACTAGCCACGCAGACGAATTCGGCTACGTACCCCCCGGGGCCCCGCCGACGGTCACCAAGCTCTCCTCGAAGAAGGGCCTCGCCGCGGGAGGGACGGGCGTGATCATCAACGGCACCAACTTCGTGGGGGTCACCGGCATCAGCTTCGGCTCGACTCCGGCCTCCAGCTTCAAAGTCGAGACGGACACCTCGATCAGCGTCGTGAGCCCCCCGGGGACTACGGGGTCGGTCTCGATCATCGTGACCACACCCAACGGCGCCAACTCCCCGTCGAGCAAGGACATGTTCGGATACGGCTCGCCGACCGTGACGGGCCTCAGCCCCGCGTCCGGGCCCGCCGCGGGAGGCACGGCGGTCACGGTCACCGGAAGCGGATTCGCCGTCGGCGGCGGACGCACCGCATTTGAGCTCGGCAAACTCGGCGCGGTGGAAGTCAGCTGCAGCTCGAGCTCGCAATGCACATTCCTGACGCCCCCATCGAGCAAGCCCACGACCGTCGATGTACGCGCCGTGGTGAGCGCCAAGACCAGTGCCAAGAACCCGCCGATGGACCAGTTCACCTACCGCTGAGCGGCTCGTCGACGCGAGCCGCCGTTCCAGTAAGCCGAAATACCCTGGATTCTCGGGCTCTCGAGAGAGGCATAACGGAGGGCTATGCGAGCGGCTCAAATCGTGATTTGACGCCGGCCGCGCCAGGGCACAGACTGGCTGGGTCCTCGTGCCCGACCGGGCCGGGGTGTCCTCGCAGCTTCATGCGGCGGGGTACGGAGAATGCTCGGCGCGCGCCCGGCGCGCCGTCAACAAGGAGGAGGGATCTATGAGCAAGCAACTCTTCACGCGGCTCGCCTCGGCCTGCGCACTGGCGCTGGCATGCGGAGCCTCGATGGTCGTCCCAAGCGCGAGCGCGTCGACCGAAGTCGCCTACAACAACCTCAACACCGTCCCCGCGAATGTGAACGCCAAGGCCAACGAAGACACCTATTCGATCCCCTACTTCGACGGTTTCGCCCCCGGCACGGGCTGGGGCGGCCAGGTCCAGACGGTGATCACGAACAGCCGGATCCTCAAGGCGATCACGACCCAGCTCGACGTGTTCTCCTGCGAACACGGCGAATACCAGCTTGAAAACTGCTACACGACCAAACCGACGAAGAAGTTCAGCCAGGAATGGTTCGTGAGCGTCTACGAAGTCGGCGCCGGAGAAGAACCGGGTGCGCTCGTGGCCAGCGGCACCACAACTGCCAAGCTTCGCTACCGACCCACGACGAACGTCAGCTGCCCGGCGACGTCCGAAGGCAAGGGCTTTGGCGCCAACTGCGACGTCGGCGGCCTGCTGCAGCAGATCACGTTCAAGAAATTCACCCAGTCCAAACCGCTCCCGACGAAGGCGATCGTGCTGCTGACCAACAAATGCGAAGCGTGCGCGGGCAAAGTCGTGAACATCGGCACGTTCACCTCCTTCAAGGAATACAACACGCACCTGGCCGAACCGTTCGTGGCCGAACCGCCGGCGGAAGGTGGCGTTCCGCTGGTCGGGTCCGACCCGCTGCCGGAAAGCGCCTACGCGTTCAACAAGTACGAAGCGACCGGCTGGGGTGAATACCAGCCCGTCTTCAAGATCGAAGTGAAGTAACCGGCGCCACCGAAGGGCCGGCTGAGCTGCCGGCCCGAGGCGAAGGAGGAGGGGGCCCCGTGGCGGCGCGGGGCCCCCTCTGTGTCCGAGGGGCCTGTCCGCGACGGATATCCATATGATCGCGCCATGCCCGCGCAGCTGTCCGAGCCGCTTGAGTTGCCATGCGGCCTGACGCTTCAGAACAGGCTCTGCCGCGCCGCGATGACCGAGGGCATCGCCGGTCCACGCAACGACCCCAACGAGCGCCACGCGAGGCTCTACGCAGCCAACGCCCACGGTGGTTCGGGCCTCGTGCTGACGGGCAACGCGATGGTCGATCGCGACCACCTCGAGCGTGCCCGCAACGTGGTCGTCGACGCGATGAGCGACGAGGCGGCGCTGCGCCGCTGGGCCGAAAGCGCCGCGGGGACCCCGGCGCTGGTGCAGCTCTCCCATCCGGGCCGCCAGACGAACAGGTTCGTCCAGCCACACCCGGTCGCGCCCTCCGACGGTCCCGCGGTGGCGCTCGCCGGGCTGTTCGGTAAGCCCCGCGCGCTGAGCCTCGCCGAGGTGGAGCAGGTACGTGACCGGTTCATCGACGCCGGAGAGCGGGTCGTCCGGGCAGGCTTCGCCGGCGTGGAGATCCACGGCGCACACGGTTATCTGGTCGACAGCTTCCTGGACGAGGCCCACAACCGCCGCACCGACGCCTACGGCGGCCCGCTGGAGAACCGCGCGCGTCTGCTCACCGAGATCATCGCGGGGTTGCGCTCGGTGCTCCCAGCGGAGGCGGTGATCGCGGTCAAGCTGGACTCCCGCGAGGGCGGCGACGGGGAGCTCGCGAAGCTCGTCGTGCTGCTCGAGCATGCCGGCATCGACCTGATCGAGATCTCGGGCGGCAACTACGAGTCCCCGGCCATGCTCGGGTTCGACTCCGAGGGGCGCGAGCTCGAGAGCGAGCACGAGTCGCCGTTCTGGAACAGCGCCGCGGCCGCGTCGGCCGCGACCTCCGTGCCCGTGGTCCTGACGGGCGGCTTCCGGACCCGATCCGAGGTCGACGAGGCACTCTCAGCCGATGTCTGCGCGATGGTCGGAGCCGGGCGCCCGCTGGCCGTGTGGCCCGATCTCGCAGGTCGGTTCGTGCGCGGCGAGGTGGATACGCTCGCGCGCCCGGCACCCCGCCTCGGCGGGCCGGCGCCGGTCAAGAAGCTGCTCGGCGCCGCCGCGGGGTCCGGCTGGTACAGGATCCAGCTCGCGCGGAGCGCTGCAGGCAAGGCGCCGCTGCTGCGCCTGCCGGCGCTCGCCGCGGCCGTCGACTACACGACCGTCGATTCGATCCAGGCCGTTCGCGGGCGCCGCGCACGGGTCCGCCTGGCGGCGCGTTGCCCGGCGCCCCGCGCGCGCAGCGAGCAGCAGCAGGTCGCGGCGCACGGCAGCTGAACGCCCGGCCTGCCCGCCCGGGGGTCAAGGTTCGCCGGGTCGCTGCCGATCTTGGGGGCAAACGTCCCGCGAGAGGAGCCGGCCAGGATGGCTGCGACGGTTGTTGAGAAGTGCCGACTTGTAACCCGTAGCGACTTTGACGGGCTGGTCTGTGCAGCCCTGTTGAAAGAGCTCGGCATGCTCGAGGAGATCAAGTTCGTCCACCCCAAGGACGTCCAGGACGGTCTCGTTGAGATCACCGATCGCGACATCACGACGAACCTCCCCTATGTGCCCGGGGTGGGCCTCGCCTTCGACCACCACGAGAGCGAGATGCTGCGGGTGACGGAGAGCCCCGAGAACCACGTGATCCTGCCGCACGCCCTCTCGGCGGCCCGCGTCGTGTATGACTACTTCGGCGGCGAGGAGCGCTTCAGCCGGGTCCCTCCCGAGCTGATGGACGCGGTCGACAAGGCCGACAGTGCAAGCTTTTCGCTCGAGGAGATCTACGCGCCCCACGGCTGGATCCTGCTCAGCTTCCTGATGGACCCCCGTACCGGCCTGGGCCGCTTCCGCGACTTCCGGATCTCCAACTACGACCTGATGATGCTGCTGATCGATGCCTGCCTGGAGATGAGCGTCGAGGAGATCCTCGAGCTTCCCGATGTGAGCGAGCGCGTCGAGCTCTATCGCGAACACGCCGAGGAGGCCGAGGCGCAGCTGCTGGAATGCTCGACGGTCCACGGCGACGTCGTCGTCCTCGACCTGCGTGAGGACGAGGTCATCCACCCGACCAACCGCTTCATGATCTACGCGCTGCGCCCGGACTGCAACCTCTCGATCCACGTCCTCTGGGGCCTCAAGCGCCAGAACACCGTCTTCGCGATGGGCAAGTCGATCGTCGACCGCTCGAGCCGCGTCAACGTCGGCGAGCTGATGCTCTCCTACGGCGGCGGCGGCCACGAGGCCGCCGGCACCTGCCAGGTGCCCAACGAGGACGCCGAGCGCATCCTGGCGGAGCTGCTCGAGCAGGTCAACTCCGAGCGTTAGCGCCCGGCGGTCGCTCCGGGCCTGTCCGGGGCGCGTCTTGACGGCGCCCATCGGGCGCAGATATCGTGCCCCGCCAGGCCGTTCGCGGTGCACGATCAACGGAGGGGGCAGGATGAGACGCTCAGCAATGCTCGTGGCGATGACGGCGGTGCTGCTCGCCGCCGGTGCCGCCACGGCAGCCGGGACGGCGTTCGCGGCCAAGGAAAACGTGCTCGTCTACGCCCGGGCGACCAACGGCAGCGAAGGCGCCACAGCGGCCAACGCGCTGCGTTCCCTGGGCTACACCGTGACCCTCACCACCGCGCTCCCGGCGAAGCTCTCGGTCTACTCCTCGGTCTGGTCGATCAGGGCCTACGAAGGGTTCTCGAGCGAAGAAGAGTCCGCCCTGGAGAGCTATGTCAGCGGCGGCGGAAGGCTCTACCTGACAGGTGAGCGGCCCTGTTGTGAAGCACTCGATCTCTCCGACCAGGAAATCGCACGGGCCGTCCTGAAGAACAAGGAAATCGTCGTCGGCCAGCAGGGTGACATCCCGGGAAGCCTCACCTTCAACCCCCAGGCCAAGGACAGCATCACCAAAGCACCCAACGAACTGACGACGTTCCTCGCCTCCGAGCCGGGAGGCATAGCGGGCATCGGAAGCCTCACCGGGCCGAATGTGCTGGCGAGCAACGGCACGACAGCCGTCGGGGCGGTGTTCGACGAACACGACATGTCCGACGGCAAGGGCCGGCTGGTGATCTACATGGACATCGACTGGCTGGCCGGTGCAGGCGGGGGCGGCGTCATCATCGACGCCCGCCCGGACCGGCGCACGGGCGCCCGGCCGGGAGCGGCCGTCGGCGGCGGCGGCGGTGGCGAAACGCCGCCTGGCAGCGCTCGCCTGCAGGAGATCGAAAACATCCAGGACTTCCTGGAAAAGAGCACGGCCCGCACGCCGCCGCCCTCCGCCGAATACGTCGGCCTGGGGGACTCCTACGCCTCGGGGCTCGGCTCCTTCTCCTACCTCTCGGGCACGACCGGGAAGAACGGCTGCTACCGCGCCAGCAACGGCTATATCGAGAACCTCTCCTTCCTTTATGCGCTGTCGCTGGACTTTGCGGCCTGCGCCGGCGCGACGATCGACAACCTGTGGGAAGGGGCCAAGGCTCAGCTCAAGCAGGTCGGGCCGCTGACCAGATACGCGACGCTGTCGATCGGCGGCAACGATGTCGGCTTCGCGAGCGTGCTGCAGAGCTGCATCGGCGGCCTCGTCTCGACGGGGGGCAAGGGCTGCGCCGCAAGGGACACGCCCGCCGCCGAAACAGCGCTCGGGTGGTTGCGCTACGGCCGGGAACCGGGCAAATACGAGCTGCCCGGCGGCAAGGCCTCAGACAAGAATGCCGCTCGCCTGCCAAGCCTCGAGGAACTCTACGAGGCGATCCTCGAGCAGGCGCCGGGGATTCACCTCGTCGTCGTCGGCTACCCGAAGCTGTTCGAGACGGGCCAGCTCGAATTCCAGGATTGCCAGGTGGGGACCGCGGCCGGGCTCGACAAACTCACGATCGCGGCCGGCGACGTCGAATGGATCGACCACGAGACCGATCTGCTCGACGAACTGATCGAACAGTCGGTCGACGGGGCGCGCTCGGCGACGGGCGGGTACATCGAGTTCGCCGACCCCAGGACGGCGTTCACCGGCCACGGCCTGTGTGACAGCGAAACGGCGCTGATCAACCCGCTGCTGTTCGAAGGCGTCATCCCGCACCCCAAGCCCAAGCCCGAGAGCTTCCACCCGACCGCCGAAGGGCAGCTGGAACTGCTCAGCGTGATCGAAGCGACCGGCGCCTTCTAGGAGGCCTGCCGGGCCAGGCGGCGCTCCGCTGAGATGCCGACCGCGTCCCAGGCCAGGCCGCAGGCGACGAGGCCGCGGATGACCCACCACGAGGGGTCGAACTGCCAGCGTCCCTGGCCGTGGCGGGCCGAGGTCGGGAAGGCGTGATGGTTGTTGTGCCACGCCTCGCCCAGCGTCGGCACCGCCAGCCAGGCGAGGTTGCGCGACTGATCGCCCGTCTCATAGGGATGACGGCCGAAGTAGTGGCACAGCGAGTTGACCGAGAAGGTCGCGTGATGCAGGAGGAAGATCCGGACCGCTCCTCCCCAGAGCAGTCCTGTCAGCGCACCCGCGATCGTCCCGCTGAGCGCCCACCCGAGTGCGAACGGCACCGCCAGGCCGGCCACCAGCCAGAGCAGGAACATGCGGTCCACGAACCGGGCGACGGGGTCGGCGAGCAGGTCCTTGGAGTAGCGCTCGGGTGTGGCGAGCGCGTCGCCTCCGAGGATCCAGCCGACGTGTGCGTGCACGAGGCCCCGTAGCGCTCCCCTCACGCCCGAGCCGTGAAGGTGAGGGCTGTGCGGGTCGCCGGCGTCGTCTGAGAACTGGTGATGCTTGCGGTGGTTGGAGACCCACTCGATCAGCGGGCCCTCGATCGCGGCTGAGCCGAGTGCCCCGAGGATCAGCCGCAGCGCCGGTCCCGTCTTGAAGCTCCGATGGGTGAACAGCCGATGAAAGCCGACAGTTATGCCGAGCCCCGTCAGCGAGTAGCAGACCGCCAGCACCACGAGATCGCTCCAGCGCAGCGCCCCTCCCCAGGCTCTCCAGGCCGCAAAGCCCAACAGGCCCAGCGGGATCGTCATCGCCGCCACGTTCGCCAGGCGATCCAGCGTTTCCACCCGGGACTCGGCCCGAGCGATCTCCGCTGGTGTCTTGGCAGTGGCTGTTGAGATGAGCGAGGTGGGGGGTCAGATGGCGGCGACGGTCCCCACCGGACCAGGTCCTCCGTCGCCGCACCTGTCCTCGAGTCTACCCCTGAGGCTCACCGCCACCAGTGGAAGAACGACTGGATGTAGTCGGCCGGTGAGCCGACGCCGGTCGAGTCGTCGTAACCCCTGACCGCGGGCAGGGCCGATTCGCCCTCGCCGTCCACGCCCAGGGTCCGCAGGTAGGTCACGAGCGGACCTTCGCGGGTGTAGGGGTTGGTGTAGTTGTTGCGGACCTCCGCGAGTCGGACTCCCGGCCCGAACGGGTCGTCGGTCACGTCGTGGAACGCGGGGCTCCCGTAGCGGGCGTAGATCGCCGGGTTGGCAAAGCCGAGCGGGTGCCCGGCGGCCTGCTGAGCGTCCGCCTCGATCCCGGCGAACGTCGGTGCCGCCACGCTCGTGCCGCCGATCCTGCTCAGCGAGAAGGCGTAGCTGGTGCCGTCCGGCTGCAGCGTCGTCTCGCCGACGAGGAAGCCCGTGCTCGGGTCCGCCAGGGCCGAGACGTCCGGCTCGACGCGCATCGGCGTCGGGCTGACCGTCCCGTCGGGGAGGTGCGTGGCAAGGCTCCTCGGCACGACCCCGCGCTGGTAGAAGGGCTGGGTGTATTCGGTCGAGACCCCACCGCCGCTGGCCCCGTCGAACCATTCGGGGAATTCTCCGGGCGGCGTGTAGAGCCATGATTTGCCCGTTTCCGAGAGCGGGTCGAGCAGCGTTCCCCACGAGGTCTCGAACTCGTAGTTGTTGTAGGGCCCGATCGCGAGGCTCGTCCCTCCGACCGAGGTGACCCACGGGCTCGACGCCGGCAGGTCGACCTGGATTTTGTCCGAGAAGCCGTCCTCTTCGGGGCTCTCGTAGCCGTTGTCGCCCGAGGAGAAGA
Organism: uncultured Solirubrobacteraceae bacterium; assembly: GCA_963787765.1. Lineage (GTDB taxonomy): Bacteria > Actinomycetota > Thermoleophilia > Solirubrobacterales > Solirubrobacteraceae > Palsa-744. The sequence continues at coordinate 86,862 of CAWBEF010000006.1, read as the reverse complement.
AGAAGCCGATCCCCTCGGCCGCGCCGGCCTGGAAGATCGTGTCGTAGACAGGCTCGATCGCCTCATCGTCGGCCGGGTCCCCGTAGGAGTTGCTGACGATGCTGGCCAGGTGGTGGTTGACGATGTAGGCCAGCGCCGCGGCGAGGTCGGTGTCTTCACAGCTCGCAGCCGCTACGAAGTGGACGTTCGCGTTGGGGGCCTCGCCGTGGACCGACTCGACATCGAGCGTCTCCTCGCCGTACCAGCCGGCCGCTTCGCATTCTTCTTCGCCTACGGCGTGGAATTCCTTCGGCACCGACTGCTGGTACTGCCCCGGGCGGAAGGGCTGGTCGCCCGTCACGTATGAGTACCGGTCGGCGTCGTCGAGCATCGTCGGCGAGGCGTAGGCGTCGACGATCGCGACGGTCTGCCCGTAGCCGGTCATCCCCGAAGCGGTGACCCCGTAGGCGCCGCGGATCTGACGCGGGGTGTAGCCCCCGTTCGTCCACGGCTGGTAGCGGCCGTAGGCGGTCGGCTCGTTCGTCGCGATCTTCTGGGCGTAGTAGCTCGAAGTCGGCCCCGGGATCCAGTAGTTCGGGCCCGGGGGCGGCAGCGCTTCATCGTGCTTCGCGAAATGCCTGGCGGTGTCGAGGCCTGCGACCGTCAGGACGGCCGCCGCAGCCGGTTCGGGAGCGCTCGCTGGCTGCTCGGGTGCCCGGGCCGTCTTGCCTTCGGGGGCCGTGAACTGGCCGAAGGTGACGCCGAAGGCCTTGCTGGCCGCTGCCAGCGAGCCGCTGACGGCGACGTAACCGCCGATTTCGGGGTTGACTTCGGTGACCGTCAGGCCGGCGCCTGTCAGCCACGATTCAACCGCGGCCACCTGGGCGCTGGTCGGCCCGAAGTCGGCCTGGACTTGGGCGGCGCTGAGGAAGTCGCCGTAGAGCGGGTTGCCGGGGGTGGAGACCGCCGTGGCGTAGGAGGTGAGCCCGGAGGGGTTGGCGCCTGCGAGGTAGACGCGGGCGTGGACCGTCCCCGTCGTCACCGCCGCGGCCGAGGTCCGATCCGCGGGTACCGCCCAGGCCGGACGGGTGCCCGGCAGTTCCGCGCGTGGTTGGGCAGCGACCGCGGTGCCGGCGCCCAGGACGCCTGCGAAACCCGCGAGGCCCCCGATCGCAACTGCTGCAAACCTCGTGCTTAGCCGGCGCATGAACCCGCTCATGGCATCCCTCCGTCCGTGGCTGAATAGGCGATGGACGGCGCCCTCGGGATCCGCCCTCGCGCCTATCTTGCCAGACCTATGGGGGGTTTGTACAGACTCCCGCCGCCGGCTCCCCGAAGACGGGGCCGGGCACCCGCGCGGTACTGCGGCCGGGCCCTCAGCAGCCGTCCACGTCGCAGTGCTCGCCGGTGGCGGCCGCGACGGTGATCGGTGCCTGCTCCTGCCAGCCGTGACGGAGCAGCTCGAGCAGCTGGGCGGGGTCCTGCGCTCCGGCGGCCCCGAACGCACGATCGACGACGAAGAAGGGCACCGCCGTGATTCCGAGCCGGCTCGCCGTGTACTCGTCGACCCGCACCTCCTCGGCGTAGCGATCGCCCGCGAGCAGCTCCTCGACCTCCCCCTCGGGGAGCCCCACCTCGCCCGCCAGGCGCCGCAGCGTCGCATGGTCTGAGATCAGCTGTCCCTCGGTCAGGTAGGCGCGCATCAGGCGCTCCTTCATCGCGTCCTGGCGGCCGTGTGCGAGAGCCAGGTGAATCAGCCGGTGCCCATCGAAGGTGTTGCCTCCCCGCGCGCGCTCGAGATGAAACTCGAGCCCGTCGGCCGCGGCGGTCTCGGTCATCTTCGCCAGCATGCCCTGAGCCTGCTCGGGCGTCGTGCCGTACTTGCTCGCCAGGTTCGTCGCGGGGTCACCTTCGCGCTCGGGCGGTGCGTTCGGGTCCAGCTCGAAGCTGTGCCAGCGGACGCGCACCTCGTCGCGGTGCTCGAAGGACTCGAGGGCGGCCTCGAGGCGCCGTTTGCCCACGTAGCACCAGGGACAGGCGATATCCGACCAGATGTCGACGTCCATCGGCCGATCAGCTCGCAAGGGCCCGCTCGAGCAGGGCGAAAAGCTCCGTGAAATGCCGCTCCGCCGCAGCCTCGTCGTAGGCGGCCGTATCGCTCATCGTGTAGCCGTGGGCGGCTCCCTCGTAGAGCTCGGAGCGGTAGGTCCTGCCGGCGTCGGCGAGTGCCTGCTCGAGCCGGCCGATCATCTCCGGCGTCATGCTCTGGTCGTTGTCGGCGTGGCCGAAGTAGAGCTCGGCCGAGATGGCGGAGGCGCTGAGGTGGGGGCTGTCCTCGTCCTCGGTCACGAGGCCGCCGGCGTGGAACCCCGCGAGCGCGGCGATCCTCTCCGGGTAGGCCGCGGCGATCCTCCAACCGATGCGCCCGCCCATGCAGTAGCCGGTGATCGCAAACGGCTCGCTCGCCTGCTCGGCGAGGTGATCGAGGTAGAAGGCCCCGTCGCTGAGGATCCGCTCGGGGGTCAGTTCCGCCATCGCCGGGCGCAGCCGCGCGAAGAAGGGGTCCCGCTGTGCGGGATCGGTGAGATCGGGCATCTCGAGCGTCCCGCCCGGCCCGGCCCGGTACAGGACGTTGGGGGCGAGCACGACGAACCCCCTGGCGGCGATCCGGTCGCACATCTCCTCGATCCGCGGGCGCAGGCCGAAGGCGTCCATGATGAACAGCACCCCGGGGGCACGCCGGCCGTCGGGGGCCGGGGAGAGATAGGCGTCCGCCACCCCGTCAGCTGTGGTGATCTCAACGGTCTGGCCGCTCACCGGCAAAACGTTAGCGAGTGTGCGGGCAGTGCCCGGGTGCGACGCGCTCCACCCGCGGGCTGCCAGCATGTCCGGGATGCAGCTGCGCAATCCACGCCCTCGCTACCTGATCGCCTTGGCGGGGTCGCTCCTGGTCCTCCTGGCGATCGGTGTCGCCGGCGCATGGGCGACTCCCGCCCTGAACTGGTCGGCGGCCGTCCCCTTTGACGTGGCGAACGTCCCGAGCGCGGTCTCCTGCGGCTCGGAAGCGCTGTGTGTCGCCGTCGACCGCGAAGGGAATGCCCTGACGAGCACCGACCCCACGGCCGCCGCACCGACGTGGTCCACGGCGCATCCCTCGGGCAGCGCGCTCAACGCGGTCTCCTGCGCTCCCGAAGGGCTGTGCGCCGCGGTGAACGCGAGCGGTGATGCCGTCGTCCGCTCGACAGCATCCTCCACCTGGGTCAGCAACCCGATCGACGCCGGCCACAGCCTGACGGGCGTCTCCTGTCCGCAGGCCGATCTCTGCGTGGCCGTTGACAGCGCGGGTCATGTCCTCAGCAGTACGAACCCGCAACCGGGACCGTGGCGGTCGGCGCTGGTCGATCACGAACATCCGGCGCTGACGGGCGTCTCGTGCGCCTCGCCAACGCTCTGCGTGGCCGTCGACAGCGCCGGCGAGGTGCTCTGGAGCACCGCTCCGACGACCGGTGAAGCGGCGTGGCACATCGAGCCGATCACGAGCGAAGAACTGGTGGGCGTCTCCTGCGCGCCCGCCGGCTGCGTCGCCGTCGACGCCCGCGGCGACGCGCTTGCGAGCGCCGATCCCGCAGGCGGGAACTGGAGCGCGACCGCGATCGACGCGGAACGCTTCAACTCGGTGTCCTGCGCCTCCTCGGGCCTGTGCGTCGCCGTGGACGCCCGCGGGGAGGCGCTGGCGAGCGATCAGCCCGAAGCCTCGCCGGCGACATGGGCGGCCACCCGTCCGGGCTCGGAAGCTCTGGCGTCGGTCTCCTGCATGCCCGGCGGCAGCTGCCTGGCCGTGACGCCGGGCGGGCGGTCGCTGCTCGCTCGAGTGCCGGCTCCGCTCGCGGTGACCCTGACGCCGACGGAGATCGCAGTCGCCGGTGCGACCCTTGCGGGGACGGTCAACCCGAACGACGCCAACCTCGAGAGCTGCCGCTTCGAATACGGAACATCCACCTCCTACGGGACGAGCGTCCCCTGTGCCACGCTGCCCTCGGCGACCGGCGGCAACCAGAGCGTCGGCGCCCAGCTCGAAGGCCTCTCACCCAACACGACCTACCACTACCGGGTCGTTGCCATCAGTCCCTCCGGTACCGCCCAGGGCGGGGATGTGAAGTTCACGACGGCTGTCTCCTCGAGCGTTCCGCTGGCCGAGCCGCACCCTTCGGTCAGCGGCACTCCGGCGCCCGGGCAGCGTCTCTACTGCCATCCCAACACGACGCCTGCAGGCCTCTACGCCCAGCTGAGCTACCAGTGGGTCCGCGACCTGATCCCGGTCCTCGGATCGACCGGCTCCTCCTATCAGGTGAACTTCCGTGACGGAGGCCATCACCTCCAGTGTGAGGTCACGGCCGTCGACGGCGGCGGCAGCGCAAGCGCCAAGAGCCCGTTCGTGACGATCCCCATGGGGGGCGTGCCCGTCTCGGCCGGCGAGACGCAGATCGGGCGGGCCGCGGCGAGCGGAGACCGCGTCAGCGTGCCTGTCACCTGCTCGGCCCAGGCCTCGGAAGGCTGCAGGCTGGCGCTACGTCTGAGCGTCGTGGAGACCCTGCAGGGCAGCCGTATCCTCGCCGTCCAAGCGCGCCCCGTCCGTGCCGTGCGGGGGTCGCTGCACCGCCTGACGGTGACGCTCGCGGCGGCGCAGGTCACGCTCCCGCGCGGCGCGCGCCGCTCGATCACGCTGAGCCTGGCCGGCGCCGGCGCCCGGCTGCTGGCGGCCAGACGCCACCTGCTGGCGGCGCCTACAGGTGAGCGGGACGGTGATCGGCGTGATCGAGGGGCAGCTGGGGAGCCAGACAGTCGAGCTCACCGCACCTTCCAAGCCACCTGCGAGGAAGATCCGCCACGCACGACGTGCCGCCGCTGCCGGGCACGCCGGGGCCGGCGCGTGCCGCGAACGCGCCGGCCGGCCGGCTGCTGGCGAGCACCCCCTACATGGGCTGGGACAGCTACCTGGCCTTCGGCGGTGACATCACCGAGGCGAAGGTCCTGCAGCAGGCGAGCCGGCTGCTCTCGCTGGGCCTGCAGCGGCGTGGTTACCGCTACGTCTGGCTGGACGTCGGCTGGTGGCACGGCACGCGGGCGCCGAACGGCGAAATCACAGTCAGCTCCCGCCAGTGGCCCCACGGCCTGCAGTGGCTGACGGCGACGCTGCACGCGGCCGGCTTCCTCGTCGGCCTCTACACGGACGCCGGCCGGAGCGGGTGCGGCGGCGCCGGCCAGGGCAGCTACGGCCACTACCAGCAGGACGTCAACACGTTCGCGGCCTGGGGCTTTGACGCCGTCGAAGGTGGACTTCTGCGGCGGGTCGGAACTCGGGCTCGACCCGGCGAGCGCCTATACGGCCTTCCATCAGGCGATCGTCCACAACTCGCTGGGCCGTCCGATGCTGCTCTCGATCTGCGACTTCCTGCAGCCCGAACAGGCCGGTGAAGGCCTGCCGGCGCTGCCTGAATCGGCCTTCACATCGTTCACCTTCGGCCCCGGCGTGGGCAACAGCTGGCGCACCGACACCGATGTCGGGCTGCCCGGCAACGTCGTCTTCAGCGACGTCCTGCGAAACATGGACGCCGACGCGGCCAACCCCCAGGCCGCGGGACCGGGGCACTGGAACGACCCCGACTACCTGGCCCCCGACCAGGGCATGTCGAGCACCCAGTTCCGCAGCCAGCTGAGCATGTGGGCGATGCTGGCGGCGCCGCTGATGGTCAGCTATGACCTCACCAGGATCGACCCCACGAGCCTCTCCTACCTGGAGAACGAAGAAGTCCTCGCCGTCGATCAGGACCCGGCGGGCATCCAGGGGACGCTCGTCGCCGCGAACGGCAACGGCGAGGTGTGGGCCCGCCCGCTCGCCGACGGCTCCCGCGCCGTGGCGCTCCTGAACCGCGGTTCGAGCCCGCTGCGGATCTCCACGACGGCCGCGGCGGTCGGGCTCACAGGGTCTTCATATACCTGGCGCGATCTCTGGAGCCACCGCACGATCGCGAGCGGTGGCGAGGTCTCGAGCGTCGTCCCCGGCGACGGCACGGTGCTGCTGCGCGTCGGGTGAGCGCAGCTCAGGAGCCCGACGTCGCTTGCGCCCTGCGCGGCGCGGGCCGCGACGGGATCGCGCCCGCCCGGTCCGCGCAGCAGCGTGGCGAGTCGCGACCGCGAGCGCCGCGCCGCCGAGCGGGCCGACGAGATAGACCCAGAAGTGCGAGAAGTCGCCCAGGACGAGATCGGGGCCGAAGGAGCGCGCCGGGTTCATCGAGGCGCCCGAGACGGGGCTCGACCACAGCCCCGCGAGGATCACGTAGGCGGCCACGCCGAAGGCCGAGATCGGCCCGAGGTTCTGCGCTCGGGAGGACGTGCCGAGGATCGTCGAGACCAGCCCGGCGCTGAGCAGCAGCTCCATGGCGCTCGCCTGCAGCCCGTCGATCCGCGGACCGGGCACCGTCGCACCGAGGGCGCCGACCTTGCCGAAGATCGCCCATAGGGCCAGGATCGCGAGCGTCGCACCCAGCAGCTGGGCGATCACGTAGGCCGGAACCCGCCGCCACGGGAAGTCGCCCCGCAACGCGAACGCCATGCTCACGGCCGGGTTCAGGTGGGCACCGGAGACGGCCCCCAGGGTGAGGATCATGGCGAGGACCGTCAGCCCCGGGGCGGTGACGGCCGCGGTGCGCCCGATCTCGACGTGGGTCGCCGCGGAGACGACGGCCGAACCCGCTCCGGCGAGCACGAGCAGCAGGGTGCCGATCGTCTCGGCGAACAGCCGGCGCCACTCCAGGGCCGGATCGTGGAACCTGGCGACCCACCACTCCTCGCGCGCGGCATGTGACCCGGCCGGCCTGATCGGGCTGGGATCGGCCATCGCCGGAGTCTATGTCAGGCGCCGCCCGCCACGGACGGCGCGGGGCAGTCTGTACCCTCCTCAGCTCGAATGTTCCTCACCCGCGATCGGGACATGACCAATGGGTGCTGCTGAGCCCAGCGCCCGCCCCCAGCCGACAGGGCTGGAGCGTCGTGGTGGCCTACAGCCTCGTCTGCGCGGCGACGCAGGTGCTCTGGCTGACCTACGCGACGATCACGACGGAGTCCTCGCACTACTACGGCGTGTCCGTCGGGACGATCGGCTGGCTCGCCGAGATCTTCCCGCTGCTCTATGTCGCCCTGGCGATCCCGGCGGGATCGCTGCTGGACCGCCGCTTCAGGCCGTCGCTGGCCCTCGGCGGCGGCCTCGTCGCCGCCGGCGGGCTGCTGCGCCTCGGAGGCCAGACGTTCGCCTGGGCGATGGCCGGGCAGGCGCTCGTCGCGATCGCCCAGCCGATCGTCCTCAGCGCCGTCAGCAAGCTCGCGGGTGAGTACCTGCCCGTGCATGCACGGGCGAACGGGATCGCCGTCGGCTCCGCCGGAAGCTTTGCCGGGATGCTGATCGCGCTCCTGCTCGGCCCCACCCTGGGAGCCCACGGCAACATCCACCAGCTGCTCGAGGTGGAGGCCGTCCTCGCGATCATCCCGGCCGTTGCCCTCGCGCTGGCGCTGCGCAGGCCCGGGCAGGAGACCAACGAGCACGCCGCGATCGAGGGGAGCGCCGCACGGGCGCTCTGGCGCCTGGAGCCGATGCGCAAGCTGGGCGGGCTCGTGTTCATCGGCTTTGGCATCTTCGTCGCGCTCGCGACCTGGCTGCAGCAGCTGCTCCAGCCGGCCGGTGTCAGCGAAACGCAGGCCGGGGTGCTGCTCGTCCTGATGATCCTCGCCGGCCTGATCGGGTGTGCCGTGCTGCCCGAGCGGGTCTCCCGCCGCCAGGGCGAGCGGGCCTTCATGCAGACGACGGTCCTCGTCACGTTCGCCGGGTGCATCGTGCTCGGGGTGGCCGGCTGGATCGGGATCCGCGGTTTTGCGCTGATCGCGATGGGGGCGGTCCTGCTGCCGGCGCTGCCGGTGATCCTCACGCAGGCCGAGCGTCTCGCCGGCGCGGCCGCGGGCACCGCCGGGGCGCTGGTCTGGATGGCCGGCAACCTCGGCGGGGTCGTCGTCGCGCTGATCGTCCAGGTCCTCGTCCACGACCCGCTCCCGGCCTTCCTGGCGATGGCCGCCATCGCGCTCGCCGGCCTGCCGATCGCCGCGCGGCTCACCTCCCCGGGCGAGCTCCCGCTGGCCGAGGCGCTCGAGGCGACCGTGTGAGCGGTCCCTTGCTCACCTGCTAGCGTTGACCCCACAAGGTTGGATTTGAATCCAACACAACGTAGTGTCAGCGCTCGTAGCCTTGCTCAAAGCATCTCCGCGTTCGCAGCACACACCGACGCCGGAGGAAAACAATGGCTACAGGAACAGTTAAGTGGTTCAGCGACGACAAGGGATTCGGGTTCATCACGCCCGACGACCAGTCCAAGGACCTGTTCGTACACCACAGCGCGATCATCGGTGAGGGCTATCGCTCACTCGCCGAAGGCGCAAAGGTCACCTACGACTCAGAGGCAGGGGACAAGGGGCCCAAGGCGGTCAACGTCCAGGCCGTCTAGGGCACTCCGCGTCTGTCGGTCCTCACGGCCGGCAGACGCTGCCCTCCCGTTGGTCAAACGCACGCCGCCTGTAACCGGGCGGTCCAACAGCAGGGAGGCCGCCCGCGCTCGGCGCCGCGGCCCGCTATACCTGCTCAGACGATGAGCTCTGTGGCCCTCGAGACAGGCGCCGAACGGTCTGCGGCGGGCGATGACCCGGTCATCCGCACGGTCGAGCTGACGAAGATCTACGCCGGCACGGACTTCGCGGCAGTCGACGCGCTCAACCTGGAGATCCACGGCGGGGAGATCTTCGGCCTGCTGGGTCCAAACGGCGCCGGCAAGACGACGACCGCCGGGATGCTCACGACACGGGTCGTCCCGACGTCGGGCTCGGCCTATGTAGGGGGGATCGACGTCGTCGCGGAGCCGGCGCTCGCGAAGCAGCTGCTGGGGATCGTCTCCCAGCAGAACACCCTCGACCGTCAGTTGACGGTGTGGGAGAACCTCTACTTCCACGGCCGGCTGTTCGGCATCCCCGCGGGGGAGTCGCGCCAGATCGCCGACGGGCTGCTCGAGCAATTCCAGCTGACGAAGTGGGGGAAGGCCTCCGTGTTCGCCCTCTCCGGCGGGATGGCCCAGCGGCTGATGATGGCGCGGGCGATCTTTCACCGTCCCGCAGTCCTGTTCCTCGACGAGCCCACGGCGGGCCTTGACCCGCAGAGCCGCCTCGCACTGTGGGAGATCCTCGGCGAGCTCAACCGGGAAGGCCAGACGGTGATGCTGACGACCCATTACATGGAGGAGGCCGACCAGCTCTGCGACCGGGTCGCGATCATGGACAACGGCAGGATCCTGGCGCTCGACACGCCGGCCGCGCTCAAGCGGTCGGTGGGCGCCGACACGATCGTGACGGTCAAGACGGTCGGCGACGCGGAGGCGCTCGCCGCATTCCTTGCGCAGGAGCTGAGCGACGTCACACACACCCGGGTGCTCGACGACGACGGCGGTCTGGAGCTGCACGTCAGAGGCAACGACCGGATCGTCCCACGGGTCGTCGCGGCGGCCGAGCGGGGCAGCTACGAACTGATCGATCTCTCCGTCAGCGAGCCGAGCCTCGAGACGGTCTTCATCCGCCTGACCGGCCGGGAACTGCGCGAGTGATGGCCGTCACCGCCGCCACCACGCCGGGCGCCTCCAGGTCGCGGATCGAGATCAAGCCGACCCGTTCGCTGGCGGCGGCCAGCCGTGATGCCCTGTGGGCGCTGATCGTCCGCGACCTGGTCGTCCTGCGCAAGAACATCGGCGAGTTCGTCGTGCGGACGCTGATCCAGCCGTTCCTGCTGGTGTTCGTCTTCCTGTATGTCTTTCCGAGCATCGGGCAGGGGATCGGCGGCGGCGGGGGCACGGTGGCCGAGTCGCACTTCGCGACGGTGCTGATCCCGGGCGTGGTCGGGATCTCGATCATGTTCCAGGGGATTCAGGCGGTGGCGTTGCAGCTCTCGACCGAGTTCGGCTACACGCGTGAGATCGAGGACCGGGTGCAGGCGCCCTGCCCGATCTGGCTCGTCGCCGCCTCGAAGGTCCTCTCGGGCGCCGCCCAGGGGCTGCTGGCGGCGCTGATCGTCTTCCCGATCGCCGCGGTCGTCCACGCCTCGGGCGTCCATGCGCACCTGAGCGTCGACTGGGCGATAGTGCTGACGCTGATCCCGCTGGCCTGCGTGACGATGACCTCGCTGGGGCTGCTCCTGGGAACTGCCTTCGAGCCGCGCAACATCGGGCTGATGTTCGGCTTCGTCGTCCTGCCGCTGACCTTCCTGGGCGGCACCTACTACCAGTGGACCCGCCTCGCCCCGGTGCAGGTGGGGGGTATCCACTGGCTGCAGATCATCGTCCTGATCAACCCGTTGATCTACGTCAACGAGGGGCTGCGGGCCGGCCTGACGCACGCCTCCCACATGCACCTCTACATCATCTATCCGGTTCTGATCGGGTTCTGCGCGACCTTCCTGACCCTCGGCCTGCGGAAGTTCCGCGGGCGGGTCCTCTCCTAGCGCCTCAGGGTTCGATCGGCGTCAGGGGGTTGCCCGGAGCGATCCCCGAGCAGTCCTCCGGCGCCGGCCTGCCGGCGAACCGTTCGGAGAGCCAGCCGATCGCGCCGGTGACCCAGGGAGTAGCCGTTTCGATGTGTGCCAGCAGCGGATATTCGTTGTAGTCGACGGCCACGCCGCGTTCGCAGTACTCGCGTGCCAGCGTCCGGACGTCGCCGGCGATCATCACCCCGTCGCCGGGCCCGATCCCGGGCTGGCTGCCGTTCGTCCCCTCGAGCAGGCCGTCGGCGCCCTGGGCGATCAGCAGCGGGACCGTCGGCGTGCCGCCCGTGCCCATGATCAGCTTGTTGACGGTTTCGACGTAGAGCGGAATGCTCTCGGGCGTCGAGTAGCGGGGCTTTGCCAGCCGGGCCCAGGTGAGCCCCGGGTACATTCCCAGCACTTCGGTGATCGAGGCCTTCTGGAGCTTGTTGTAGAGCTCGAGGCCGTATTCGCTGAGATAGGGGGTGAGGTCGATGTGGAAGGCGCGCGAGACGCCGATGATCGACATCGGGATGACGCCCGCCCAGACGAGGCTGCCGTCGACGTAGTGCAGGTTGTGGGCCGGGTCCGCGAGCACGCCGCCGAACGCAGCGCCGGCGATCCGCCGGTTCACGTCCGGGGCATAGGTCGGCGCCAGCTCGGCGGCCCACTCGGTTGCGATCGCTCCGCCCGAGTAGCCGAGCAGGCCGATCTTGGCGGTCTGCGAGAGGCCTGTCGCCGGCGAGCTGAGCGCGGCGCGCAGCGAGTTGAGGGTGTTGATCCCGTACTCCGGTCCGGCCGCGAAGTCGGCGGTCTCGCCCTCGGTGTCGGCGATCACTATCGCGTTGCCCGCGAGCAGCTCGGGGCCGAACAGAGCGCTCTCGACCTGGGGGATCGCCCCGCTCAGGGCGACGTCGCCGGAGATCGCATAGGAGGGGTCGTCTTCGGTGTTCAGAGAGTCATAGAAGGACTGGTAGGCGATCACCTCGGGGGTCCCCGTCGACAGCGGCGGCTCGAGGACCGAGGTGACGTTCACCTCCGGGATGCCCGTCTCGCCTTCGGTGCGGTAGAGCAGCTGGATGGCCCTGACCGGCAGCGGGATGCCGAGGACGTGGTAGGAGAGCGTCCTCGTCTTCAGGACGGTCCCCGGGGCGATGTCCGCCAGCGGCGTCGTCCCCTGGTAGGCGTAGAACGGGTCCTGTTCGGGTGTCGGGAGAGCCGCCCGCGCCCCGGGCGCCGCGATCGCGGCCAACAGGAGCGCCGCCGTCCCCGCCGTCATGAGGATCCGCCGCAGGCGTGTGGCGCCCGGCCGGCTCGCACTCGCGGACGGTCGCGTGAGAACTTCAGACATCGGGCCCCCTTGCTTGCTCCGTTTCCTGCCTCGCCGGCAAGCCCCTCCGGGTCGGCTTCTACCCGCGATCGCCGCGGTTCAATCGCGGCGCAAGGGGAACGGCGGCTCAGTGCTTGCGGGGGGCCCGCAGGGTAAGGTCGGTCTGCTCGATGACGACCGGTCTGGCCCTTGCGCTGGCGTTCGCGGCGACGAGCTGGGTGAGCGTAAGCCTGACCGCGAGGCGGCGCTTGGATGCCAGCAGCCGGCGCCCGGCGGCGAGAGCCCGATCGTGACCTTCCGGGTCGAGCCGGCGGGCACGCGGACCGTCACAGTGCCGAGCGTCAGGACCCTGTGGCGGAGCCTCGCCCGGGCCCCGAGCGCGACGAGCTTGCCGGCGCCGTTGATCGTCTCCTGGACGGTGATCGCCGCGGTCACCGGGCATGAGCTCCCGGCGCTTCCGGCGCAGCTGATCGCGACGCTCACGCTCGTTCCCCTCGCACTTGCATGCCCGGCATGGGGCGTGGGGGGCGTTCCCGTGCCGGTCGACCCCTGGGGGTGAGCCCGGACCCGTCGACGGGCCCGGGCCGGGCCGCGACGGAGGCGTGCCCGTGCCGGGTACGCCCGCGACGTCGTTTCCTTCGGTGGAGCCCGCGATGCCGATCACCCCGGCGGCCCCCGAGCCGCCCTTCGTGCCTTCGCGCGCCAGCGGGCAGCCTTTCTGGGATTGCGGTTCGGCGCAGGGCGTCGATTCGCCTCCCAGCCCGGGGTGGCCGGCCGGCCCCGCCGCCGTGCCGCACACTTCGGCCGTCGAGCCCAGGCCCGCGCAGATCACGCCGGCGAGGACGAGGTCTTCGCCGAAGGTGGTCGCGACGTCCGGCAGCGCGCCCGTCGAACCGGTCGCATAGAAGACGGCGCCGCCGGACCCGTTGCCGCCGTTGCCGCTGTCGCCCGCGCTGCCACCCTCGCCACTTGACCCGCCCGCTCCGCCGCTGATCGATTTTGTGCCGGAGCCGCCGTGGAGGTTGCCCGACGCGCCGCCGTTGCCGCCCTGTCCGCCCGCCCCTCCGAGGCCGGCCGTGCCGCCGTTGCCACCGCGGGCGGAGTCCGCCTTGAAGCTCGATTCGGCGATCGTCAGGTAGCCGGTGGCGTAGATCGCCCCACCCGCTCCGGCGCCACCGACGCCGCCGTTGCCGCCATCGCCGCCGATCGATCCGTTGCCGCCGGGGGCGCCCGGTTCGGCGGATTCTGTTTCTGTGGCACAGTCTTCGACGACGCGCTTGAGGCCCCCTTCGCCGCCGGCGCCACCGACGCCCCCGTTGCCGCCGTTGCCGCCGGCACCGCCCTGCCCGCCGAACGCCCGGTCGCCCTGGAACAGCGTGTGGGTGACGACGAGGCTGCCGGCGTCGTAGATCGCTCCGCCGAACGCGCCGCCCCCGGCGGACCCGTTGCCGCCATCGGCGCCGGCGTTGCCGTTACCGCCCGTGCCCCCGGCCGTCTCGGCTTCTTTCGGCGCGTGGGTGCAGAGTTCGCTGGCACCGACGCCTTCGACCTGTTTGCCGCCGCCCTCGCCCGCGCTGCCGCCGGCGCCGTCGCCGCCGAAGCCGCCGATCCCCTGTTTGTAGCCGGGGACCCCCTCGCCTTCGGGCCCGGGGCCGGTTCCGGTGAGCCATTTGTCGGAGCTGCCTTCGGTGACGCATTCGCTGAGCGCGTCGTTTTCGAGCCACACCTTGGCGCCCGGTTCGATCAGGATGCAGCCGCCCTGGGCCGAGCCGCCGGCCGGAGCGTTGCCGCCGTTGGTCGCCAGGCCGGTACGCGTCGAAGCTGTTTTCGCCGGCGTTCGTCGTTTTCGCGCCGGGGGTGGCGCAGTCTCCGCCTTTCCAGCCGAACCCGGATGGCAGGCAGCCGTTTTCAGGCGTCTGGCCGGCGCCGGGCGTTTCGACGGGCGCCGTCGAGACCCGTCCCCCGGTCAGGTCGACGCCGCTCAGTTCGAGCGAGCCGCCCGCGGCGACGGTGATGATCCGCTCGGCGGCGCCGGGCGGCGGAGTCGATTTTTCGGGGTAGCCCCTGATCGCCACGACATCGGGTGCCGCCGCGGTCAGGCTGACCGCGTGGGTGACGAACAGCGGCGAGCTCAGCACGATCGTCCCGCTGCAGGCGAACGTGAGCTGCCACCCGCCGAGACGTCCGCGCGCAGCTGCGTTTCACCGGCGCATTCGGTGATCGCCGTGGTGGCGGCTCCCGCCCCCGAACTCATCAAGAGGGCCGCCGCGAGCAGCGCGCCGAGCAGGAGCCCGGCCGCAGTCAGGGAGCGCAGGAGAGGGCCGTTCAGGGGCGCTCCGCGCATCGTGCGGCTCAGCCGCCCCTGCGGCCGGTTGCGCCGCAACCGTTCACGAAGCCCCCATCGCTCCGATCATTAACCGGAAATCGGCCGCGGCGCACCCGCGTGGGTAGGTCGGTCCGACGTAGGGCCGGCGGGCGGGCCGGTGAACCACCTACGGCGAGCCGCGGGAGCATGTGCTCCGCGCGGCCCGCCGTCGCGCAGGTCAGTGCTGGTGTGAGAAGTGGCCTTGACCTCCCCATCCCTGTCCACCGGAGGAACCGGGGTTCCAGGGCAGCAGGTAGGCCCGATAGGTGTTGACCCCCGTCGGGAAGGACGCGTTGAAGGTCAGGTTGCCCTGGCCGTCGAAGGCCGAGAAGTAGGGCAGGTTGCCCCACCCGACGACGTAGCCGCCGAATCCGTCAAACAGCGGCTGGGCGTTGCCCTGCGAGCTCGCCAGCGCGCCGAGGGGCTGGTTGTCGGAGGCCACCAGCGTGGCGACTTTGCTCCACGGGTTCAGGTGAACGACGACCGCCCGGCTGTAGCCGAAGTCCGGCGCCCCGATCGTCGACTCGTCGTCGAAGAACGAGTAGTAGCCGTTCCCGAGGTACTCGGGGTCGTGCTGCCAGGTGAAGATCTCACCGGCGTTGTCCAGCGTCTGCCCGGGGCGGCCTGCTCGGTGAAGCTCGAGTCCTTGCCGCCGAGCGTCCACTCGATGTTCCCCGAGCGCGCCACGTCATAGGTCGCCCAGGTGTTGCGAGCGTCGATCAGGAAGCCACCGTGGCCGTCGAGATGGATCGCGTTGACGTGGAACCAGTCCCAGGTCGTGCCGGCCGAGGCCGGCAGCGGCTGCTCGCTGGCGCTGTAGGGAACGTGATCGGCGCTGTCCCACTGCCACAGCACCTGGCCCGTTGCAATGTCGATCTCCTGCACGACGCCGTTGACCACTTTCTGGTCGGAGGGGCCGCCGATCGAGCTGAGATCGGCCGTCCCCGGCTGGTAGGCGGTGATCAGCGCCGTGCCCCAGGGGGTGATGTAGAACTCGTGTGCATCGGCCTGCAGCCCGTTGCCCGCGTTGACCGTTGCGATCTGCTGGTAGTGGTCGTTGTAGATGTAGTCGGTACCCGAGCCCTGTCCGCCGTTCTCGGTGCCCTGCCAGAACGTCAGGACGTTCTGGCCCCAAAGCCGCTGCGTCCGGAAGTCGGTCGCCGCAAGCCCTGCCGGGGAGGCGTGGAACCAGACGACGTTGCCTTTGGTGTCGATGATCTCGGGACCGTTGGCGTAGGTGCTCGTGTCGCCCGTCGGGGTGAGGAAGAAGTCCTCGCCGTGGCCGAAGCCGGGCTGGGAGCTCAGGATCGTCACCGGCGGCGGGCTGCTCGGTGCAGCCAGCGCCGGCCCTGCGGGCAGTAGCGCCAGCGCTCCGCTGACGGCGATCGTGAATGTCGCGATCAGCGTCCGTCGGCGCGAGCGCCGCCGGGCTGCTTGGTCGGGGCGGGTGGTCTTGGACATCTCGTGGTGCTCCTTTCGGGGCGGTCAGTGAGGGATCTGCCGGCCGGATGGCCCGGCCGCGAGCAGCACTCTAGCTAAATCCCCAGTAAGTCAATAATAATTGTGAGGATTCTTCACTTTCGTTTCCGGAGAACGCTGCAATCCCCGAGGAACATCGCAACGCGCGTCGAAGCTGCACCCATGCCGCGATCTCGCAGGTGGGTCCTGCTGCCGCTGTTCACGCTGCTCGCGGTGCTCCTGCTCTGCGGCTCGGCGTTCGCGGCGACCGGCTCACCGGTGCTGCTCCTGCCCGTCAGCTCCTCGGCCTCCTCGACGCCGCTCGAGGTGAGCTACGAACTGCCCGAAGCGGCGGCGCCGGGCACGGCGACGCTGATCTTCACCCGCGGTGAAGCGGTGACGACGGTCACGCTGGGCTCGGCCGAGGACAGCGCCGGAGAACACACGATCCTGCTGGCGACCCACGACCTGACGGCGAGCAGGAAATCGGAAGTCCAATCCGCGCTGCCGAGCGCCAACCTCGCCGACGGGGTCTACGAAGTGGTGCTCGCCTATCAGAACGTCGCGCTTGAAAGCGCGGCGACGGCGAAGGCGAAAGAAGTCCGGCTGGACACCGCGACGGCCGCGCCGGAACTGACCGCGCCGAAACCCGAACTCTCATTCGAAGGAGCCTTCGCCGTCTCCTACGAACTACCCGAAGCGGCACTCTCGGGCAGCGTCGCGCTGGTGCTCGAAGGCGAAGAAGTCGGCACCAGCACACTCGTCCTGGCAAATTCCGAAAAAGGCGCCCACACGGTCAAAGCTCAACCCGGCCGACCCGGTGCTGGAAGCGGGCGTCTTCTCGGGTCCGCAGAAGCTTGCCGCGGGTGTCTACCGACTGCGCGTCGAGTACCAGGACGCGCTGGGCAACCCGCTCGCCTCCTCGGCGGCGATCAAGGTGACCCTGCTCCCAGCCAAGTGCAACGCCGGGAGCTACTCCGAAAGCGGCCGTGTCCCCTGCAGCAAAGCCTCGCCGGGACACTACGCCGAAGGCGCCGGGGCGACCGTGCAGATCGCCTGCGAGGCGGGGACCTTCGACGCGTTCGCCGGGTCGGCGTCGGCGTCCGCCTGCGTCGAAGCCGCTCCGGGGCACTACGTGGCGATCGCGGGCGCATCCGAAGAGCTGGGGTGCGCCCCCGGCACCTACACGGCGCTGACGGGCCGCTTTGCCTGCACGCAGGCCTCACCCGGGCACTACGTCCCCGAAGCCGGCGCGACGGCCCAGCTCGAATGCCCGGAGGGCTACTACAGCGACGTGAGCGAGGCCGAATCCTGTGAGCTCGCGCCGGAAGGGCACTACTCCCCGGCCGGTTCGGCGGTCGCGATCCCCTGTCCGCCGGGAACGAGCGACGCCGACAGGGGCGGCGGCTCGGCTGGCGCCTGCGTGCCCGACCTGCCCGGCTACTACTCGGGTCTCGGGGCGGCCGCCGCGACGGCGTGTCAGCCCGGATCCTTCGCGGCGAAATCGGAAAGCTTCGAGTGCACGCCCGCTGAACCCGGCTACTACGTCGAAACCGAACACGCCGGCGCACAGCTGCCGTGTCCGCCGGGGAGCTATGCGCCCTTCACCGGTGCGGTCCACTGCGCGCTCGCCCCGATCGGCACCTATGCGCCCGAAGGCGCCAGGGCCCCGATCGCGTGCCCCGCAGGCACCGAATCAGCCGCGGAAGGACGCTCGGCGTGCTCCGCCGTCGTCAAGGGTCCGGGCACCACGGTCAGCCCGCCGGCTGCTCCCGCGGGCTCATCCGCGCAACCGGCGCTCAAGTGCACGCTCGGCGCCCCCGCGCGCCAGTCCTCGCTGGGACATCGCGGGCAACAGGCCTACCGGCTGAGCTGCACCCTCACGACGACCGTGAGCATCCGCGCCTACGTGACGATCAGCTCCGGACGGCACCGGCTCAAGCTGGCGGTCACCCCCGCGAACGTCGCGACGCTCGCCGGGAAGACGACCACCGAGCTGCTCGCTGTGAAGCTCTCGAAGGCCGCCCACGCGCTGCTTGGCAGCCCGGCGGCGCGCGTCGCCGTCACGATCAGCGTCTACGGAGCGCCGGCCGGTGCCAAGGCCACCCGCCTGAGCACCGTCACGCTCACCGGCCGCAGATAGCTCCGCCCGGGCCGCGCGGGCCCTCCCTGGTGGCTAGGCGGCCAGCTTCGCCGCGAGGCTCCGGCCGTGCTCACGGGCGCGGTTCTCGGCCGCGGCACGTAGTTCCGCCGCGAGGTCCTTGAACTCGTCCAGTGCGGGGTTCACTCCGACGAGTGTGAACTCGCTCTCGACCACGAGCAGATCCAGCTGCCAGACGTCCTGGAGAATCCTGCGATACCACCCGGTGGCGTGGTCCCAGCCCTCGCGCGGTGTTCCGGCCGCGTAGTAGCCACCATGGACGGTGGCCAGCACCGCCGGCTTGCCCGCGATCGCCGGCTCGGTGCCGGCGGCCATCCGCGGGTCGGTCACGACCAGGTCCACCCAGGTCTTGAAGTGCTGGGAGACGCCGAAGTTGTAGAGCGGGATCGCGAACAGCAATGCGTCGGCAGACTCGAGCTCGTCGGTCAGGCTCGCCGCGAGCGCCACGGCTGCCTGCTGCTCCGGCGAACGCGACTCCGCTGGGGTCTGACTTGCGGCCACGGCGCTCGCCCAGGCGTCGGAGGGGAGCGGAGCGATCCCGATCTCACGGTTCGTGACCGGCGCGCCGGGATACGCCGAGCGCCACTCCTCCTCGACGATGTCGGCGATCCTCCGGCTGTGCGAGCCCTCGGTGCGGATGCTTGCGTCGAGTCGGAACAGGGACATGGTGGGGCGACCTCCGGGCGTTGGGTGCGGACCGCGGTCCGCTTGGTCGCCCGGACGCTAGCAGCTAGATCTTCGCGAAGACCGCCTTGGCCACGGCCACGACGTTCGCCGTGGGCGCCTCGGCCGAATAGACGAAGAAGGCATCCCGGCCCCGCAGCGCGTAGACGACGGTTTTCGGGCCTTCGCCGGCCTGTTCCGGGGCCAGCACGGCAACGGCGGCGTTGGCACCGAGCCCGGCCGGCCGGGTGACGGTCCCCCGGTAGACGGGCGAGGCCGCACTCTTGATCTCGCCGCTGACGAGCTTGTGCAGCTGTGATGCGGTGACGCCGGCCTGCACGGTCAGCTGGACCGCGAATTCACCCGCGAGGAACACGCTCGTGGGCGCAACCGGGTACCACTGGCACTCGCTGCCCGTGCTGCGCGAGTTCGGATTGAACACGTTGTCGATCGTGGAGCTGAGGGGCCGCTTCACCGCGACCCCGATCGCGCTGCCGACGTGACCCGGGTTGACGAGCGTGCTGCACTTCAGCGCCGTCGCACGGCGGGCGAGGGGACCCGCCGTGGCTGCGCTCGAGGCGCCGAGCGAGCCGAGGAGGAGGAGCGAAAGGACGGCGGTGGCGGCGGAAGCTCTGCGGGGCATGTGGTTCCTTTGATCGAGGATCACCGGAGAGGCACGATCGGCGCGGGTGCGGCGATGCTAACCCAAACCGCATTCAAGGCGGACGAGGTGAGTCGCCGCGAGAACCTCAGGGCGCGCTCGCGCCGAGCAGGGCGCCCCAGCTCTCGGCGTCGAGCGTCGCCGGCCGGGTCGACTCCATGAAGTCGACCAGCACGTCGATGAAGCGCTCGGGCTGATCGAGCTGCGGGAAGTGTCCCGAGTCCGCGAACACCTCAAGACGGCTGCCGGGGACCTGCTCGTGGGCCGCCCGGCCGTGTGAGACGGGGATGATCGAATCGCGCTCACCCCAGATGATCAGAAACGGGATCTGCTGGGCGAGGTAGAGCCGGCTCGAGGCGTTGATCCGCTGTCCGCCGGGCTCGACGACCGAGCGCAGCGTGTGCACGAACGCCGCCCGGGCGCCGGCGTCCGAGAGGGTCGCGTGCCCCCGCGCCATCTCCTCAAGATCGGTGCGCAGTCCCAGCCCGAAGCGGCTCAGCAGCCGGCCGACCTGCTCGCCGGCGTCGAGCAGGCGTGTCGCCGCCAGGAAGGGCAGGACGAGCTCCGATCCCGGCAGCGTCGCGGCGCGCAGGAGCAGGCTGACATCCCGTCCAAGGCCGCCGCTGTCGACTAGCACGAGCCGCTCGCAGCGCTCGGGGAACTGGTAGGAGAACTGCATCGCGATGCCGCCGCCGAGTGAGTGTCCGACGATCGTGGCCTGCTCGTGGCCGAGCTTGATCAGCAGGTCGCGCACGCCGCTTGCGTGGGCGCCGAGCGAGTAGTCGCCCTTGGGCTTGTCCGAGTCGCCGTGGCCGGCGAGGTCGGGTGCAATGACCGTGAAGTGGCGTGCCAGGGTGGGCATCACCCGGCTCCACGTCTGCGAGTTGGACGTGATGCCGTGGATCAGCACGATCACCGGACCTTTGCCCGCCTGGCGGTAGGCCACGCGGTGACCGTGGAGGGTCAGGTGGCGGAGCTCCGGCTGTGTCGGCTCGGGCGATGCCACGAGAATAGACCCCTCCTCGCCCAATTGAGTGGCATTCGTCTCACAGCACCCGACCGGGCACCGGACTGCCGGGCGCTCGCGACGGCTGCCGTCGCTACAGCGGCGGAACCTGGTTGTTCACCTGCGTCCCGTGGTAGAGGTGATCGTGGTCGCGGCATGCGGCGGGGAAGAAGAACTGGACGCTGTCGCTGCGGACGCCGTTGTAGCTGGCGAACAGGGTCACGTGGCCGACCGTCCCGACTTCGCATTTCGGGTCGGTGCTGCTCTGCACCCGGACGATGATCTTCATGATGTTTCCCGGATACCCCCACATGACGGCGTAGTGCGAGTGGTAGACCAGGTGATGCTCGACGGACATGATGATCAGACGGTCGGGGGGTTGCGGACCCGGTCGACCTGGCAGAGGATCCCGGAGACGGTGCCCGCGGCCAGGTTTATTTCACCGTGCCCGCGGGCGAAGCTGCCCGTCGCGCCGGTGATCGGCGCGCCAGTGTGAAAGCCCCACGGCGGGATCCCGCCGACGATCGGGATCTGTGCGCAGTACTGCGCCGACTCGCCGGCGGCCTGGCCGGCCATGCCGCTCAGTGACAGCGCAATGCACGTCGCGAGTGCTGCGAGCCCGAGGTGCCGGGTGGCTGTCCGCTGTTGCATTTCGCGGGCGACTATAGCCCCGCCCAACGGCTCCCCGGGGCGCAGTGGACGTAAAGCGGGACGGCCTGGTCAGCCGCTGTGTGTCTGCAGGCGGGCGAGCAGCCCGTCGGTGTCCGCGACGGTCACGGTCAGCTCGGGGTGGCGCAGGATGCCCAGCGGGTCGAGGCCGCGGACGGGGGAGCGGAATGAGATCAGCACGCCTCGCTCACCGTTCGTGGCAAAGGTCAGCCCGCGGTCGGTGATCGCCAGCCGCGCCGGCCCGGCGGTCTTCAGGAACGCGTAGGGTCCGGTGATCGCGACGCCGCTGATGTTCGCCAGCGGCGTCTGCACGCGCCAGCGCCCGAAGTGAGCCCGGAGGTGGTCACCCCCGACCTCCACCCAGGCCGTCTCGGGGGTGATGCCGAACAGGCGCGCCGGGCGCCGGTAGGCCTCGGCAAAACGAAACGGAAATCGCTCGGCGCCGCTCATCTGGCGGGACCGTCCTCGGCGCGCTCGCGGCACATTCCCACATCGTATGACCGAGCCTCCCGGGCCGGGCCGCAGAGCTGGGATACTGGCCTTCGTGTCCCCGCCTCGACCCTCCCGCCAGATGGCCCGCGCCAAGCAGGCGCCGGGGACCGGAGCCGGGGATGCGCTGGTGATCTTCGGCATCACCGGTGACCTCGCGCGAAAGATGACCTTCCGCTCGCTCTACAGGCTCGAGAAGCGCGGACTGCTGGACTGTCGGATCGTCGGTGTGGCGCTCGAGGACTGGACGGTCGAGCGCCTGCTGGAGTTCGCCCGCAAGGCGATCGCCGGCAGTGGCGAGACGATCGACGAGCGCGTCTTCAAGCGGCTGGCGGGGCGCCTGTCCTACGTGGGCGGAGACTTCTCCGACGCCCAGACCTTTGCGCGCCTGGGCCGCGAGCTGAGCGGCGTCCGGGCGCCCGTCTTCTATCTCGAGATCGCCCCGAGCATGTTCGCGCGGGTCGCGAAGATGCTCTCCGAGGCAGGACTGCTCGGGAAGCGGGCCCGGGTCGTGGTGGAGAAGCCGTTCGGCCACGACCTGAAATCGGCCCGTTCCCTGGCCGGGGAACTTCACCGGTTCATCGCCGAGCCTCAGCTCTACAGGATCGATCACTTCCTCGGCAAGATGGGCCTCGACGAGATCCTCTACCTGCGGTTCGCAAACGCGATGATCGAGCCCGTCTGGAACCGCCACCACGTCGCCTGTGTCCAGATCACGATGGCCGAGCGGTTCGGCGTCCAGGACCGCGGCCGCTTCTACGATCCCGTCGGCGCGCTGCGCGACGTGGTCGTCAACCACCTGCTGCAGCTGGTGGCCGTCGCGGCGATGGAGGCGCCCTCGGCCCGCGAGCCGGAGACGATCCAGAACGCCAAGCTCGCCGTCTTCCGGGCGATCCGCAGCGCCGACCCGCGGCAGTACGTGCGCGGCCAGTACAGCGGCTATCGCAAGATCGACGGTGTCGCGCGGAACTCCACGACGGAGACCTACAGCGCGCTGCGGCTCGAGATCGACAACATGCGCTGGGCCGGTGTGCCCTTCCTGATCCGGACCGGCAAGCGCCTGCCCGTCACCCAGACCGAGTTGCGGGTCGTCTTTCGCACACCTCCGCGGCTGGGGTTCTTCCCCGAGAGCCGCTCCCGCTCACCCGCCCCGAGCCAGCTGATCGTCAAGGTCGACCCCACGACGGGGATCCGGGTCGTGCTCGACGCGCGGCGGGCGAACGCTCCGGTCCCGCAGGAGATCGACCTCGATATGGAGTTCGCAGATGAGGGTGGCGAGGGCGCCACCCCCTATGAGGTTCTGCTCCACGCCGCGATCCTGGGGGACAGCACGCACTTCGCCCGCCAGGACAGCGTCGAAGAGACCTGGCGGATCGTCGATCCGCTGCTGCGCAAACCGCCCGAGACGCATCCCTACCGGCCGGGCTCCTGGGGCCCCGCCGCGGCCGAGCGCCTGCCCGGCAGCGCCGGCGTCTGGCGCGGACCCTGGCTGTCGGCCTGAGCCGCCGCAGGAGAGCCCGATGGACACGGGCTCTGGAGCCGAGGGCACGCAGCACGCCCCCGGCTCCAGACAGGCTCCGCCCGCCTGCTAGGGGTTTTTGGCCGTGATCGTGGCCGGCACGAAATTGTCGATTCCGTTGACCCACAGGGTGCCAAGGGTGCCGGTCGTCGGCGAGTCGAATTCCAGGAAGCCGAGGCCGACCCACGGCGAGAGGGTGCCCGAGTAGATTTTGAACGTACTCGAGCCTTTGCAGGAGAACTTGAGTTCAACTCCCGTGAAACTGTCCGCGATCGGCGGCACTTCGATCAGTTCCGAGGGCCAGGGAAGATTCAGTGCCTTTACGACGAGCGCCCTGGGCACGCCCGAGGTCGAGAGCGGGCACGGGTCAGGGACGCAGTTGGAGACTTTGAAGGCCTTCATCAGGTCCGTCCCTGCAGCGCCGCCGACCGGGTTGAGCAGCACCTCGGCATCTGCGACCGTGCATTTGACGACCGTTCCAGAGCTAGTTTCGGTGAACGTCAGCGTGCCGGTCGTCTTTACGACTTTGGGTTTGCCCTGGGGTATCGGCACCCCGTTCTGATACCAGTGCGGTGCGGCTTGGGCGATCGCCGGCAGCGACATCGCGGCCACGACCAGCAAGGCGGGTGCGAACCCGACGGTCAGCTTCTTGAGCATGGATCCCTCTCCAAGGTCCGAGGCGGGGGCGAGTGTGGTCCTGCCCGCGCTCAGGGGCCCCCTCACGGCCGAGCGCACCACTCACACAGCGCCGACGCTATAGCCGTTCCCCAGGGGTGTCAAGAGGACCTGCCCGGCACCCGCTGCTGTCAACGCCGTATGCCGGCGGGCCCCGCAGGCCGCCGCCCCGCGCGGGCGGAGCGGCGACGAGTGCCGCTGGCCGCGGTCCGGCCGGCCGGCCGAGCTCAGCTGCACAGCGGGTTTCGCGGCACCCCCTGACAGGGGTCGGGCATCGTCGGCTGTGCCGGCGGAGCCGGCTGGTTCGACGGCGTCCTGGATTCGGATTCTGCTTTGACCTGAAGCAGGTATTCGACCGCCGGCGGCAGTTCAGCCGGTGGTACGGGAAGCCCGCCGTAGCCCGGGTTGGGGGTCGTCGCGTTCTGACAGCCCCATGTCCCCTCGATCTTCGCCGGGAACGTCGCGTCGGTCAGCAGATTGCCGCTGACGCAGTTGTCTTCGGAGTGTGATTCGGGGCCCCCGAACAGCGGGCTGTAGCCGCCCGTCAGGGTCACGTCGCCGACATAGGCGTTGCCCTTGTAGGTCGGGTTGTGCCCGTTGTCGAAGAACACGTTGGAGCTGATCCTGTTCCCGGCGAGCTGGAAGTAGATTGTTTCCGGCCCGGGCGGGAACGGGTTGGGGTACTCGAGGCCGAGGACCCCGTTGTTCGCGTTGCCGGCGATGATGTTGCCTTCGATCAGATCGGCGTAGTCGCCCGTCAGCAGCACGCCGCTGCCCCAGTTGCCGTCGGGGTTGCCCACCGCCGGGGCCGTCAGGTTGTTGTTTTCGACGATCACGTTGTGGCGGATGATCGTGCAGCGGGCGATTTTGGTCGAGGTGATCAGGGGCGTCGGGTTGGGGTCTTCGATGTTCGGCCGGCCGCATTCCCCGTCCTGCGGCGGGGGCGGGTCGCCGGGGTTTTCCGAGTTGGGGTCGACGCCGACCGAGTTGTGGCGGAACAGCGAGTCTTCGATCAGCAGCCTGCCGCCCGAGTTCGAGCCCGAGTAGCCCAGCGCGTTGTCTTCGATCGTCGCCCCGCTGATGCGGGCGTCGCATTCCTGGCAGGCGCCCAGGTACATCCCCGAGTCGTTGAACCCCGATGCGTAGATGTGATCCCAGGAGCCTTCGACCTCGTTGTTGGTGAAGATTCCGTAGCCACCGAGCAGCCCCGTGTCGTATGCCGTCAGGTAGCTCCCGTACCAGCCGTGGGCGCCGATCTTGCGCGAGCCCGAGCCGCCGTTCCACCAGATCTCGTTGCCGCATTCTTCATCGCCGCAGGCCGTGCCCTCGTCGAAGTTGCGGACCGTCAGGTTTTCGACCCAGACGTCGTTGGCCTTGTAGATGACGATCCCGTTGCCCGCCTTGTGCCGGCCGTCGAGGATCACCGTGTTCCGGTTCATCCCCCGGATCCAGATCCCCGACTGGGCGCTCGTGACCCGGACCGATTCGTCATAGACCCCGGGTTCGATCAGGACGTAGTCGCCGTCGGTGGATGCGTTGACGGCTTCCTGGATGTGCTTGAAGTAGTGGGTGCCGGCGGGGACCCGCGGCGGCGGTGTGCCCTGGCGGACGATGTTCACCTGCGGCGGGGTCGCTGCGCCGGCGGCGCCGGGCAGAGCGCCCAGGGCAGCGAGCGTCAGCGCGACTGCGCCGGCCCGGAGCGCTCCCCCGAGCGGCCGGGCAAAGCGGGATCGATAGGAACCCATGGATGACATCTCTGTCGTCCTCTCCTCGATGTGGAAGGGCACCGATCCACGCTCCTGTGATCGCGCCCCGTCCCACGCTCTACCGCCGCATGTCCAACCGGGCTTCCCAGCAAAGTGGATCGACCCTTGACGTGGGGCCAGCGTACACGAGGCGTCCTCTGAGATCATCCCTCGGCACGCGGTACCGCGGCCTGCGCCTCCGGGAGCAGTGCCGGCCATGAAGCGCGATCGCAGGGGGTGGGGAAGATGATCATGCCCGTTGATGGCATCCGAGCCGAATCGCTGCCGGGCGCCGCACGGCTGAGCGGCGCCGCGCGGCGTCCGGGGGCCCGGCATGTGGCCATCGCGGCCATGCTCGCCTGCGGGCTCACGATCGCCCTTGTGCTCCACCTCGGCGCCATCGGGGGGCTCGCGCGCCGGACGCCGCCCGCCCCGAGCGCCCTGGCCGGTACCCACGCCACCCTGGCGAGCCTCCCCGCGCCCGCGCGGGTACCGGTGTCCGACGCGCTGGGCGCGCGCCAGCCCGCCTACCGAGTCGGCTCGCGGGCAGGCGCTCTGCGCGCGGTGAACGCCCGCCAAGGGCTGACCATGGTCTTCACCCCGTCAGGCGTCGGCGTGCGCTCGGGCGCGACCCACCTCGCCATGAGCCTGCAGGCGATCGGCTACGGCGGGGCACTGAGTCCGCTCGGGCGGGTGGCCCCCCGCGCCCGGGCCAACCGTGTCCTCTACGAACGGCCCGGTCTCAGCGAGTGGTACGCCAACGGCCCGCTGGGCCTCGAGCAGGGCTTCACGCTCGCCCATGCGCCGGCAGGGGTTGCGAGCGGGCCGCTGACACTCGCGATCGCGCTGTCGGGCAACGCCCGTGTGACGCTCGGCGCCGGCCGCCGGGAGCTGCTGCTGAGCCGCGGCGGGGAGCCCGTGCTGCGCTACGGCGGACTCGTGGTCAGCGACGCGGACGGCCGTATCCTGCCCTCCTGGCTGGAACTGAATGCCGGGCGTGTCCTGTTGCGGGTGGACAGCGCCCGTGGCGTCTACCCGCTACGGATCGACCCCGTCCTGCAGGAGGCCGAGCTGGCCATGACCGTCGGCGAAGAAGGCGCGCGCTTCGGCGAATCGGTGGGCATCTCGGGCAACACGATCGTGGTCGGCGCCCCCGAGCACGTCAGCGGTATCGGTGCCGCCTACATCTTCACGAAGCCCGCGGGCGGCTGGGCGAACCTGATCAACCCGACCTCGACGCTCGCGCCCGGAGAGGAACACAACGAGGAATTCGGCAAGTCCGTCGCCATCTCGGGCAACACGGTCGTCGTCGGTGAGCCCTACCGCACAGCCGCCGGCAAGCTGCACGTGGGCGGTGCCTTCGTCTACGTCGAGCCCCCCTCGGGGTGGCCCACGGAAACGGACCCGACCGCCACGCTGACGGCCTCGGACGGTCTCGAAGAAGACCGCTTCGGCTCCTCGGTGGCGATCTCCGGCGAAACCATCGTCGTCGGTGCGCCCAACCACCAGCTCGACGGCAAAGAACGCACCACACAGTTGGAACAGGGTGCGGCCTACGTCTTTCAGATGCCCGCATCGGGGTGGGCGAGCGCGACCCAGACCGCCGAGCTGACCCCCTCCGACGGCGATGCGCAATACCCGGACGGCGGCGGAGGGTTCGGCTGGGCCGTCGCGATCTCCGCTCGTACGATCGTCGTCGGTGCGCCGCTGCACGCGGTTGTCCGAGGCGAAGCCTGCACCTCGCTCGAGCACTGCATTGGACAGGGCGCCGCCTACGTCTACGTCGAGCCCTGCTCGGGCTGGGTCTCGGCGACCCAGACAGCCGAGCTGACCGCCTCCGATGGCCAATTCGGCGAATCCTCGTTCCAGGGTGACGAGCTGGGGAAGGCCGTCGCCGTCGCCGGGGGCGCCGTCCTCCTCGGCGCGCCGGGCCACCAGGTCTCCCTCTATGAACAGGGGGCGGGCTATGAGTACACGATGCCCTCCGCGGGCTGGGCAAACGCGACCCAGACAGCCGAGCTGACCGCCTCGGCGGCCACCGAAGAGGCCAAACTGGGGAGCTCCGTCGCCATCGTCGGCGGCTCGGCGGTGCTCGGGGCCTATGTTCAGAGCTCGGCGCAGGGGGTCCTCTTCAGGTACCTGATGCCGGCGGGCGGCTGGAGCAACATGACCGAAGGCCGCGAGCTGGCGATCAAAGAAGCTGCCTCCACCGACTACCTGGGTATCTCAGCCGCGATCTCCGAAGAAGCGCTCGTCGCGGGCGCGGTCGGTCGCAAGGTGGGCGCGACCGCGCAGGCCGGAGCCGCCTACGTGTTCGAAAACTCCTCATCTGCGGGCATCGCCGGCCCGGCGGGCTGTCCCGGAAAAGGAACCTCGCCGGGCGGCGGCTCACCCGGCCCGGGCGCCGGGTCCTCATCGGGGATCGCCTCCAGCCCCGCCGCGATCGAAGAACTGCTGCTCGGCTGCAGCGCCCGCCCGGTGGTGCTCAACGATGTCTACATCCACGGCTCGCGTGTCCTGCTCAGCGGCAGCGCCGCCCGGCGCCTGATCGGCAGGCGCGTGAAGATCCTGTTCAACGAACGCAACCAGGTGGCCGTCGCGACGGTGAAGGCCAATGGCCAATTCGCGACGACCGCGCCGCTGCCACCGGCGAAGATCCGAGAACGGCTCACCACCCGCTACACCGCGGAGATCGGCACCGCGCGTTCGTTGCACCTGAAGCTGACCAGGCGACTGCTGCTGGAACCGCCACGGGCATCAGGTGACCGGGTGACACTCAGCGGGCGCATCACGCTGCCGCTTACGAAGCCCGTGGCCGCGGTGACCGTCGAAGCCCAGTTCGAATGTGGCAGGACGCGTGTCCTTGAGACGTTCAAGCCCCCCGCCAGCGGTCGTTTCGACAGCGTCGTGAGCGTCCCGGCCGGCGCCAGGGCGGCGATCTTCAGGCTGAAAAGCCTGGTCGCGGCGAACGCCCATTCGACGCGGCACGGGTTCACCACCTTCAGCCTGCCGCTGCCGGTCGCCGTGGGCTGAGCCGCCGGATCGGCCGTCCTGCTCCTGCGAGGATGGCCCGGTGGCCAGCTCGCAGATCTCCCGGCTGCTCGAGAAGCCCGGCTTCAAGCGCTATTTCGCGACCGTTGCCACAGCGCGGGCCAGCGGGACGATGTTCAACGTCTCGGGTGTCCTGCTGGTCCTCGAGCGAACCCACGACCTGACGCTCGCGGGGCTCGTGATCGCGGCCGCCTCGCTGCCGGCCGCGGTGACCGGGCCGTTTTTGGGCGGCTGGCTTGACGTGACCGCGAGCCGGCGGCGGCTGCTCGTGCTGGACCGCGTCGTGACCGCCCTCGCGCTGACGGCCATGCTGGCACTTGCGGGGCATGCGCCGGACTGGCTGCTGCTGGTGGCGGCGCTGCTCTACGGCGCCACCTCGCCCCTCTCCTCGGGTGCCTTCTCGGCCGTCCTGCCGGAGCTCGCCGGGGTCGAGCTGCTCGACGCCGCCAACGCCTTCGAAGGGGCCAGCATCAACGCCGCGTTCATCGTCGGCCCGGCGCTGGCGGGACTGATCGCGGCCGGCGCCGGGGCGGGCGCGGCGGTCGAGGTCCAGGTCGCAATCGGCCTCGCGCTCGCCGCGCTGATCGCCGGCGACCCGATCTTCGAGCTGCGCCCGAAGCACTCCGAGACGGTTCCCGAGGGGGTCCTGCAGGCCGTCCGGGACGGGCTCCGGGCGAGCTGGCGGATCGCGGCGTTGCGCTGGAATCTCATCGTCGATGTCTTCTACGTCTTCGCCTGGAGCACGCTCAACGTCGGGTTTCCCGCCTTTGCCATCGAGGTGGGCGCGGGTGCCCACGCGGCCGGCTACATGTGGGCCGCCGTGGCCGCGGGCTCGCTGCTCGGAGGCTTCGCGCTGGCCGGCCGCCCGGCGCGAGCCCGGCCGCGCTTTCTGATCGGCGGCTACCTGCTGGCGATGGCTCTCTCCGCCGCGCTCTGGCCGCTGGCGGGGGGTGTGGTCGTGGCGCTCGTGATGATCTTCGTGACGGGTGTCCTCGACGGGCCGGGGCTTGTGGGGTTGATCTCGATCCGCCAGCGCCTTGCGCCACCACAGCTGCGGGCCCAGATCTTCACCACCGCCAGCAGCCTGCACTCAGCGGTGACCGCCCTGGGCGCCGCCGGCGCGGGGCTCTTCCAGCCGGCCTTCGGCACCGATGCGACCCTGCTCGCCTGGGCTGGATTGATCGCGCTCGCCGGCGTGATCGCGCTCCTCAGCCAGACCGAGCCTGGCACGGACTCGACGCTCAGGCGCTTTGCCTAGCCCCGGTGCGGGGACCCTCGGTCGGCGAACCTATGCCTGCACACCGAGCAGGTTCTGCGCCGCGAGGAACCCTCGAATCAGCTCGTTGACCAGCGCCGGATGCTCCTCGGCGATCCAGTGTGCTGCGCCCTCGACCGGGTGGAAGGTGAGGTTGGAGACGAATCGCTCGAGACCGGCGTGAGAGGCGGGCCTGACGTACGGGTCAGCCTCGGGGTAGATGACCATCGTCGGCACGTCGATGAGCAGCGGCGCGACGTCCTGACAGTAGTTGCCGTGACCAGGCGTCCCATATTGGTCCGGAGGGGCGATGCCCTCGACCTCATACCAGTGCAGCGCCGACTCGATCGCGCCGGGGATATGCCACGAGCGCCGGTACGCGGCGCGATCCTCGGCGCTGAAGAACGGGTGTTCGAGGGCCTGCTCGAGCGCAGCGAAGTCATTTGCCGAAATTGCCCTGATCGCGTCGGGGCGCCGCAGCCCCAGCAGGTACTGGCTGGCCTGGATCTGCTCCTCGTCCTCGCGCTGGGCGTGATCGAGGATCGCGGGGTGAGCGCCGCCGAGGCTGACGAGCGCCCGCAGCATGTGCGGGTGGTGCAGCGCGAATGCCCACGCGACGAGGCTGCCCCAGTCGTGGCCGACGAGGACAAAACGCTCATGGCCGAGATGTTCGACCAGGCAGCGCAGATCCTCGACCGCGGGCCAGACCCCGTAGCTGTGCGCACCCGCGGGCTTGGAGGAGAGGTTGTAGCCCCGCTGGTCGGGAGCGACGGCCAGGTGGTCGGCGCCGAACTCCCGCAACTGGGCGCGGAACGCGTAATGGAACTGTGGAAAGCCGTGCAGGAAGACGATCAGGTCCCCGCTGCCGGCGTGGGCGTAGTGCAGCTCGATCCCGTTCACGGCGGCGGTCGCGTGATGGATCTCGGCGTCGTTGACGTGCACGGCTCCTCCTCAGGCTCCGGGCTCGCCGGAGCGGATCAGGCAGGTCGATGTCGCGTGCGCGTAGAGCTTTCCCTCCGCGTCGAGCAGTCGGCTCTCGGCGGTCGCGATCGTCGCGCCACGGTGCACCACGGTTCCCTCGGCAAGCAGCGGCCCGCTCGACGGGCGAACCGCCCGGACGAGGTTGACCTTCGTCTCGAGGGTCGTGTGAGATCGAACCCGCAGCCAGAGTCGAGTGCACTGCTGCCCCGGCGGCGGAGTCGAGCAGTGTCATCGCGACGCCCCCGTGCACCGTGCCGAGCGGGTTGCGATGGTCCGCCGACGGGCGGTATCGGAATGTGACACTGACTTCGCCCACCTCCACCAGGTCAAAGTCGAGGACCCCCTGGATCGGGGCGGGTGGCGCGGTGCCGTCGAGAATCGCCATTAGCTGCTGAAGGCCGGTGGCGGTCATTTGAGTGTTCATCGGCCGATCATCGCGGCTGACCGTTGGCGGAACGTTGGCGGCGTGTTGCCTGCCGCCGGCCGCCTTCAGCCTGCCCGCTGGGCCGCGGATCCAGCAGCTCGGCGTGGAGCGCCTGCAGGTCCGCTCCCGGGATGGCGCCGAGGTCCTCACGGAGCCTCACCCGCAGGCGCTCATAGACCAACAGCGCCTCGGCGGCGTTCCCCTGCGCCGCCAGGGCCCTCATCAGGTGCCCGTAGCCGCTCTCGCGATAGGGCGAGCGCGTCACGAGCTCGCCTGCGGCGCGGACTGCGGTATCGAGCTCGGGGCCGCCCAGGCGCACCGCGCAGGCGGCGAGCGCCTCGAGCGAGTTGAGCCCGATCTCCTGCAGCTCGAGGCGGCGCTCGAAGACCCAGGGGTTCTCGTGACCGGGAAGGAACACCCGAGAGCCGATGTTGAGCGCTATGTGGGCCGCGATCCAGGCGCGCACATCTTCCTGCTGGGCCACCGCCGCCTGGGCATCATGGAGCGCCTGCGCCGCGACCTCGGTGTCCACCCAGGCGTCCGGTGCGAGGCTCAACCGGAGAAGCTCGCCGGGAGGCAGGCATTCTCTGGCGCCGACCGCGAGCGCCCGGCGCAGCTTCGAGAGGACGGCGCGCAGGGCCGTGGCCGCCTCCGCGGGGGGCGCATCGCCCCACAGCAGGTCCGACAGCTCGCCGCGCGTGAGCTGGCGGGCACGGTGTGTCACGAGGTAGGCGAACAGCAATCGCCCCTGAGCGCCGGGCAGCGCCCGGGTCACATCGGCACCTTCGATCCGCACGACCAGAGGACCGCAGAGCTGGATCCGGTTCAACGCCGCGCCTGGCATGCCCGTGCGAGACTACCCGCGATGAGGCAGGTCATCGTCTGCGAGTGCGGCACGATCGTCCGCGGTGAGAACGAGCGCGAGCTCCTCACCCGGGCCCACGGGCACATGCAGACAAACCACCCGGCAATCGCCGCGCAGATCACCGACGAGGAGCTCCTCGCCCTGAGCCAGGAGGAGCCGGAGCCGCACGTGCCCTGAGCTTTGAGCGGGCCCGCCGGCCGGTCAGCGGCGGGTGCACGGAACCGCTTCTGTGAGAGCTCTCGATCAGTCCAGGCTCGTCCCCTGCCAGCTCCACTTGCCCGCCTCGTCCTGAGCAGCCGCGTGGTGCTCGCGCCGCCAGAAGTCAAGCGCCTCGGTGACCTGGTGCTCGCTGTGGCGGTCCGCCAGCGCCTGGGTGAGCTCCTGGGTCGACATCGGGCTCTCGCTGTTCTCGAGCAGCGCCCTCACACTGTCGGCGGGGTCGACGTCCATCGCTTCCTCCTCTGTTCGAGTTGCCTGGGCCAACGCTAGACCCCCGCCACGTTCGGTGCCTCGGTGGCTCCCCCGCGTGTGGTCGGTAGAAAGCCGCGTGCGGCGCCAACCTACCCGGCCTCCGTGGCGTCGGGCACCGGCCGTTCGCCTCGGACCATTGACCCGCCGATCATGACGCTCATAGGATGGCGCGCGGTGGGGAAGGGCCTCTCGGGCGTCACCTCCGTGTCCGGGAGCAGTTCAGGGGATCAGAACAATCAAGGGAAGAGGGATTTGATGCTGAACGTGAAGGCGACGATTGTCGCCGCGGTGATGGCTGTCATGGTGGCCTATGTCGTGCCGGCGACGGCTGCTGCGAGCTACTCGGTGCCCTATGGCTCCACGGCGCTGGGCGATGCGATCTGGAACGAGACGTGGGAGCCCGAAGCCGTCACCGGGGCGAACAACAACTGCAAGCCGAGCGCCGCACATCCAGACCCCGTGGTGCTCGTCCACGCGACGCTCGCGGACGAGGGCTCCAACTGGGTCACCCTCGCGCCACTGCTGGCCAACAACGGCTACTGCGTCTACGCCTTCAACTACGGCGCGACGATCGCCTCCCTTGAAGTCTGGCCGTTCATCGGGCCGCGCATCGACGGCCTCGGCCACATCGAAGAATCGGCCAGGGAACTGTCGTCCTTCGTCAACAGGGTCCTCTCCAAAACGGGTGCCTCGAAGGTCGATCTCGTGGGGCACTCGCAGGGCGGGATGATGCCCAACTACTACATCAAGGACCTCGGCGGGGCGGCGAAGGTCAACGAGCTGATCGGGCTCGCGCCGAGCAACCACGGGACCACACTCAGCGGCCTGACGAAGCTGCTCGAAGTCTTCCCGTTCGCCAGCGAATTCGTCGGCGGCCTGCTCGAATTCCTCGGGGCCCCTGCGCTGCCCGAACAGGAGGAGAGCTCCGCCTTCATCCACAAGCTGTTCGGCTCGGGTGAACCGGTCGTCGCCGGTGTGCGCTACGTCGTCATCGAGACGACTCACGATGAGGTCGTGACGCCCTACACGAACGCCTTCCTGAGCGGCTCGAACGTGACCGACATCACCATCCAGAACCAGTGCCCGGCGGACCCCGTCGCGCACATCGGCATGTTCGACGACTCCCCGGCGCTGCAGAACGTCCTCAACCAGCTCAGCGCAAGCCCCAACCCGTCGTTCCAGGCGAGCTGTACCAACTACGGCCAAGGGATCTAGCGCGATCTCAAGAGGTGATCCGGGGCCCCGGCCCGCTGCATGCGGACCGGGGCCTCGCGGGCCGGGACCGTCGCTCGGAGGCGCCGCCGAAGTTCCTGTCAGTTAACGGACCCGGGTAGTGCAATCACCTATTTGCTGTGGTATAGATTCGCGCCGAGGAGGGGTCTGGCGGCTCTGTTGGGCTGCGAGCAATTGGACTTCTTCGGGTGGAGGTTGCCGTGTCGCGTACGCGTGTTGTTGTCCGTGCGTCCCTGCGGATGCCGGGCGTCAGGAGCGGCGCCTCGGCGAGGCTTGCGGCGGTCCTTGGCGTCCTCGGAGTCCTGCTCGCCTGCGCTGCGAGCGCATCGGCGTTCAACGCTCAGGGAAGCGCCGAACAGGTCTATGCGACCGGCCTTGAACCGAACGCGCAGGCAACGCTCTTCAAACACCACAAGCTCGTGGCCACCCAGGACGCCGACTCGCTCGGTGGGGTGCTGTTCCGCAAAGTCAAGCCCGGCGAAGGCTACGAGGTCCGCCTTGGCTCCACGGGCGAAGAGTCCGGTGAACTGACCGTCCACAAGGACACAGCGGCGCCCTGGGACCCCGGTATCTACAACCAGGAAATCCCCGACAACGGCTACTCCTATCTGACGACCAGGGACGGCACCCAGCTGGCGATCGACGTCCACCCGCCGACGAGCCCCGCGGGTGAGCCCGGTGTCCCGTCGGAATTCCATTTTCCGGACCTGCCGGCCTCAGGTGACTACACGCCTCCCTACCCGACGCTGATCGAGTACTCCGGCTACGGCTATGCCAACCCGGCCGGCCCGGAAAACGGCATCGCCGTCCTCGCCAACCTGATGGGCTTCGCCGTGGTCGACGTGAACATGCGGGGGACCGGCTGCTCGGGCGGCGCCTATCGACTTCTTCGAGTCGCTGCAGAATCTCGATGGCTACGACGTGATCGAAACGATCGCCCACCAGCCCTGGGTCCTCGGTCACAAGGTCGGCATGCTCGGGATCTCCTACGGCGCAATCAGCCAGCTCTTCACCGCGCAGCTGCAGCCGGCCGGCCTCGAGGCGATCGCGCCGCTCTCGACGATCGACGCAACGGCCTCGACGCTCTACCCCGGCGGAATCCTCAACACCGGCTTCGCAGTCGCCTGGGCCGAACAGCGCGAGCAGAACGCCGAACCTGCCGGTCCCGGGATGGGCCAGGCGTGGGCCTATGAACGGATCAAGGCCGGGGATGAGACCTGCGCGGCCAACCAGGCCCTTCACGGCGAGGCCGCGGATCTGAACAAGAAGATCCAGGAAAACTCGACTTACAACACCGCTTGCCGACCCCCTGGATCCGGTGAGCTTCGTCAACAAGATCGACGTCCCGACGTTCATGGCCTGCCAGTGGGAGGACGAGCAGACCGGCGGCCATTGCCCGGATCTGGTCCAGCACTTCACGGAACCAGCCGCAAGTGGTTCACCTTCACCAACGGCGCCCATGTCGACTCGCTCGATCCGTGGACCTATGACCGGCTGTATGACTTCCTGGAGCTGTTCGTCGCCCATCAGGCGCCGATCGTCAACGCGGCCGTCGTCCATGCGGCGGCTCCGGTCATCTACAAGGAAGCCATGGGGCTGCCGCTCGGCGATGAGATCCTCCTTCCCACCGACCCGATTCAGCTGCAGCCGACCTATGAAGGAGCCCTCGCGGAATTCGAGGCGCTGCCCGAGGTCCGCGTGCTGTTCGACAACGGCGCCGGTGAATCGCCGCTCGGTGAAAAGACCGCCGGCAACCCCTACCCCGCCTACGAAAAGACCTTCTCCTCGCTCCCGTCCCCGGCACCACCGCCGAGTCCTGGTATCTCGGGCCCGGACGGGACCCTCACCGAAGCCAGGCCGACGGGTGAAGGCGCCGACTCCTACACCTCCGATGCGGCCGCGACGCCGCTGAGCGACTACTCGGGCGACACCGGCTCGGGCGGGCTGTGGGGCAACGCCTCACAGTGGGATTGGAACTGGGTACAGCCCCCGGCCGGCACCGCCGTGTCCTACGTCTCGGCACCCCTAAGGCGAACACGACCGCCGTCGGCGCCGGCGCCGTACACCTCTGGGTCGAGTCCTCGACGCCCGATGTCGACCTCCAGGCGACCGTCAGCGAGGTTCGCCCCGACGGCAACGAGACGTTCGTCCAGAACGGCTGGCTGCGGGCCGACGAGCGAAAGCTCGCGACCAGCTCCAAGAACATGTTCAAGCAGAAGCCGACCGAACTGCAGCCGATCCCGACGTTCCTCGCCTCCGACGTTCAGCCGATGCCCGCCGGCCAGTACGTCCCGGTGACGATCCCGCTGTATTTCGAGGGCCACGCCTACCGGGCGGGCTCGCGGATCCGCGTCACTGTCTCCGCCCCCAACGGGACGCAGCCGATCTGGTCCTTCAGCCAGACCGAACCGGCCGGTGCCAGCGCAACGGAGTCGATCGCGTTCTCCCCGA
The DNA here is from genome assembly GCA_963787765.1 of uncultured Solirubrobacteraceae bacterium. GTDB lineage: Bacteria > Actinomycetota > Thermoleophilia > Solirubrobacterales > Solirubrobacteraceae > Palsa-744. The sequence goes on along the minus strand of CAWBEF010000006.1, from coordinate 50,811 downwards.
GCATGCCCTCGAGCCTCACCCTCCCGATCGTCCCCGGCCTCAGCGTGCCGACGGCGCTGCCGCCCTGCCCGAGCCTGCGCAACGAGCCCTGCCGTCCCTACGAGGCGATCGCGAACGACGGCGCCTGAGCGCCGTCGTTCGCCGGATGACGCATTGCACTTTCTTTGCCGGGGCAACGGCGCCCTGGCCGGTTTCCCCGTGGTAGGGTGGCCCGGCCCTTCAAGGACGGTCAGGCGGTAGGAGGTGGACAGGTGCGTCGTCGGTCTCTTCTAGCTCTCGGAGCAGCTCTCGCAATCGCCGCTCCGGCCGCCGCCGCGCTCGCCGGGGCCACGCCGGCCGGAGCAAGCGAACCGGGCGCGGTCGGGGGAGCCACTCCAATCCCCCAGACTCACCTCGAGGCGGACCCGCCCTTCGGCCATGCCAAGCCCTCCTCGCGGACGCCCGATCGCCTCCAGGCCGGCCCCTCCCCGTGGGAAACGCTGGCGAACCCGCCCTCGTTCGTGCCCGGCACGATGCTGCTGGCCAGCGACGGGACGGTCCTTGTCCACGAAGAGCCCGAAACCGGCGGCACGAGCGCCTGGTACCGGCTCACGCCCGACGCGAAGGGCAGCTACGCCGAGGGCACCTGGAGCAGGATCGCCTCGATGCCCAGGGGCTACGCACCCCTCTATTCGCCTCGGCGATCCTCCCCGACGGGCAGATGATCGTCGAGGGCGGGGGAGTACAACGGCTCGAGCCCCGAAGGCGTCTGGACGAACAAGGGGGCGATCTACAACCCCGTCAAGAACACCTGGAAGGCCGTCTCGCCGCCGCCGGGCTGGGAAACATCGGCGACGCCCAGAGCGACGTGCTCGGAACGGCACCTTCATGCTCTCCCAGGCCTGCCAGGAATGCCTCTGAAAACTTCAAACTGACAACCGACGACGCCCTCTTCAACGCCAGCGGACTCAGCTGGAACGTGATCCCCGGGCAGGGCAAGAACGACCCCAACGACGAGGAGGGCTGGACGCTCGAGCCCAGCGGACAGCTGCTGACCATCGACACCTGGCTGACGCCCTCGACGGAGCTGTTCACTCCCTCGAGCCTCAGCTGGTCATTAGCCGGCAACACGCCACCTCGCCCGTCGACAGTCCCGAGGCGGAGATCGGCCCGCAGGTCGAGATGCCCGGTGGGAACACGTTCGTCGTCGGGGCCGGGACGAGCAGCGAGATCCCTCCCGAAGCCTGCACCACCAGCAAGCCCGCGGCCACCGCCCTCTATGACTACGCGACGCGCAAATGGAAGAAGGGCCCCGTCATCCCCACCAGCGAAGGGATGCAGTACGACAGCGCCGACGGGCCCGGCTCGGTGCTGCCCGACGGGAACGTCCTGTTCGACGTGAGCCCCTGCGTCTACAGCACGCCGCTCGAGTTCTACCTCTACAACGCCGCCTCCAACACCCTCAGCCCGGTTCCCGACATCGCCAACGCGGCCAACGACTCGACCTACTACACGCGCATGCTCGCGCTGCCAAACGGCCAGATCCTGTTCAACGACGGCAGCGAACAGATGGAGCTCTACACAGCCGGTGGGACGCCCAACCCGGCCTGGGCTCCCTCGATCTCCTCGCTCAGCTCGGCGAGCCTCAAGCCCGGCCAGGCCGCCACGCTCGCGGGCCGCCAGCTCGCCGGCCTCGACCAGGGCGCCGCCTACGGCGACGATGTCCAGGACGCCACGAACTTCCCGCTCGTCCGGGTCACCAACGCCGAAACGGGCGTCGTCACCTACGCCCGGACCAGCAACTGGAGCTCCGTCTCGGTTGCCCCCGGGACGGCCTCCTCGACCGAATTCACACTCCCCAAAGCGACCCCCGCCGGCGCGGGCAAGCTCGAAGTCGTGGCCAACGGCATCGCCTCGGCGCCCGTCGCCGTGACGGTTCGCTGAGGGCGCTCACCGGCTCGGCGCGCCGGGGCCAGGAGATAGGCGGAGATCGCCGCGGCCAGCGCTCGCGCCGCGAGGCGCTGGAAGGATGGCCTGACCAGCAGGGCCGCATCGGTCGAGTTGCGCATGTTGCCGCACTCGATCAGGACCTTCGGGACGGTGGTCAGGTTCAACCCGGCGAGGTTGTCCCGCAGGGAGATCCCGCCGGTCCCGTCATAGTCGCTCAGGGGCATTCGGGTGAGATCGTGGAAGTGTTCCAGCACGATCCCGCCGAAGCGCTTGGAGGCGCCGATCACGTGGTTTGTTGGTTCCGTCCGCGACCGGCTCGAGAACCGTGAAGCCGCGGCCGCCCGGGGGCCCTCCGTCGGCATGGATGTCGATCGCAACGTTCGCATGTGCGCGATCCAGGAGCTCCGAGCGTTCGTTGACGCAGGGACCCACGCCGTTGTTGCTCGTGCGGGTCAGGACGACCCTTGCGCCTTCGGCGCGCAGGTCGGCCGCGAGCAGGACCGGCGACGTTGAAGTTGAACCGGGCCTCGGTGTAGCCGCCGTCGGTTTCGGTGCCCGTCGTGTCGCATGCCTCCTCTTCACGGCCGTTCCAGATCAGGTGGTCGATGTAGCTCGGGTCGGCGTAGTTGCGGCCGTTGTGGCCCGGGTCGATCCCGACGACCTTGCCCGCCAGCGGCAGTGAGGGCCGCCCTGTGGCCGGGGTGGTGCTCGCCCCCGCCAGGTCCGCGCTCAGGCCCACCGTGAGGCATCCGGCCGACGCCACAGCGAGGAGAGGCACCTCGGCCCGGGACCCTCATGGGCCCTCTTCGAGGACGCTCACCGGCGCCGCGAAGACAGAGGTCTCACGGTGCGAGCCCGGTACGGCACTGCCCCAGCCAAGGACCAGTTCGGTCGGGGACAGGGTGGCGATGCCGAAGGTGTCCCCGGGCGCGACGGCCGGGTCGCCGAACTGGCTTGAGATCTGCTGCGGCGCCGAGAGCCAGCCCCCGCGCCGCCGTCTTCGGAGACCGAGAACGTGCGCAGGTACTGCGCCCAGCCGCCGGCGGCGCTGTCGGTCAGCCAGCCGACATAGGCCTCGCCCGGTGGGCCACCGGTCACCTCCATGATGTGCGGGACGCCCGCCTGCTCGGCCGGGGCCTGGACCGGCGCCGACCATTCCCTCCCGCCGTCGGTGGAGAAGGAGAGCCAGCCGGTGTCGGTTCCGTTGGCGCCCGCCCCGGCCTGGGTGTCCCACGTCGCATAGAGGTCGCCGCTCGGGTCGGCCGCGATCGAGCCGTCGTTCCACCACTCGTCGATCGTCGTCACACCGGCACCCGGGCCGACCGCCTGCGGCGTGCTCCATGTCCTGCCTTCATCAGAGGAGGAGGTGAAGTACTCGTGCCCGTGTCTCCAGCTTGAGCGTCTTCGGGTTCACCACTTCATAGCCCTGGTAGAGCACGTCGACCTGCCCGTCCGCCCTCGACCGCAATCGCTCCCTCATCGGCCCCCGCGTCCGGGTAGCGGGGCGTCACGACCGACATCGGGCCGAACGACGCCCCGTCGTTGCTCTGAGCTCTGGACGACCACATTGAGGTCGCCCCGCACCGAGAAGCAGCTCCCGTGCGCAGCGCACCGTTCGCGGACCTCCGACTTCGACGGCGCCGTAGGCCCAGGCCACATAGAGCGTCCCGTCGGGGGCGACGGCGATGTACTCCGCATCGCCCCAGTTGCCTGCCTGCTGCGGCTGCAGGGAGCTCTCGACGGTGAACGTCCGGCCCTGGTCATGGGAGACATCGATCAGCGGGTATTCGCGGCGGTCGGCCGTGTTCATGAAGGCCACATACAGCGTCCCGTCGGGGGCGACGGCGACCGACGGGTCCCAGCCTCCCTGCGAGCCCGGCAGCGCCACCGGCTCTGAGTCGCCGGCCCCGGCGTCCGTCGAGCGGACGAAGCCGATCGCGTTGTCGTGATCGCAGCCCTCGAACGCCACATAGACATCGCCCCGCGGTGGATCGGCCGCCTCGCTGACGTCCCCGGTTTGAGGGCACCCGCTGCTGAGGTCGGTGATCTGCCCGACCGAGTAGCCGAGCGCCCTCGCACTGCTCGCGACGCCCATCGCCAGCGCACCAATGAGGACCATCAGCGCGATCGTCCGGAGCGCATGGCGCGGAGCGAAACCAAAACCGGGCACGTCCCAGAACCCTACTGCGGCCCCGCGGGTACCCATCTGCGATCGTCGAAGCCGACAACGGAGGAAATCGATCGACCTGCTGTTACCGTGGTCATCGCGCTGGTCGTAGTGAGCGGCACCCCCGACGGGGGTAGATGGATTGTGTGCCCGTCGACCGCGACCACCCTGACCTGATCGTTTCGATCCCGCTGGGGCCGTATGCGCCGCGGGACGCCCGCCACCGCGTCGCCGTTCTCGACTCGCCGTCCCCCGACCTGCGCGATGCCCTCGTCCTGCTGACCAGCGAGCTCGTCACCAAGGCCGTTGCCCGGACGGAGTCCGCGCCCGGTGAGAGCGCCGCCGAGCTACGGGCCTGGATGCCCACAGACGTCGTGCGGGTCGAACTCACCGGGCCCCCCGGCTTTGACATCACGCCGCGGCCCGACGGGACCTCCGACTATGAGCTGATGCTTCTCGAGCAGGTCGCCGACCGCTGGTCGGGCGGGCAGGCGCCGCCATGCGACTCGGTCTGGTTTGAAATCGACCGCCGCAGGTAGGCTAGGCGCGATTCCCGCTCGGGGGGATAAGCTCGCCCCAATCGGGTCCGTCCGGAGATCAAGCGAGGTCCAGTCATGGAGTACGTGAACCTGGGGAGCACCGGCCTGCGCGTCTCGCGCGTCTGCCTGGGAATGATGAGCTTCGGCAACGACAGCGATCGCCCCTGGGTGCTCGACGAGAGCGCCGCGGAGCCGATCGTCCGCGCGGCCGTCGAGGGCGGGATCACGTTCTTCGACACAGCCGACACCTACTCGGCCGGTGCCAGCGAGGTCGCGACCGGTCGGTTGCTGGCGAAGTTCCTGACCCGCGACGAGCTCGTCGTGGCAACCAAGGTCTTCATGCCCATGACCCCCGGGGAGAACGGCGGCGGGCTCTCGCGCAAGCACATCCTCAGCGCCATCGATGCCTCGTTGGAGCGCCTCGGGATGGACTACGTCGACCTCTACCAGATCCACCGCTGGGATTCCAGGACACCGATCGAGGAGACGATGGAGGCGCTGCACGACGTCGTCCGGGCCGGCAAGGCCCGCTACATCGGCGCCAGCAGCATGTTCGCCTGGCAGTTCGCCAAGGCGCAGCACGTCGCCGAGCGCCGTTCGCTGACGCCCTTCGTCTCGATGCAGAACCACTACAACCTGATCTACCGCGAGGAGGAGCGGGAGATGATCCCGCAGTGCATCGATCAGGGCATCGGCGTGATCCCCTGGAGCCCGCTCGCCCGGGGCGTCCTCGCCGGCAACCGCACCCGCTCCGGCGAGCGCCTGACGGCCCGCTCCGGCTCGGACGCCTTCACCGACTACCTCTATGACCAGCCGACCGACTTCGACGTCGTCGAGCGTGTCGCCGAGGTCGCGGGGGAGAAAGGCGTCCCAAGCGCGCAGGTCGCCCTGGCCTGGCTGCTGCACAGGCCCGGTGTGACCGCGCCGATCGTCGGTGCCACCAAGGCGAAGCACCTCGAGGACGCGCTCGCCGCCGAGCAGCTTGAGCTGAGCGAGCAGGAGATCGCCCGCCTCGAGGAGCCCTACGTGCCCCATCCGGTGCTCGGGCACGGGTAAGGGATCAGGATGGGGCAGACCGGGGACGCCTACGAGCTCGCATGCGCCCAGAACCGCTGGGAGGTGCCGAGCCACTACAACATCGCCTCGGACATCTGCGACCGCCATCCGCGGGGCAAGCTCGCGATGATCCACGAGCACTTCTCAGGGGCCGTCCGCGAGGTCACTTGGGGCGAGCTCCAGGACCTGTCGAACCGCTGCGCCAACGTGCTCGCGGCACATGGGGTGCAGCGCGGCGACAGGGTCGCCGTCGTGCTGCCGCCGACGCCCGAGGCGGCGGCGATGTTCTTCGCCACCTGGAAGCTGGGTGCGCTTCTGCTTTCGATGTCCGTCCTCTACGGCGACGAGGGAATCAGCCACCGCCTCGGTGACGCCCAGCCGGCCGTGCTGGTGACCGACCGCGCCAACGCCGGGCGCTTCGGGGGTGACACCGCGACGCCCCTGCTGGTCCTCGAGGAGGACACGCTGTCAGATGCCTCAAGCGAGTTCGAGGCCGTCCGGACGCTCGCCGAGGACCCTGCCCAGCTCTACTACACCTCCGGCACGACCGGCCTCGCGAAGGGCATCGTCCATGCCCACCGCTACATCCTCGCCCACGAGGAGTTCCGCTACTGCCACGACCTGCGCGAGGGCGAGCGCTTCCACGGGATGGGCGAGTGGGCCTGGGCGGCGGGGATCTGCCCGCTGCTCGGACCGTGGCGGGCGGGGGCGGTGCAGTGCGTCTACCAGCGCGAGGGCGGCTTCGAGCCCCACCGGACGCTCGACTTCCTCTCCCGCCACGCGGTCACGAACGTCTTCGGCACCCCCACGGCGATCCGCTCGATGATGTCGATCGGCGATGCGGGAACCCGCTACCCGCAGCAGTTCCGGATCGTCTGCTCGGCCGGCGAGCCGCTGAACCCCGAGGCGATCAAGTGGTTCCGCGACCAGTACGGCGTGACGGTGCTCGACTACTACGGCCTGACCGAGTCCTACCCGCTGTGTGCCAACTTCCCGTTCATGGAGGTCCGCGAAGGGTCGATGGGAAAGCCGATGCCCGGCTGGCAGGTGGCGATCCTCGATGAGGACGAGCACGAGGTCCCACCGGGCGAGCGCGGGGAGATCTGCCTGCGGGCCCGGAGCAACCCCCACTATCCCCTCGGCTACTGGCGCCTGCCCGAGGAGAGCGAGGCGACGTTCGGGGGCGAGTGGTTTCACACCAAGGACGCCGCACGGATGGACCAGGACGGCTACGTCTGGTACGAGGGCCGGGCCGACGACGTGATCATCGCCGCCGGCTACCGGATCGGGCCATTCGAAGTGGAGTCCGTCTGCCTCGAGCACGATGCCGTCCGGGAGGCCGCCGTCGTCGCCGCGCCGGATGAGCGCAGGGGCAACATCGTTAAGGCCTTCGTCGTCCTGGCCGAGGGCCACGAGCCCTCCGCCGAGCTGGCCGACGCGATCAAGGCGTTCGTCCGCGAACGGCTGTCCGCCTACGCCTACCCGCGGGAGATCGAGTTCATCGAGGAGCTCCCAAAGACGCTGACGGGCAAGATCAGGCGGATCGAGCTGCGCCAGCGCGGCGCCGCCCCGGGCGCGGGCTGAAGGGACTCCGGGCCGGGCCTTCAGCAGCCTCGCCCGGTGAGTCCCGGGCCGATCATTCGTCCAGATCGCCGGCCGCCCTGCCAAGCGGGCACCGTCGGGTGCCTAGTGTGGAGCGCGTGGGAATCTCGAGCCGCTTGGCGGTAAAGAGCGATGTCGAAATCGCCGAAGGCGTGCCGGGGATGCTCGCCGTGCTGGGCGAGGGCGGCTCGGTTCAGCGCGCCAGCGGTGCCTTCATCGAGCGCTTCGAGGTACGTCACGGCTCGCTCAGCTCGGCGCCCGCCGAGCTCGAGCTGATCACCTCGGGCCAGGCCGATCAGCTGACCGCCCAGATCGACGGTCTCGAGGCCGACCTGCTCGCCGTCCTCGACGGGGACGGCAGGCGCCTGGCCGTGCTCACGATCGCCCGCGCGCAGGACGAGGACGGGGACGAGCAGCCGAGCCCGCTGCTCGAGGAGCCGCTCGATGAGAGCCCCGCGATCATCTGGCTGAAGGACCTTGACGGGCGCTACCTGCGGGTGAACCGCCGGTATGAGAAGCAGCTCGACACCACCGCCGAGCAGGTCTGCGGACGGACCGATGCCGAGCTGACCGCCGCGGGGTCGATGGAAGGGATGAGACTCGAGGAAGAGGACGTCGCCGGGCGCGAACCGCTCGAGCTTGAGTATCTGATCGGCGCCTTCGAAGAGCGCCCCGCGTTCGCCGCGCTGCGCTTCGCCCTGCGTGACAGCGACGGTCAGCCGACGGCGACCTGCTCGGTGGCGGCCCCGATCTCAGAGGCCAACCTGGCCCGCTCGGAGTGCGAGCGGCTGATGCGAATCGATCGCTGGGGCCGGCTCGACGCGTTCGCGATCCGCCAAGAGCTGCTTGACGAGTGGGGCCTGACACCCGCCGATGGCACCTCGGGGCCGCCGCTTGACCGCGACGATCGTGTCGCCGCAGCGCTGCTGGAGCGCGACGAGGCGCTGGCCGCGGCCTCGCGGCTGGAGCAGGAGCTCGCAGGCGAGCGCGAGCAGCTGGACACGCTGCGCGCCGAGTCCGAGCGTGCGAGGCTGCGCGCCGCCGAGCTCGACGGCGCCGTAGCCGCCCAGCACGCGCGCAGCGAGGAGCTCGAGCAGTCGCTCGATCGCTCGAAGAGCCGCGTCAGCGAGCTCGAGGCCGAGCTGAGCACCGTCCGCGAGGAGCTCGAGGAGCACCTGCAGCCCGCGCCGGCGCCCGAGGCCGGCGCAGCCGCGGCCCAGGACGACGGGCTGCGCTGGGGGACAGACGCGCAGCGCGCTCTGACGGCCGCGCTGATGGGGCTGACGGAGTGGCGCTCGGTGCTCAACAGCGCCGTCGGGGTGCTCGGCGCGGAGGGCGGCTGGGACGCGACGATCGCCTGGTGCGCGGAGAAGCCCCACGGCTCGATGCGCTGCGGCGCCAGCTGGATGCGCGACCCGGCGGCCCTCGCGAAGCTGAACACGCGGACCTGGAAACAGGTCGAGGATGCGGCCAGCGCCGAGTTCGGCCGCGCCCGCAAGCGGATGGCCAGCACCTGCCTGCTCGACCTGCAGTCCGCCGAGGCGCCGAGCCTGCGCGACGCCGCCGCCGAGGGCATGGGCTCGGCGCTGCTGGTGCCCGTCCGCGACGGTGATGAGACGATCGCGATGCTCGAGCTGCTCTCCCGCAAGGCCACGGCGCCCGACCCCGAGTTGATGGTCTCACTCGAGGCGATAGCACTGCAGCTCGGCGCGACAGCGCATCTGCTCAGGCTCGCCGACGTGCCGCGCTGGCGGACGGGACGGCTCTGAGCGCGGCATCGGCCTTCACGTCTCGGTAACCGTGACGATGTTCGAGGTGCCGGTGGGGTCTTGGAATCCTCCCTCCCGGGGTGCGACGGCCTGCATCTCGTAGGCATGGCGCCCGCCGAGACGGAACCGGTAGCTGCTCCGCCACGTCCCGTCGGCGTGGGTGCGAAGCGTCTGGAAGCTGATCCATGGCCCGTAGGTCCGCACGCGGTGGCGTTCGCGTCCCTGCCCGATCCAGGCGAAGCCGATGCTCCTGGCCTGGAGGTAGATCAGCTTGCCGCCTGCTGGTCGCGGCGAGGTCGTGACCGCCCCTCCAAGCCTGATTGTCGTGCCTCGGTGCACGTGGCTGGGTGTGATGTTCAGCGTGACCGCCCAGCCGGCTCCCGTGCCGAGCGGCGTCACGCCCGCGCCCGGCGTCGATGCGCCTGCGACCGCTGTCGTCGGCTGCGAGGTGGCTGTCGTGGCTCCGTCGTCGTCGTAGGCGGTGCTGACGTATGTGAGGTAGTAGCCGATGTCCGACGACGATGGCCGGTAGCCGGCGCCGGTGGCCGCGGGAATCGGCGAGCAGCGTGTGGCCGCTGCGTCGCTGCAGCGCATCCACTGCCCCGATACCGCCGACAGCTGTCCGGCTCCCGCCGGGACGCTGAAGGTGGCGTTGTCGGCGGTCACCGTCCCTCCGACGAGCGCCGGGCCCGTCACCGCGGGGGGCTTGAGAACCACCGGGGCGTTGCGTGTTTCGACCAGCTGGGAGTAGACGATCGATTCGTTGCCCGCGGCGTCGGTGACGGCGACGGTCAGTTCGTGTTGGCCGTCGTGGACCGCGGCCGTGTTGACCGGGATCGTCACCGACTCCGACCGCGGACAGGGGGACGCCGAGGTGAACTCGAGACTGCTGCCGTAGCTGCCGTCCGGGACACAGCGCCCGGCGTCGGTGTCCGGTGTGGCCGAGTAGAGGGTGGCGCCGGAGAGCTGCACCTGGACCTTGTAGACGCCGGAGCCGCTGTCGGCGGCCTGAAAGACGAGGTTCCGGGTCCCGGTTTGCGCCCCCGGGCCGGTGAGCGCCCCTGCGAAGGACGACCCCGTCGGTGAGGTGTTGTTCGACAGGACGATGATTCCCTGCTTCAGCTCGTCCGTTGACCAGTATGAGGTGGTACTGCCGCCGGCGGGGCAGCGGGCACCATAGGGCTCACAGAAGCTGTAGAGCCAGATGTGCCCGCCGGTGTGCCCGGACAGCGACCAGGTCGATTCCACACTGCCCCATTCACCGCCGGGCAGCCCGCCGATCACATCGGCCGGGTCGAACTGAAACTGCGGACCGAGCATCCCGGCCGCCGCCGAGTACCCCGTGGCAGAGGCGCCGGGGATATCGAAACCGGCGGTGAGTTGCCCGCCGACGACGGTGAACCCCGACGGCGGGGTGTATTCCCAGAACGGGCCGTCACTGCCCGGCTGTGACACCTGATCACCGACAAAGGAGGAGAGCGCGCCGTCCGGCGAGGTGCACGAGTCGGCGCTCCCGGCGTCCGGCAATGTGCCCGCGGTCCACCCGCTCGTCCAGCCTTCAGTCGGCGCCGGCGCGCCGCCCGGCAGCTCGCAGGAGAACACGGCGAGGCTGCCCGCGTGCGCCGAGGCCGAGAGCTGGGACCCGACCGCGAAGGAGAGCGCCAGGGCGGCGCCCACCAGGCGGGCCCGGATGGGGGTTTGGGGCGTAATCATCCGTGATTCTCCTTTCGGCGACGGGGCCGCCAGAATTTCGCTGTACACGCCGATATCGCGCCCCAGCGGGGTCTTCCCCCCCTACCAATCGCGGGCTTCCTTGCCCGCAACCCTCACACGTAAGGTACCCCGAGTCGGCACGCTGTCAATAGCGTCAAGCCGAGCACCATGCCGGGGCTCCACCATCCGTCGAGGTGTGCCCCGCCGCGAGGGTGTGCCGCGCTAGCGTGCCCGCCGGACCTCGATGACCGCGTTTTCCCTTGCCCCCACCTCGATCGTCTATCTGCCCTGTGGTGGTTGAGTTGCCCGGCGCGCCGATTGCCGAGTCGTTGCGCGAGGACGGCTGCTATGACCTCATCGAGCGGGGCGTCCTCGTCGGCCGGCTCGTGTGGGTCGAGAAGCCCTCCGGGCGCCACCGGCACGCGGGCTGGTGGCTGACCGTCAACGGGATGCCCAGCGAGTTGATCTACCGGGTGCCGGCAGGCCGGCTGGATGATCTCGCCCGGGCGCGCCGAGACAGTGTCTGTATGTCACTCGGCCTGGCTGAACAGATTCTCCTCGCGCGCCAGGAGCGGCTGACGGGCCGCTCGCGTTGACAGCGGCGAACATAGCCTCGCTTTCACCACACAACTTCGGGCCGCTTGACTTCTTGGTGGCGGACCGTATGCTCAGCACCCAAGAGACCCTCGAGGACATCTGGAAGGAACCGGATGGGATCAGTCGACGCAGGCAGCGGGATGCCGCGAGAATGGCGCGGCCTCTGCAGCAGCGGTGAGTGGCGGACGCTGAACGGCGCGCTCAGCGAGCACACGCTTTACGAGCTCGCACAGATTCTCACCGCCTGCGACGACAGCCGGGTCCGCGGCCTGATCCTCGAAGCCGTTCTCGACGCCCTCCCGGGGTATGGCGATCGCTCTGTCCTTGTCGCCCTTGCCCGGGTTGCCCACCCTGCTCCCGAGCAGGCTGGTCGCGCGTGAGTGCCCGGATCCCGGGACGCAGTGCGGCCCGCGAGGCAGATGAGGTCGTCTCGGCGGCCTACGAGCCGATGAAAGCCGAGATCCTGCGTGCCGTCGCGGGCAGGCTCCGTGCCGAAGGGATGACGGAGCTGGGCGAGCACGATCTCGAGGCCGCCTACAACGAGGCGTGGCACGGTGTCGTGCAGCACATCATCGGCGGCCGGCCGGTGACGAGCCTGTCGGGCCTGTTGTTCACGATCTGCCACCGCCGAGCTCTCGACGGCCTCAGGCGCTCGGATCAGCGCGGCCGGGTGGACCTCGACGTCGCCCACCAGCCGGCCAGGACGGATCTCGTCGAGCACCTCGATGACCGCGCGAAGCTGGCACGGCTGTTCGGCGGCCTGAAGCAGCGTCTGAGCGACAGAGAGCGGAGGGCGCTCGCGCTGTGCCTGCTGCATGGGTACCCGCGGCGCGAGGCAGCCGAGCTGCTCGGCATCGACCGACGCGCGTTCGAACGGATCATGGACGACGCCAGCCGCAAGTTGGGAACAATCATTACGAGCATCAACGCACGTGGCTGCGGCGATCAGGAGTGGGCGGCCCTGATGCGCGACTACGCCCTCGGGACACTGCCCGAGGGCGGTCGCGACCACCGGCGCGCCCAGGCACATGTCGAGGGCCGGGGCGCGTGCGCCTCCTGCCGCCGTTACGTCCGGGGGCTGCAGGGCCTCGCGGGTGTGCTGCCTCCGCTGACGCCGCCCCCGCACATCGCGGGCCCCCTCGCGGGACTGCTCGGGCATCTGCGCCGGCTCACCGGCGAACACGGCGCCACGGGGAGCGCCGCCTCGCTGCCGGGAGGGGGCGCCGCAGGAGCGCTCGCCTCCGGCGGCTCGGGTGCCGCGGGCATGACGGCCACCGGCGGCGCGCTGAAGGCCGCCGCGGCGATCGGTGCGGCGGTGGCACTCGCCGTCGGCGGCGTCTCGATCACCCACCATCACAGGGCGCCCCGGGCGCACGTCGCCGCGACGCGGCCGGCGCCGGCGGCGACGCTCACGCGGGACTTCCCCGGCGCCGGCGAGCCGATCGATGCCCGGGTAGGCGCACACGTGCGACCTGAAAGCCTCACCGCGGGCACGGCCGCGCCGCGCATCAAGGACCGAGCACCTGCGGCCCCCGAGTTCGGGTTCGAGGGCCCAGCGCCGGCGGTCCCGAAGCCCCGACCCGGGCGATCGTCACCGCGAAGGTCAGACCACGCGTCTCACCACCACCCGCGACGCAGAGCGCCTCGGGCGAGTTCGGGTTCGAGTAGCTGCTGCGAAACGGGTGCCTTTGCGGGCACTCGCCATCACGGCGGTGGCGCGACCCGCCCGATCGCACGGGTCGCTGCTAGCCGTGATAACCGAGGTCGAAGTCTCCGCCGAAGGAGAGGCACCCGCCGAGCTCGGCATAGAGGTTCCCGGTCTCCACACCGGCGCCGTTGTTCTGGAAGAAGAGCCCGAACCGGCCCGAGAGCGGAGCCATCCCCGGCACGCTGAACGTCGCCCGCAGCGGGGCCACCCCGACGTCGTTGGCCGGGTGGGGCTGCTTGATCGAGCCGACGACCCAGTAGCGGTAGCCGTGGGCGACTGAAGGCTCCTGGCGAAGCAGCTGGAAGCGACCGCTGACGGTGACGAGGATCGAGGACTGCTCGGTTGTTCCAACGGGAATGGTGCAGTTCGAGCTGTGATACGCCGACCCGGTCGGCAGCGTGAAGGTGATTTTGGAGACCGTCCTGCCGTGGACCGTCAGCGAACCCGAACCGGTTAGCCCGACCCCGTAGAACTTGTACTTGCCCGACGGTGGCAGCTTCGTGTAGACGGCGGAGTTGAACGCGGTCGCCGCCGACGGCAGCGCCATGCTGATCAGCGCCGCCGCGACCAGTGCTCGTTCCCGCATCCTGGGGCGATCCTAGCCGAGTTCACCCTCATGGTGTTCGGGCCTGCGGCGCAGCGGCTCGCGGCCACGGGGCTGGCGGGGCTCCTCGGTCTCGCTGCGCGCCGGGATCGCCCGTCGCTCGGTGCCGGCAACGCTGACCGTCAGCTTCTGGTCATAGTGCTCGATCTCCAGCGGATCTCCGGCGCTCAGCGAATAGCCGGCCGCCCCGTGTCTCACCTGCACGAGCAGCTGCCGGCCGCGGTAGGCGAGGCGGAAGCTCACCTCGCTGATCCCCTGGGGCAGCGCCGGGCAGAAGCTGAGCCGGCCGTCGTGATCGCGCATCCCGCCGAGGCCCGCGACGGTCCCGATCCAGGCACCGGCCAGGGAGGCGATGTGAACCCCGTCGCGGGTGTTGTGCTGGAGATCGTCGAGGTCGATCAGGGCGGCCTCGCGCAGATAGTCGTGAGCGAGCTCGAGGTGGCCCGTCTCGGCCGCCATGACCGCCTGGGTGCAGGCCGACAGCGAGGAGTCCCGGACGGTCAGCTGCTCGTAGTAGGCGAAGTCCCGCTGCTTCTCCTCGAGCGTGAAGGCATCCCCGCGCAGGTGCAGGGCGAGCACCAGGTCGGCCTGCTTGAGGACCTGCTTGCGGTAGAGGTCGAAGTAGGGGTAGTTCAGCAGCAGCGGGTACTCCTCCGTCCCGGTGGCGGCGAAGTCCCAGCGCTCGTGTGAGGTGAAGCCCTCGGCCTGCTGATGGACGCCAAGCGTCTCGTCGTAGGGGACGACTATCGCCTGGGCCGCGTCGCGCCAGGCGCTGGCCTCCTCCTCATCCACGCCCAGCTCGGCTGCGCGCGGGCCGTGGCGCTGGACCGCCAGGAACGCCTCGCGCAGGTTGCGCTCGGCCATCAGGTTGGTGTAGAGGTTGTTATCGGCGACCGCGCTGTACTCGTCGGGGCCGGTGACACCGTCGATGCGAAAGCGCCCCTCGCTGTCGTGGTGCCCGAGCGAGCGCCACAGCCGCGCTGTTTCGATCAGCAGTTCGAGGCCGACGCCGGCCGCGAACTCCTCATCGCCGGTCGCAGCCAGGTAGCGGACGACCGCGTCGGCCACGCCGGCGTTGACATGGAAGGCGGCCGTGCCCGCGGGCCAGTAGCCCGAGCACTCCTCGCCGTGGATCGTCCGCCAGGAGAACGTCGCTCCCTGCAGGCCGAGCGAGCGGGCGCGCTCGCGTGCGATCGGCAGCGTACTGTGGCGCCAGCGCAGCGCGTCGGCGGCGGCCTTCGGCGCCACATAGGTCAGCAGGGGCAGGACGAACATCTCCGTGTCCCAGAACGCGTGCCCGTCATAACCCGACCCCGTCAGGCCCTTCGCGGCGATTGCCCGCTGCTCACCGCGCGCGCCGGCCTGCAGAGCGTGGAACATCCCGAAACGGACGGCCTGCTGCAGCTCGGCGTCCCCGCCGACCTCGACGTCGGCGCTGTCCCAGAACTCGTTCAGGTAGGCCCGCTGCTCGGCGAGCAGCCCGTCCCAGCCGACGGCGCGGGCGCCCGCGAGGGCCGCGGAGACCTGCGAGACGATCGCCGGCGGCGATCGTCTGGCCGACCAGCCGTAGGCGATGAGCTTGGTCAGGCGGAGCGGCCCGCCCGGCTCGATGTCCGCGGTGACGAGCAGCCGTGCGAGGTCGTCGAACGCCTCGACCGCCGTCGTGATCCTCGGCCCCTCCTCGATCGCGTGGTCCATCGCCGTGGCCAGCGTAAGTCACTCTCACGCGTCGTGTGCGCCAGCACAGCGCGCATGTCGCGGCAGTCTCTGAAGCGGGGGACGAGCGAGCCCTGCAGCGCCCTGGCCTCACGCGGGTCGGCCTCGCCTTCGGGCAGCGACTCGTTGGCGACGAGCTCGGACTGGACGACCACCGAGATCGGCGCCTCGAGCGCTTCGACCTCGTAGCGGATCGCCGCGACGGCCCGCTGGCTGAAGGACACCAGCCTGCGCGAGCGGACGCGGACGAGCGCCCCGAAGGTGAGCGCCACTCGACCGAGCGGTGCAGCACGCCCTCACGCAGGTCGAGGATCCGCTCGTGGGCGATCAGCTCGCCGTAGCGCAGGTCGAACGGCTCGTCCTCGACCAGCAGGCGGATGATCTTGCCGTTGGTCACATTGACGACCTGCTGGCCCGCCTCGGGGTAGCCGTAGCCCGCCTCGGCATAGGGGAGCGGGCGCTCCTCGTAGAAGCCGGCCAGGTAGGTGCCCGGAAGGCCCGCGGGCTCGCCCTCGTCGAGATTGCCGCGCATGCCGATGTGCCCGTTTGAGAGCGTGAACAGCGACTCCGACTGCGCCAGGCGCCCCAGGTCGAGCTCGGTTTCCCGCACCGCCCAGGGCTCGACGGTGAACGGTCCGGCGGCGATCAACTGCGCTCCAAGAGCTCGGCGAGGTCCTCGACGACAAGGTCCGCGCCGTGCTCGCGGAGCTCCTGCGCCTGGCCTGCCCGGTCGACGCCGACGACGTAGCCGAATTGTCCGTCATGTCCGGCCTTGACGCCCGCGAGGGCATCCTCGAAGACGACGGCCTGCGCGGGCGGCACGCCCAGCAGTCTCGCCCCCTCGAGGAATGTGTCCGGCGCGGGCTTGCCCGCCAGGCCCTCACGCTCGGCGACGGCGCCGTCGACGACCGTCTCGAAGAAGCCCGCGATGCCGGCGCTCTCAAGGACGGCCCGGCAGTTGGTGGAGGAGGACACCACCGCCCGCGCGAGGCCCGCCTCGCCGACCGCCTCGAGATAGCGCCTTGACCCCTCGTAGGCCGCCACGCCGTCCTTTTCAATCAGCTCGAGGACGATCCCGTTCTTGAGGTTGCCGACTGCATGGACCGTCTCGAGCCCCGGCGGATCGTCCTCCTTGCCCTCGGGCAGCTCGATGCCTCGGGACTCGAGGAACGAGCGCACCCCGTCATAGCGGGGCTTGCCGTCGACGTACTCGTCGTAGTCGTGAACCGGATCGAAGGCCCTGTACTCGCCGTCCCCGTGCTCGGCGCGGGCCTTCAGCAGCTTGTCGAACGCCTCTTCCCAGGCTTTCGCGTGGACCTTGGCGGTTTCGGTGAGCACCCCGTCGAGGTCGAACAGCAGCGCCGTGATCGAGTCGGGAAGACCTAGCACAGCTCAAGCAAAGCAAATCCTCGCGCGCGGCCCGGAAGCGATCTGCCAGCATGCTGCGGGTGCCAGCCGAGGAGCCCCGATTCATGGAGCCCGCCGAGCGCGCCCGTCGTGCCGGCTCCTTCGCGGGTGTCGCGCACGAGTACGATCGCGGCCGCCCCGGCTACCCGCGGCAGGCGATCGAGTGGATCCTGGGCCGCCGGCCGCTCGAGGTCCTGGACATCGGCGCGGGGACGGGCAAGCTCACCGACGCACTCCTCGCCGCCGGCCATCACGTGGTGGCGGTCGAGCCGCTGGCCGAGATGCGCGAGATCCTCCACGCTCGCCACCCGGACCTGCAGCTGATCGACGCGACCGCCGAGCGCCTCCCGCTGGGCGACGGGTCGCTCGACGCGGTCCTCGTCGGCGCTGCATTCCACTGGTTCGAGCAGGATCGGGCGCTGTCCGAGATCGCCCGCGTACTGCGCTCCCCCGGCGTTCTGGGCCTGCTCGGCAACTCGTTCGCGACCGATCGGCCCTGGGCGGCGGAACTGCGCGAGATCCTCGGGCGGGCCCCCCACACCCGTCCCGGTCACTGGCCCGACCCCGATCGGCTGAAGCGGACCTTCGCCACTGTCGAGGAGGCCGAGTTTCCCCATCGTCAGGAGATGACGTTGAAGCAGGTCCACGACTATGCGAGCTCGCGCAGCAGCTTCGCCGTGCTCGGCGAGGACGAGCGCGACGAGCGGCTGGCCGAGATCGACCATCTCTGGGAGCGGACCCCCGAGTTGTCGGAGTGCCCTCAGATCGAGATGCGCTGGGTCACTCGCGTGATGTGTGCCAGAGGGCTGATCTGAGCGGCCCGGCGCCCGGGTTGTCCTACGATCTGTCTCAGGATGTCCGACGCCGAGCAGCCGACGATCGTGGTGGACGCCTGGCGCGTCACCGACGGTGAGCAGGAGGAGTTCATCGACGCGCTCGGCGAGCTCTTCTCCCGCCTGCGAGAGCTCGACGGCTTCATCGATGGAGAAATCCTCCGCGGCGTCGATCCGACCCGCTTCGTGACCTACGCGCGGATCCGCTCCGCGCGCGAGCGCGACGCGGCGTTCATCGACAGCGAGGTCAGAGGTGTGCTGCGCAGGATGGAAGGGATCGCCCGGCCGGACCCAGGCTCCTACACGCCTCTGCGCAGGTTCACCGCGGAGGAGTCCTCGGGCTGAGATACCCGGCCGGCGGGCGGTGTTAGGCTTGCCCTTCGCGCAGCGATTGGAGCGGATCCGGGGTGCGGGGAATGGCCGGGAGACGTCGGGGGAAGCAGCACAGCTCGTGGGTCGTGCTCACGCTCATGGTGCTCCTTGGCTGCGGCCTTGCGGCGCCGCCGGGCGCCAGCGGCGCGCTCGGTCAGCTGACGTTCACCGGCTGCATCGGCGGCGACCTCGACATGGGCTGTACGCCGACCAGCCCGTCAGGTGTGATCTTCGACACGGAAGCGGTGGCGATCAGCGCCGACGGCAGCAGCGTCTATCTGCTCGCGAGCACCGGCAGCGGTACCGGGCTGATCGACGGGTTCGCACGGAACACCTCGACCGGTGCGCTGAGCTTCCGGCAGTGCGTCGGCGACGGTGCACTCTCGTGCACCGCCACGAGCCCGGTGGATGCGCTCGGCGAGCCGCGCTCGGTCGCCGTGAGCCCCGACGGCAAGAGTGTCTACGTGGCCTCCTTCTATGCGGGCGTCATCGACGTCTTCGAACGAGACGCCTCGACCGGCGCGCTGACCTACACGGGCTGCATCGGCGAGGAATCCGGCTGCACGTCCACGACGCCCGCCAAGGCCCTCGAAGGCGCCGCCGCGGTGGCGGTCAGCCCCGATGGCGCCGATGTCTACGTCGGCGCCTCGGGGTCACTCGACGTCTTCGAACGCAACACGTCAACGGGCGCTCTGGCGTTCAAGGACTGCATCGGCGAGCTGAGCGACTGCACCGCCACCTCACCGGCCGAAGCCGTCGTCGGCCTGCGCTCGGTCACGGTCAGCCCCGACGGGCGCAGCGTCTACGCGTCGAATGGATCGTTCGGGATGGTTGACCTCTTCGAACGTGAAGCTGTGACAGGCGCGCTGAAGTTCGGAGGCTGTGTCGGAGACTCCGGCTCGTCCTGCGGGGAGTCGCTGTCGAACAAAGCGCTCGAAGGCGCCGGCACGCTCACGACGAGCGCCGACGGGCTGAGCATCTACGTTGCGGCCAACGGCGTCCCCTCGGCGGGTGGGCTCGTGGCATTCACGCGTAACACCGAAACAGGCGCACTGAGCTACCAGGGCTGCTTCGGCCAGGAGGGCGGCTGCACCGCGGTGAGCCCCGTGAACGCGGTCGAAGAGCCATACTCGGTCGCCGTCAGTCCCGACGGCGCAAGTCTCTACACCGCCGCCGAGGGGCCGAACGCCGTCGCCTCCTTCTCCCGCAACACCGCGACGGGCGCGCTCAGCTACGCGGGCTGCATCGGCAACGACAGCGAAGCCGGCTGCACCGCAACCAGCCCTGCCGATGCGCTCAACGACGCTGACGCGCTGCTCGTCAGCCCGGACGGGAGCGACGTCTACACGGGCTCGGGGCTGACGCTCAGCACATTCGCCCGCGTCGAGGGCTCGGCGCCAACTTGCGCCGCCGGGTGCCCGGGCCCGCCGGGCGAACACCTCCCGGGCATCCCACCGCCCGGAAACGGGGTGCAGACGATCAGGGCCGTCCTTGACAACCAGCGGATCACGCTGCTCGTTGCACCGGTGCAGTCCTGCACGGCCGTCGCCGGCAAGCTCGCCGTGAGCCTCGAGTCGAGCGCGATCACGGGGTCCAAGGCAGCGAAGCTGACGCTCTCAAGCGTCGCCATATACCTCGACAAGGGGATCCGGCACGTTCACAGGGCGACGGTTCACGCACACGGGCGAAGGACTGTCAGAACTGTTGTCAGCTACGGGCCGAACGCGACCCTGACACATCTGCCGGCGAGGCCGGCGCTTTCGCTGAGCGCGCTGAAGGCGGGCAGCCACACCCTCACGGTCAAGTTCTCCTACACCGAGCGGGTACGCAGGCACGGCCACGAGCGCACCGTCACCGTGACCAAGACCCTCTCCGCCCAGTTCAGCGTCTGCTGAGGCGGCGCTTCAGTGCCACGGCCGGCGAGGGCCGGCGAGACCGACCAGCTCATCGACCAGCTGGTGGCGGGTATCGGTCGGCCAGACGAGCGCCAGCTCGGTCGGGCGGGCATCGAGCAGCGGGATCACCGCAAGATTGGGCAAGGCTCCCTTGATGATCTCGCCGTGCGAGGCGGCGAGCACGACGATCGCCTGGCCCGTCCCGAGGATCGTGAGCATCTCGAGGGCGTTGCCCGCCTGTTCGCTCGTCACCCGCGAGGGCGGCGCGCCGCGGTGGTCCTCGAGCGTCAGCCGGCTCGCCCAGCCCCGCTCGGTCGTGGGATCGAAGCCGACAAAGGTCTCCCCGATCACGTCCTCGACCAGCAGATGCTCGCGCGAGGCGAGCGGGTGGCTGCGGGGCGCGACGACGACGCGGGGGTCCTCGCGCAGCCGCTGCAGGTGGACGTCGGGGTGCGGGGAGGGCGAGAAGCAGAGTGCGACGTCGACGCCGCCGAGCCATGAGGAGGTCGAGCCGCGGGGGAACTGCAGATCGTTGAACGAGACCTCGGCATCCGGGTGGGCCTCGGCGAAAGCCCCGAACAGATCCGGGGCGAGCACCGGCGGGGGCGGCCCGACAAAGCCGACCTCCAGCTGCCCGCGGGCCGCGCGCGAGAGCTTCTCGGCCGCTAGTTCGACCTCGTCATAGGCGGCGATCGCGGCGCGGGCCTTGGTGAGAAAGACCCTGCCGACGGGTGTCAGGGTGACGCCGCCGTCGTGCCAGCTCAGCAGCTCCAGGCCGATCTCGGCTTCGAGCTCGGCGATCGCACTCGCGAGCGTCTCGGGATGAGCGACGTCGAAGCTCTCGGCGGCGCGCTCGATCCCGCCCTCTTCGGCGACCGCGACGAAGTAGCGGACCGGCGCGGTGGCGAAGCCCACCTCCATCAGCGCTTGCGTGTGAAGAGCCCGGAGACGTCTTCGGTGCCGCCCGGCGAGGCGTAGATGTCGAAGACCTGTTCGCCATCGCGCATCAGGCAATCGACCCCGCCTGCGTTGCAGCCCGCGCCGACGCCAGGCGCGGCGATCCGTTCGAAGTGGTGATAGCCGTTGGAGATGCTCTGCAGGACGAGCTTGCCATGGCAGCCGGGGCTGCTCGACCAGGTGCCCTTCGTCTCGGCGCGGTTGACTTTGACCGTCAGTTCTTCGGGCTTGGCCAGGCTCCCTTCGGTGGGCTCGACCGTCCCCGACCACTTGCCCTGGAGTTCCGTCTTTTCGGCGGCGCCCGCGGCAGGCACAAGCGCCATCGTTGCAATCAGGGCGAGGCCGATCAGGAGAGCGAGGCGGCGCATCCACGCGGACTATAGACACTTGGGTGCGGGCCGTGCTCAGCGTCTGCGGGGCGGTGGCCGGCGCGGCTCCGAGGAGGCACAGCGCAGACACATGACGCTGTCCGGCCTCGCCCTCAGCCGCGCGGGCTCGATCGGAGCACCGCAGCGGTCGCAGATCCCGTAGTCACCCTGATCGAGCTTCGCCAGGGCGCGCTCGGCGCGCTCCAGTGTCGCCTCGAGGGATTCACCCACGCCGATCTCGGTGAGCCTGCTGACGGCCTCGATCGTCCCGTCGCCGATCCGCTTGCCGAATCCCTGTGCACTGCCGAGATCGGGGCGTTTCGCAAGCGCCGCAACGCGAGCCCTCGTCTCGTCGCGTCGTGCCTCGAGCTCCTCGCGTATCCGTTGCAGCTCGGTGGCGTCGCCGGCGCGTTCCATGAGCTCGTATTACCACCCGTGCGTCGCGCCCAAGCGCGTGATTGAGTGCGGGGGTGGCCAAGCTCGCGCTGGAGGACCTCGAGATTCACTACGAGCTGCTGGGTGAAGGCCCGCGACTGCTCGTGTTCAACGGCTCGGGAGCGACGATCGCATCGGCCCGCCCGCTGATCGATTTCCTGGCTCAGAGCTTCGAGGTGCTCGTGCACGACCAGCGCGGCCTCGGTCACACGGGACTGCCGTCATCGCCCGAGAGCTTCACGATGGCGGCCTACGCCGAGGACGGCGCGGCGCTGCTCGACCACGCCGGCTGGCCGACGGCGCGGATCTTCGGGATCAGCTTCGGGGGCATGGTCGCGCAGGAGTTCGCGGTCAGCCGGCCCGAGCGCGTCGAGCGCCTGGCGCTCCTGTGCACCTCCTCCGGAGGCGAGGGTGGGAGCAGCTATCCGCTCCACGAGCTCGAGGGGATGACGCCCGAGGAGCGCGAGCGCGTCCGGCTGGAAATCCTCGACACCCGTTTCACGCCGCAGTGGCTCGCCTCCCACCCGTCCGACAGGGCACTGGCCGAGCAGGCGGCCGCGCGGGAAGCCGCGCCCATGACGGCCGAGCAGCGCGACGGTGCCCGCCTTCAGCTGAAGGCCCGCGCCGGCCACGACGTCTCCCTGCGCCTCTCGCGGATCCGCTGCCCGACCCTCGTTGCCTGCGGGCGCTACGACGGTCTGGCGCCCCCGGCGAACTCCGAGGCGATCGTCGCCCGGATCCCGGGGAGCATGCTGGAGATCTACGAGGGAGGGCACCTGTTCATCCTGCAGGACCCCCGGGCGCTGGCTGAGATCGTCAGCTTCCTGTCGGGCTAGCGGCCCGAGGCCCGCGGGCGAGCTGCTGCAGCTCCTCGAGCGTCTGGCCTGGCCCGCCCACCAGCACCCGCGGGCCGAGCCGCTGCAGCCGCGCGGCCGTCCGCGCCGCGGTGCGGCGGTGCCTTGCGATGGTCACGCTCAGCACGACCAGGTCGGGCGGCTCCTCTTCGCAGAAGCGGACGAGCTCTCGGGGGGGCAGGTCGGCGCCGAGGTGCTGGACCAGCCAGTTGTCCTCGCGCAGCGCCGTCGCCGCCAGCGTCGTCGGCAGGGCATGGCGATCGCCCTCGAGCGTCGCCACGACAGCCGTCCCGCGCCGGCGGCCGCGGGGGTTGGGATAGTGCTCTCCGAGGATCCGCTCGACGATCGCCGAGGCCCGGTGCTCGACGGAGATCTCCAGGTGACCGGCTCGCCACTGCTCGCCGACCCGCCGCAGCGCCGGCACGATCACCTCCTGGGCCACCGTCGTCATCGGGACCCCGTCCCGGACGAGGCCACCTACCAGCAGCGCCGCCTGTCGCTCCTCGCCCGCGGCGAGATGCCCATAGATGCGCTCGCTCAGCCGCGGCGAAGCCGCCCCGCGGCCGTCGCCTGGGGCGAGCCGCCGGGCGGGCCCGGCGCTCGGCCAGCCGCGTGACGGCCTCGGGCTGCAGCCGGTAGGCGCCGTTGACCATCGCAGCGGGAAGCTCGCCCGTGCGGACGAGCCGGTAGGCGGTCTGGTAGTGGATACCCAGCTCCCGTGCGGCGGCCCGCAGGTCGATCGTCTCGGTTGACACAAGCTTGATTCTAACCTCGGGCCGGGGAGCGGGGATAAATCAGACTAAATAACGCTAAAATCGTGCTCATGAGCAGCCTTCGCCGTCTGACGCCGGCCCTGCAGGGGACGACCGGCAGCGTTCCCCTCGCGCGGCCGCAACCAGAGCAGTGCAGTCCGGCCCCACCGCTCGTTTGACCCGCGCGTCGTCGGTGAGCTCGAGTGCGCCGCATGGGTCGCCTACTACCGCCGCGACTGGCTTGCCTTCCTGCGCTCCGCCCTGCGCGTCAGCCGGAACGTCTTCGGCCTCTCATGGCGCACGACGATCCGCTGCTCGTGGCTCGTCCTGCGGGCCAACCAGCTGTGGGCGCCATATCCGGGCAACGATGCCGAGCGCTCGCGCCGGATGATGGAGCGCTTCTACCGGATCGTCCAGCAGCTCTACGACGAGCCGTTCGACCCCGCGATCGCCGCCGATCTGGAGGTGGAGTGGTGGCGGGTCCATCGCGACCACCAGCGCTCGGACGCGGGCGGGGACTGTCCCGGCCTGACCGACGCGCTCGCCCGGCTCTACGCACACGTCTACGGCGTCCCCGAGTACCTCGTCCGCACGGCATCAGAGCAGCGGGCGCTCGCGATGCGCCACTCAGACCTCTGGGTCAGCGAGGGCTGTGAGGCGGACAGCCCGCTGATCGAGCTGGAGCGCGAGGCGCTCGTCCGCTCCTACAGCGCCCTGCTTGCCGCCGTGACCCCGGGCGCCCGCGAGCGCCGGGCCGCCGGGCGATGAGCGCCGCCGACGAGCCCAAGGGATCTGCGCCCAGCACCAACCGGGGCGTCAGGACCGCACGGCTCGGCCGTGTCGCAGTCGGCGCCGCGGCCCGCTGGACGGGCGACCGGCTCGACTCGCGGGGGAGTCCCGAGGAGCAGCGACGGCGCCGGGGGGACCGGATCGTCGCCACGATCGATGCGCTCGTCGATCAGCTCGCGGCGATGCGCGGCGCGGCCATGAAGGCCGGGCAGGTCCTCTCGACCGTCGAGTTCCCGGGCCTGGAGGAGGACCAGGCCGCCTACCTCCAGGGCCGCCTCGCCTCGCTGCGCGACAGCGCTCCCGCCGTCGAGTGGAAGCAGATGCGAAAGGTCCTGGCCTCCGACTGGGGCGAGCAGCCCGAGCGGGTCCTCGCCCGGATCGACACCGAGCCGGCGGCCTCGGCCAGCATCGGGCAGGTCTATCGCGGGCGCACCCACGAGGGCCGGGAGGTCGCGATCAAGGTCCAGTACCCGGGGATCGCGGAGTCCGTCGAGGCGGACATGCGCAACCTGATGCTGCTCTCCCCGCTGCTGCGCCAGCTGATGCCGGGGCTCGACATCAAGGAGCTCCTCGGCGAGCTCAGAGAGCGGATCGCCGAGGAGTGCGACTACGAGCTCGAGGCGAGCAACCACCGCCTGCTCGAGCGCTTCTGGCGCGGGCACCCGTTCATCCTCGTCCCAGGTGTCCACGGCGATCTGAGTCGCCGTCGCGTGCTGGTCACCGACTGGGTCGACGGCGCCGGCTTCGAGGAGATCACCCGCCGGCCCGACGCCGTACGCGACCGCTACGCGCAGATCACCTACCGCTTCTTCTACGGGACGGCCCTCCACCTGGGCCTCGCCCTCGGAGACCCCCATCCCGGCAACCACCTGCTGACCGAGGACGGGAAGGTCGCCTTCTTCGACTTCGGCATGCTGCGCCGGCTGCCCGAGGGCTACGTGGCCAGTGAGGCCCACGTCGCACGGGCCCTGCGCGAAGGCGACACCGCCGGGGTCCTCGACGGCATGCGCGAGCTCGGCTACCTCCCCGGCGAGCTCGAGCAGTGGGACAGTGAGCTGCTCGTCGAGTACATGCGCCGGGTCTCCTGGTGGCTTCAGGTCGAGGGGCCGTTGCGACTCGCGCCCGAGGACCTCTGGCGCAGCGCCGATGTGCTGCGCGAGGAGGACGGCGGCGAGCACATCGAGCAGCTGCGGCGGATGAGGCTCCCGCCCGAGGCGCTGCTGCTGCGCCGCATGGAGGGCCTTCTCTTCCAGACCGCCAGCACCCTGCGCGCGAGCGCGCCGTGGGGGGAGCTCTTGCGCGAGCTGACCGGCGACGGCGAGCCCGTCGGGGAACTGGGTGCCCGCCACGCCGAGTGGCTCGCCCGCCGCCACGATCTCACCCCGGCAGGGCAGCGGGGATAAACGCGCCGGGCGGCGCCACGGCGCCGGGTCAGGGCGTTTTGTTGTCGATCAGGCGGCAGCGCGGGGCGAGTGAGGTGAAGCGAAATCGCTGTTCGGCGATCTCCGTCACCCGCCCGGTGTCGCGGCACTCGGTGAAGACTTCAAGCGAGGTGTCGCCCAGGAAATAGGTGAACGGGCAGTCGACCTGGTAGGCCGAGCGCCGTCTGCAGGCGCCTTGCGGCTGGACTTCGACGCTGCTCGGCCGGGAGGGCCCGTAGGTGTGGGGAGCGGATTCGGCTTGCCTTGCGACGCCGTGCGCCCCCTTCACCGTGACGAGCCATGCCTGGTGGATGGTGATGGTCCGCCAGTGGCGCGCCGAGCCCGCCTGTGCGGCGCCGCAGGGAAGTGCCGTCACGCACAGCAAGAGCGTCCCGAGGAGGGCTGTCCGTCTCACAGCGCGAGGCCTCAGAAGGCCCGGTAGGAGCTCCGCGTGATCGTGAAGCCGTGATGAGAGCGGTTTGAGCAGGTGACGGCTCTGGCAGTGATCGCGCACTTCACCTTCACGGCGCCGCCGGTCCAGGTGGCTCCGCTCCTCAGCGCCACGGGAGTCGTACCGGCGAAGGTGTCCTGGCTCAGGCGCGCCAGCGACGGGCGCCCACCCGAGGAGAGGAAGACGAAGCCGGGGTCGCCGAACGCTTTGCTCTTCGGGGGCGGCACGGGCCGGGCGGAGCAGAGAACCTGCGACGCGGGGGTGCCGGGAACGTGGATGGCGATCCCGCACGAGACGTTGCCCCCCAGGGCCGTCCACAGGGAGGGCTCGGACGTCGAGGCGAGCGCGGCGGAAGGCGCGATTGCACCCAGGGCGCAGACCAACAGCGAAGGCCGAAGGCGGAGCACGCGGCGATCATCGCACAGCTGCGCCCGCGCCACATCGGCCGGGCGGCTGCCCGCGAGTCTGAGAACGCTCTGCCTGCGCGGTGGGATCGACTTCGGCGGCTCGCCTGCCTTGCTTTAGCCCTCGGCCCCGGGAGCCGAAATTAAGGTGTGCGGGCCTTGACAAGAAATAAACGGGGTGTCTCCGAATCGGCGGAGCCGGTGGCGCGAACCCAGGCGGGCTAGCCGGTGCTCGCGCTGGTGCGCCAGCCGGTCTTCAACGTGGAGGAGGAACTGGTCGGCCACCGCCTCCTCGCGAAGGGGAGCGGATCGGGTGGCTATCTGGCCGCCAGGCCGCAGGGCGCAGACGGTGAGCTCGAGCTTGCCGAGGATCTCCATTGCCCTCGCCCCGCGCGGCCTCGTCTTTCTGAGCGTCTCGCGGACGGAGCTGCTCGAGCAGCGTGCCCTGTCCCTGCCGCACGAGCGGGTCGTCCTCTGCCTGCGCCCGGCCGGGCCGCTCGACGAGGACCTGAGCGAGGCCATCGACCGTCACGCGATGCGCGGCTTCCGGCTCGCGCTGGACGCCGGCGAGCTCGCTGCGGTGGACGGCCCGCTGCTCGACCGGGCACAGACGGTCATCGTCGAGGTCGGGACCCGGAGCTCGGAGGAGCTGCTGAGGGTCGTCGCATCGGTCCGCGAGCGCCTGGGCGAGCTTGAAGTCGTGGCCGGCGGCGTGGAAAGCCGCAGGTCCTTCCAGATCTGCCGGCAGGTCGGCTTCGACCTGTTCCAGGGCCAGTTCGTCCTGAGGCCGACGGCCGGGCCGGCCCAGACCGTCGCCGAGTGCCGACCTGGGTGGGATCGGGACGATGGCCGACCTGGCCGCCACGGACAGCTTCGAGCGCCTGGCGGAGATCATCACGCGAGACCCCGGCCTCAGCATGCGCCTGTTCGCTACGCCAACTCCGCCCACATGGCCCTCCCCCGCCGGGTCGGCTCGGTCCACGAGGCACTCGCCTGGCTGGGCACCGTGGCCGTCCGCGAGTTCGCTCTGATCGCCGCCGTGGCCGACGTCCCCGAGGCCCCGGCGGAGATGCTCGTCACCGCCCTGACACGGGCACGGATGTGCCAGGAGCTCAGCCGCCGGCTCCCCGCGACGAGCCCCGAGGAGTCATTCACCGTCGGCCTCTTCTCGGTCGCCGAAGCCGTCGCAAACGCGCCGATCGAGGTGCTCGTCGGCGAACTGCCCCTGCGCGAGGACATCGCGGCGGCGCTCGTCGACGGTGCCGGCGAGCTGGGCCGGCTCCTCAGGGCGGTGATCGCCTACGAGTGCGGCGACCTTGCCCCGGCGATGGCGCTCACCGGCGGCTCGGGCCCGGTCGCGAGCACCTACCTCGAGTCGGTCCGCTGGGCCGACTCGGCCGTCAAGGCGGTCGCCTGACCCTCGCGCCCGCGCCTGCGGGCCGGCGGAGCGCGTGGTTAAGCGTACCGGTCGGCCATCCGTCCGTCTGATCGCCGGGGTGTTCAAGGCCGATCCTCCCGCGGCCGATCAGCGGGAGGCACACCTGTTCAGCCAGCTCTGAACCCGATGCGGACGCTGAGATCGTGAGCGCTCTAGACCACGCCACAACCGAGCAAGCCACCGGCCCTTCCACCGGATCATGGACGCTCGGCATCGAGGAGCCGTCGATCGTCCTCGAGTTCGCCCTGGCCGAGGCGGAGGCCCTCAGGGCATGGCTCCTGAAGCCCGCCGCCGACGGCGCGACATCGCTCGATGACCCGCTCGTCAGCCGCGTCCTGTTGAGGCTCGGCCTCGAGGTCGACGGCGCCCGCTCGGCGGTCAACGTACGCCGCGAGCTGGTCCAGGCGGGTATCTCCGTCGACCACCTCTCCGACGAGCAGATCCGCGAGCTCGGATCGAGGATCGCGGCGATGAAGCCGGGGCCCGTCGAGAAGAAGCCGGCTGTCGTAGCGACCGAGGAGTAGTTCCCGCCGAGCGCCTCGGCGTCGTCCTCTCCGCAGCCGAAGCGAGGTGTCAACCGACCGGGGGCGCACCCCGGTTCGGGGTCCCGTACCGCCCCACGCGGCCGTCGCCCCGTGGTGCCGAATTGTTAGGACCGTGTGAAGACCGCCACGGCCCAAGCCCGCTACGATCGCGCCGTATCAACGGGCCAGGGGGCTGAGCCATGAACGGCAAGACGGCGTCGAGCAATCATTCCGGAGAGGTGTCGACCCAGCGCTCGAGCAGCGGCGCCGTTCGGCCGCGCTGGGCCACCGGGCCGCGGATCGCTGTCTTGCTCGCAGCCTGGTTCTTGCTCCTCGCCGCGATACTCGTGCTCGGAGCCGGGACGGCAGTTGCCGCGGAAGCAAAGGAACCGAGCCACTGTCCGCGGGCCGAATACGAGGCGGCTCTAGCCGAAGTCGATCAGGCTTACAGCGAAGTGCCTCGGTTTCCGCCCCCTGAAGGGGGGTCCTGGCCGCAGGAAATCTATGCCGAGCAGCTCGCGCAGGCCTTTAACGCAAAGGTCGAAGAAGGCTTCTTCGAACCGCGGTTCAAAGTCCGCCCGGGCATCGACTGGAGCGGCTGCGACCTGGAAGGCGCCGAACTCGCCCGGGCCGACCTGGCAGGCGCGGATCTCTCCGGCGCCAACCTCGAAGACGCGGAACTCGGCCGCGCGAACCTCGAAGGCGCGAACCTGACAGACGCCAAGCTCGCAGACGCCGAACTCGCCTATGCGAGCCTCAGCGGAGCCCAGCTCGACGGAGTGTCTGGGGAAATCGAAGGCCGTCCGGCCTCGCTTCCGGAAAACTGGACCCTGGTCGGCGCCTACTGCCGCGGTTACGGCGTGTGCCTCTATTACCTCGCCGGCCCGGGTGCCGACCTCTACGAGGCCTACCTCCGCGGCGCGAACCTGTCGGGCATCGACTTGGCGGGCGCCGACCTCGAGCGCGCCGACCTCGACTTTGCCACGCTCGCGGGGGCTGACCTGGCGGGTGCCGAGCTCGCGGGCGCCGAAGTGGTCGAAGTGGAATCTGGTGGGATCGTGGGCGAGCCGGCGTCGCTGCCGGATCACTGGGCGCTCCGCGCCGGCTATCTGCTCGGCCCGGGGGTGTGGCTGCGGCGAGCCGAGCTTGCGGGCGCGGACCTGCACGGGATCGATCTCGAACACGCCCACCTCGAAGAGGCGGCGCTGAAGGGCTCCGACCTTGAAGGCACCGACCTGGAAGGTGCCGATGTCGAAAGCGCCGAACTGGAAAACGCCAACCTGCAGGGAGCGAACCTGCAGAGTGCAAAACTGGCGGCGGCGGAAATGGCCGGCGCCGATCTCGCCGGCGCGGACCTGGCACACGCCAGGATGGAAGAAGTCGAACTGGAGCGTGGCACCCTCGAGGACGCCAACCTCACCGACGCCACCCTCGAATATGCGTACCTCACCGGCGACGACATCGCCGGCGCCGATTTCTCGGGCGCCCAGCTGGAAGGGGTAACATCGGGCGAGGAGCTCGGGACGCCCGCCTCCCTGCCCGAGCCCTGGCGGCTCGTCGACGGTTATCTGATCGGTCCCCGTGCGGAACTGGGACTGGCCCATCTGACGGGCGCAGAGCTCGCTGGGGCGGACCTGGAAGAAGCCGAACCTGGCCGGCGCATCGCTCCAGTCGGCCGACCTGTCGGGAGCGGACCTCGCGGCGGCGTATCTCGAAGGGGCCGCGCTCGAAGGGGCGGTGCTCCGCGGCGCCGATCTCGAAGGCGCCCTCCTGGACGGCGCCAACCTCACCGGCGGCGACCTGACGGGGGTCAACGCACTGGACACCTCCTGGAGGAACGCGACCTGCCCGGATGGCAAGAACGCGGCGCTGCACGTCGCGGAATCGTGCGTGGAACCGCTCTCGAAAACCCCGCCGCCGACGGTCGTCACGGGTACGGCCTCGTCGATCACGGCCTCCTCGGCGATCTTGAACGGCAGCGTGAACCCGAACGGCGATGAAATCACCGCCTGCGAAATCGAATACGGAACCGAACCGTCGCTCGCGGGCGCAGCGAAGGTGTCCTGCGGCGAACCCGGATCGGGCACCGAGCGCGGTCGCGGTATCGGCCTCGGCGTCCCCGCTCGCCGCGAGCACGACCTACTACTTCCGGGTCACCGCGAGCAACGCAGGCGGACGGCGCGAAGGCGTAGTGCAAGCGTTTCACGACCGGGTCGAGCACGTCGACGCCCAGCGCTCCGACTGTCGTGACCGGCTCGGCATCCTCGATCACGAGCTCCTCCGCGACGCTGAGTGGAAGCGTGAACCCGAACGGCGCGGAAGTGACAGCCTGTGAAATCGAATACTCCACCAGCCCGACGCTTGCCGGGGCGACGACGGTGTCGTGCGGCTCACCGGGGTCGGGCACCAGCGCGGTCCCGGTGTCGGGCGGGGTGAGTGGGCTGGCGCCCCTGACGGTCTACTACTACCGGGTCGACGCGAGCAACGCCGGCAGCAGAGGCGAAGGCAGCATCGAAAGCTTCACGACGCTGCCCGATCCGCCGACGGTCCTCACGGGCTCGGCATCGTCGGTCACGAGCTCCTCGGCGACGTTGAACGGGACGGTCAACCCGAACGACGCGAACGTGACGGCCTGCGAAATCGAATACGCCACCAGCCCGACGCTCGCGGGCGAGACCACGGCGTCCTGCGGCTCGCCGGGCGCAGGCACGAGCGCGGTCGCCGTGTCGGCGCCGGCCGGCGTGCTCGCGCCGCTGACGAGGTACTACTTCAGGGTCGATGCGGCGAACGCGGGGGGCAGGACCCAGGGAGGGATCTCAACGTTCACCACTCCCGCCCTGCCGCCGACGGTCGTGGTGGGGCGGGCGTCGGCGATCACCCACACCGGGGCGACTCTCACCGGCTCGGTGAACCCGAACGGGTCGAACGTCACCGCCTGTGAGTTTGAATACGGCACAACGCTCCCCTCTCCTAAGAGCGTCCCATGCATTCCCGCGCCCGGCGCCGGGAGCGCGGCGGTCGCTGTCACAGCCGCCGTCACGGGCCTCACCCCTGACACGACCTATCAGTACCGGCTGGTCGCCATGAACGCCGGCGGGACCGGCACCTCGAGCGCGGCCAGCTTCAAGACTGCTGCGCTCGAACCGCCGGAACTCGGCCGCTGCGTCTCGGTCGCGGCAGGGCACGGGCGGTTCTCCAGCTCCAAGTGCTCGAGTGAAGGCGGCAAGGGCACCTATGAATGGGAACCCGGCGCTGCGAAGGCGCACGTCTCGCTCAGCGGCGGCGCGGTGAAGCTCGAGACGGCCACCAACAAGCTGATCACCTGCACCGGCTCAAGCGGCGAGGGCTCCTACGGCGCCTTCAAGGAACTCACGGACGTGACCCTGACGTTCACCGGCTGTCAGACGACCGCCGGAAAATGCTCATCGGCCGGCGCAGCAGCGGGCGAAGTGCGCGCCGCCACGCTCCTCGGGACGCTCGTCTGGACCAGCAAGGCGTCAAAGCAGGTGGCGTGGGAGCTGGCGCCCTCGGCAGGAGCCCCGGTGCTCGAAATGCAGTGCGCCACCACGGCCGTTGAGGTGAGTGGATCGCTGCTCGTCCCCGTCAAGACAGACAAGGCCGGCGCGAGCAGCTCGCTCGCGTTCAAGGCGTCCAAAGGCGTCCAGAAGCCAGACGAATACGAAGCCGCCGAAGGCGGGACGCTCAAGAGCACCCTCGAAGCGAGCTTCGGTGCCGTCAAAGCTGAACCGATCGGACTGACCACGACGCTGACGCTGACGGGCGAAGAAGCGATCCAGATCAGCACCACGATCTGACGCACGGCGAGCGGCCGGCTCGTGATCCGTCGCGCGGGCGCCTGTCGCGATCTATAGTCCAGCCTGTGAGGAGGATGCTCGCACCGCTGGCAGTGACCGTGGCGATGGTCGTCCTCGGCGTCACGCCGTCCGCCGCGGGAGCCAGCCGCGGTTCGGCACGGGCGCTCGCGAGCGCGACGAGCGGCCTGACCGTCGGGTTTGAAATCAACAACAAGCCCCGCATCGTCAATGCCACCTCGCTGGGCGTGACGACGGCGATCGAGTACAACGGCGCGCCGCCCGTCGGCAGCCGCCTGGCGGGGATCTTCGCCAAATACCACGTCTCGGTGATCGACGCCCGGATCTCCGACGTGCTGGGCGAGTGGGAGTGCCACCGCACACACACCGTCGCGCCCCCGCCGCCCGGGGAAGAAGACTGGTTCTGCCCGAAGGACTACAACCCGAACGTCGATTCGCCGGCGGTGGTCCTGGCGCAGGTGCGGGAATGGGTCAAAGAAGACGCCTCGAACCCGCTGGTGAAGGGCTACTGGGTGCTCGACGACTGGGCTCCCTGGGACGGGGGCAGCGGCCGTGCGCTGTTGGCCGAAATCCACCAGGTGATCGACGAACTGACGCCGGGGCTGCCGGCGATCTGCGGGTTCGGCGGCGCGATCGACCAGATCGGGCAGACCGGTGGGTTCGAATCGCCCATCGCGGCGAACTACTCAAACGCGGGCTGCGACGCGGTGGGCCTCTACAACTACGCCGAAGGCGTCTATGGGGAAATGTCGAGCGGCGAAAACCTCGACTGGTCGATGAGCCTGCTCCTGGGCGAAGAGCGTGAAGCCCTGGAAGCCGAGGGATGGGTGCAGGCCGACACGCCCATGATCGGCATCAACCAGGGCTGGTCGGGGCGCACATCGGTACATGAGTACACGCCGGGGCTGAGCGTCGCCCAGATGGTCGACGAGGCGCGCGCCTTCTGCGCCGGCGGAGCAGCCTCGATCGCCTGGTACGGGTGGGGCGGGGTCGGCCACAAAGCCGAAACGTCCGTGAACACCCCGAGGATCGCCGAAGGCGTCAGGCAGGGCCTCGCCGCGTGTGCTGAATACGGTGTCGGCTGAGGGCTCCCCGGGGAAGCCCGGGAGTGGGGTCGGCGTCGGTTCGCAGCGAGCAGGAAATGCGGATCGATCCCGTCAGCCAACACCGGGTGAGGGGGTAGGGCGGTCCTCGGCGCCGGCGAGCCGGCCGCTGAGCTGTCCGCGCCGCTGGATCCCGAGCTTGCTGTAGGTGTTGCCGAGGTGGTACTCGACCGCCTTGACGGTGACGAAGAGCATCTGTGCGATCTCCCGGTTGCTGTGGCCCTCGGCGGCGAGTCGGGCGACGCGCAGCTCGCTCGGGGTGAGCCCGGCTGACTCGGCGTCCGGCCGGCGCGCGACCCGCAACCCCGAGGCGGCCAGCTCGTCGCGGGCGAAAGCCGCAAGCCGCGCGGCGCCGCCGGCACCTGCAAGCATCGCCCCCTCCTGGAGCGGGCCGCGCGCCTCGGCGCGCTTGTTGGCTCGGCGCAGCGCCGCGCCCAGCTCGATCAGCACACGAAGCCGCTCGAGCCGCGGCGGCGAGGGCGCGAGGATCGCATCGGCCTCCCGCAGCAGTGCGATCGCGCGCTCACCCCGCTCAAGGCGAGCGGACACCCGCAGCGAGGCCGCGATCAGGCGCGGCACTCCACCGGCGCGGGCCATCGAAAGGGCATCCCCGGCCATCGAGCCGGCGAGCTCGCTGTCACCCAGCGCGAAGGCCGCCAGTACGGCATCGTTGCGCCACGGAAGCAAAGCCGGCTGGTCGAAGCCCGTCCGGCTGAGGAACTCACCCGTCTCAAGCAGCGATTGCAGAGCCTCGGCGGGACGCTCTTCGGCAACGAGAACGTGCCCGTTGGCCCACGCGACGAGGCCGAACTGGGTCGAGCGCCGGAGCTCCTCATCGGTCAGCGCCGCGTCGAGCACCGCCCGCGCAGCGGCGGCACCGGCGCTCTCCAGCAGTGCGAGCGCGAGGATCGCAACGGTTGAGCCGAGATACGCGGCCCAGCCGTCGGAGCGTGCGGCGAGCGCGCTTTCGGCGTCTGCCACGGCCTCCGTGACTTCGCCGCGCAGGAACAGCGGCCACGCCCGGCAGTAGCTGGCGGTCGCGAAGGCCATCGGCGAGCCCCGCAGGCGCGCGTCGGTCATCGCCGCATTGCAGATCTGCGCCTCGAACTCGAGCTCATCGGCGAACAGCAGCGCCCCGGTGACCAGCGGCCACGTCATGCCATCGCTGCTCTCTGCGCGCAGCAGCTCGCCGCCTCCCCACGCCCGCCCTGCCAGATCCCGCAGCTCACTCGCCGGGCTGCCTTCGAAGGCGCGCTGCTGCGCGAGCTGTGCAAGCAGCTGGCGTTGCCCGGGGCTCAGCGGGCCTTCGCCGGCATCGACCTCGGGGTCCTCGACGACGAGCGTCTCGAGCGTCCGGCCTGGTCGGAGCGAGGCCGCCATCCACCATGCGGCACGTAACTCGCGACCGAGCTCTGAATGGGTGTCCTCGAGCACGGTCGCTCCCTCGGCCAGCACGCTCGCGCCGCGGGCGTGATCGCCGCCAACGACAAGCGCCCGGCCGAGCTCGAGCATAAGCCGAGCTCGTTCCAGCGGGTCGTCTCGCAGCTGCAGCGCCTCCCGCAGATGCGTGACCGCCTCGGCCCGCCCGAGCGAGGCCTCGGCGCGCCCGAGCTCGGTGAGCACGGGGGCCCGCTGCCCGGGGTCGGCCGTCTCCTCGAGTGCCCGTGAGAGATATTCGACCGCCAGCGTGCCGGCACCTTCGGCCTGCGCCGCTCCGGCGGCACGGCGCAGGGTGTTGACTACCCACGGATCGCCGCGGCGGGACGCTGCCAGCAGGTGCAGCCCGACGCGCGCGAGCGCCACGCCGTCCCGATCCAGGATCTGCGCCGCGCGCAGGTTCAGCAGACCCCGGCGGGAGACACCGATGTCCGCGTTCACCGCCGCCGCGACGAGCGGATGGACGAAGGCGACGGGGTCATCGGGCTGCAGGACCTCGGCTGCCGCCAGCGCATCGAGCGCGGCCGCCGCCCTGTCGAGCGGAATGCGGGCGAGCTCCGCCGCCTGGTGAAGCGGAACCGCATCTCCGAAGATCGCGACGGCGCGGGCGAGGGCCACGGCGTCAGGCCCCATGTGATCGAGGCGCCGCGCGACGTTGCGGATCACCCCCTCGGGGGCCCCGTTCGGCGCCAGGAAGGGATCGAGCGGCTCTCCCTGGGCGCTGCGGCGGGCGAGCTCGCGCAGCAGCTCGTGCAGGTAAAAGGGGTTGCCACCGGTCGCTCGCCAGCACGCGGCGGCGATCGGTGCGGATCGTGATCGATCAGCACCACGCCGACCAGTTGCTCAACGGCGGACCGACTAGTGGCCTGATCTCGATCAAGCCGGCGCCGTCACCGGGGCCGACCCACTCGAGCAGCCCGCTCCTTCCACCGGGTTCGCGCGGACGGCGTGCCAGCAGGACGGTTATGGGCGTGCCCTCCACGCGCGCAAGGAGATCGGCGAGGTAGCGAAGGGAAGGCGCGTCGGCCCAGTGCAGGTCATCGATCGCCAACACGAGCGGCTCGCGTTCGGCGAGATCCAGCGTGAGCCAGGTCAGCGCGCGTGCCCGCGTAAGTTCCAGCGCACCTGTCGCCCACGCCCTCCGGGGGACCGGCCTCGGGGCCGAGGAGGATGCGCGCCTGCTCGCCCGCACGTCTCAGGGCCTGCTCGCGCGCCGCCACCGTCATAGCCTCGAGACTCGGTGACAGCAGCGCCCGCGCCAGCGACCACGGCAGCGCCGCCTCGAGCTCCCGGCATCGAGCGCGGAGCACTCTTACGTTCTTGGCGCCCGCGATCTCACAGGCGGCCTCTATCAGCCGCGACTTGCCGACCCCCGCCGCGCCCTCGAGTACCAGGACCCTGCCCGCGCCCGCGACGGCTGCGGCGATCGATTCGCCCAGAGCCGCGAGCTCCGGCCCGCGCTCCAGCGGCTCGCTCGCGAACGCTGCCGCCACATGGCCCGCCCTAGCACCCTCCATGCCGTTTCCGAGTCTAGTCCGGGTTCGCGAACACTGGGGTTTCCCCTAGGGCACACCGAACGCCATTACGGCACGCTCGGCCGATCAGGTCCCGTCGAGGGATTTCACGAGAGGGGAGAACCGGACATGCGACGTACAGGAGTTCTGGCAGCACTGCTAGCCGTCGGGGCACTGACAGCTCTGACGTCCACGCCGGCATCGGGGAAATGCATATGCGGAGGTGCCAACCCCTACCTCACCGGACCGATGAGCATCTACGCGACGCTTCCGAAGGGAAAAAAATCCTGATCCTGTCTGACGTCTACGACTACATCGCCGCGAAACCGCAATTTGAAAAGGTCACAACTTTCAAAGAGTACGAACCGGCCACAACCGAATGGACCGGTCGGCATCGCCACCGGACGCTGCTCCTCACCGGGTCAAAAAGAAGGCGTGGTGGTGACCGAACCGATGGTGATGGGAACCGGCTCGATCAACGCCAAGCGCAAGGAAGTCGGTCTGCGCGAGCAGCCCGCCAAACGGACCCTTCACCGCCTTCGACTGTGGCCTCAACACTTACGAAATCCGCGGCTCGGTGGTCGGCGCGCTCTCGCCGGTCAACAAGGTCGTCGGCGCGAAAGAAGGTCTCTCGGTGGCGATCGCGATCAACCCCGAAACGGGCCGCGACGCCGTGACTCACCTGGAAGGTGGCCCCGAATCCGTGCTCGAAATCCAGGAAAACGGAGAAGGGTTCCACGAAGTCGCGATCGAAGACCCGGGGACCCTGAGCCCTGCGGAAGGCACGACCATCGAGGTCAAGGCCGGCAGCCCGAAGAAGCAGCCAGAGCTGGTCATCAAACAGGCCAAGAAATGACGTGATCGGTTGCGGTGTGCGGCCCGGCACACAGGCCGCACACCGCACGGTGGCGCGTGTGGCGACGCGGTCCTCAGCTCGGGTGTCGGCCTTGGCGCGAGAAGCCGCTTCGGCTCCAACCCCGGGACGCCCTTCGACTAGGCTTTGTCGGGAGGCTCATCGACTTCGGCGTAGCCATCTTCCCCACCGACGAGTCGGCCGATCCGGCGACGGTCGCCCGGATGGTGGAGGATCGCGGCTTCGAGTCGCTGTTCTTCCCCGAGCACACCCATATCCCCGCCAGCCGCGAGACGCCCTACCCGCCCGGCGGCGAGCTCCCCCGCGAGTACGCCCGCACCTATGACCCGCTGATCGCGCTGTCCTTCGCCGCTGTCGCGACGAGCACGCTCCGTCTGGGGACGGGGATCATGCTGACCGCCCAGCGCGACCCGATCGTGACCGCAAAGGCGATCGCCAGCCTCGACGTGCTGAGCGGCGGGCGGGTGCTGCTGGGAGTGGGGGCCGGTTGGAACATCGAGGAGATGCGCGACCACGGCGTCGACCCGGCACGCCGCTTCGGCCGGATGCGCGAGATGGTCGAAGCGATGCGCCAACTGTGGACCGAGGACGAGGCGAGCTTCACGGGCGAGCACTTCTCCTTCGAGCGTGCATGGAGCTGGCCGAAGCCCGCCCAGCCCTCCGGCCCTCCGGTTCTCGTGGGCGGCAACGGCAGCAAGGTCCTCGAGCGGGTCGTCCGGTTCGGGGACGAGTGGTATCCGAACTTTCTTGGCGATGACGAGAAGATGATCGCCCGCCTCGACAAGTTGAAGGCCCTCGCCGCCGAGGCGGGCCGCGGTGAGATACCGACGACGCTCCAGCTGGCCCCGATGGAGCCCGAGCGCTTGGCCAGTCTGGCCGAGGCCGGCGTCACCCGCGTGCTTCAGTACGTGCCGTCGGCCCCTGTAGCGGTGATCGAGCCGCTGCTGGACCGCTACGCCGAGCAGGCTGCGAGCTACCGCAGCGCGGTCGGCTGAGGCACGTGCGCTTCGCGATCTCGATACCGCAGTACGCGCGCGAGGGCCGCTTCGACGAGACGGCCTTCCGCGCCCACCTGGCCCGCGTCGAGGAGCTCGAGGTGTTCGAGAGCGGCTGGGTGCAGGAGCAGGTGATCGGCGCGGCCGGCGTCCTGGCGCCACTGCAGACGCTCACCTACGCCGCGGCATGCACCCGGCGTCTGCGGCTGGGCTGTGCGGTGTTCATCCTGCCGCTGCACAACCCCCTCCACCTCGCAAAGGCGATCAGCTCGCTGGACTGCCTCAGCAACGGCCGCGTCGAGGTGGGCGTCGCCACCGGCGGCAAGGAGCGGCCGTTCGCTGCCTTCGGCATCGATCCGGACAAGCCCGTGGCGCGCTTCAACGAGGCGCTGGCGCTGATGAAGAGCTTCTGGACTGACGAGCAGATCGACTTCGAGGGACGGTTCTGGACGCTCCAGGGAGCGACGATGGAGCCGAAGCCCGTGCAGAAGCCACACCCGCCGGTGTGGTTCGGCGGCAACGCGCCCGCCGGGATGCGCCGCGCGGCACTTCACGGCGACGGGTTCATGGGCGCGGGATCCCAGACCACCGCGCGTTATGCCGAGCAGGTGTCGATGGTCAAGGATGAGCTGGCTGTGCAGAACCGTGACCCTGGGAAGTTCCGCTTCGGCAAGCGTGTCTACATCCACGTCGAGGACGATCCCGCCCTCGCGCAGAGATCCCTCGGGGAAGCCCTCAAACGTCACTACGGCTTTGGCGACTGGTCGGAGCAGATGGTCGCGGGGACCGTGGAGGATTGCATCGCAGGGCTTCGCGCGGTCGCAGACGCAGGTGCGGAGCTCCTGTTGCTCAACCCGTTGGTGGACGATCAGCAACAGCTGGAGCGCCTGGCCGGTGAAGTCATCCCGGCGTTGGTGTGAGCGCTCGAAGGACGGACACGGAGGGCGGCCCGCTGCGCTGGGGAATCCTCGGGACCGGAGGCATCGCCCATGCCTTCGCGAACGACCTGCGCCTGACCGGCTCCGGGCTGATCAGCGCCGTGGGGTCACGCAGCCAGGCCGGGGCGGACGCGTTCGCCGAGGAGTTCGGGATCGAGGGCCGGCATGGGAGTTACGAGTCGCTCGTCGCCGACCCCGGCGTGGATGTGATCTATGTGGCGACGCCGCACCCGATGCACCACGGGAACGCGATCCTCGCTCTGCGGGCCGGCAAGCCCGTGCTGGTCGAGAAGCCGTTTGCGATGAACGCGGCCGAGGCGGCCGAGATCGTCGCGGTCGCGCGAGAGGAGGGCCTGTTCGCGATGGAGGCGATGTGGACGCGGTTCCTGCCGCACATCGCGCTCGTCCGTGACTGGCTCGCGCAGGGGCTGCTCGGCGAGATCGTCCTCGTGACGGCCGACCACGGCCAGTGGTTTGCCGAGGATGCCGGCTCTCGCCTGTTTGCGCCCGAGCTCGGCGGCGGCGCCCTCCTGGACCTCGGGATATACCCGGTGTCCTTCGCATCGATGGTCCTGGGCACGCCCAGTCGTGTCGTCTCGATGGCCTCACCGGCGTTCACCGGCGTGGACGCACAGACGTCGATGGTGTTCGGCTATGAGAGCGGTGCTCAGGCCGTCCTCACCTGCACGCTGCGGGCCAAGAGCCCGACCCGTGCGTCGATCGTGGGCGGCGATGCCAGGATCGAGATCGACGGGGGACTTCTACGCTCCCGCCGCCGTCACGCTCATCCCCAGGCAAGGCGAGCCCACCCGGGTCGAGTCCGTGCACGAGGGGCGGGGGCTGCGCCACCAGGCCGAGGAGGTCGCTCGTTGCCTGGCTGCCGGGGAGCTCGAGAGCCCTGCGATGACGCTGGATGAGACCGTCTCGATCATGGAGACGATGGATGTGGTGCGGGCTCGGGCCGGGGGTGAGTGACAGGAAAGACGCTCGCCACCAGTTGCGCCTCGCCCCCGATGACCATGGCGCAGTACAGAGGTGCTCCGTGGGGCGGACGGTCGGGCGCCGACCCTCCCTGCCTTGCAGGGCGGGATCAAGGTAGCTTTCGACCTGCACGGCCACGCCGTCCGGCGCGGCTTCACCTACCTGGACCGGGAGGCGCGATATGGAGATTGCCCTGGGCTCGACGGAGACGAGGCCCTCGCGGTCTATCGCGCGATGCGCGGTGGCGGCGGCCGCGCTCGCGATTGTGCTCGCAGCCCTGATCGCGGGCCTCGTTCCGGCGCACCCCGACGCTGTAGCCCCGACGGCACGAGTCTCCCATTCGGTCCCGCTGGCCGTGAGGGGGCAGATCTCCGCCACGCTCGGCCGCGAGGAGCGTGGGTACGAGCTTCGCGGACTGAGTGCCTCCAACCCGGCGCAATCCTTCCGCACGACGTTCTCCTCCGCGGGCGCGACAATCGCTGCCGGGCGGGGACGCCTCACCCTCGGCCTGGCCGCCTACGGCCCGGCCGGCTCACTGCGGGCCGTGGCGCCGGCCGCGCCTCGGGTGTCGGCCAATCGCGTCAGCTACTCCCGCCGCAATTTGAGCGAGTGGTACGTCAACGGTCCGCTGGGGCTCGAGCAGGGCTTCGACATCGACCGGCCTCCGGCAGGGGCGAGGGGACCCATCGCCCTGGCGGTGAGGATCGGCGGCAACATGAGCGTGCATCTCGAGCACGGCAGCCTGGCTCTGCGCGCCACGGGGGCGACCCTTCACTACGGACAGCTGATCGCCACCGACGCACGCGGGCACGTGCTTCCCGCGAGCCTGGGGCTCAACGGCCGACGGGCGCTGATCACGGTGAACGCGCGGGGGGCCGTCTACCCGCTGCACATCGACCCCCTCACCAACAGCGAAGCTGAACTGAAAGCGGGTGACGCAACGAAGAACGATCAGTTCGGCCTGGCCGTCGCGATCGCCGGGAAAACACTGGTCGTAGGCGCCGACTATCACGAAGAAGCTCACGGCGCCGCCTATGTCTTCACGACGACCTCGAGCTGGAGCGCCGCAAACAGGTGGCCGAGTTGAAAGCGAGCTCCGAAGGATTCTTCTTCGGCGAGTCCGTCGCGATCTCCAGAATGAAGCCACGATCGTCGTCGGTGGGGCAGACACGGCCTACGTGTTCGCCGAGCCCGGCGGTGGGTGGGCGGCCTCCGCCCAGCAGACCGAGACAAGAGCCTTGAAAGGTGAAGGCGAAACCTCCCATCTGGCTGAGACCTCAGTGGCCACGGGCGCCGAGGGTAAAACAATCGTGCTCGGCGTCCCCGGCCAGATAGTCAACGAACACACCGAAAAGGCCGCCGTCAACCAGGGTGCCGTCTTCATCTACTCGGAGCCCTCAGGGGGTTGGAAGGAAGCCCCTGCAGCCCCCGCTCGCATCACCACCGCCGACGGCAAGACCCAAGACGAGTTCGGCACGGCGGTCGCGATCTCAGCGAGCGAATCGACAATCGCGGCCGGCGCACCGTACACGTTCGAAGGCGAAAGCCGAACCACGGAAACCGGCCGCGCCTACATCCTCACCCGCCCAGCCGACGGCTGGACGGACCTCGCCTCGATCGGCGTTGTGGAGTTCAAACCGAAGTCCTCGATGTTCACCGAAGGCGCGCACTTCGGGAGCGCCGCCGCGATCAGCGAAACAGGCGCGACCGTCGCCATCGGGGCGCCGGGCTATTCCTTCAACGAAGGCGCGGGTACGTCTTCGTCGAGCCCGGCGGGGGCTGGAAGCCGGGATCGGCGATCGGCACGGCCATCGTCGCCGGCGGGAGCTCGATCGCGATCTCGGCCGATGGCAAACGTGTCCTCACCGGAGACCAGAACTACGGCGCGGAAGGCGGGCCATACCATGGGAGGCTGTTCGTCTACGGCGAGCCTTCGGGAGGATGGTCGGGCCGTGAGCCCGTCGGCGCGGAAACCTCCAACCCGACCGGTGCGAGCGAAGCCGGATACATAGGCGCGTCGGCCGGGATCTCAGGGTCGACGATCGTTGCGGGCGCTCCGGGGGAGGCTGAAAACGCCGGCCGCAGCTACGTGTTCCCGTTGCCCACCTTCAGCCCACCCGCGCCGGAAACCAGCGAAGAAGTCATCGAAGAACCAGGGACGGGCAGCGAAAAAGAAAAAGTGGTCAACAGGAAACGCCGAAAACGACGACTGGTACCGGGACGACTGTTGAGCAGCTCGTCATCAAACCGATCGCCAAAAAATCAGAAGCGGAATATCGGAAAAAGTGGGTGGAACTCGTCCTGCGCGAAACCGAACGCTTCCTCGAAGAAGCGACGAACGGCAAAAACATCCTGCAGGTCCTTCTCAACAACGGCGGCTCTCTGGGCATCCAGTCGCAGTCGCCTACCCCGGGGGACCGTGTCACTCAACCGGGACCGGCAGCGTCTCCGAAAAGCCGGTCAAAGTCAGCACGGCGAGCTCTCACAGGGCAGCTCTGCTGTTCACCGGCATCGCCCATCTGAGAGACCGGCGTGAAGCCGCGCCTGAATATCAAGCTGACCCGGGCCGGGCACATCGCGCTGCAGGAGGTCACCAAACACCATCGCTTGCTGAGCCTGACCGTCAAGATCGTCTATGCGGTCCCGGGCCACGCGACGACGCATGGCAGTCTCAGGTTGACCATCAGACCCCCCCAAGGCAAAGCGCAAGCGCGACTGAGAGGCGACGAGCACTCCCAACACCGTTGCGGTCCTCGCCGGCCGTCGCCTCGAGCTGTTCTGTCGTCGCCCCTCCGGTGTGCCTCATCGCCCCATCGGCCGGCCCGCGGGCTTTCGCCGGGCTGTGGCGTCCTTGGGCGGGAGCCCCGAGGCGAACGCGACCGCCCTGGTCACCCAACGGCGGAGCGCCGCGCCCCTCAGCCCTGCCGGTGCGACGAAGACCATACGCTCTTTCATCGGACGGCCGGTGAAGTCCATCGGCCGTAGGCCATCGTGAGACTCTGAGTCTAGGCCGGGTATAACCGGCCGGGCCGGTGGCGCAGACGCGGTGTCTACCGGTGCAGCCGGATGTGCGCGACGATCGTCGTCTTGGTGCCTGCGATCGCGAGCAGGGTGGTGGTGA
Source organism: uncultured Solirubrobacteraceae bacterium (assembly GCA_963787765.1). Taxonomy (GTDB): domain Bacteria; phylum Actinomycetota; class Thermoleophilia; order Solirubrobacterales; family Solirubrobacteraceae; genus Palsa-744. The sequence goes on along the minus strand of CAWBEF010000006.1, from coordinate 7,715 downwards.
TCTGCCGCTGGCGTCTGAGCAGCCGCCGGCCGGTCGAGTTGAACGTCAGCTTGATCCGCCGATGCGTGCCGGGGGCGATCTTCACCGACTGACGGGCGAGCGTAAGGTGCTTGGCCGCGGCCACTGAGGCGACTTTCGGGACGGGCGCCTTGCCGTTCTGCAGGACGGTCGAGTAACCCGACCCGCTCGGGCAGCCCATGGTGACGATCAGCGAGCCGTGGTTGACCTGCTCGGTGACGGTCGGCGGGTTGCTCACGGGCGGCGCAGGTGAGACTTCGAGTTCGCCGTCGGTCGACTCCGGCGGCGGGCAGACGGGCTGTATGGGGAGCGGGATGACCACCCCGCTGGTGTTGCCGGCAGCGCGTGCGGTCAGCGGGGAGACCAGCTTCGCGTAGAGGTGAACCGACGCTGCGATGCCGCAGGCAGGGTCGTAGGGGATCATCAGCTGTCCGCTCGTGGCGCTGGCGCTGAGGCCGTCACCGTTTGTCACCGTCTCGATGCAGGAGAGGCGTTGGTTCAGATCGGCGGTTACGAGCGAGTGAATGTTGTCGGTGAAGCCTTCCGCGCCCTTGTCACCGGCGCCGATGTAGCCGCCGTTGCGCAGGAACGTGAACTGGACTGAGGTGCCGCTCAGCGACGTGCTGCCGAGATAGCTGAACTTCCGGCCTTGCAGATGCGCTCGCCGGCGGCGTAGAAGGCCGGCGTGGGTGGCGCGAGCGCCACTGGCGCCGGTCGAGGACGAACAGCTGGTTGCTCGATCCTTGGCCGCTTCGCCGGCGGAGTTCTTCGCTATCTCGGTGCAGTTGATCGTCGCGTGGATGTCCGGCGTTACCGAAAGCCGTAGGTGCGCGCGGTGGCGCCGGAGATTGAGACCCTGTTGTGGTTCCACTGGACCTGTGACCGCCGGTTTTTCCACCCAGGTGCCGGCGTTGCATGTCGCCAGCGTGCCCGGGACCACGGGTATCCCGGCGCTGACGGTCGGGGGGAGCACGTCGCCCGGGTGCTTTGTCCGCTGCTTCATGATCGCGGACCTGCACGGCGGCCGATTCGGCCTGGTTTTTGCCGGCGGCGTCGCTGCCGATTGCGATGTACGACAGTTCATGACCGATCTCGGCCGGGGTGGGCGTGTAGGCGGAGCGCCGGCTCCCGCGATCGTCGTCCCGTCGAGCTTCCATCGTAGGTAAAGCTCGGTTCGCCCGTCCAGACTCCGGGCTCGCAGGTCTCGGGGACCCCGCTGCGAGGGGGTAGCGGGGCGAGTGCGGGAGTGCCGGGGGTCGGAGGCTGCTCAGTGGGTGGCAGCACGCGAACATAGGCAAGGTTGGCCGTGACACCGTCGGGATCGAGGCTGCTCGAGTTCGAGGAGAAGCCGATCAGGCTGCCGTCGGAGGAGATGGAGGGCGGGAAGGCGTTGACACCAGAGACGGCGGGCCCGCTCTCGCCGCCTTCGCGGCTGGCCAGGGTCGTCGTTTCGAGTTTGGTGTCGCGCTCCCAGACCTCCTGTGAGCCAGGGGTCGTAGTCCCGTAGTTGGTGGCCTGGGAGTTGAAGGCGATCACGCGCCCTTCTGCGCTGATCGCGGGGTCGTTGGCGTCACCATTGCCGAAGGTTCCGCCGCTGCCGGGTTCTTTGCCGTTAGGGACGCTGGCGATGTGGATCTTGGATGTGAGTTCACCGCCTTCGATCGTCAGAGCTCGGTAGTACACGTCTTCCTGATCCGTTTCGTGGCCCGGGACGAGGCCTTTGGAGTTGCTCTCGAACGCGAGCGTGCTGCCGTCGGCGGAGATCGTTGCCTCGCGGCTCTGAGAGCTCGCTTCGCCCAGCTCGAGCCTTCGTGCTGAAGCACGTAGGTGCGGTTGGTGCTCATGTCCCGCAGATAGGCCATCCCGCCCTCGCCTTCGGGATATGGCGATCCTTCGACCAACTGCTCGTCGCGGGAGTCGAAGACGACATAGCGGCCGTCATTGCTGACCGAGGCCGGTTCGCTGTAGCCGCTGATGCCGAGCTTCGCGAACTTGGTGCCGCCCGGTGCGGCGCCGTTGGGGAGCGAGACGATCGTGGTCGTGCCCGTTTCGAGGTTGCGCTCGTAGACGTCGACGTAAGGCGGTTCCCCGACGGGCGGGTGGTGAGGCGTGAGGTTGTCGGCGCGCGAGGAGAAGACCAGGAAGCGCCCGTTCGCCGAGAGGGCCGGGTTGAAGGATTCGCTGTCGGCCTGAACCCCGGCCGTGGAGACGCTCTCGAGCGTCGTTGTCCCCGTCTGGCGGTCACGCAGGTAGACCTGCTGGGAGGGGGAGCCGCTGGCCTCGGCGCAGAATGCGACGTAACGGGCGTCGGCGCTGATCGAGATCACTTCGTCGTCCCCGTTCCCGCGCCCCGAGTTCGGCTCCCGGAAGCCCGCCGCTGTCGCTGGCCCGGTTGACCCGTTCGAGTTCGCCCGACGCGAGGTCACGGACGAACACACCTGCGCCGAAGCCCGTTGCCTCGCCGGCGAGGGGCGCGGTGAGATCGAAGGCGGCATCGAGTCCGTTGCCCGAGACATAGACGCGGGACGCGGTGCCCGACTTACCCGAAGGCTGGGCGGCGTTGGTGCGGCCGTCGAGCCCGTCGAGGGAGATCGCCTCCGTGGAGTACTGGGCCGGCGGAACTTCGACGCGGACCCGGTGGACATAGGCGTCGGGGGTCGTGTCGGTATCAGCCGGGTCGAGGTTTGAGGAGCTCGAGAGGAAGCCGACGGCGATCCCTCCCTGGGCCAGCGTGGGTTCCGTGCTGTCGCCGTTGCCCCCTGTCGCTCCGCCCGTCGCCGGGCTCGCGAGCGTCGTCAGGCCGCGGCCCAGGTCACGGACCCAGATCTGCTGGTGCCCGCCGGTGCCGGCGCCGAGATTTTCGGCGGCGCTGGCGAAGGCGACGATGTTGCCATGAGCGGAGAGCGATGGATGTGACGCGGGCGCGTTTGCGATCGTCGCTCCGTTGGCGGTGGTGTCGGCGGTCGTGATCGTCCCGTTCTTGAGGGAGCGGACGTAGATGTCCGTCTGCCCGCTTGCGTCGGGGCCGAGGTTGGTGGCATTCGAGCTGAACGCGACGGCCGTCCCCATCGCCGCAATCGATGGTTCGCCTGCACCCGAATTTGCGACGGCGTCGCCCGCCGACAACGACGCGAGGACGGTCGCTTTGGCACCGGGTTCCCTGACATAGACCTGCTTGATGGCTCCGGTGGCGGTGGACGTGAGCTTGGCGGATGTCGTGAAAGCGATGTGGGTCGCGAACTCGTCAAGCGACGGTTCACCCGCGACGGTTGTGGCGGCAGCGGTGGCGCTCCCCGTTTCGGCGCTGATAAGCGTCGTGGCGTCCGTGTCGAGGTTACGTGCCCAGACCTGGGCGACGCCTTTCGTTTCCACCCCGGTCGCGAGGTTGCTGGCCGAGGTGAAGGCGACCGTCGAGCCGTCGCCGCTGATCGCGACCGCGCCGACGTCATCGGATGCGGGAGTGCCTGATGCGCCTTCGGCCCTGCTCGCCAGCGTCACCGTCGCTCCCGTTTCGCTCCAGACGACCGCTGCCGTGTGGCCGCCGCTCGCGCCCAGGTTGGCCGCTTTGGTGAGGAAGGCGATCTCGTCGCCCTGGTAGTCGCTGACCGGGTCATCCGAGCAGCCTTCCCCGACCGCGCCGGTGCTCGAGACGCGGCTGATCAGGATGGTCGTCCCGGTGTAGAGGTCGCGCCTGAATACGTCGCAGGTGCCATTCCTGGCCTTTGAACAGGTCGGTGGCGCTGCTGGCGAAGACCATGAAGCGCCCGTTGCCGGAGAGGCTGACATCACTGACGCCACCTCCGACAGCCCCAGCTTCGGATATCCGGGGCGAGGCCAGTTCACCGTTGGGTGTGTCGGGGACCGTCGCGCTCGCTCCGACAGCCAGCCCCAGCACGGCCAGCAGCGGCCCGACGACCGCAGTCGACAACGGGCACGAGAAAGGGTGTTCGGCGCACGGGCCCATCATGCTGCACCCGCCGACGGCCTGTCTACTCCAATTTTGGGCCGTCCGGGGAGCTCTGTTTTCCCTCTGGTGGCGGGCGCGTGGAGAACCGGGGGGCGCTCAGAGGTCAGCCGTCAACTCACATTCCGACTCCAGCGCGGACAAATAGGCGCGGACACCCGCCTCGTCGATCTCGCCCGACGCCGGTTATGCGATGATGCGGTAGCATCATCTTGTGCGGACGACTTGAACATCGACGAGGACGTGGTCGCGATCGCGCGGCAGCTCGCCGCCGGGGAGCACCGCTCGCTCGGTTCCGTCATTTCCGAGCTCGCCCGTCGAGGGCTGACCCCGCTCGGGTGGAGTCCGACGACGGACTGCCGGTGATCCGCGTCCCGGCGGGTACGCCGCCGATCACCTCAGAGATGGTGCGGCGCGCGCTCGACGAGGATTGAGCTCCCCGTGGCGCTGCTTGACGTCAACGCGCTTGTCGCGCTGGCCTGGGACTCGCATGTGCATCACGCGGCGATGCGGGCTTGGTTCCGCCAACGACTCCGCGGACTGGGCCACCTGCCCGATCACCGAGAGCGGCTTCGTGCGGGTCTCGTCCAACCCGATCGTGCTGCCGAGCGCGATCGGCGTCGACGCTGCACGAGGGGTGCTGGCGGCGCTCGCGCTCACCCTGCCATCGCTTCCTCACCGATGACGTCTCATCAGTGACAGTGACGTTCCGTCCATCGCCGGCTATCGCCAGGTGCACCGACGCACACCTGCTCACGTCGCCCGTCGCCGCGGGGTGCGCCTGGTCACGTTCGACGCGAGCATCCTCGCTATGGGCGGCGGAAACAGATGTCGAGCTATTGACAGCCCTCTGAAAGGCCCGGCAGGTGGGTACTCCCGGAGTCGGCCGGGATCGAACCGGTGGCCTCCTGTTTCGCCAGCAGGAGGCCGGTCAGGGAACTTCCACGGCGCACCGCGGCCCGCCAGCGCGGGCCAACCGGAGCGTCCAGCGTGGAGCAACGGTGCCTCTGCAATGCCTCGGCGAGTGCGACGTAGAGCGCATCCGCGGCGGTGAGAGAGTGCCGAAGCTCCCATGCGCGTGCGAGCAGCGGCCGGTGGTCGACGCGAGCGCCCGGCCAGGCCCCGAGGTCGTCGATGGCCTGCGCGGCTGCGGTCAGGTCGATTTCGCCGCGCCGATGGGCCCGGCGAACCACGCCGAGCACCTCGGCATCCACGAGATGAGGCGCTGCCTGTTCGGGTTCAGCGGCCAGCCGGCCGCGCACCGGCTCGGCGCCGGGCCCCGCGAGAGCGACCTCGGCCAGGCATGAGGCGTCAACTACGAGCATCGCGGGAGCTCGTCGAGCGCTCCCAGCACGCTGCTTGCGCCGACCGCCGAGGAACGCCTGCGCGTGGACGCCAGCCATGTCGCGATGCTCGGGTTCTGTGCCAGCCTCGTCGCCTCGGCCCGCAACAGCTCCGGGACGCTGAGGCCCTCCTCGGCGGCGCGTCTGCGCGAACCCTCGTAGACGTCGTCGTCGATGTCGCGAATCTGGATCGTCTTGGGCATAAATGCATCCTAACATGCAGGAGCGCATGTTGTGATGCAGGCTTTCAGCCCTTAGCAGTGCTGCTACGATCTGTGCATGGATGTGTCCTCTCGCGATCTACGCAACCACACCGCGGCGGTCCTGCGTCGCGTTGAGGCGGGTGAGCGTTTGCGCGTCACCGTGAACCGGCGCCCGGTTGTCGAGATCGTCCCGCTCACGCGTGCTGCGTGGGTGTCTGGTGCGGCTGCTGAACGCGTGCTGCGAGATGCTCCCCTGGACGCCCGGTTTCTCGGCGACCTGGCCGCAATGCGGAACAGACGGTGGACGCGGTATGAGCCGAGCCGTCCTTGACACCTCAATCCTTATCGCCCGGGAGCAGGAGCGTCCACTGGCCCGTCCGCTCCCGGAGAACGTCGCAGTATCGGTGATCTCCGTTGCTGAGCTCGAGCTAGGAGTCCTGCTCGCACGGGACTCGAACACCCGCGCCACGCGTCTACGCACGCTGGGCGAGGTCCGCTCGCTTATGGGGGCTCTCCCCATCGACGAGCGCACAGCGTCCGCCTTCGCCCAGCCTCGCAGCGGGCGTGATCGCCGCGGGGCGCAAACCCCGGATCAACGACACGTGGATAGCTGCGACCGCCGTAGTCAACGACGCGGAGGTGTGGACGCAGGACGCCGACTTCTCAGACTTCGATCAGGCCGTCACCGTCGTACGGGCATAGCGATCGACCTCCTCGGGTCCGGCGCCCCGGCGCAGCTGGTAATGCCTCACAGTGCAAAGCCAAGGGTGGTGAGGGGCAGCGGCGCTCACGCGGTGGTCGGAGGTACGAGCCAGCATTACGGGTAGCCGCGGACGCCGGGTCGGGTCGTACTCGATGACCTCCTGCTCTCCCCGCAGGGTGTCATTCGACTCGACTATGCCGCCTTCGACTAGAGCGCGAAGGCGCTCCGGCTCTCCGTCGCGCCGGAGCATCTGTCTTGCGTAGATGGAGAGCGTGAGGTTGGCTGATGTCCATCACGTAGGGCGGGGTCTCGCCTATCGCGAACAGGAGGGAGGCGAAGGTCCGGCGCAGCGAGTGCGGCGTGAGGCCACTGACTAGCGGCTCCAGGTCGCGTTGGGCAAGCTCGGCGTTCGCGAGCTTGACAGCGGGCGCGAGGACACGCCGACGAATGTTGCTCGCGCCGTGAGGGCGGCCCGGTACTGGTACCGAACGCGAGTGCCGACGCGGGGGAATCGAGTCGTTGGCGGTGTGTAGCGAGCTCCTCGTGGAGTGCCGGCACGATGTTCACGCTCCGCACGCCCGCGGCCGTCTTCGCCGCCTTGATCACGATCACGCGCCGCTGGAGATCGACGTCCTCCCAGCGGAGTGCGAGTGCCTCGCCGATCCGGAGTCCGGCGAAGATCAGGGTCGCGATCAGGGCACGCCGCTGCCCAGGAGTTGCCCGTGCGCTCATGTCGAGTGCACGGACACCGCCTGAGGAGCGCTTCGATGTGGTCAGCGCGATCGAGCCATGGGCGTGTTGGTGCGACCGAGCGAAGGCGCCGTCGTCGTCCCTGCGCTGGATTCCGATCGATCATGCCGTACTCGACGCCGAGCTCGAGAATCGTCGCGAGTGTTGTCAGGGTTTTGTTGATTGACTGAGGGTGCGAGCCTGCCATCACGGACCTTTGAGAGGCGGTAGTCGTCGACATCCCGCACCGTGATCTCGTCGATGCGAAGGCTGCCGAACACGGGGAGCAGGTGCTGGACCAGCCGCCACTCCAGGTCTTCCCGGCTCCTCGCTGCTAGGCCACCGCCGGCGCGGCCTCCTTCGAGTAACTGTTGCTCCAGCCATTCGGTGGAGAGCTCCTCGAATGTCGGCGGGTCCACACATCCAGCGGTTTGCCCACCGGAGGCGGCCCGGCGTCTCGAGGCGTCCGGCGCCGGTCGCGGCACCGCAGCCGTGCGCGTCCTGGCCAGCCATCGTCGGTGGGCCTGGCGTCTTCACGCCATCCCTCTCGTCCTATCTGTTGCCGGCAGGCTCGTTCAGGGGATGGTGACCCGCGCTTAGGCTGCCTGGAGCAAGAGCGAGGTACGTCGTTGCGCTGACGCGACCAAAGCGGACGTATCCCGTTCGGCCGGCGAGGTCCGCCGCACGGCCGATAGCTCTGCCTATCGACCCGGCGCCGCGCTCATCGTCCAGCCCGGAAGACTATCGATGGATGA
>CAWBEF010000005.1:0-74582 GCA_963787765.1 uncultured Solirubrobacteraceae bacterium | reverse complement strand
GCGAGCGGCGGCAGCGAACCGTACAAGTGGGCCGTCACCAGCGGAACCCTCCCGGAAGGGCTGTCGCTCGACGCCGAAACCGGTGTGATCTCCGGAGAACCGACCGCAGTCGGTTCGGCCACGGTCACGGTCACCGCCACCGATTCGGCATCACCTAAAGCAGCCACCGCGTCCGCGCGGGTCAAGATCGTGAGCACGGCACCGACCACCCTTAACGTGTCGACCAGCGCGCTGCCCGAAGGCACCGTCGGACAGCAGTACTCCGCCACATTGCAGTCAAGGGGCGGCACGAACCCTGTGAGCTGGTCGATCGAATCAGGCAGCCTACCCCCCGGGCTCTCGCTCGAACCGTCGGGTGCGATCGTCGGCACGCCGACCGCCGGGGGCACTCAGACGGTCACCCTGCGGGCGACCGACAGCACCGAACCGACAGCCCAGACCGCCAAGGCCACGCTGAACATCACCGTGGTCCCCGAAGCCGAACCCTTGAAAGTCACGACTGACGGGATCCCCGCGGCCCGGCTCGGTGCCTACTACTCCGCGCCGCTGTCCTCGACCGGCGGCACCGCACCCGTCTCATGGTCGGTCACCTCGGGGTCACTACCCAACGGCATCTCGATCGACGCCAGCTCGGGGACGATCTTAGGCGTACCGACCCAGTCCGGCACCTTCCCCCTGACATTCACCGCCACCGACCGTGCGACACCGACTGCACACCAGGCCAGCACCTCCGTGACCCTGACGGTCGAACCTGGTCCCGCGCTCTCAATCCTCACGAAGGCTCTTCCCACCGCCACGCAGGGCGCTCAGTACCTAGCCAACCTGAACGCCGTCGGCGGCGTGCCCGATACTCCTGGTACATCAGCGAAGGCTCACTCCCCACGGGCTTGTCGCTGAACGGCTCGACCGGGGAAATCACCGGGACGCCCCGGGAAGCCGGCACCTTCGCGCTGTCGTTGACCGTACAGGACGCCACCACGCCTTCCCCTCAGACCATCGAACAGCCGCTCACAGTTGTCGTCGCCGCGTCCTCGCCGAGTATCAGTCTCTCGCCAGCCGCCGGCGCCGTCGGGGTGCCGTATGAATACACGCCGTCGGTCTCCGGCGGCGTGGCGCCTTATTCCTGGTCGCTTGCGGGCGAACTCCCCGCCGGGCTCACCTTCAATCAGAGCACCGGGACGATTACGGGCACGCCGACCACCGCTGGCATGACGGCGGTGGCGCTTCGCCTCACCGACAGCTCCCTGCCCTCGAGCCAGAACGCCGAAGCCAACGCGAAACTCACGATCTCCCAAGAACCGGCACTGGTGATCGAATCGACAGCTCTACCGGCGGCGATCGCCGGCCAGCAGTACCGCGCCATCGTGTTTGCGAGCGGCGGCACGGCACCGCTCACCTGGGCCATTACGGCGGGCTCGCTGCCCGAAGGCCTCTCGTTAGACACGAGCACTGGCGTGATCTCCGGCGTCCCGACCAGCGAAGGCAGCCACGAACTCACGATCCAGGTCTCCGACAGCTCCTCCCCCTCGCCGCAGGTCCGCACCGCGACCTTCACGCTCGCCGTAGGCTCGCCGCCTGAACTTACGATCGCATCGAGCTCGCTACCCGAAGCGACGGCGGGCACCTACTATTCCCAGACGGTGGCGGCGACGGGCGGGGTAACGCCCTACGCGTGGACTGTGAAGAGTGGATCGCTGCCGCTGGGCCTTTCGCTCTCGAGCTCGACCGGGCTGATCTCCGGGACGCCCACCGCCGCAGGCGAATACGCGCTCGTCGTCGAAGTAGCCGACGGACGCACACCGACAGCCGACCGGGCAACAGAGTCGATCGCGCTAAAGGTCGATCCCGCCGCGCCACTGACCCTCACCTCGACATCCCTGTCCAACCCTACGCAGGGCGTCTACTACGACGAAACCCTCGACGCGCACGGAGGCGTTGCCCCCGATTCGTGGACCGTCGCGAGCGGCTCGCTACCCACGGGGCTGACGCTCGATCCATACTCCGGTGAGATCTACGGCGATCCGCGCTCGTACGGGAAATACTCCTTCACCGTCGAGGTATCCGACAGTGCGACTCCCGAACCGGGGTCGGCAACCGCCTCCTACACAATCGATGTCGCCCCCGCGGAACCACTCGCCGTGGGGACAACATCGCTCACCGCGGGCACGCAGGGCCAATACTACGACCAGTCGCTCGACATCTCCGGCGGCGTCGGGCCATACTCGGTATCGCTCGTCGCGGGTGCCCTGCCAACGGGGCTCTACATCGATCAGTACGGGGAAATCTACGGGGAGATCACCTCCTCCCAGTCGCAGACATTCACCCTGCGCATCGAAGACCAATCCTCTCCGAGCCCGCAGGCGATCACCAGGCAGTACACCGTCCAGGTCGCGCCTGCGCCTGCGCTCGAACTTGCCTCTACCCCCGCGAAGTTCGTTCTAGGCCAATACGGGTACGACGTGCTGGACGTAACAGGAGGCGTGCCCGGATACACGTACACGCTCATCACGAGCAAGCTGCCTGCTGGACTCTACTTCTCAGGCGGTGAGATCTACGGCACCGCCACAAAGCCCGGCAAGGGCAGCATCGAGGTGAAGGTCACCGACTCGGCCACACCCACTGCGGGTTCCGTGACGAAGACGATCGGCATCTCCGTCCTCAAGCCGGCCAAGCTCAAGTTCGCAACGACAAAACTCGCAAACGCGACCCAAGGCTTTTACTACTACCAGGACATCCAGGTCACTGGCGGATCCCCGAGCTACACGTGGACAGTCACCGCGGGCAGCCTGCCACCGGGCATGTACTTCTACTACGGAGAGGTATACGGGACACCAACCGAACCCGGCAGCTACTCCTTCACCACGAAGGTCACTGACTCAGGGCAGCCGACCCCGCAGACAGCCACCAAGACCTTCAAGCTCAAGGTGCTCAAGTAGGCGCGGAAGCACGAAGCGCTTGGAGGCGCAACAAGCCGTTTGGTCAGGTCGCGAAAGCCGCCGCGATGAGTCGCTCGGTGTAGCTCACGCAGAGCGTCTCCACCTGCGCCGCGGGTACACCAATCCGCAGAGCCCGTACCGCCATCTCAACACCAGGGCGGCCCCGTCGGCCGAACAGGTCGTTGATGTGGGTGACGGCGTCAGTCGTCACCGACCCCGCGACTGGGTCCTGCGATAGCTGCGCGAGATTCATGCCCACATCCTCGGGCCTTGTGGTCTGCATCAGTCGGACCACGTCGGCCGCGTCCTTGTCATCGAGGCGCGCGGTTTTGCCGCTCGCCACACGGTCGTGCAGCTTGTGGGCCTTGGCCACGAACAGGGCCGCGGGTCCAGCGACCTCGGCCTGAACCGAGCGCGTGTCCGCAGGGTCGAGGGCCGAGACGGTCATCGCTGAGTGATCGATCAGGACCGCCTCGAGCCCGACCGCCCGCCGCACGGCGACCTTCCCGTGCGCACCCGGGCGCGCTCCACGGCGCCCGCCGCCGGTTGCAGCGCCCTCGGGGACAATCAGATCGATCGGGATGAGAATTGACTCCCCGGCCACGTTCGCCGCCGCCACCCAGATCCCGGGCTCGACGTGACCGCCCACGACCGCGAGGTCAAAGCCGGCGGCGCGCATCACAGACTCGAGGGTCGGCTCGTCGACCAGCAATGACGGGTTCAGCGTCAGGTCTCCGTCGGTCGTGTAGGGAGCCACGGCGATGTCCGCCGCGCCCGTGCGTAGGTAGACGGCCTGAGCTCCCGCGATGATCACCGCTGCGCCCTGTGCAGCGAGCGCGGTGAGCGCATCGAGCAGCACACGTCGGGCCTCCGCGTAGATCGGGTCGACGTCCGCCCTCGACGAATCGTCCAGGGAGCTCACGTGGCGGCCCTGTCGGCATCGAGTTGTTCAAGCGATGGGTAGCGCCACGATGATTCGTTCCCGATCATCCACGACAGCAGCGCCTCGCCCTCGGCAGGCATGCGGCCGGTGCCCGACAGGCAATCAACGACCACTTGGGATGGCGCTGCGTAGGTGATGGCGTTCTCGCGTGTGGTCCGCTGCCAGACCACAGGATCAGACGGTCGAAGCAGCGCGACATTTGCGCCATCTTCAGCGGGGAGGAGGCCGAGCCCCTCGGCTGTCTGCGCCACGTCGTCGCAGTACGCCACAAGCAGCGCCGCGCCGGCCACGGGGGCGAGACGACCGGCTGCAAACGAGCCCGTCACTGCGACCCTCGCGTTTGCCGACACGGTGGGAATACTCGCGAGTGCATTTGCTGGGCCGTCCGGCGCCAGGAATGTCGATGTCCGGTTGGTCCGGAACACGTCGTATGACTCGGCCCACCAGCGGAGCAGACCCTCTACGTCAACCGATTCAACCCCGCCGCGTTTAGAGCGCTCGATGAGCGCCTGGCGGTCGAGTGTCTCAAGCAGTCGCGACACGTAGCCGGCGGTCAGCCCCGCTGCGTCCGCCACCTCTCGCCCACCATAAGGGGGCTGCACGTCTGCGAGCAGACGAAAAAGGCGAGCCGCCTTTGGCCCGCGTCCGCGAGTCCGGCCCTGAGGTGTCGGGGCTGGATTGCGATTGGACCCCGTCGACTTCAGGTACGCAGCTGGGTTGTCCAGCCTCAGCAGCAGGTTGCCCGTCATATCGAGGTAGTTCAGACCCTCGGCCGCAAGCAGCTCCTGGGTCCTGGTGCTGATCCACGGCGCCACGACGAGCACTGGGACGTTGAACGTCAGTGTTCGCAGGGTCCGCGTGAGTCCACCCAGGAGCCGCTCCACGTCTCGCGGGGCAAAGCTTTGCTTCGCCTCAATGATGATGGTGCCGATGACCCCGTTTGGCGCACGTACATCAATGACCGCATCGGGCTGAAGGGCGGATCGACTGCCGTCATTGACGTTCCGACTCGACGGCTCCACCACCCAAGTCTCCGGCAGCTGATTGCGAATCTCGGCAACAGCCGCATCAACCAGCCGGCTTTCCTCAGAGGCTACATTGACGATGACCATACAGCCATCTTAGCAGCAAATAGTTGCTGATATTAGTAGATTTACGATGACAGTAAACGGGGCAACAGAGGAAACCACAGACAGTCTTGGAGACGCGCGGGGGACGTGCGCTCGTAACCCGGGTCGTGGAATGCCAGCAGACGGGGCAAACACCTCGACCGCGCGGCGCCGGGTTGCGCATCGCGTTGGCATACGCGTCGCTTGCCTGATCGAGCTGAGGCAAGCCTCGTCCATCGCGCTGTGGAGCCCAGTGCCGATGACTGCGATCGTGCTTGCTGGCACTTCTGCGATGGAGCCAACCGGGATCGAACCGGTGACCTCCTGCTTGCAAAGCCGGTTTCAGTGCCCCGAGGCACTACGGCCAGCCCGACCCGCCCGGCCCGTATGCCGCACAGGCATTGACAATACGGCTGACTCGCTACCAATCTGCTACTCGCTTGACCGTCGCTACCCAGGTGCTACCCGAGCGATAGGATTCAGGTAGCCCAATAAGAAGCCCTCGCGCGATTGGAGTCGCCGAGGGCACGGACAGACCGGAGGTGACCGGCATGTCAGCACCAAATCCTACTGCCACAGTCTTTGTTCGCGAGCAGCGCGGCCAGGCGTTCTATGAAGCCTTCTGGCGCTACCGGGGCCGGCAGCTGAACAGTCGCCTCGGCGCCGCGTGGCTCGATCAGGACGCCTCGGGCGGGTGGACCGCTCGCAAAGGTCGCGTAGCCGAGGGCTACCTCGATGAGCGCCGGGCGCACGTCGCCGCCGCCGCGCTCGTCGCCGCCTATGTCGAGCAGGCAGACAACGAGGAGCGCACCGAACTTGAGCGCCGCACCAAGGGCGTGACCTTCCGCGAGCTTGCCGCCGCCTACGTGGACTGGCTGGCCTCGGTGAAGGGCGCGAAGCCGTCAACCCTCGCCGACTACCGCTACCTGCTCGCCGAGCCAGGAGTGCCCTTCAGGCGCGGCAAGGGAGATTCGGCAGGGCACATCATGGCCGGCCTTTGGCGACCAGGCCGCGGCAACGATCTCGACGCGTGACATCGAGCGGCTTCTCGAGCGAGAGGCACCGACCGGGGTATCAGCACGCAGCGTGAACAAGCACCGCTCGATCCTCTCGGCGATCTTCAACTACGGCACCCGGGAGTCCACATTCAACCTGCCGCGAATCCGTCCAGGACGCCGACAAGCGCCGCGAACCGCACCGCGGCGCTCTTGCCTTCTACAGCGTCGAGGAGGTCGAGGCGCTGGCGAGAGCGCTGGAAAGCGACCCCGAGGGCCAGCAGGACGCCGAGATGGTGAGGGTTTCCGCATACGCCGGCCTTCGCCTCGGCGAGCTCCTGGCGCTCCGCTGGCGCGACGTGGACTTCGCCGGCCGCGTTCTCACGATCGGGCGAGCATTGACGCCGGCGTTGAACAGCACCAAGAGCGGCAAGGTGCGTCGAGTGCCGTTTGCCCGACCAAGCCGCCGCTGCGCTCGATCGACTCAGCCTCCGTGAGAACCTCACCGGAGCAGGCGAGAAGGTGTTCGTCAACGCCCGGGGGCGCGCCATCGACCATTGCCCTGCGTCGGCGCTACCGGAGGGCGCAGGCCGCCGCAGGGCTCGCCCCGCTCCGCTGGCACGACTACGGCACACCTACGGCAGCCTTCTCGCCGCCCACGGTGTAGACCTCGTAAAGATCAAGGCAGCGATGGGGCACAGCAACATCGCCACGACCGAGCGCTATCTCCACGCTCGCCCTGCGTCCGAGCAGGCCGCAGAGTTCACGGCGCGCGTTCGCCAGCGGCGGCGTACGTGAGAGCTCGCTCGTGGGAATACCGCCGCCGGCGTGTAGGCTCGCTTCCAAGCCTGCTACGCGGGTCCCGTGTCCGGCGTAGAGTGGGACAACGCTTTGCGATTCCGTGCGCACGGAATGATGTAAACTCTCCGCCTCGCAGAGCGACCGGGCTTGACGGGACGGGCCTGATCTACGTGGGGGGAGGCAGTGCTCATGTCTCGTAGACGTGGATTTCAATTGAGCGGCCTCGCGGGGTTTGCGGTGACCGTCATGCTCGGAGTACCGAGCAGCACGCTCGCAGCGACCGCCTACGTCACGAACAGCAACTCGGGCGGGTCGGTAACCCCCATCAACACAACGACAGGCGAACCCGGCCCCGAAATCAAAGTCCTTGATGCTTCGGCGTCGCGATCGCCCCCGACGGCAAAACCGCCTACGTCGTCGGATTCGGGTCAGAAAGCGGGTCAGTGACGCCGGTGGAACTGGCGACGGGCGCACCCGGCCCCGAAATCAAAGTGGCAACTAACCAGCCGCCGTCGCGATCGCCCCCGACGGCAAAACCGCCTACGTCACCAATCGGGCGAGCGGCACGGTGACGCCGATCGACTTGGCAACTGGCGAACCCGGCCCCGAAATCAAAGTCGGCGAATGGTCGTATGGGGTGGCGATCACCCCCGACGGCAAGACCGCCTACGTCACGAACCTCGTTAGCGGGACGGTGACGCCGATCGATTTAGCGACCGACAAGCCCGGTCCTGAAATCAAAGTCGGTGATCATCCGTTCGGGATCGCGATCGCGCCTGACGGCAAGACCGCCTACGTCACCAACGCCTGGAGCAACTCGGTGACGCCCATCGACATCGCAACAAACGAACCGGGGCCCGAAATCCCGGTCGGCGCAGAACCCCTAAGGATCGCGATCACGCCCGACGGCGAGACCGCGTACGTCGTAACACGGGGCTACGGTTCGGTGACCCCGATCGACTTGACTACCGACGAGGCCGAACCCGAAATCGAGATAGCCGGCAAAGACCCGTTCGGGATCGCGATCACACCGAACGGTGAGATCGCTTACGTGGCTAACGAGGGCAGCAACACCGTGACCCCGATCGACATAGCGACCGACAGGCCGGGTCCCGAAATCAAAGTCGGCAACTACCCGCTCGAAGTCGCCATGACACCCGCAGTAGCGACCTGCACCGGAAACCGTGGGAGGATCAAGCTGTCACCGGGCCTGACGAGCACACCGTCTAAGCAGACTATTCACGTCTCGGGGGTCGTAACGGGGTGCATAGGCGAGCAGTTCGCCGAAGTCAAGTATTCGGCGACGATCACGACGAACGCTCCGGTGTCGTGCTCCGTCCTAGCATCAACGAGCGAACCCAGCACGGGGCCCGCAAAGTTCAAATGGACGCCACCCGTCAAAGCCTCTGCCGGGACTCTCTCAATCCCGTTGACCGAAGCGCTAGGGCCGTCCTTGTCTGGGGCGGTGACCACCGGTGCCTACTCGCCGCTACACCTCTCCGGCACCGTCGCCGAGAAGTTCAGCGGCGCAGGAACGTGCGGCTCTCCAAAGGCGAAGCCCGTGAGGTGGCCCTCACTGGCACAACCGTTGCATTCGAATAGACGTGGCCAGCTAAGCCTCGATCGGACCCACTCGCGTCGTGTCGTCGAGGAGCATCGCCTCGATCTGCTGGCGAATGTAGAGCCTGCGCCGGCCTATCTTTCGCGAGGGCACGATGCCGCGTCGTGCCCAATCTTCGACGGTGGAGGTCGGACAGCGCAGGAGCTCGGCGACCTCGGCCGCCGTCATCACGTCGGAGGCGGTGAGAGGTTGGGCCTCAAACATGGCGGCGGCCTCGTCGCCTCTCGGGCCTCCCACAACAGCGACGGCTTCGCTTTACAGGCGACCTCGTCCTTGTTGGCACAACCTAGGCATAGCGCTTCGCGCGGGATAGCTCGGTAGACCATGTCTCTGCCGCGGCGCAACATACCCCCGCACCTGGCGCAGCAGGTATCCCTTGTGACCACGGTCCGCCACCACTTTCCGGCGGCGCTACCGGTGTTCCGGCTCGACTTCCGCGCTGCTATCTGCGCTGCCTTCTTCTTGCGTTTGCGCTCTCTCTGCTTGAAGCCCATTGTATGCCCTCGTTCCTCTCTCTGCTCGGTGCTCCGCTCGGCGTATGAGGAAGTGCCTCTCCTTGCGGCTGGCTGGTATTTCGGAAGGCTGAAAAGGTGGTCCGGGCCTCGGCCTCCACCCTCGGTGACGGCTCCCTGGTGCTGCGCGAGAGCGACCTCCTGCGGCCAATGACGTGCCTTGTCGATTCCGCGAGCGAGCGCCTGGCTCGCTCCTCCGGGCCTCGGACCTGATGTCGCCGGCGCTAGCCAGGCGTGCGCCGGCTATCCCAGTGGTCGTCACCCCACCGGTGACGTTGGACTCCACGATCATCAGTGACCTGGTTCCGTGCGCACGGATACCGCTTCGGCGTTATCGAGGGCTTCGCGGATCCGGCCGAGCGCTGGCGAACGATGAGGAATACAGCCTGGGCGTCGATGTTCGCAACGCATGTCAGTGAGCACCCGGCGGCGGCAGCGAGTTGGCGTTGAGTTAGTCCAGCAGCGATGCGGCGGTTCCGAATGATCGGGCTTGTCCGCACGTCCGGTGGTTATTGTGTTCATAGATCGGATGATGCGCGCAACAGGTACTCAAAAAGCGGACAAGTATTCGCGCGGGCGGCCTCGACGTTCTGAAACGGCTACGAACGTCGAGGAGGTACAACGGCTCCTCATGTACCTCCGGATGCTCGACGGGCGCCCAATGAGCCTTCTGGCCCGCGCCGAGTTCATCGGGGAGAAGTTCGCGGAGGTCGATTCGGCCCGGGCCGCGGTGGACCTCCCGCCGCTGGCACCTATCCCACCGATCGACTACGACGGCGACCGTCTCTCTCGCGTACGCAGGGAATCCCGCTCGGTGCTGCGCGAACAGTTAGGTCGCGAGCCAGCCGCGGACGAGGTCGCCATCGAGGTTGCGCGGGAGTACCGCGACGACGAGCCCGCGCCCAGGGCGGCGCTGCGCAAGATGAGACGTCTTGTGCGGGAAGCAGAACGATACGAGTTTGTGTTCCCAGGGCATCGCGATGTGACTGGACGCGAGTCGCTGCCATCGCCGCGTGACTAGCCGTGCGGTCTACGGTCGGACAACATCGTCTACGCCGAGCCAACGGCGTGTACGGGCTCCAGGCAGCATCCGCACGCTGCGTGGTTCTAAGCGGCTTCCGCGGGCGATCGGTCTCGCGCCTGTGCGAGCCTCGTTGCTCGACGGTGCTGAATCTCAGCGAGAGCGTCTCTCGGCCTAGCCCGGAGCCCATCAATGCACTCGTCGAGCCCGCGCGACACCGTCACCATGGCGATGGCCGAGGACCCACCCCGCGCACCCGCTAGTTCGTCCATCGTTTGTGCCAGGGCTCGCGCCTGCACAGCCGCGAGGCGCTCATCGCCAGCAAGCGGACGCCCGCTGAGAAGTGAGTCGACCTCGCTCGATTGGCCCCGGGTCCCTATCGTCGTCATGTTCCCGCTCGGAGGCTCTTGCAGCGTCGAGGGCGGCCGCGAAAGCCCCGTATCGCCCGGCTGGGTCTCGTCGTCCCGCACTAACCCAGTTACGCGCCGTGTCATATGCCACGCCGACGCGCGAGCAGGCATCGGTCAACGTGAGCCCCTCGCTGACGAAAGCCACGAGGCGATCGGCGGTGTCGGAGAACTGGCTCAATGCACTTTCACGATAGCCGCCGTGGCCGCTGGGCGTGGAGCCGGTCAGTCGATTGGTCTTGCCGGGGCCGGTTTTGCGTGACCCTGCGGGTCGGCGTCGGCTTGCCGGCGACGGCCGGCGCCCCCACCTTGGCTCTGTGGAGCGGTTCTCGGTGGCTCGACGTGCAGAATCGACAGCGCGTGGCTAGTGTCCGCGGCCGGCACTCGCTCAAGCGGATGGAGAGCAGCGAACAGCGAATAGCGCACATACGACAAGCAGCCGCGGACGAGGCGGCCAAGGCGCGCACGGCGAGAGTCGTTGCTGGGAATGTCGCCGGGCGGATGGCGATTGCCGCTACGTGAATAGCGTTCACGGTCAACTGCGCGGCTTGTACGGCTCGCCTACCGGGACGGCTCGCACGCCGCGACTCAGGCGAGCCGATTCCTGCGGGTCACAGTGCCGGCCGCGTGGCCTAGCTCGATTCAGCCCCCCGGGGGTAAGGCCGGGTTTTCCGTGTGGATGGAACGACCTAACTGCGCCCTCCGGTGCCTGCAAGCGAGGCCGAAACGGGGCAAAGTGTTACCCGGGCTGCTACCCGCAACGTTGATCGCGGCAACGACCTCGATTGCTTATGCCCAAGAAAACCACAGATTTGCAGGTCTTTTCCTCCGATGGAGCCAACCGGGATCGAACCGGTGACCTCCTGCTTGCAAAGCAGGCGCTCTCCCAGCTGAGCTATGGCCCCTGGGGCTCCCAATATACGCGCTGGCAAGGGCCTGCGAACGCCCACATACCCCGCCGCACCCCGTACGGACACAGGACCCGCCCCGTCCTAAACTCGGCTCCATGACCGAGATCCCCCAGACCCACGCAGATCTGCTCGATGCAAGCTTCGCGACCCTTGCGACGATCGCCAGGGACGGGACTCCCCACCAGACCGAGGTCTGGTTCCTGCACGAGGACGGCCAGATCAAGCTGTCCCTCAACACAGCCCGTGCCAAGACCAGGCACCTGATGGCGCGGCCCCAGTGCAGCCTGATGATCCTCGACCTCGAGAACCCCTACCGCTATGTGGACATCCGCGGCAGGGCTCGGATCGAGCCGGATGACGACTACGTCTTCGCGGACCGGGTCGGGGCCAAGTACGGCGCGGATCCGCGGCTGCACGACGGTCCGGGGGAGTCTCGGGTCACGGTTACGATCGAGCCGAGCAGCGTCTTCGCGGTCGACATGTCCGGCTGAGCGGGGAGGGCTGCCGGCGCGGCGCCTGAGCAGCCTCAGCGCGCCAAGGCCAGGTAGCTGTGCCCGGCCTTGACGATGATGTGGCGATGCTTGACGAAGTCGGTCACGAGAACCTTGTCGGTGAGCACCCGGATCAGCGTCCCGTCGCAGAGGTCCTCGGTCAGCCACTGGGTGCCGAGGACCGCCCCGGCGGCGTAGTGGCCCTCGGTGGAGTACTTCCCGTGGCCGTTGGCCCAGAGTTTCCGGACGACCTTTCTCGCGGTGGCCGCCTGGGCGTCCACCGAGGCGCCATGCCCGCGCCTGGCGGTCTTGCAGATGTCTTCGTTGCCGCCCATCAGCTTGGCGATCGTCTGGCCGTTCGAGCTTTGGGTCAGCGCGAACTCCCCCTGGTAGAACTTGATCGACTGGGTGCCGCCGTGGCCGTCGGCCGTCGTGATCGAGACGGTCCCGTTGGTCGCGTCGACGATGCTGCCGAACGGTACCTCTGTGAGCCCTGTGACCTCGACGAACCGGTGCGAGCCGGGCAGGCGCAGCTTCACGAGGCCTGCGACCGGTTCGAGGTTCCCTCGGACCGCCAGGATCGGCTGCGGCGGAACCGAGACCTGATTTGAGAGCACTCCGCCCTCGGGGGGAGGGGTTTCGCTCGTGCTCGTCGTGGCGGGTTCCTTGTACGTGAACGACGGCCCCCCGGTCGAGCTGCCGCGGGTATCGCTCACCCGCACTTCGTCGCGGCCCGCCTTCGTCGCAGCGGTGACGGCCGTGATCGTCGTTTCCGATTCGACCGCCACCGATACCGCGGCGGTGCCGATCTGTACGGAGGCGCCTGGAAGGAACCCGGTGCCTGTGATCTTGACCTTCGTCCCGCCGGCACTGGGCCCTTCGGCGGGCGCGACGTGCGCCACGGAGGGGGGCGCCCTGTAGATGTAGGACGGCCCGCTTGTCGAGGTGCCGCCGGCGTCGCTCACCTGCACTTCGTAGCTGCCCGCCGTTGTCGCGGCGGTGACGGCCGTGATCGTCGTTTCCGATTCGACGCTCACCGATGCCGTTTCGGTGCCGATCTGCACGGAGGCGCCTGGAAGGAACCCGGTGCCGGTGATCGTGACTGTCGTCCCGCCGCCGCTGGGCCCTTCGGCGGGCGTGATGCTCGCCACGGTCGGGGGCGGGGGCGTTCTCAGGGCCCACGCGGAGCCGGGCAGGCCGAGATCGAAGGGAGCCCCGATCACGGCGGTCAGACCGTCAGCGGAGAGGGAGACGCTCGTGCCGAAGCGGGTGGCTTCAGGGGCCTGCGGCGCGGCGATCTTGGCGCTCGCGGACCACAGCGAGTCTGTCTGTGAGAACGTCCAGACGGCTCCTGCCGAGGAGAAGTCCGCGGGGCCCCCGATCAGGGCGTTCTCACCGCTCCCCGACAGGGCGACGCTCGAGCCGAAGTGGGCCGGCCCGACCTCTTCAGGGGCCGTCAGCTTTGGTCCCTGCTGGACCCATGTCGTCCCCGATCTGGTCAGTGCCCATGCCGCGCCGATGCCTTCGTCGTCTCCGTTGGCACCGACCAGGGCCGTGCTGCCGTCCTCTGAGAGGGCCAGCCCGGACCCGAAGTGGCCTCCGGCGGTCTCTTCCCCACCCCCTGTGAGGATCGGGCCCTGCTGCTGCCAGGCGCCTTCTTCGTGGACATAGGCCCAGACCGCCCCGGCGTCCCCTTCGAGGCCCGGTCCGCCGATGAACGCGACGGTCCCGTCGCCTGACAGGGCGACCGTTCGCCCGAAGCGGCCGGTGCTCGCCTTGCGCGGCCCTTCGATCGTCGGGCCTTCCTGTGTCCAGCCGTCGCTCGACCGTCGCAGGAAGCTCGCGGTGGCGCTGCCGGGGGCGCCGATCAGGGCCTCCTGGCCATCCGTCGAGATCGCGACGCTGCGACCGAAGAGGGCCTTGCCCGAGGATTCCCCCTTGATCTTGGGGCCAAGTTGGCTCCAGGTCGAGCCCGTCCGAACGAACGTCCGGACCGCACCTGTGCGCCCTTCTTCAAGCGGCGAGCCGACGAGCGCCGTGTCCCCGTCGCCGGAGATCGCCACGCTGATGCCAAGCCGGCATTCTTCGCCTTCGCCTTCGCAGGGGACACCGGTTTCTTCGACGGTTTCGGAGGGCGCGAGCTTGGCCTGTTCCTGCCATCCCGAAGGGGTCAGGGCGAAGATCCGCGCCGAGCCGGCTCCTCCGCCTTCGAGGGGGGCCCCGACGATCGCCGTACGCCCGTCGGCGGAGACGGCGACGCTCGCGCCGAACAGCCCCGTTCCACCGTGCAGCTGCGAGGTTTCCTGGAAGGGCAGACCGCCTTCGGCCGCGGGCAGGCCCGCGCGAGCGGGGCGCCGAGGCGCCGGGCTCGGCGAGCGCGTTGTCGCGCCCTGCGCGGGCGCGCCGGCAGACGCGAGAACGACCACGGCCAAGCAGGTGCCCGCTGCCACCCGCAGGTGCTCGGCGCGAGCGGCTATCACGCCGAAAAGACGTCACTTTGTGCGTCGATCCTGCTCGGCCATCATTGCCCCCGACCCGTCTAGGTATGCCCCGCCGCACTCGGTGAGCTCCGTCTCGGAGCCGAACGCTAGCCATCGGGCCCCGCGATGTCAATTGCGCCCACCTTCTGGACCGCGGTGATTTGAGCTCCACCATCCGCCGACGATCTTGCGGGTGCACAGGGGGGTCCGATGCGACGACTGAGCAGACAACGACGCAAGGCAGCGGCCCTCATCCTCGTGGGGATGATCGCCCTTGCGTCCGGGGTCCTCGCCTACGCGACCCATGTGCTCCGCCACACCGAACAGCAGTCGATCGACGCGCGCTTCTCGGTACGCGGCGCCCGGCCGGCACCGGCCGACCTGCTGCTGGTGCAGATCGACGACGAGACGCTGCAGACGCTGCGCTCGCGCCACTTCGCCTCGGAGTTCCCGTTCCCGCGCCGCTACGACGCCAAGGTCATCGACATCCTGCGCCGGGCCGGCGCGAAGGTGATCTCGCTCGACCTCGAGTTCAGCCATGAAACCGACCCCGTGACGACAACGCGCTGGTCGAAGCGATCAGCCGGGCGCGCGGCAAAATCGTGCTGGCGACGACCGAAGTGGGGCCCAGCGGCCAGAACCCCGTACTCGGCGGCGAAGGGCTCCCGGAACAGCATCGGCGCGAAGGTCGGCGAGGTGCTCCTGGCGCTCGACTCCGACGGCGTCGTGCGCCGTGTCGCCCACTCCTGCAGCGGCCTGCCGAGCTTTGCCGTCGCGACGGCCGAGGTTGCAAGCGGCCACGAGGTCAAGGCATCCACCTTCGAGGACGGCACCCTGCCGATCGACTTCGCCGGGCCGCCGGGGACGATCCCGTCGGTCTCCTACTCGAGCGTTCTGCTCGGGCAGGTGCTCGCCCGCCCTGATCCGCGGCAAGATCGTCATCGTCGGCGCCTCGGCGTCGATCCTGCAGGACTACCACGCGACGGCGACGACCGGCTCGGAGGTCATGTCCGGGCCGGAGATCCAGGCGAACGCGACCGAGACGATCCTGCGGGGAGGGCCGCTGCGTGATGCGCCGACGGCGCTGAACATCCTGCTGATCCTGCTGCTCGCCGTCGGTGCGCCGCTCGGCGCCCTGCAGGTGAGGGCACTGCGCTCGCTGATCGGTGCGCTCGCGCTCACCGCGGTTTATCTCCTCGCCGCACAGGTCGCCTTCCAGGCCGGGCTGATCATCACGGTCGTCTACCCGCTGCTGGCCCTCGCCGTGGGGATCGTCGGCTCGCTGATGGTCCTGTACCTCTTCGAGGCGATCGAGCGCGAACGGGTCAGGTCCATCTTCTCCCGCTTCGTGCCGGCCGAGGTCGTCGACCAGGTCCTCGCGCGGGCCGGCGAGAACCTGCGGCTCGCCGGCGAAGAACGTGATGCGACGGTCATGTTCTCCGACCTGCGCGGCTTCACGTCATTCTCGGAATCCGAGCCCGCCGCGCGCGTCATCGAAGTCGTCAACTGCTACCTCAACGAGATGACCGAGGCGATCCTCGGCGTCGGCGGGACGCTGGTCGCCTACATGGGCGACGGCATCATGGCCGTCTTCGGTGCGCCGCTCGACCAGGACGACCACGCCGACCGGGCACTGCAGGCGGCCCGCGAGATGGTCGGGCCCCGCCTGGCGCGGTTCAACGCGTGGCTGAGCGAGCAGGGCTTCGAGCACAGCTTCGAAATGGGGGTCGGGCTGAACAGCGGATCTGTGATGTCGGGCAACGTCGGCTCCGAGCAGCGCGTCGAGTACACGGCGATCGGCGACACGACCAACACGGCCGCCCGGCTCGAGGCGATGACCAAGGACAGCGGCGCCATGGTCTTCATCGCCGAGAGTACCCGTGAGCGCCTGCGGCGCCCGCCCGGGGATCTCGTGCTGGTCGGCGAGCTGGAGGTCCGGGGCCGGCGCAGCCGCCTGAAGGTCTGGACGCTGCCCGAGCCCGCGGGCGCCGGTCAGGCCCCGCCGAGCGACGAGTTTCAGCCGGCGCTCTGAGCGGCCGGCGCGCGCGGGCTCTCAACCCTCCGAGGATCGGGCGCGGTCGCGTTCGCGGCGCTCGCGTACGGCCTGCTCCATGCGCTCGCCGACCTGCGGAAGGCGATCGTGCATCGTGCGGACGAAGTGGGCGGAGAACACCAGGCACCGCAGCGGGGTGAGCGCGACGACGCTGGCCGTCCGAGGGCCGCCGTCGACGAGCACCGAGATCTCCCCGAAGAAGTCGCCGGGCTCCATGACGTTGATCCGCTCGCCGTTCTGGAGGACCTCGGCCGAGCCCTCCTCGAGCATCATCAGCTCAAGGCCCTGGGAGCCCTCGGCCATCAGCACCTCGCCGGGGTCCGCCGTCGTCTCGTCGAGCAGCCGGCCGAGCATGCTCAGCTGCCCCGGCGAGAGGCCCTCGAAGAGCGGGATCGCGGCCAGTCTTGCGGGCGCGCCCATACCCACGCTACGTCGCTCCAAGTCGATCCTCCTCTGGGTAGGCGAGGTCCACCGCTCAGCGCGTCAGATCGGCGACCTGACGCGCCAATGTGACGAGCAGCGGCCAGTGGACCTCGGGGTGTTCGCTGACGAAGCCTTTGAAGTTCCAGGTGCTCATCGCGCCGACGCGGACCTCGCTCACCGCCCGCACGGTCGCCGTCCGCCGCACGTCGGGGATCACCAGCGCGATCTCGCCGAAGTGCCCGCCGGGTCCCAGCCTGCGCAGCTCCTGGCCGCCGGCGATCACCGCCGCCTCGCCGTCGAGAATCACGAAGAAGGCGACGGCCGTGCCGCCCTCGGTCACGAGATCCTCGCCGGGTGCGGCACGGCGCTCGGTCATTTCGCCCGCCAGCCGCTTGAGGGTCTTGTCCTTCAGCGGCGCCAGGAACTCGACCTGGCGCAGCGACTCGATATCGACCGCCATCGCAGGAAAGCTACTACGCGACCGGTTCGGGTGGCCGCTCGGGGATATCCCCCGCGGCCGGGGCCGGTAGTCTGATGCGATCGGCGCTACGTCCCTGTAGAGAGTCGATTTGTCCTCCACCACATCGCGAAAGGCTGAGCGATCATGGATGCCGATCGTCTGAAGAGCATTCCGCTGTTTTCGTCTCTTTCCGACCACGCTCTGGACACGGTCAGCGTGTTCGCGAGCGAGACGTCGGTCTCCACGGGTAAGCGGCTCGTGCACGAAGGCGACTACTCCTACGACCTGATTGTCATCGAGGAGGGCACGGCCGATGTGATCAAGGGCGGCGAGGTGATCGGCTCGCTCGGGCCGGGTGACGTCTTCGGGGAGATGGGGATGCTCTCCGGCGGCAAGCGCACGGCGGACGTCGTCGCAACCTCCTCGATGCGGCTGATCACGCTCAGCAAATGGGATCTCAAGCGGATCTCCGGTGAGCTCGGCGAGCAGCTCCAGGCGCTTGTGGAGCAGCGCGCGCGGCGCGACGAGGAGCACGGTTAGGCGACGCTCGAGCCGAGCGCCGTCTTCGCACTCGACACGTCCGGCTGAGCCGGCGCCGCCTGAGCTTGCGGCGCCTGAGGGCTTCGGCCCTCGCTATCGTCGCCCTGTGCTCGAGAGCCTCCAGCGTCGCCCTCGCGGCCATGAGCTGGCCGCCCTGCTCTCGGTCCTGACCCGCGGCCGGGTCCCCTCCGCGATCTCCCCGCAAGCCCTGAAGGCAAACGCCGACGCCCAGGCGGCGCTGCTCGCTGAGATCGAGCACCGCGATGCGGCCAACCTGAAGGTGGAGGAGTTCCTGCGCATGCGTGAGGCCCGCGCGGAGACGGCCCTCAGCTGGGAGCTCGACCGCCACGAGGTGCCGGAGTGGCCCGTCGAGCTCGGACCCGCCTCGGTGGCGCTGCTCGAGGCGCTCGGGCAGGACGGGCAGGCCGCCGTGATGGAGGCGCTCGAGGAGCCAGACCGTGCCCTGATCGAGGGCTCCCCCGAGGTCGTCGGGAGCCGGCGGCTGCTGGGGTTCGGCGCGGCACGGGCCGTCCCCGTCGTCCTCGAGCGCACGGGCCTGCTGGCGGTCGAGCCGCCCGAGGATGTCCATGCCATGTGCCGGGGCCCGGAGTGCATGGCCGGTGCCATCGAGACGGCGGACATGATCCTGGGAGCCCTCGAGCGTGCCGGGGCGGAGCTCCCATCCGGGGCGAGCGCCCTTGACTTCGGCTGCAGTTCGGGACGCGTCACGCGGGTCCTCGCCGCGGCCCGGCCGGACGTCACCTGGATGGGCTGTGACCCCAATGAGCCGGCCGTCGCCTGGGCGGACCGGAATCTGCCGGTTGCCCGCTTCTTCGCCAGCCCCCTCGAGCCGCCCCTGCCGCTCGAGGACGGGGCGCTCGAGGCCGTCTGTGCGATCTCGATCTGGTCGCACTTCGATGCCGGGGCGGGCCTTGCCTGGCTGGGGGAGATGCACCGCGTCCTGCGTCCCGGTGGCCTGCTCGTGATGACCGCCGCGGGGCTTCGCAACGCCGCCACCCTGCCCGAGTGGGAGGTCCCCGAGGACTACACGCGGGCGGCCTGGGCGGCACTCTCGACGACGGGCTTCTGGTGGGCCGACTCGTTCGGCGAGGAGGGCGACTGGGGCGTCGCTCACCCCGGCTGGGGCGCGGCCTATTTCACCCCCGAGTGGCTCCTCACGCGGATCCTCCCGGCGTGGAGGCTGCGCCTGTACGAGCCCGGCAGGCTGCTCGGCGTCCAGGACCTCTACGTCCTCGAGCGGGGACCCTAGGGGAGGATCACGAAGCCCAGGGCCCGCGGCGCCCCGGCTGGGATGTGCCGCCGAGCGCCCTGACGAGAACCCGGTAGCTGCCCGGTACGAGCCTGCCCCTGCCCGGGAGCTGCCCGGCGAAGCTGACCGTGTTCCTCCCCGCCCGGCCTGCCAGCAGCAGGGTCCCGGCGGTCCGCGTCAGGGTGCAGGGCGGCCGGCGGCGGTTCGCGTGGACCGCCGCCCTGCAGGCGCCGTGCACGCGCCTGCCAGGGGCGGCGCGGGTGAATTCGAGCTCGACACGGGCGGCCTGGTTGAGCTTGAAGGAGAAGACCGTTCCCGTTGCGGGCCGGCGCCGGCGGAGGAGCCCCTGTGCCTGCGCGGCTCGGCCCAGCGACGGCGCGATTGGGCCAGGCCGCTGATCACGAGCCCCGTGCCCGGGGAGGACAGGGTGGAGCTGCCGGGCGATGAGGACGAGCCCTCGTTTTCGTGGCCGCCGATCGGCTGGCCGAGGTTCAGCGAGGGGGTGTAGCCGTAGATGGCCAGGTCGAACGGCTCGACGAAGTCTTCGCTTGACTTGTTGACGGGAAGCGAGTTGGCCGACAGCTCGGTCTCCTTGCCCGTCGCCGGGTCGATCGAGACGAGGCCGCCGCAGCCGTGTTCGCAGGAGCCCCCCAGGCCCGACTGCTGGACCTCGATGATGTCGCCGTCTTCGGCGAGCACGTCGGCGGTCGGTTCGGAGAAGTATTCGCTCGTCGCGTTGACCGCCAGCGAGTTCGAGGCGATCTCGGTCTCCTTGCCGGTTTTCGGGTCGACTTCGATGATGCCCCCGCAGGGGCCCCCGGCGGCGCACCAGTCGGCGACCAGCAGGCTCCCGGAGGCGTTGAACGTCATCTGGCTGGGGTCGTGGAAGTACTGGCTCGAAGTGTTGACGGCCATCGAGTTCGTGGAGACTTCGCTCTCCTTGCCCGTCACGGGGTTCACGCCGATGATCCCGCCGCCGTGGCTTCCGAAGGCCAGCGGGTCGGCAACGAAGATTTCCCCGGCGCCGTCGGCGATCACGCCCTGCGGGTAGGCGAACAGTTCGCTCGAGGAGTTGACGGGCATCTGGTTGGAGGAGAGCAGCGTCTCCTTCCCGTTCGCCGGATCCACCTTGATGATCGAGGCGTCGCCCAGTTTCCCGCCCCAGCTGGTCACGAGGATGTTCCCCTGCGGGTCGATCGCGATGCCCGTCAGTTCCTGGAAGTACTGGCTCGAGGCGTTGACGGCCATGGCATTGGATGAGAGGACCGACTCGGCGCCCGTTTCGGGGTTGACCTTGATCACCCCGCCGCAGCCGCCTTTGCAGCTGCCGCCGAGGTTGCCCGTGTTGGCGACGAAGATTTCACCGGCCTCGTTGGTCGCGAGCGTGAAGGGCAGGTCATACAGCTGATTGGAGGCGTTGACGGCCATCTCGTTCGAGGACAGGAGGCTCTCGGCGCCCGTCGTGGGATCGACGGTGAACAGCGCCCCCGGGCCGTAGGCCCTGGCGTCGGCGACGATCAGATCGCCGCGGACGGGCGTCGCGCCCGTGCAGGCCGGCACGAGCAGCCCGGCGGCGCATGAGAGTGCCGTGGCGCCCGCGGCGACGATCCCCCGAAATCGCCTGTCCATGGGGCTTGATCGGCCGGATACGCCCTGTCCCTGAATGGCCCGGGGCTCGATCGGCGGATCTTCTAGGGTCCGGGCAATGGACCCCGGGCTGCTCGAGGATCTCACCGACTGGCTGCGGATCCCCTCGATCTCGACGGGAGGCGGCGACCCGGCCGACCTCGAGCGGGCGGCTGCGTGGGTCATCGAGCGTGTCCGGGCGGCCGGGGGCGAGGGCGAGCTGGTCCGGATCGGCGAGGCCAATCCGCTGGCCGTAGGTGAGCTTCCGGCGAGCGTTCCCGGTGCCCCGACGGTCCTGATCTACGGCCACTACGACGTGCAGGGGCCCGGGCCGGCGGAGCTGTGGCACTCGCCCCCCTTCGAGCCGACGGTCCGCGACGGACGGCTCTACTGCCGGGGGGCCTGCGATGACAAGGGCAACTTCCTGCCCCTGCTCCACGTCGCCTGTGCGATGGCCCGGGCCGGTGAGCTGCCCGTCAACGTCAGGGTCCTCGTCGAGGGCGAAGAGGAGGCGGGCAGCGGCGCGGTCACCGAGTGGGTCCACACCGACGAGCGGGGCGCGGATGCGGCGATCGTCTTCGATTCGGGCATCCCCGATCCACAGACCCCCGCGATCACCGTCGGCCTGCGGGGCGTCGTGATGCTGAAGGTGACGGTCAGGACGGCCGCGCGGAACCTTCACTCGGGCCTCTTCGGGGGCAGCGTCCTGAACGCCATCCATGTCCTCCATGGCGCCCTCGCGGAGGTGCTCCCTGGACCCGACGGGCGCCTGCGCGATGAGCTGCGCGAGGGGATCCGCCCGCCCTCGCCGGCCGAGCTCGACTCCTGGGCGCGTCTGTTGCCGGGCGATCAGGTGATCGCCGAGGCCGGCGGCAAGCCCGTCCACCCGGGTGCGGGGGCCGAGTACTACGAGCGAAACGGCGCCGATGCCTCGCTGGATGTCAACGAGATCGCCGCCGGGGAGCCCCGGACGATCGTCCCCGGGGTTGCCCGGGCGACGCTCTCGCTGCGCCTGGCACCCGGGCAGGAGCCAGAGCGGATCAAGGAGGTCCTGCTGGGTCTGCTCAGATCGGCTCTGCCCGCCGGGGCGGAGCTCGAGCTGACCCATGCGGCGCTGGCCGAGCCGGCCCTGTTCCCGCCCGAGGAGCCAGCCCTTCAGCTCGCTGCCGAGGCGCTGCGGCGGGCATGCGATGCCGAGCCGGTCTTCATGCGCTCGGGCGGCTCGATCCCGATTGTCGCCGAGATGGCGGCGCGCGGTTATCCGGTGATCGTCAGCGGCTTCGCCCAGAACGACGACCAGATCCACGCCCCCGACGAGTCATATTCGCTGCACAGCCTGCAGTGGGGCGAGGCCGCCGCCCGCGAGCTCTACCTGGCGCTCGCCTCGCTCCCGCCCCTGACCTGAGCGATTCTGTATCTTTGTCGCGCCGCAGTTCGCATGTTCGAACCGCGGCAATTGCTGAGCGTCAGGATGACTGGGGGGTCGAGGGATGGAGCGGGTCTGGGGGAAGGTCGGTGGGGAGGTTCGGGCAGCCGCTGCTCGAGCCCTGTTGGTCCTGGCGGTCGTGTGCGGCATCCTGCTGGGCGCCGCCGGGCCTGTCTGGGCCGCTCCGCGCAGGGCGCAGTTGCGGGTGGTCGTCTCCGGTCTGCCGCCCGTTGCCTCCGCGAACCTCATCCTGCGCGGACCTGACGGCTTCTCCCGGCGGCTCGGCGGATCTCGCCGGCTCTCGCTTGCACCGGGCAGGTACCGCCTCGAGGTCAAGCCCGCCCGCACCACCCACGCGTTCCGTGGTGTGCCCGCCGGAAGCGAAGCATTCCCGACCCGCACGCAGATCCCCCTAAGGCTCACGAGTGGCCAGGCATCGGTGATCCACGTAGCCTACGGAACGATCCGCTCTGCACGGGTGGTCGTGCTCCACATCACGCCGATATCGATCACCGGGCCGGCGACGGCCCCGCGCGCGATCCTGGTTTCGCCGCGGGCCGGGGCCGGTCTGCGGCGAGGCTCGATCCTCGCCGAGGTCCCCACCCACAAGCTCCCCGGGGGCCTTTTCGACAGAGTCCTGGGCGTTCGCAGGACCCGCCGCGGTGTGCTGCTGACGCTGACGCCGGCGTTGCTCACCGAAGCCTTCCCGGCGATTGAAGTCAACACGACGGCATCTTTCAACTTCGGCTCACCGCCGCCGCTCGAAGGGGCGACCGCGGCGAGCTTCCTCAGCTCGGTCGACCTCTCCTACAGCGTTCCGCTGATCCCCGGCCGGTTGGAGGCCTCCTGCGGCGGGCCTCCGGTCGGCTGGTCGTTCACCCCGACCGGCTCCGTGCGCCCGACGCTCAACGCCACCCTGCACCGCGGGTTCCTGAGCCTCATTTACGGCGAACTCAGCATCACGCTGGTCGGCAAGCTCGGGTTCAAGGCCACGATCCCCTCAGGGGCCCATTGCGGGTTCACCGTTGACGGACCGCACGGAGAGACGGTCATCTTCATCGGAGAGGTTCCGGTGCCGGTCGAGGCGGCTTTCAACTTGAACATCACGCTGGCACTCAACGGCAACGCTCACGTGCAGGCCTCCGCGGAAGCGACCGCCACGGCCGGTGCGGAGCTCCACGGCGCATATGCGACGCCGATCCTCCACACGAGCAACCGCCACGCCTCCGGATCGGTCTCGGGCAATGGCGTGAAGGTCACGCTGGGCCCCGAAGTCCAGGCGGGACTCGGCGCCAACGAGATCAACGCGCACGTCGACGGCTCGATCTTCGCGGCGGCCAAGACGTCATCGTCGGGGTGTGAAATCGACCTCGGAGCCTCGGCGGGGGTCGGCCTTGACCTGCTCTCGTTGCATGCGAACTACACGCCGTTCGAACCGGAAATCCCGATCTACACGTGCCCGCAGCCGGCGAAGCTGCAGATCAGCCAGAGCAGCCCCCCGGGCGCCTTTCCCTCTCAGCAGTTCGAATATGACGTTCGGGTGACCAACACGGGCGGCACGACCGCAAGCGATGTCAACGTGGTCGACACGCTGCCAGGAGAAGGTGCCTTCGTCTCGAGCGACCCGGGCGGGAGCCCGTCAAGCCCGGCCCCGGGGTCCAGCCTCACGATCCCGCTGGGCAACCTCGCTCCCGGTCAGACGGCCACGGCAAAGGTGCGCTGGGGCGCGCCCTCTTCGCCCGTGACGCTCACGAACAGCGCCGTTGCGACAGCCTCCAATGCAGGACAGGCGGGGCCGGCCGTGGCAAGCGTGCCCATCGGGAGCACCGGCAACTGCAACCCCTGCGGAGCTGTCTCGGCCGGCACGGGGCTGCGCAACCGCGACCGGGGCACGATCGACATCGAGGGGATCCCTCCGGGCGCCACGATCACCCAGGCCGTGCTGGTCTGGGGGATCCTCTACGAAAGCGAACTGCCGTCGGACCAGATCACCCTCCAGGGCCATCCGGTCACCGCCAACCTCACCTCTCACACGTCCGGAAACCTGTGCTGGGGAGACTCGGCCACAGTCGGCTACGCGGCCGATGTGACCCCCTATGTGACCGGGAACGGCGTCTACGAAGTGACCAACCCTCCCAACGGCGAAGTGCGGGTGGACGAAAGCCCCTACGGGCTGCTTCCCTACACCGACGGCGCGTCGCTGATCGTCTTCTACAACGGCGGCGGCGCCGACAACCAGGTGCTCAGCGATTTCTCCTACAACACCAACACGGATCCGGAAACCGAAGACTCGATCACCAGGACGTTCGAAGGCATTCACAGCGTCGGCGGGCCCGCCTCTCTGACCTTGGCCGGGCCCGACGGGCAGAACAACGGGGGCAAGACCTTCTACTTCAGCGGCGATGGCGAATTCTCCGTCGAAAACCCCTTCGAGGGCGGGGCTCCGCAGGAAGGCCCAAGCTTCCCGATCGGCAACCTGTGGGACGACGAACAGTTCGACGTGTCGGGGATTCTCCCGACCGGACAGACGAGCCTGACCTTCAACACGGTCCACACCGAAGACTGCATCGGAGTGTCGGCGGCCGTGCTGCAGGTTGCCCAGGACGGCCCCGGCGGGTCGCTCGGAGCCGCTCACTCCTCCTCGCTGAGCGCCCGCAGCTCCCCGGTGACGAAGCGCTCGCGCAGGACGAACTTCTGGACCTTGCCCGATGGCGTCAGCGGGAACTCCTCGATGAAGACCCACAGCCGGGGGGCCTTGTAGGGGGCGAGCTCCGCCCGTACGTGGGCGTCGAGCTCCTCGCGGTCGAGCGTTGCGCCGGGGGCGGCGCGGACAAAGGCGCAGACCTGCTCGCCCCAGCGCTCGTCGGGGATCCCCACCACGGCGACGTCGCCGACTGCCTCGTGGGTGAACAGGCGCTGCTCGATCTCGCGGGGGAAGATGTTCTCGCCGCCGCGGATGATCATGTCCTTCAGGCGGCCTTCGATCCGGCAGTAGCCGCCGGAGTCCATCGAGGCGAGGTCGCCCGTGTGAAGCCAGCCGTCGGCGTCGATCGCCTCGGCGGTGGCCGCGGGCATCTCGTAGTAGCCCAGCATGACGTGGTAGCCGCGGGTGCAGAGCTCGCCGACCTCGCCGCAGGGCATCGTCGTGCCGTCGAGCGGGTTGACGATCTTGACCTCGGTCTGTGGCAGCGGCCGGCCGACCGTCTCCGAGCGCTCCGGGAAGCCGTCGGAGGCCCGGCTCTGGGTGATCACGGGGGAGGACTCGGTCTGCCCGTAGACGATCGAGAAGGGGACCCCGAGGCGCTGCTCGATCTGCTTGACGAGGTTGGGCGCGACCAGTGCCCCGCCGGAGAGGACGCCGCGGATCGAGGAGAGCTCGCGCTCCTGGAAGGAGGGATGCTCGGTGAGGGCGATCAGCACGGTCGGGACCCCCGCGAGGACGGCCGCCCGGTGGGTCTCTGCGAGGTCCAGCATCAGTCCGGGCTCGAAGGCCAGGACGGGGATGTGGGTGAGGCGCTGGCTCACGCAGCCCAGCGTCCCGAGGCCGCAGCCGGCGGTGTGGAACAGGGGGAAGGGGTTGACGTAGACGTCCCCCGGGCCGAGGCCGAAGCCGGCCATCGTCAGCCTGGCGTTGTTCGTCAGGCCCCGGTGGTGCAGCAGGGCACCCTTGGGAAAGCCGGTCGTGCCGGAGGTGTACTGGATCTGGACGGGGTCGCCGGGCCTGACCTGCGGCAGCTCCTGGCCCGGTGAGCCAGACGCAAGGAAGCGCTCGAAGTCGCTGAACCGGACCGCCTCGCGCAGCAGCGGCAGCTCGCCCCGGACCGACTCGAGGGACGCCGCCATGGGGTTGCCGCGGAACTCTGCGAGCAGGAAGATCCCGCTCGCGCCGGACTGCTCGAGGACGTACTTCAGCTCACCGGGTTTGTAGGCGGGATTGACGGTCACGAGGACCATCCCCGCGAGGGCCGCTCCGAACTCGAGGACGATCCACTCGAGGATGTTCGGCGCCCAGGCGGCGACCCGCTCGCCGGGCTCGAAGCGGCCGAGCAGCGCGCGGGCGCAGCGCTCGGCGTCTGCGAGCAGCTCGCCGTAGGTGATCGCCCGGCGCTCGGCGGGGTCGGGGTGCCCGCCGATCAGGGCTGTCACGCCGGGCATTTCGGCGGCGGCCTCGCGGAGGATCGACCCGACGGTCGTCTCGAGGATCTCCTGGCTCTGATCGGCCGGGTAGTAGGACTCGCTCAGGCCCGCTGCGACGGCGCTCATCGGCTTCCCCTTCTCCTCGCCCGGCGGGATCCCGGGACCGTTCTCAAGCTATCCGATCGCGGTCCCGCCGGGTGGGGGAAGGGGGCGGCTATGCGGCCTCTGCGGCGCCCGTCACGGGCTCGGCGAGGCTGAGGGCGCATGAGCTGCGCCCGGACTTCTCGAAGTAGCGCTGGTGGTACTCCTCGGCGCGGTGAAAGCGCGTGGCCGGCACGATCTCGGTGGCGATCTCCTTGCGCCGGGCGGCCTGCTCGTGCTCGCGGGAGGCGAGCGCGGCCCGGGCCTGCTCGGGCGAGTGGGTGAAGATCGCCGAGCGGTACTGGCTGCCGATGTCGAGGCCCTGGCGGTTTCGGCTGGTGGGGTTGTGGCTCTGCCAGAAGTGCTCGAGCAGCTGCTCATAGCTGACCCGGGCGGGGTCGAAGATGACCTCGACGGCCTCGGCGTGGCCGGTGGAGCGGCCGCAGACTTCCCTGTAGGTCGGGTTGGCGGTACGCCCGCCGGTGTAGCCGACGGCCGTCTCGAGGACGCCCTCGATTTCGCGGAAGCCCGCCTCGACGCCCCAGAAGCAGCCGGCCGCGAACGTCGCCCGCTCCGATCCGGCGGGGCCGGAGCTTGGCAGTGCGGGGGCCGGCTCGGCGGCGGTCTCGGGGTCCTGCCTGATCTTGAAGCGCATCGTGTCCTCGCAGTCTTCGGGGCCTTCGCCGGCGGGGGTACCGGCTCTGCAGAATGGTCTGCGCGGGGCCGCCTCGCGTTACACGCCGCCCGCGGAGCCGCGGTACTCCGGGTTGGGGTGATCGGGCTGCTCGAGGTTCCAGTCGTGGG
Organism: uncultured Solirubrobacteraceae bacterium; assembly: GCA_963787765.1. Taxonomy (GTDB): domain Bacteria; phylum Actinomycetota; class Thermoleophilia; order Solirubrobacterales; family Solirubrobacteraceae; genus Palsa-744. The sequence goes on along the minus strand of CAWBEF010000005.1, from coordinate 47,475 downwards.
TCGAGTTGCCGTAGGCCGGGAAGCCGCCGGCGTCCTTGAGCATCCGGGCCAGCTGGAGCATGTTCCACGTCATGAAGACGGTGTTTCGGGTCGTCCAGGCGTTGTGCTCGCCGCCGCCGGGGTTGTCGAGGTAGGAGGGGCCGGGGCCGGCCTCGCCGTTCCAGTAGGTGTCCGACTGGGGCGGGATCGCCAGGCCGATGTGCTGCAGCGCGTAGAGGACCTGCGCGGAGACGTGCTTGCCGCCGTCCTCGTTGCCGGTCGTGAGGACGCCCCCGACCTTGCCGTAGTAGGCCCACTGGCCGGCCTCGTTGACTTCGCTCGAGTAGGCGTAGAGGCGCTCGATGATCACCCGTGTCTGGGAGCTCTGATCGCCCAGCCAGATCGGCCCGGCCATCAGGATGATGTCGGCGGGCTTGACGAGCTCGCTGTAGATCGCGGGGAAGTCATCGGCGTCGTAGCCGTGCTCGGTCATGTCCGGCCACAGGCCCGGGGGGATCGTCCGGTCGACCGTGCGGACCTCGTCGTAGCGGACGCCGAGGAGCTTGAAGATCTGAAGGACGATCGCCAGCAGGCCGTCGGTGTGGCTTGGCTCGGGGGAGCGCTTGAGGGTGCCGTTGAAGACGACGACCCGCAGATCCTCGTAGGAGCCCGGGGCGTTGCGGGCCTGGGTCTCGATGAAGGCGGAGATTGAGTCGGGGATCGGCATCGGCTGGTGTGGTCCTTTCGCGGTTTGCCCGGTCAACTGCTCAGTCACCCTGAAACTATCGCCGTTACGTCCCGCTTGACATCGCATCTACAAATGTCCAACACCCGTTTCGGCATTTGGATCAGTTAGCCAATGGAGGATCACGGCCCGGCTGGCAGTCTGACCGAGTGGTTGTCGCCGGGCCCTCAGCTTCCCCCTCCCTCTCTCCCAGTCGGGGGCCCGGTGCCGGTTGGTCGCCGTCGTGATGTACGTCGCGATCGCACTGGCCGGTGCAGCCATATGGGTGCTGGCGGTCATGTTCGTCCTGGCCGCCTGTCGTGTCGCGGCGGGTTCGGGGCAAGCCCCCCGGGCCCGCCGTGGCGCTCCCCTGCCCGGGCACTCGGGGGCGCAGGGCCATCAGCCCGGCCCTCATGGGCCGCGGTTTGCGCCGCGGCCCATGAGGTTGGCCGGCTCGAGGTTGGCCGGCTCGAGGTTGGCCGCCAGGAGGGTCGGCTCGCCGTAGCTAGCCCGCGGGGGGCGGGCCGCCCCAGCCGCCGGGTGCGCCGCCGCCCGGCCCGTGGCCGGATGGGGTGAACGAGGCGTCGGTCGCGAAGACGGTCGTCCCGTCGCTGGAGGAGCTGACCGAGACGTGGTCGCCGGCGAGGAGCTTCTCCAGCGAGCTGGAGCTGCCGTCGAGCGTCACCGTCGCGCCGGAGGGGATCGTCAGCGTGGGCGTCCCGTAGGTGACCGTGCTCGTTCCCTCCTTGATCGTGATCGTCCCGGCCGTCGCGTCGACCGAGGTCACCGTGCCCGAGTCATCGGTCTGGGTGATGTAGGCGGTGCCGGCCTTGTTCAGGACGGCCTCGACGGAGTGGACGGCCATGCCGTGGCCGCCAGGTCCGCCTGGGCCGCCCGGGAAGCCGCCGCCGGGGACGCCGGCGAGGCCTGCATGCCTGAGCCGGCTGTGGGTCGTGGGTGCCTTGGTGGCCGCGGAGCTCTCGGTGATTCCGGCAGCCGCGCCTGCGAGGGCGCAGACGGCCGCAACGGCGATCGTCGCGGTCCTTCTTGTGCGGTGCATTGGTTCTCCTTGGGATCGAAGCCCGGAGTGACGGCTGTCTCTCCGCGGCATGATCAGCATCGTTCGACCCGCTAAGAGCAGCGTGTGCCGGATCTGGGAATCCGATGAGAGATGCTCCCCGGCCTCGCGCGCGGCGGCGGGGCGCTGCGCTCAGAGTTCGCCGAGGAACTCGAGCAGGGCCTCGTTGACGGCCTCCGGGGCCTGCTGCTGGACCCAGTGCCCGGCGCCGGGGACGATCACCTGGCGGCGCAGGTCGGTGACCCAGCCGGTCATCGCCTCGGCGGGCATGAAGTTGCGGACCAGGTCGAGCTCGCCGGTCAGGAACAGGGCGGGCACCTCGACCCGGTTCTCCTTGAAGGGCTCGGTCAGCTCCCAGTTGCGGTCCATGTTGCGATACCAGTTCAGCCCGCCGGTGAAACCGGTCCGCTCGAAGGCGTCGATGTAGACCTGCAGGTCCTCCTCGGCAAGCCACTCGGGCCGGCTCGGGTTGGCGCCCTCCTCCTCGGCCCAGTCGGACGTCCACTGCCGGGAGGTCGTGAGGGTCCGGCGGACGTCTCGCGCGAGCGCCTCGTCGGCGACGCCGGGCTGCTGGAACCAGACGATGTAGAAGTCCTCGCCCAGGTGGGTCCGCATGATCGGAATCGGCGGCGCAGGTGCCCGCGGGACGAACGGGACCGACAGGCCCGCCACCGCCCTGACCCGCTCGGGGTGGTAGGCGGCCAGCGACCAGACGGCGAAGGCGCCCCAGTCATGCCCGACGAAGACGGCCTGCTCCTCGCCCTCGGCGTCGAGCAGCCCCTGCAGGTCGCCGCAGAGGGTCAGGATGTCGTAGGCCTCGGGATCGGCCGGCACCGAGCTCTTGCCGAAGCCGCGCATGTCGGGGGCGATCACCCGGTAGCCCGCCTCGGCCAGGGCGGGGATCTGCTTGCGCCAGGACCAGGCGAGCTCGGGGAAGCCGTGGCAGAGGACGACGAGCGGGCCCTCGCCCGCTTCGAGCAGGTTGAGCTCGATCCCGTTGACCTTCAGGCGGCGCTCCTCGGCCATGACTCGTTCAGGAGCAGGCGTAGAAGTTGACGCGCAGCGTCCGTGAGGCGTGGCGGCCGTGCTTCTCGGAGATGAATGCCTGGACCGAGATGGTGTGCTTGGAGCCGGCCGTGAAGGTCCGCAGGACGCTGGCGGTGAACGGGTGGGGGTTGACCTTGCCGGTCTTGCGGACGGACTCGCGCAGGATCGTCTTGAAGGGCTTGCCGTCGACCGCGAAGATCGCCTGGTAGATCTTCAGGACGACCTTCTGCTTGCGCTTGGCCGAGGCGACGGAGAGCGTGACGCTGACCGACTGCCCGGGACGGACGCAGCCTTTGGGCCCCGACAGCGTGATGACGTCGCTGCCGATGTGGTTCTCGGTGGTCGTTTCGCTCGGAGGCGTTGCGCCTTCGCCGAGGTTCGCCAGCTGCAGGCCGCCCCCGCCGAGGAAGGTGACCCAGCCCTGGTTGTTGTCGGCGACGCTCAGCTGGGCGTTGTTCATGTCGCCGTATGAGCTGCCGAGCGCCGCGACGTTGGGCTCCTCGGTGAAGGAGGCGCCGCCGTTGGTGGAGATCAGCAGGCGCATTTCAGGCTTTTCGATCCCGAACTCCGGCCAGACGACGGCCACGTGCCCGCCGGGGGACTCGGCGATGGCGCCGCCGTCGAAGAGTTCGGCGTGTTTGTCGTTGAACAGGCGCACCGGTGCGCCGAACGAGCTGCCGTTGTACTTGCGGACATCGACCGACGGTGGCCGAGGCTGGCGGTCGGGCTTTCGTAGTCCTCGCTCAGCAGGTACAGCCCACCGGGGCCGCCGGCGAGGCCGGGGGCGGTTCCCTTGGTGACTTCCTGAAGCGTCGTCCAGTCGGCTTCGCTGAGCTTCGAGCCGCTGCCGGTGTAGCGGGCGAAGTCGAGATCGGTCTGGCCCGAGTTGAGGTTGTACCAGGCCTGGACCGGGTTGCCCGAGGGGTCCAGGGCCATCGTCGACTGCACGACGCCGCCCGGTCCCGGTTCGGCCAGCTGGAACTGGCCGAGGGCGGTTCCCGAGGTGCTCAGGCCGCTGAAGCCCAGGCCGGGGTTGTGGGCGGCGATCAGGATTTCGCTGCCGTCCAGGACGACCGAGTCGGGGCCCGAGCGGTCGGAGTTGGCGCCCATCACGTCGACCGGGGCGCCGAACGTCACGCCGCCGTCGGTCGAGGTGTAGAGCAGCACGTCGTTGACGACGTAGCGGGGCACGACGACATAGACGGTGCTCCCGCCGCCGAGCAGCGGAAAGGCACCTGACGGGCTGTCGATCGATTCGGCGGGGGCGGGGATCGGCAGGGTGACAGGCGTGGTGCAGGCGCGGCCGCCTTTGGGCACCTTGCAGAACTCGGGTGTTTCGGCGCCCGTCGTCGTTTTGCGGACCCAGGCGATGTAGGCCGTCCCGGCGGCGTCCTGGGTGATGAACCCGGGGCTCGCGGGGTTGGCGTCGAGCGTGCCGACGTTCTGGGCGCTTGCGCTCCCCGGGAGGATCGCGAAGGCTGCGGCGGTGGTCAGGGCGGCGAGCAGGGAGCGAGTCTGGAGGTAGCGCATCGCCGCATCATTTACGAAAGCCGCCGGCCGTGCGTCTACCCCACGGACGCAGAGCAGACCACCCCTTGCTGCGGGCGTCGATCCCCCGATCGACGCGTGGGTGGCCTGCTCCCTTTACTGCGCCCCGTGCACGGTCCCTCAACCGTGCGCTGTCCCCATCACCAAGTCGATGTTTCCTTCCCCTCGCAGGCGTGCCTGCCGGTGGCGCTCGTGCATTCGCGGGTGACCGTTCCGTCGGAGGCGCGCGAGATCGTGTATTCGTCGCCGTCGGCCGAGGTGACGGTGACCGAGTATTCGGAGGCCCCGTGAGTCGTCCCGCTGAGGTAGGCCTCGGTCGTGGAGACGGCGGTCGGGATCGTCGGTTCCTCGTTCTTCAGTTCTTCGACGGTGACCTTTTCATAGCTGCCGTCGTGCTCGGTCGCGATCGCCTCGGCGGTCGTCTGCGAGGTCCGCGCGAGCTCCTTGGCCTGGGCATCGGTGGCCTTCGACTTCTGGCCCACGAAGCTCGGGATCGCGATCGCGGCGAGGATGCCGATGATCAGGATCACGACCAGCAGCTCGATCAGCGAGAAGCCCTCCTCGCGCCCGCCGCCACGCCCTGCTGCACTCACCTTCGCCTGCATGTGCCCGACCTCCCAGATGGTTAGCCTGGCGGTCGAGCTATCTCCTGGCGGAGACCTCTGACTTTGCGCCCCGCGTCTCGCGACGGGTTTGCCTTTTTCAGTGGTTCTTAGAGCGAGGGTGGAGAGTAGGACAGGGTCGAGGCCCTGTGTGGGAATTCGACGTATGTACTAGGCCGCGCACCGCGGCGGCCCGCTGCAGGCTCAGATCGCGCGCTCGCGCCCGGCCCAGTAGGGCTCGCGCAGGCGCCGCTTGAAGATCTTGCCCGAGTCCTCGCGGGGGAGTGAGTCGCTGAACTCGATGACCCGCGGGGTCTTGTAGCCGGCAAGCCGGGTTTTGACGTGGTCGCGGATCTGATCGGGGCTGAGGCTCGCGCCCTCATCGAGTTCGACGTGCGCCGCGAGGACCTCCCCGAAGTCCGGGTCGGGGATGCCGAAGACGGCGCAGTCGCGGATCCCCTCGAGGCCCTGCAGGCAGGCCTCGATCTCGGCGGGGTAGATGTTGACGCCGCCGCTGATGACCATGTCCGAGCGGCGGTCGTTGAGATAGAGGAAGCCGTCCTCGTCGAGGTAGCCGATGTCGCCGCAGGTGACGAGGCCCTCCCGTTCGATCGAGCGGCGCTTCTCGTCGTCCCCCGCATAGGTGAAATCCGGCCAGACGTCGAGCCACATGTACACCTCGCCCGACTCGCCGGTGGGGAGCTCTTTGCCCTCGGGGTCGAAGATCCTCACCCGGGCCGGCCCGATCGGCTTGCCGACGGTGCCGGGGTGCGAGAGCCACTCCTCGCTCGTGCAGGCGACGATCGGCCCGGTCTCGGTCGAGCCGTAGTACTCGGCGATGATCGGCCCGAGCCACTCGATCATCGCCCGCTTGACGTCGGGCGGGCAGGGGGCTGCGGCGTGGACTATCCAGCGCAGGCTCGAGAGGTCATAGCGCTCGCGTACCTCCGGCGGCAGGGCGAGCATCCGGACGAACATCGTCGGCACCATCTGGACGACCGTCGCGCGGTGGCGCTCGACGATCCGCAGGAACTCCTCGGCATCGAAGCTCCGCATGATCGTCATGTCCATCCCGCGGATCGCCGAGGCGAGCGCGTGGACGTTGGGAGCGGTGTGGTACATCGGCGCGGGGATCACCGTCCGCTCGCCCTCGCCGAGGCCGAAGATCTCACCGAGCAGCGCCTGGGTCGCCTCGCGCTGCTCCTCGGTCGCCTGCTCGCGGACGACGCCCTTCGGCTTGCCGGTCGTGCCGGAGGTGTAGATGATCGAGACGGGGGCCGCCTCGGGGGGCTCCTGCGACGGTGCCAGCTCCGCCATCCAGCGCGACCACTGCAGCGCGCCGGGCGGGATGCCGGGGGGCGCCGGCGATCCGTCCTCGGCGTCGACGAGCACGAGCGTCACCCCGTCGGGGGCAGCCCCGGCGATCGCCGGCCACAGGTCGGCGTGCAGGATCAGGACCTTGGCGGCGCTGTCGGTGAGCACGTGGGCGATCTCCTCGCCGCGCCAGTGCCAGTTGATCGGCACGGCGCTTGCGCCCAGCGGGACGGTGGCGATCGAGGCCTCGAGGAACTCGATCGAGTTGCGCAAGAGCAGGGCCACCCGGTCACCGGCCCCGATGCCCAGCTGCGAGAGCCCGCGGCTCGCCCGCAGGGCATTGGCGAAGACCTCGGGGTAGCTGAGAAAGCGCTCCCCGCAGCGAACCCCCGTCTCCCCGTTATCCCCCATGGCAGCGGATGCTACCGGGCCGGCTGATACGTTCAGCCGATGCGCCAGCCGCGGCTCCTCGGGGCTCTCGGGGCGGCACTTGCCCTCGCCGTCCTGTTACCCGCCGGCGCGGGCGCCCAGCCCCCGCCCCACCAGTGCCAGAAACCCGTCCGCTCGGGCGTCGAGGTCTATGACCTGCACGACATCACGGCGCCATCGGCGTGCCCCGTTGCGCTGGAGCTGTTCGCCTGGGAGTACTCCAGCGACGCCCGCACGCGGGCGCTCTACGGCTGTCACCGCCCCCGCCCGGAAGCCGAGGGCTACCCGTACCTGCGCCTGCACCGCTTCCGCGGCTGGCGCCTGTCGCTGCGGGGGCCGGGCCGGGAATTCACGATGTCCCGCGGACGCAGCTCGTTCGAGGTCTCCGGCGCGGACTTCCCGCTCAACTGCACCTGACCGCCTCCGCGCGCGGGGCGTAGGGTGTCGGCGATGAACAGCTCACCCCGCGCGATCCATCACCTGAACTGCGGCACGATGTGCCCCCGCGGCGCCAGGCTCCTGGCGGGCGAGGGCGGTCTGATCGAACCGACCCGGCTGGTCTGCCACTGCCTGCTGATCGAGGGCGCCGACGGCCTCGTCCTGATCGACACGGGCTTCGGCAACGGCGACGTCCACACGCCGCGCCGGCTGGGGATGCTCTTCAGAGCCGCGGTCCGCCCGCAGCTGATCCTCGGCGAGACGGCCCACTCACAGATCATCGCCCGGGGCTTTCAGGCGGGCGATGTCCGCCACATCGTCACGACCCACCTCGACCTCGACCACTCGGGCGGCCTGCCCGACTTCCCCGACGCCGAGGTCCACCTGCTGGGGGCCGAGCTGAGCGCCGCCATGAAGCCGAGCCTGCGCGAGCGGGCCCGCTACATCGGCGCCCACTGGGCCCACAACCCGCGCTGGGTCGAGCACGAGGCCGGCGGGGAGGAGTGGTTCGGCTTCGAGAGCGTCCGCATCCTGCCCGGCTCGGACGCCGAGATCCTGATGATCCCCCTGCCCGGGCACACCCGCGGGCACACGGGCGTCGCGGTCCGCGAGGGCGGGCGCTGGCTGCTCCACTGCGGCGATGCCTACTTCCGCCAGTCCGAGGTTCAGACCCCGCCCAGCTGCCCACCGGGCCTGGTCCTGTTCGAGGCCCTGACGATGATCGACGGAGGCCTGCGCAGGCGAAACCTCGAACGGCTACGCGAGCTGGCCGGCCGTCACTCCGAGGAGGTCGAGCTCGTCTGCTCGCACGACCCGGCGACGCTCACTTCCCCGCCAGGGCGTGGGTGAAGAGGTAGCCGTTGACGGTCCCCAGGCCGCTGGCCATGTCATAGCCCTTTTTCGCCCTGTAGCCGGGGACGGTGAACGGCGGCATGCCGGCTTCTTCGAGGATGTAGTCGTTTTCGCCTTCGGTCACGTCGACGATGCCGCTCTCGGGGTCGCTCTCGAGTTCATAGAGCTTCTGGTTGATGTCGCCCAGCGGGTGCCCGGCGATCTGGTCTGCCAGCGCGACGATGCCCGAGAAGAGCGGCGTCGCCTCGCTCGTCCCGCCGACGATCGAGAGCGTGTTGGGTGCCGGTTCCCCGGGAACTTCGGTCCTGTAGCCGGTCAGCACCAGCACGCCGCCGTTGACGGCGGCGCTCATCGAGATGTCGGGCGTCGCCCGGCGGTTGCCCGAGTGCGTGTTGACGAGTTTCTGGAAGGCGGGCAGTTCGAAGACTTTCGAGGGCCCGCCGCCGCCGGAGGCGTCGATGCCGACGGAGATGTCGTTCCAGACCGTGTCCGGCGAGGTCCGTTCGCCGGCTTCGTTGAGGTGCAGCTGGGTCCCGCCGATCGAGGTCACGAGCGGGTCGGTCGAGGGCCAGGAGGCGGCGCGGTGATGGAGGAATTCTTCGTTCGCGTTGACCCCCGCGGTGCCTTCGTCGCCGGCTGCGTCGGTCACCGTCACGCCGTTCGCCGCGGCGGCCACGTAGGCCGAGCGCAGGCCGAGGATCGCCTGGGCGTTGGGGAATGAGGTCTCCGAGGCGCTGAAGCTCTGGGAGATCACATCCGCGAGGTGGTGTTCGATCACGTAGTTCTCGGCGGTCACGATCTGCGGGAAGCCCTGGACGCCCTCGGTCTCTTCTTCGGGTGTCTCGACGAGCAGGATGTCGGCCTTCGGCGCGATCGCGTGCGAGTACTCGATGTCGAGGTCGGTCTCGAACGCCCAGCCGGCCATTTCGACGTTGTCCTTTTCGAACGGCCGCACGGCGCCTGCGGGCTGGATCACCTGGAAGGAGGGGGGTGGGGGCAGCTTGAAGATCTTGTCGAAGCGGGTCAGGTCCTTTTCGGCCGTCGGCGAGCCGAACGAGTCGACGATCGCGATCGTCGTGCCCTGGCCTTCGTCGCCCTGGGCGTAGAGCTCGGGCAGGTTGTAGGCCTTCTCGATCTCGGTCGGCCCGTAGCAGGCGAGGTGTTCTGTTTCCTCGCATTCGGTGATCGTCGGCGCCGTCCCTCGGTGCAGGGCGATCCGGGGAAGCTCCCGCGTCAGCGGGTAGGCCCCCGCGGAGGAGGCGCCCAGCAGGGCCCCGGTTGCAAGGAGTGAGATCGCCACGGTTGCCGCGATCCTCGAGCTGAGCCTCATGCCATCCTCCTGGGTGCGGGCCCGCTGTCCGGGCGGGCCTGGGGGCCGGTCCGACCGGCTGCCCGGACGGTGCGTTGTTTATAGCGGACCCCCGGCCTGGCGGCGCCGATCGTGCAGCCCTGTTCGCGGAGGCCCCGAAGGCGTACTATTTAGTGACAATGGCTACGAGGGAGAGCGTCGTGGCGCCGCCGGTGGCGCCGCTTTGGGGGGAGTTGCGCTACGGCGGCGAGCTGGCCCGGCTGCTCGCCGGGCAGGCGCTCAGCGGGCAGGTCCTGCGCCGTCCCAGCCGTGACGCGCAGCCGGTCATGCTGATCCCCGGCTTCATGGCCGGGGACTCCTCGCTGACGATCATGCGCTCCTGGCTTCGCAGCCGGGGCCATCGGGTGTCGATGAGCGGGCTGCGCCTGAACGCGGGCTGCGCCGAGGAGATCATCAGCCGCCTGCAGCCGAAGCTCCGCGAGCTGGCCGAGCGCCGCGAGGAACCGGTCGTCGTGATCGGCCAGAGCCGCGGCGGCGCGCTGGCCCGCTCGCTGGCCGTCCGCGAGCCCGACAGCGTCGGCGCCCTGGTGATGCTCGGCTCGCCGGTCTCCGACCCGCTGGCCGTCTCGCCCCGGGTGCTGCGGACGGTCCGCCTGATGGCGACGCTGGGCGACCTGGGCGTGGGGCGTGTCTTCTCGACCAGCTGCGCCGACGGAGGCTGCTGCGATGAGCACTGGGCGGACATGGAGGCGCCGCTGGCCTCGCACATCGAGGCGATCTCGATCTTCTCCCGCAGCGACGGGATCGTCGACTGGAACGCCTGCCTGGACCCCCACGCGCGCAACATCGAGGTCTCCTCGAGCCACTGCGGGATGTCGGTCCACCCGGCCGTCTACCGGGTCCTTGAAGAGCTGTTCGAGCGCTCCCGGGAGGCCGCATGGAGTGGATGAGTCCGATCGACTCCTCCTTCATCCACATAGAGAACGACGTGACCCCGATGCACATCGGCGGAGTCAGCCTGTTCGAGGGCCCGCCGCCGCCGTTCGATGACCTCAAGGCGATGGTCGCCGGCAAGCTCGACCTCGTTCCCCGCTACCGCCAGAAGGTCCGCTTCGTCCCGCTCGCCGCCGGCTCCCCGGTCTGGGTCGAGGACCCGCACTTCAGCCTCGACTACCACGTCCGCCACACCGCCATCCCGGCCCCCGGCGGCGTCGAGCAGCTGCGCCAGATGGCCGGGCGGATCTTCTCCCAGCACCTCGACCGCAACAAGCCGCTGTGGGAGCTCTGGTCGGTCGAGGGCCTCGCCGACGGCCGCTGGGCGCTGCTGTCGAAGGTCCACCACTGCATGGTCGACGGGGTCGCCGCGACCGACCTGATGTCGGTCATGTTCTCTGACACGACCGCGGCCGGCGCAAAGCACGAATGGTCTGCCCCGCCCGAGCCCTCGGGGATCGAGATCCTGGCGCGCACGATCGCCCACCGGGCGACCCCCGGCGGTCAGCTCCATGCGCTCCAGCAGGCCCTGGCGGCGCCCCGCAGGACGCTTCGCTCGCTGGCCGAGTTCGGCCGCGCCGCTGCCGCGGCGAGCCCCCGCCTGCGGCCCGTCTCGGCCTCCTCGCTGACGGGGCCGATCGGCCCGCACCGGCGCTGGAGCTGGGCCGATGTCCGCCTGACCGACGTCAAGGCAGTCCGGGCCGAGCTCGGGGGAACGGTCAACGACGTCGTCCTCGCGGTGATCACCAACGGCTTTCGCGAACTGCTCGAGTCTCGCGGCGAGGAGGTCGCGCCCGACGCGGTGGTGCGGACGATGGTTCCCGTCTCGGTCCGCCACAAGGGTGAGAAAGGCGTCTACAACAACCGTGTCTCGGCCGTCTTCGCGAGCCTGCCGATCGGGCTCGAGGACCCGGCGGCGGTGCTCGACTCGATCCGCCGCGAAATGGACGGGATCAAGCAGACCAAGCAGGCCGTCGCGGGCGACGTCCTGTCCTCGATGTCGGGCTTTGCCCCGCCGCTGCTGCTGGCGCTCGGCAGCCGCCTCGTCACCGCCTCGCCGCGGCTGAACATGCACACCGCCACGACGAACGTGCCGGGCCCCCAGCAGCCCGTCCAGACGCTCGGCCGGCGGATGCTCGAGTCCTACCCCTTCATCCCCGTCGTCGGCTCGATCAGGATCGTCGTGGGGATCTTCTCCTACGACGGCGGCCTCTACTTCGGCGTCACCGGCGACTACGACGGCGCCCCCGACATCGACGTCCTGACCAAGGGCATCGAACGGGGCATGAGCGACCTGCTGGCCATCGCCGAACCACCGCCGGCGCCGGTCGCCAAGGAGCCGGCCAAGGCCAAGGCGAAGCCTAAGGCCAAGGCCAAGGCGAAGGCCAAGCCGAAGACGCGGGCGAAGGCCGCAGGCTAGCTCGGCGGGCGCAGCCCGCCAGCGAACCTGCATGGCGCCGGCCCCGGATGAGGGAGAATCGCGGCGTGAACGAGGGACACCCCAGAGCGCGCCGCCTGACGGCGCCCCTGCTCGCCCTCGTGGTGCTCTGGCCGGCGACCGTCGCCGCCGCGAGCCCGGCCGGCGCCGGAGTCCGCCCCGACGCCGAAGGCGAAGGGGCCCCGACGATCGTCAAACCGGCCAACCAGCACAGCGTCCTCGGCACGCCGGTCACGTTCAAAGGCGCCGGCACCGAAATGGTCTCGATCAAAGCCGAAGGCCTGCCCGAAGGCCTGAAAGCCGCCGTCGTCTCGACGACCGAATGGACCGTCACCGGAACCCCCACGAAGATCACCCCCGCCGGGCCGGTCAAGGTGACCGTCGAAAATGCCGCCGGCAAGGAAAAGGCCGAAACGAGCTTCGAATGGACGGTCGAAGGGCTCACCGACCCGGGCGCGCAGAGCGCGATCGCCGGGGCTCCGCTGAAAGCGCCGATCGTCCTGGCCGGCGTGGGGCTGCACGCCCTCGCGGAACTGAAACCGCTGCCCAAAGGCCTGACGCTCGAAAAAATCTCGGAAGCCGAATGGAGGATCGTCGGGACCCCGGCCGGGTCCGGGGCCGGCGAAGTCGAACTCCAGGCCGAAAACGCCACCGCGGAAAAACTGCCCCCGGTCAAGTTCACCCTCACCGTCGACGGGATCGAGAACCCGGGCACGCAGAAGACGATCGCCGGCCAGGAAGTCAGCCTGATCATCGAGGGCACCGGCATGAAGACGCTGAAACAGCACGCCGACTCGTTCCCCCCGGGCCTTGAACTGAAGGACCTCGGCACATCGGAAACCGAATGGGAGATCGTCGGCAAACCGGCCCTGTCCGGCGTATACGCGATCGAACTCGAAGGGCAGAACGCCAAAGAAGAAGCGCTGACGCCGGTCGATTTCACGTTCGACGTCGCCGGCTTCCACGAACCCGGCCCGCAGTTCGCGACCGTCGGGGTGCCGACGACCTTGTTCATCCTCGGCTCCGAACTGGTCAACGTGACGGCCGGCGGACTGCCCGCCGGCCTCGAACTGGTCAACCACGAAGGAGCGGTGATCGAAATCGCCGGCACGCCCACCGCGGCCGGCGAAAGCGAAGTCGAACTGCAGGCCGAAGACGAGGCGAAACAGCCGCTGCCCCCGATCCGCTTCAAGCTGACCATCGCCGCGGCGCCGGCCGCGCCGAGCGCGACCGGCACGCCGGCGGTCTCCCCGGCGGATGCCTTTGCCCTCTCGCGGCTGAGCTGTGGCGGCGCCGGCTGGTCGGTTCCGGCCGTCTCGACCCAGTGGCTGCTCGACGGGGCGCCGATCGCGGGGGCCACGTCCACCACCTTCACCCCGCCGCGCGCCGATGACGGACACTCCCTCTCCTGCCGCCAGACCACAACGGGGTCAGACGGCGCATCGGCCTCGCTGACGAGCGCCGGGCGGGTCATCCACGAACAGCCCGCCCAGCCCGTCTGGCCGATCGGCCCGGCGAGCGGACGCTGCACGATCACGATCTGCATGCAGGACGGCGCCGGCCCGCAGACGCCCGCCTCGCGCACCTACTCGCAGGACGGCGCATGGTTCGCCGCCAGCCAGGTCCGCTGCGTCTCGGCGCCCTGGACGAGCATCGCCGGCGGCTCACCGCTGGCGCTCGTCGCGGGCTACGCCGAAGCCCACACCGTCACCGTGACCCTCCAGCGGGTCGGCCCCGCCGGGGCCGTGACGGTGGCCTCCGCCGAACTGGGGAGCCTCGGGGCCGCGCGCGATGAACTCGACGGCTCGAGCGCCGGCTCGCCCTTCGCCGGGCAGATCGCCGCGGGCTACGGGCCGCAGGCCTTCGCCGCTGGCGAACTCTGGGACCACGTCTTCCCGGGCGCGCTGGGGAAGCCCGACCGCTTCCTCCCCGGCCAGGGCTACATCGCCTACCAGCTCGCCTCGGGGCCCGGCGTGAAGCGCTCCTTCCAGCTCGTCTACAACCTCACCGCGGCCGACCTGGGCGCGCGCCTGCGCTGCGTCGTCTCGGCCCAGGACGGCCCTCCGGCGGCTCCGACGAGCGCGAGCTTCGAAAGCCCCGAATACACCGTCTCGACGAGCCCCGCCTGCGCGCCGCGCAAGCTGACCCACATCGGCGGCCCCCAGCCGGCGCTCGTCCTGATCGGCACGCGCCACTGCCTGCAGGCCCCCGCCGGCCTGGCCGAAGCCGGCGGCGCCTCGAGCGCTGTCTCCGCTGCGGCTGAGCGAACCGCCTTCGAGCTCGAATGCGCTCGCTCGGGCGGCTGCTCGGGCAAGCTCTCGCTGCTCGGACCGGGGGGCCAGAGCCTGGCCGGCGCGACCGTCTCGCTGCACCACGGCGGGCACAAGCTCGTCACGCTGACGCTCGACTCGAAGGCCCGCGCCCTGCTTCGCCGGGCCGGGTCGAGGGGCCTCTCCGCCAGCCTTGCGCTGGCACACGCCGGCACGAAGAGCCGCCTGCTGACGATGAAGCTCCTCGCGGCGTCCTGAGGCAGTCGCAATTCTGACGATCGCCGCGTTTGGTGGCACACGACCGGCCGGGCTTCGTCAGCCTTGTTCTGCACATGGAGGCGGGACGTGCAGAACCGGCCGCTCCCCTCGGGGGGCGGTCGGTCTCTTAACGCCTCAGGGCTAGGAGGGCCTCAGGGAGCGGGCGCATCGGCCCGCGCCTGGCGGACCATCCGCCGCATACCCTTGAGCCAGCGCTCGGGCTCGGCGCCCTTGAAGGCCATGAACCCGGCCACGTTCTCGTGCGGCAGAATCAGCATCCGCTCCGCGCGGATCCCCTCGATGACGGCATCGGCGACGTCCTCGGGTTCGATCAGCCCGCCGGAGAGCAGCGCCGCGGAGCCGGCCGCGTCGGTCATCGCCAGTTCGAGCATCGGCGTGCGGACGCCCTGCGGGCAGATGCAGGAGACGCGGACCCCCCGGTCGGCGTATTCGATCGACAGCCACTCCGCCAGCGACACGGCCGCGTGCTTGGTCACCGAGTAGACGAGCGATGAGACCTGGGTCAACAGGCCCGCCGCCGAGGCGGTGTTGATCAGATAGCCCTCGCCGCGCTCGAGCATCTCGGGCAGGAGCGCCCGGGCCGCCCACACGTGGGCCATCACGTTGACCCGCCAGGCCTCGTCCCAGATCGCGTCCTCGACCTCCGGGCCCCCGCCCGCGCCGGGGACCCCGGCGTTCGAGATGAAGATGTCGACCGGGCCGTTCGCGGCGCTCGCCTGCTCGATCAGGCCGCGGACGCTCGCCTCGCTGCCCGCGTCGAGCTCGACCGCCATCGCCCCGAGCTCGGCGGCGATCGCCTCGGCCCCGGCGAGGTCGCGGTCGGCCAGGACCAGCGCGCGCGGGGACTCCTCGGCGAAGCGGCGGGCCAGCGCGCGGCCGATCCCGCCGGCGGCGCCCGTGATCACGACCTGCCTCCCCGCTGCCTCCATGTCCTCAACTCTATGCGAGCGGCCCGGCCGGGTGCTCGCCGGCGCAAAGCCGCCCGATTGGATCGATCGCTCTAGAATCGCCCGATGGCCGGTGCAACCCGCGAGCGGATCCTCCACACCGGCGCCGAGCTGTTCCGCCGCCAGGGCTTCGCCGGCACGGGCGTCAAGCAGATCGTCGCCGAGGCAAGCGCGCCGTTCGGCTCGATCTACCACTTCTTCCCGGGCGGCAAGGAGCAGCTCGGCGAGGAGGTCATCCGCTCCTCGGGAGAGCTCTATGGCCGGCTGATCGAGCTGTTCTTCACACCCGGCGCGGACCCCGTCGCGGCGACCCGGGCCTTCTTCGCCGGCGCCGCCGCGACGCTCGTGGAGAGCGACTACGCCGACGCCTGCCCGATCGCGACGGTCGCCCTGGAGGTCTCGAGCACCAGCGAGCCGATGCGGGTGGCCTGCGCGGAGGTGTTCGAGTCCTGGATCGTCCTGCTGGCCGAGCGGCTGCGCGAAGCGGGCCTCACGAAAGCACGCTCGCGGGCCCTTGCGATCTCGATGTTCTGCTCGCTGGAGGGCGCATTCGTGCTCGCCCGGGCACAGCGGAGCACCGAGCCGCTCGAGCTCGCCGGCGCCGGCGCCGCGGCTGCGCTGCGCGATGCCCTGGGCGCACGCGGGGGTGGCCGTGGCGGGCGCCGCCCAGGCGCCGTTCATCAGTAGCCTCTACCGAGTGACCGGTGAGCACAACGCCGACGAAATGCTGGCCGCCGCGGCCGAACGGGCCGAGCAGCTGGCGGCACCCGGGCTCAGCCCCCGGCCGCGGCGCAAGGTCGCCGTGCTGGCCTGCATGGACACCAGGATCGACCTCTTCCCGATGCTCGGCCTGAACCGCGGGGACGCCCACATCATCCGCAACGCCGGGGGCCTTGCGACCGAGGATGCGATCCGCTCGCTGAGCGTCTCCCAGCGGCTGCTGGGGACCGAGGAGATAGTCGTCGTGATGCACCACGGCTGCGGTCTGCGGGTGCATCCGAGGACGAGTTCGCTCGCCAGCTGGCCCGCGACGGGGCCCGGCCGACGTGGCGCCTGGGCGCCTTCGAGGACGTCGAGGTGGCCCTGCGCCAGGAGCTTGCCCGGCTGCGCTCGGCGCCCGAGCTGCCGCTTCGCGATCACATCCGCGGGTTCGTCTTCGATCCCGAGACGGGCTCGCTCAGCGAGGTCGCAGAGCAGGGCCACGCCTGAGCTCCGCCGCCCCCGAGGCGAGGAGATTCGGCTAGATGGAACTAGAAGTGCCCAATCTGGGTAGTTTTAGTTCCGGTTTGGAGGATGTGAGAGCATTACGATGGCCGAAAGCGTAGGAGGATCGTCCCAGGGGGCCACCGGTGCGCCGGTGGAGCCGGTAATCGCCGCGAGGGGGCCGACGCAGTGCCAAAGCTAGGGATGGGTCCGATCCGCCGGGAGCAGATCTGCCGCGCGGCGGTTGCTGTGATCGCCCGTGAGGGCTACGCCGGCACGACGATGCGGATGGTCGCCGACGAGGCCGGGGTGAGCACGGGGATGCTCAACCACTACTTCGCCAACCGCCAGGAACTCCTGATCCAGTCGCTCGTCTATGTCTCCGAGCGCAGCCTGATCCGCTACGCGGGGGCGATCGAGGGCCTCGAGCCCGGCGTCGAGCGGCTCGCGGCGCTGCTCGACAGCGTCCTCGCCGACGATGCCGAGTCCGAAGAGACCTGGCGCGTCTGGATCAACGTCCACGGCGAGGCCGTCCGCCTGCCGGCACTCAGGCGGACCATCGAGGAGCGCCTCGGGCCGTGGTTCGAGCTGATCGACACCGCCCTCGAAGGGGTCGTCGCGCCCGCCCGCGAGGGGATCTGCGCTGGAGCGTCTTCGTCGACTCGGTGCTGACGGGGTTCGTGATCATGGCCATGACCTCCGAGGCCGAGCTCGACCGCCGCCAGATCCGCGATGAGGTGATCGCGACGGTCCTGGCCAGTGCCGAGGCCCGGCCGGCGGCACCTCCGTGGGCCGGTGGCCGGCGGGCCTCCGCCGCCGCGCGCTAGTCTGAAGCGCCCGTGCGAGCCGTCACCTTCCAGGCGCCCGGCGTGGTCTCCGTCGAGGACCGCCCCGAGCCAGAACTGCTCGACGGCGGCGACGCGATCGTCCGATCGACGCCTCGGCATCTGCGGCTCCGATCTGCACATCTATCACGGCCGGGTCCAGATCGAAGCGGGCTTCACGATCGGTCACGAGTACGTCGGCACCGTCCTCGCCGTCGGCGATGACGTCACGAAGGTCGCCGTGGGCGACCGTGTCCGGGCTGTTTCCAGGTCGCCTGCGGGGAATGCCTCTTCCGCCGCCGCGCCCTCTACAGCGCTGCGTCCACTCGCGCACCTTCGGCCACGGCGCGACGCTCGGCTCGTGCAGGGAACCCAGGCCGAGATGGCGCCTCGTGCCGCAGGCCAACCTGGTCCTGCGCAGGGTCCCGAGGCATGAGCGACGACACGGCCCTGTTCGCCGGGACGTCATGGGCACGGGGTTCCACGCGGTGGCCGCCAGCGCGCATGGCCCGGCACGTCGTCGCCGTGCTCGGCCAGCCGGACGGGTCGGGCCTGCGCCGTGCAGGTCGCCGCCGCTCCGGGCCGCCCACGTGATCAGATCGACACCGTCGCCGAGCGCCTGGAGATCGCCCGCGGGATGCGGCGCCGAGGCCGTCCACCTGATCGAGGAGGACCCCAAAGCGGCGTCAAGGCGACGACCGAAGGACGGGAGCCGATGTCTGCGTCGACGCCGTCGGCGATCCCCGTGCGCTGGACATGACGATCCGCCCCTGACCCCGGCGCTGGGCGATTTGAGTGCATGGCGTCTACGCCGCGGCCGAGGTCCACATGGGCTGTCTGGCTGAAGGGATCACGCTGCGGGGAGGCCACGCCAGACGTCCTTGCCCATGTCGACCCCGTGCTGGCGATGATGTCGGCAAGTGTGCTCGACCCCGGTCCGCTGGTCGACCACCACATGAAGCTCGAGCAGGCCCCCGAGGCCTACGCCGTCTATCACCGGCGCGAGGCCCTGAAGAATCGTCCCGACGCCCTAGCGCCCGCCGTTCACTGTGCCCAGTCCAGCGAGCGCTGGACCGCCTTCTGCCACTGCCGGTACTCGGCCTCCCGCGGGCCGCTCCGGGCGGGCACCCAGCGCCGGCCCTCCGACCACCGCTCGCGCAGGTCCTCAAGGCCCGACCAGAAGCCGACGGCGAGGCCCGCCGCGAACGCGCCCCAGCGCCGTCGTCTCGGCCACGGCCGGACGGATGACGGGGACCCCCAGGACATCGGCCTGGAACTGCATCAGCAGCTCGTTGGCGGTCATCCCGCCGTCCACGCGCAGCTCGGTGAAGGGGACCGAGGCGACGGCCCGGGCGGCATCGAGCACTTCGCGCGTCTGCCAGGCGGTCGCCTCCAGGACGGCCGCGCGAGATGCCCGGCGCGGGCATAGGCGGTCAGCCCGACGATCACACCCCGCGCATCTTCGCGCCAGTGGGGGGCGAACAGCCCCGAGAAGGCCGGCACGAAGTAGACGTCGCCGTTGTCCTCGACGGTCCGGGCCAGGTCCTCGATCGCGGCGGCCGAGTCGATCAGCCCGAGCTGGTCGCGCAGCCACTGGACGGCCGCGCCCGTCACGCGATCGAGCCCTCGAGGACGTAGTTCGTCGGTGCGCCGTGGACCTTCGCGGCGACGCTCGTCAGCAGCTCGCGGCAGCGGACGATCTGCTCGCCGGTGTCGAGCAGCAGGAACGCGCCGGTGCCGTAGGTGTTCTTGGCCTCGCCGGGCGACGAAGCAGGTCTGCCCGAACAGCGCGGCCTGCTGGTCGCCGAGCACCCCGGCGATCGGGCGCCCGCCGAGGGCGGTGCCCTCGGCCTCGCCACAGCTCGCTGGAGCAGCGGATCTCGGGCAGCATCGAGCGGGGGATCCCCATCAGCCGAAGGCTCGGCTCGTGCCAGTCGAGCGTCTGGAGGTCCATCAGCATCGTCCGGCTGGCATTGGTCACGTCGGTCGCGTGCAGGCCGCCCTCGACGCCGCCGGTGAGGTTCCACAGCAGCCAGCTGTCCATCGTGCCGAAGGCCAGTTCGCCGGCCTCGGCGCGGGCGCGGGCGCCGTCGACGTGCTCCAGGATCCAGCTGATCTTGGGGCCCGAGAAGTAGGTGGAGAGCGGCAGCCCGACGGCCTCGCGCAGCCGGTCGGGACCGGCCTCGCCGGCCAGCTCGCGCACCAGCGGCCCCGTCCTCGTGTCCTGCCAGACGATCGCGTTGTGAAGCGGGCGCCCTCCGCGTCCCAGACGACGGTCGTCTCGCGCTGGTTTGTGATCCCGATCGCCTCGACCTCCCCGGCCTCGATGGCGGCCGCGGCCAGGGCGCCGCCGATCACCTCGCGGGTCCGCAGCCAGACCTCGCCGGGTTCGTGCTCGACCCAGCCCGCCCGCGGCGTGCAGCTGGCTGTGCTCGCGCTGGTCGACCGCCGCCACGCGCCCGTCGCGGTCGAACAGGATCAGCCGTGTGCTCGTCGTCCCCTGGTCGATCGCCGCGACGAAGCTGCCCATCGGGCCACCCTATCCGGCCCCGTGGCGGGTGCGCCACGGCCCGGCGGGACTGCCGGTAACGTGACGCCCGGTGCCCTCCTCGGCCTCACAGACCGGCCCGGATCCCCGCCCGCCCCGCGCCCGGCGCCCGGCCGCTGCGATCGCCGTACTCCTCCTCGCCGGCGCGCTCGCGGCGCTCGCCATCATCGTCGCCGCCACCACGGGCGGGCGGGTGGAGTCCTCGCTCGCCGCGGCGGGCCCGGCGGCTCGAGCCGGGGTGCCCGCCGGCGGGGAACCGGCCCGGCTGCGCTACCGGATCGTCGGCTGCGTCAGCCGCGGCGAGGCGGCGATCCGCAACGGCCCGCCGGTGCGCGAGGTGGCGGTCGGCTTCGACGACGGCCCGTGGGCGGACACCCCCGAATTCGTGACGATGCTCGAGCGGGCCGGGGTGCGGGCGACGTTCTTCATGATCGGCCGCCAGGTGACGAGCTCGTTCCGCTCGACGCTGCTGCGCGAGCTGCGCGACGGGACGTCCTGGGCGACCACACCTTCACCCACCCCGAACTGACCCGCAGCCCCGAAGTCCGCAACCAGCTGCTGCGCACGATCGCCGCGATCCGTGGCCTGACCGGCTACACGCCATGCGTCTTTCGCCCGCCCTACGGCGCCTACGACAGCGAAGTCCTGCGGACGGCGCGCTCGCTGGGCCTCTCGACGATCCTGTGGAACGTCGACCCGACTGACTGGGCCCTGCCGGGACACCGGCGATCATCCAGCGGGTCCTCGCGCAGGTCAGGCCCGGCTCGATCATCATCTCCCACGACGGCGGCGGGCCCCGCGGGGAGACGCTGGCCGCCTACCCGACGATCTTCCGCGACCTGCGCGCCCGCGGCTACCGGGTCGTGACGCTGCTCGAACTGCTCGGCTACCGCCCTGTCTATGAGCCCTGCATCCTGCTCTGCGACGGCCTCGGGGTGAAGCGCTCGCAGCTGCCGCGCAACGCGATCATCCGGCCTTCTGCGTGAGCGCCCTAGGGGGTGAAGACGAGCGCCGAGGCGACGGTCCCGGCGGGCGCGGCGACGTTCGTCACGGTGATCGGCCCGCTCGCGGCCCCGGCCGGTACGAGCACCTTCAGCTTGCGGGCGCTCTCGGAGAGGACGGTGGCCGGGGTGCCGTCGAAGGCGACCGCCGAGGAGGCGGTGAAGCCGGTGCCCTTGATCGTGACCGTCCTGCCCGGCCCGCCGCCGGCCGGCTTGAAGGCGGTGATCGACAGGGTCACCGTGAACTTGGCCTTGCTGCGGACCGAGCCGTGGGCCGTCGTGACGGAGATCTTGCCGCTCTTGGCCCCGTCGGGGACCGTCACTTCGAGCTTCGCCGGCGAGAGCACCGTGAAGGGCGCTGCGCCGGCGCCCAGCGTCACCGAGGTGGCCGTGTCGAGGGCGCTCCCTTCGACGATCAGGCGGCTGCCGGTGATCCCCGCGGAGGTTGACAGCCCGGTGATCGCCGGGACGTCGGAGGCGACCGGGCCGACGGGGGCCGAGTCGGCGCTGGCCGGCCCGACCTCGTTGCGGGCGCTCTCGCGGACGCGGATCTTCGAGCCGACGTCGGCTTCGCCGGGGGTGTAGGTCTGGGCGCTCGCGCCGGCGATCGGGTGGCAGTCGGTGCCCGTCGGGTCGCACCGTTCCCACTGGTAGGCATAGCTCGTCGGGGACCCGCTCCAGCTGCCGTGGGCCTCGCTCAGCACCTCGCCCTGCTCGGGAACGCCGGAGACGGTCGGCGCCGAGAGGTTCTCGGGGAGCCCGCCGAGGGCGAAGGCCCCGAGCCCCACGGGGCTGCCGAGGCCCGTCGGCCCGTCATAGCCGGTCAGTGCTCTGCAGATCGTCGCGGACCCGCATTCGCCGTTGGCTCCGCTGGTCACGTCCTCGATCGCCCCCGCTTCGCCGGCGTGGGCGTAGAGGGTCGCCGCGGGGTAGGCCACGCCGAGGCTCCCGCCCGCGAGGCCGAACTCGCCGGCGAGGATCGGCGAGGCCACCGACGTGCCGCGCCCAGACGCCCCAGCCGGTCGGCCCGCCGGGTTCTTCTGGGGTGCTGTCATAGACGTCGACACCCGTGGCGGGGTCGGCGACCGCGGCGATGTCGGCGACGGCCCGCCCCGAGCCGCAGCCGGTGGCCGGGAAGCCCGCCACGGCGGACTGCCATGGCGCGGCGTCGAAGACCGTGCTGCAGCCGCTGCCGGCTTCGGACCATGCGCTGCTCGTCCAGGTGCCTTCGTGTTCGCTGAGCGAGGTGCCCCCGACGGCGATCACGCCGGCGGCCGAGGCCGGGAAGTTCGCGCCGGAGCGCAGTGCCGGGCAGTCGCCGTTGAGGTATCCGCAGTCGCCCGAGCTGGCCAGGACGGGGATGCCCGGGTGGCTGTAGTCGGTTTCGGCGAGGCTCACATAGGAGGGCGCCTCGGTTTCGCCGTAGGAGTTGCTGACGATCGTCGCCCCGGCCGCGACCGCTGCGTTGACGGCCGCTCCGAGATCTTCGAATTCTTCGCTGGAGGCCTCGACGAGCATGATCCGGCAGCTCTCGCAGATCGCGTGAGCCATCTGCACGTCGATCGAGATCTCGGCCGCCCATTCACCCTGGTCGGCCGGCAGCGGCGAGGCTCTGCCCTCCTGGTTGAGCTTCGTGAAGCAGCCGTCCGCGGTGGTGCATTCGGGGAGGCCGAACTCGCTGTCGAAGACGGCCAGGTCGGCTTCGGCGGTGGGGTCGTTGTAGGCGTCCACGAGCGCGATCGTCTGCGTCGCCCCGGCGGGCGTTTCGGCGGGCAGCCCGTAGGCGCCGTGCAGGCGTTCAGGTGTCAGATAGCCGGCGTAGGGTTTCTTGTTCTCGATCCCCGCGTGCCTCGAGATGCGGTGGGTGCGCGCGAGCGACCGCCTCGCCGCGGCCCGGGCGCCGGCCGGTGTTTCCCCCGGGCTGATCAACAGCCGCTCGGCCAGGCAGGCGGCGCTCCCCGGGGGAGGCTTCGAGCAGACGTGCTTCGCGCGATGGGCGCCCGCGGCATCGCCGGCCCCGGCCGCCGAGCAGAGGCCCACCACGGCGAGCGCGAGCCCCAGCCGGGCCGTGATCCTTCCTGCGCCCACGGCCCCTGCGCCCGACGGTCTTGCTCTGCGCATACCCTCTCTCCCTCGGCCACGCGCCTCCTGCGCCACGGCTCTCACCCCACGGTAGGCGGGGCCCCTGCGGCTGTCAAGCGGGCTCCGGGCTCTGGGCGCAACCACCCACCGACGTGCACGGGCACATGCGCAGCCTGCTTAGATTATGGTTCGGCCCGCAACAGCCGATGTAGCGAACAACAAGCGCCCGTAGCTCAGTGGTCAACGGTTCTCTTCGGGGAGCCAAAGAGCAGCGGTCTTTCAAGCCGCAGGCCGAGGGTTCGATTCCCTCCGGGCGCATTTTGTGAAGTGTCGGGACAGCGGCGAGCCGGCGATCAGCCGGTTCGGAGCCCCTCCCGGCCCGCTCTCCTCAAAGCAAGTCGACTGATCTGTTTAAGTTGACTTTCTCCGGAAATTCTGGTTTATATGTCGCAGCCGAACCGGAGTACGGAGGAGGGTCTGGACGATGGATCTGAGGTCAGGCAGGATGCTGGAACCGAAGACTGGAGCTCGAAGGTAATGGAGCTGAGGCTGTTCGATTGTCACGAGCGCCGCATGCTCCGCGCCCTGCACGGACGCTGGCCGTACCGTCGCTCCCACTGTCGCCACGACCATCACTGGCTAGTCCGCGTTCAGCCCCGGCAGTCGTGGTGCCCCCAGGGGCGCACCCACTCGCTGGCGGGCCTACCTGTCTGCAGCAGGAGGCCGTAGGGGCGGAGCGCGAAGGGGAACCTGTCCCTGCGGGCCCCTAGAGGGGAACGGCCTGCAGGGATGGGTCGCGCATCGGTGCGGCGTCGCTCTGGTGGGCGTGCTCGGCGATCGCATCGATCAGCTCGGGCCACAGCGCCCGCGGCAGGTCGTGGCCCATGCCGTCGACCTTCAGCAGGCGCGCACCGGGGATCGCCCGCGCGGTCGCCCGCCCACCCGAGGGGGAGACAGGCGGTCCGCGGTGCCGTGGATGACCAGCGTCGGGGCGGTGATCCGGCGCAGTTCCTCGGTCCGGTTGCCCGACGCGACGATCGCCCCCAGCTGGCGCCCGGGGCCGGCCGGGTCGTGGTCGCGGTCATAGCTCGCACCGGCCAGCTCGCGGATCTCCTCGGCGTCACGGGGCACACCGGGCGAGCCGATCAGCTCGAACACGCCGACCATCCGCTCGATGAAGGCCTCGCGGCTCTTCGAGGGCGGGCGCAGCAGCGCCGGGTAGACGCGCAGCGAGGGCTGGCCCGTGAGGCGGCGCCGGTGTTCGACATGATCGAGACCAGCGAGCGGACCGCGGCGGGGTGGCGCGCGGCCAGCGTCTGGGCGATCATCCCGCCCATCGAGGCACCGATCACATGGGCCGGGCGCGAGCGAGAGCTCGCGCAGCAGCCCGGCCGCGTCCTCGGCCATGTCGGCCAGCAGGTAGCGGGCGCCGCGCGGCGAGCGGGTCAAGAGCTGGCCGACCGTCGGCGGGGCGCCGCTGAGGTGCGTCGAGCGGCCGATGTCGCGGTTGTCGAAGCGGATCACGTGGAAGCCGCGGCCCGCCGGGTGCGGCAGAACTCCTCGTGCCAGGCGATCATCTGGGTGCCCAGGCCCATCACGAGCAGGGCCGGCGGAGCGGACGGCTCGCCGTAGGTCTCGTAGCAGAGGGTGATCCCCCTGCCGACGTCACAGAACTGCTCTGACACGATCGTCGGACTCTAGCGTCCCTCCCCGGTAGGATCGAGGGCGATGGCAGCCACCGGTCACTCGAGCGACCCCAGCGCCCGCGCCGCGGACGACATCGCAGGCCTCTCGATCGACACGATCCGCGCGCCTCTCGATGGACGCCGTGCAGAAGGCCAACGCGGGCCACCCGGGCACCGCGATGGCGCTCGCGCCGCTGGCGTACACGATCTTCAAGAAGTTCCTGCGCACCAACCCCGCGGACCCGCACTGGCCCGACCGCGACCGCTTCGTGCTCAGCTCCGGGCACGCCTGCGTGATGCAGTACTCGCTGCTGCACCTGTGCGGCTGGCCGCTGGCACTGTCGGACCTCGAACAGTTCCGCCAGTGGGGCTCGCTGACTCCGGGACACCCCGAGCGCGGCCACACGGCGGGGATCGAGGTCACGACGGGCCCGCTCGGGCAGGGCATCGGCAACTCGGTCGGCATGGCGATCGCCGAGCGCTTCCTGGCCGACCGCTTCAACCGGCCCGGCTCGGAGATCGTCGACCACCACGTCTACGCGATCTGCTCCGACGGCGACATGATGGAGGGGATCAGCCAGGAAGCTGCCTCGATCGCCGGCAACTTCGCGCTCGGCAAGCTCGTCGTCTGCTACGACGACAACCACATCACGATCGACGGCTCGACATCGATCTCCTTCGACGGCGAGAACCACGCTGCGCGGATGGCGGCCGACGGCTGGCATGTCCAGCGCGTCGAGGACTCCGAGGACCTCGAGGCGCTCGAGGCGGCGCTCGCGGCGGCCCGCGACGAAACCGAGCGCCCGTCGTTCATCGCGATCCGCTCCCACATCGCCTACCCGGCGCCGCACGCGATCGACACGGCCAAGTCCCACGGCTCGGCGCTCGGCGAAGAGGAGGTCCGGGCCACCAAGGAGGTGATGGGCTTCGACCCCGACAAGTTCTGGGTCGACGAGTCGGTCTACGAGCACATGTCGCTGAAGGACTCGGGTACCGGTGTGCAGGCGATCTGGGAGGGCCGCTTCGCGGAGTGGCGCGAGAGCTTCCCGGAGATGGCCGAGGACTGGGACCAAGCCTGGCGCGGGGAGCTGCGGGCGGGCTGGCGCGAGGCGCTGCCGAGCTGGAAGGCCGGCGAATCCGTCGCGACACGCTCGGCCGGGCAGAAGGTGATGGCCTCCTTCGCGGAGTTCGGGCCGACGATGATCGGCGGCGCGGCCGACCTGGTCGAGTCGACCAAGACGATCTACGAGGGCGGCGGGCAGTTCTCCCACGTCCACGCCGGGCGCAACATCCCGTTCGGCATCCGCGAGCACGCGATGGGGGCGATCGTCAACGGCGCTGCGGCGCACGGCGGGATCGTCAAGCCCTACGGCTCGACGTTCCTGGTCTTCTCCGACTACATGCGCGGCTCGGTCCGCCTGTCGGCCGTGATGGGCCTGCCGGTCCTGTGGGTCTGGACGCACGACTCGATCGCGGTCGGCGAGGACGGCCCGACCCATGAGCCGATCGAGCACTTCACCGCGCTGCGAGCGATCCCCGACCTGTGGGTGATGCGCCCGGGGGACCCCAACGAGACCACCGAGGCCTGGCGGGTGGCGCTGGAACGGACCGACGGCCCCGTGGCGCTGTTGCTCTCGCGCCAGAACGTCGAGGTGCTCGACCGCGACGAGCTCGCCCCCGCGGCGCAGCTGGAGCGTGGCGGCTATGTCCTGTGGGACTCCGCCGAGGGCGAGCCGGAGCTGATCCTGATCGCGACCGGCGCGGAGGTGCCGCCGACGCTCGCCGCGGGTCGCACGCTGGCCGGCGAGGGCACCAGGGTGCGGGTCGTCTCGATGCCCTGCGTGGAACTGTTCGAAGCGCAGTCCCCCGAGTACCGCGACGAGGTCCTGCCGCCGCCGGTGACGGCCCGCATGGCGGTCGAGCCGGGCGCGACGATGGGCTGGTGGAAGTGGGTCGGCCTGGCCGGCGCGGTGCATGGCCTTGACCGCTACGGCGCCTCCGCACCGGGTACTACTGTGCTTGAGAAGCTGGGCTTCACCGCCGAGGGCATCGCCACGCGTGCGCGGGCCCTGCTCGACTCAAG
The DNA here is from genome assembly GCA_963787765.1 of uncultured Solirubrobacteraceae bacterium. Lineage (GTDB taxonomy): Bacteria > Actinomycetota > Thermoleophilia > Solirubrobacterales > Solirubrobacteraceae > Palsa-744. The sequence goes on along the minus strand of CAWBEF010000005.1, from coordinate 20,802 downwards.
ACCCTAAGGAGAACAATGTCCGACGCGAACACGCCCCTCCAGCGCCTTTCGGCCCTCGGGCAGAGTGTCTGGGTCGACTTCCTCTCGCGTGAATCGATCCGCGGAGGTCATCTGCAGGAGCTGGTCGACGAGTACTCGGTCGTCGGCGCGACCTCCAACCCGACGATCTTCGAAAAGGCGATGGGCTCGGGTGACGCCTATGACGAGCAGATCCAGGAGCTGGCGGCCGGCGGGGCCGACGTCGAGGCGACGTTCTGGGCGCTGGCCCAGAAGGACATCGAAGACGCCTGCGACCTGTTCCGGGCGGTCTGGGACGGCGGCTCGGGCCGCGACGGCTATGTCTCGCTCGAGGTCGACCCGCGCCTTGCCTATGACACGCTGAGACCTACCGCGAGGCGATGCGCCTGCACAAGGAGATCGACCGGCCCAACCTGATGGTGAAGATCCCGGCCACCAAGCCGGGCCTGGCGGCGATCGAGGACGTGATCGCCAAGGGCCACTCGATCAACGTCACGCTGATCTTCTCGCTGCCCCGCTACGCGGAGGTCGCCGAGTCCTACATGCGCGGCCTCGAGCGACTCGTGGCCGAGGGCGGGGACCCGCAGAAGGTCGCCTCGGTCGCGAGCTTCTTCGTCTCGCGGATCGACACCGAGGCCGACCGGCGCCTGCAGGAGGCCGGGGCCGGAGGAGCTGCAGGGCAAGCTCGCGATCGCCAACGCCAAGCTCGCCTACGCGCACTATCTGGAGGTCTTCTCGGGGCCGCGCTGGGAATACCTCAGCGGCAAGGGCGCGACGCCCCAGCGGGTGCTGTGGGCCTCGACCTCGACCAAGAACCCCGACTACAAGGACACGCTCTACGTCGAGGAGCTGATCGGCCCGGACACCGTCGACACGATGCCCGAGGAGACGATCAAGGCCTACCAGGACCACGGCGAGCCGCAGCAGCGCCTGACCAGGGGCCTCGAGGAGGCGAAGCAGCTGCTGGGGGAGCTGGCTGCGGCGGGCGTCGACTACGACGACGTGACCGAGACGCTCGAGCGCGAGGGGGTCGAAAAATTCTCGGCCTCCTTCGAGGAGCTGATGAGCACCCTGGCCGGCAAGCGCGACGCGCTCGCCCCGCGCCCGAGCGCGCCGGGCCCGGCCGCTGAGGTAGTAGGGGATCGGGATCAGCACCCGGATCGTCAGCGGCCCTGACGGGAAGGCCGTGGCGTTGAGGGTGTAGACGCGGTAGTCGGCGCCGTGGTAGGTGTAGCTGCCGCTCGCCGGGACCGTGCCGGGGGAGGGGCCGAGGCTGTTCTTGACGAGCTTCCGATCGGCGCCCATGTACATCAGGACCTTCAGCCCCGCCAGGCGGCGGGCGAGGCGCAGGTAGCCTTCGTCGTCCTGGATCGAGAGCAGGACGGTGCCGATCCGCCGCCCGTGCAGGCGCAGCGTGCCGCCGACGGGGGCGAGCACATAGGGGCCCCCGACGTCGTCGAGCAGCTGCCCGGAGGCGGTGACCCGGATCCGCACGACATGCTGGTTGAGCAGTGCGACGATCGCGCGGCGGGTCGCGACGGGTTCCTTGCGAGCGACCGCTTCGAGCAGTTCCCGGTCGTGCTCGACGCGGCGGATCTGGACGTGGGTGCGCGGGCCGATCTCGCCGGCGTAGATCAGCGAGGCGATGTGGCTGAGCGTGTTGACGAGCGTCTGTTCGCTCGTTGATCCGCACAGCGGCGCGAACGACGAGGAGGCCCGCAGCAGGTAGATCCGCACGGCGCCGGACGGGTAGGCCTCGCCCGGGAAGGAGAGGTACTGGTAGGAGACGCCGTGCAGGGTCAGTGTGCCTTCGGGGGCAGGCGTCGCCCCGCCGGGCAGCGAGGGCGTGCCGCCGAGGCTGCGCGAGCCGCGCCGGATCACGACCAGCCCTTCGATGACCCCGCGGCCCTCGGCCGTGAAGCCCGTGTCCGACCAGACGCTCGTCGAATAGGTGGCGATCGGGCTGCCGGCGGCGTCCCTGATGACCCCGTGCAGCGGTGTCAGGGCGGGGCCGCCGAGGTTGACGAGCGTCCGCCCGGCGAAGACGAGGTGGAGGTTCGTCAGGTGCCCGGTCTTCAGCAGCGCCCGGGCGGCGCTCACCGCGGCCGGGGGGTCATTTGATTCGAGCGCCTCGCGCAGCGCCGGCGAGTACTCCACGATGTGTTCGGCCGAGCCCGTCCGTTCGCTCTTGACGCCCTCGTCATAGACACGCCGGAGGACGGCGCCGAGCGTTCGCATGACGACCTGCGGGCAGGATCCGCCGGCGTCGGCCGTGCCGGCCTTCGCCCCTCCGGCGCCCGAGCCGCAGCCCACGAGCAGGGCGATAATCGCGAGCATCGAGCCGGCGCGGGCGGTGGCGAGGGGCGTGCGCACGCGCGGAACCATCGCGGGGAATCCTAAGCTCCCGCTAATCGCGGGCCCTGGAGCGCAAGGCGCCGTGCGCTACGTTCCCGTTGTGCCACTGGCCCTGATCACCGGCGCCTCGACGGGCATCGGCCGCGCCACGGCGCTGCGCCTGGCGGGGGGCGGCTGGACGGTCATGGCGGGGGTCCGCGACCCGGCCGCCGGTGAGAGCCTGGCCGCCGAGGGCCCCGCCGCGAAGATCGTGGCGGTCCCCCTCGAGGTGACCGACCAGGGACAGATCGACGCGGCCGCCCGGCTCGTCGCAGAGCACTCGCCCGCGGCCGGGAGCAAGGGCCTCGATGCGCTGATCAACAACGCCGGGATCGCCATCGGCGGCCCGGTCGAGGTGCTGACCGACGGGGATCTGCGCCGCCAGTTCGACGTCAACGTGTTCGGCCAGCTGGCCGTTACCCGGGCGATGCTCCCGCTGCTGCGCGCCGCCCGCGGGCGGATCCTGTTCACCTCCTCGATCGGCGGCCGGGTGGCGATGGCCTACACCGCTCCCTACGCGGCCTCCAAGCACGCGATCGAGGCCTTCGGCGATGCGCTGCGGGTGGAACTGTCGAGCTCCGCCATCCAGGTCGCCCTGATCGAGCCCGGCTCGGTGGCGACGCCGATCTGGGACAAGGGCCGCGGCGAAGCCGACCGCCTGACGGTCCCGCCCGAGCTTCAGCCCTACTACGGCGGCGTCGCGGCGGCGCTCGACAAGGCGCTCGCGGACACGGCCGGCCGCGGCGTCCCGCCCGAGCAGGTGGCGGCCGTGATCGAGGCGGCCCTCAGGGCCCGGCGGATGCGCTCGCGCTACCTGATCGGCCGCGATGCCCGGGCGATGCTGGCAGCCAAGCGGCTCCTGCCCGACCACCTCTTCGACCGGCTCGTCCACCGCGTCCTTGGCGTCTGAGGCGCCGCCGGCTCAGCCCGGCGGCGGGTAGACGGCCAGCCACGCGAACAGGCTGCTCGTCGCGCTCTGGGTCTGGAGCATCCCCGGCTCTGCGACGGCCGCAGGAAGGGTTTCGCCGTTCCAGGAGAGCAGGTAGAGGCCCTGGGCGTTGCGCGCCCGCTGCTGGGCGTCGCGGGCGTTCTGGGCGGCCATCCGGTAGAGCGTCGGGTCGTGATCGAGCGAGTAGAGGTCGAGCATCCACTGCAGGTAGATCGCGTCGTACTGTGGGCCGAAGTCCAGCAGGTAGCCGAACCGGTCCAGGGCCGTCTGCTTCAGGCGCTCGGCCAGGGCGCATTCGGTGCTCGACCCCGTCAGGCGGCAGAGCGTCGCCTGGGCGGCGATCATCGGCCCCTCGATGTAGTCGACCGGGTTGGGGTCGAGGTTGCTGTCGACGTAGAGGCCCTGGCTGCCGAGGCCGCCGGTGTTGGCCCAGGCCAAGAAGCGCCGGGCCTGCGACAGGTCATAGCTCGAGCCGCCGGCCTGATAGAGGAGCACCGCGAGCAGCGTGTCGGCGCCGAGTGCGGCGCCCGCTTTGAAGGGGTGCTGGGTGTTCCACCAGATGCCGCCCGAGGCGGCGTCCCAGCCGGCCTGTGCGACGTAGTTCAGGGCGTGCTGGGCGTCGGCGAGCCAGCGGCGGTTGCCGGTCGCCCGGTAGGCGTTGACGAATGCCAGGCCCCACCAGCCGTTGTCGTCGAACCAGGTCTCGGTGTCGGGATCGCGGTCGCCCGGATACGGGGAGTAGCCGGGCGTCGGGCGCAGGCCGCGGTTCAGGTAGCGCTCGGCGCCGGTCGCGAACGCCGTCACGGCTCGCAGGTGGGCCGGCGTGGGCGAGGCGACGGCGATCCCGTCGATCGACTCGAACAGCGGGACGATGTCCCAGATCGTCGCCAGCGGGTAGCGCTGGCCGTCGTGCAGGTGGGAGTCATACCAGCCCAGCCGACGGTCGCGCCAGACCCGCTCGGCCTGCGCGACGCCGCCTTCGGCGAGCGTCAGGAATCCCTGCTGAGTGGCGCTGAGCGGCTGGGCGACGGGCGGGGCGAGGTCCTGACCGGCGGCCGGGGCGCAGCCGATCGCGGCCACGGCCAGCGCCGTGGCGAGGGCGCCGCGAAAGGTGAGCGAGGTGCGTCTCATCACAGCTCCAACCCCGAACTGTGGCGGTTGTCGCGCTGCTGGCTACCGTATGTGGACGAATGAGCGCCGCCCCACCGAGCTCGCCCGCCGTGCACCCTCCGGGCTCGCCCCACGGGCACGTGCCAAGCCCGCCCTCCGAACGCCGCGCCTGGCTGCTGGCGGGCACGCTGGCGCTGCTCGGCCTGGCCGTGCTCGTGGCGGTCCTCAGCGGGGCCGTCGGGCGATCGCCCGAACCGGCGCCGCCGCCGGTGCTGGTCCGCGCCGTCACGCCCGAGGCGAGCACCTCTGCTCCGGCGGGGCAGCTCGGCGGCGCGATCGTCGCCCGTCCCTCTGCGGCCGAGCAGAGCCTCGATGCGCAGCGCCTCGCGGGCGCCCCCGCCGTCCACATCAGCCGCAGCTGGGTGGCCGGCTTCTACCCGATCTATGAGACGGCCCAGACGACCTTCGGCGTCAACTGGCTGCTGCTGGCCTCGATCCACATGCAGGAGTCCGCCTTCTCGACGGCCAGGGGCACCTACCACGGGCTGAACTTCGCCCACTGCTGCGGCGGGCCGATGCAGTTCAACGTGACCAACGGGCCGCTGAGCACCTGGGATCTGGTGGCCGATTCCTATATCTACGCACGCCGCCCGGCGTCCTATGACCACATGACGGCCGTGCACCCCTCGATCTATGACGACTTCGACGCGATCATGGCGGCGGCCCATCTGCTCTCCGCCGACGGAGCCGGCTACCTGCTCGACGACTCGGCCTGGAACGCCGCCTACGACTACTACGGCCACGACCAGACCGGGGTCCTCTACGCCGACGAGGTGCTCGCGCGGGCGATCGGCTGGTCCCAGCACGGCTTCTGCATCAACTGCGGTGTCGAGCCATCGCTCGTCAGCGCCGTCCACGCCGCCTACGGCGCGCCGGTCGCCGCGGCGCTGCAGGAAGAAGCCGAAGCCGAAGCCGTCCCGCCCGCAGCGCGAGGACGGCTCGCCGGGGCAAGCCGGCCCGGCGCAGCGCCTCGAGCCGGCGCCCCCGTCAGGAAACTCACCGCCGCCCGGCTGCGCAAGCACGCGCCGCGGGGCGCTCAGGGCAGGTCCGAGGAGACGGGCACTGCGAAGGCGTAGGGCCGGGTCCGCAGCAGCGGGCCGATCAGCCTGCGCAGGCGGCTCACCTCGGCCCGCAGCGTGACGGTCTTGCCGGCGGCGCCGTAGACGGCGCTCGGTCAGCTCGCGCGAGCTCATGCCGCGGCCGGCCCGCACCAGCGCGCCGAGGATCTCGGCATGACGCGGCGAGAGCTCGACGGTCCCGGTCGGCCAGCACCGCCCGGGGGCGCTCGCCGAGCAGCACCAGCTGGATTCCCGCGGGCGCCTCGGGCTGGCTCGGAGCCGGCCCGCCGGCGCCACAGGACGAGCCCGTCGAGGCCGGGGAGCTGCTCGACGTCGGCGATCAGCGTCCCGCCGGGCAGCGCCAGCTCGGCGCCGGGGCTGACGCCCGCCACCTGCTCGCCCGCCCAGCCGTGGGGGAGGGCGCTCAGGACCTGGCCCGAGGGCCGCACCAGCGCGGTCGCCTGGGTGGCGCCGGAGATCCGCTCGAGGTAGGCCTCGCGCAGGATCGCGTCGCGGCGCAACTGTTCGTGGCGCAGATAGGCCTCCGCCATCCCCGCGGCGGCGGTGACCAGCGAGAGCGTGTGGGGGTGGGCGCTGCGCAGATGCCCCGTCAGGTCGACGACGCCGAGGATCTCGCCGCTCGCCGGGTCGTGGATCGGGGCGCCCGAGCACTGCCAGGGATGGACGATCCGGTTGAAGTGCTCGGCGCTGAAGATCTGGACGGGATGGTCGACGGCGATCGCCGTGCCGAGCGCGTTCGTCCCGGCTCCCTGCTCGCTCCAGTCGGCACCGCAGACGAAGTGCATGTTGTAGGTCGCTTCGATCACCCGGTGGTGGCCCTCGATCCACATCAGCACACCGCGTGCGTCCGAGATGACGAGCATGTGCGAGGACTCGGTCGTGGCGCCGCTGAGCAGGTCGCGCAGCATCGGCAGGACCGGGAAGAGCGGGTGCTGGGACCAGCGCTCCTCGATCTCGGGCTCGTCCATGACGATCGGCGCCAGGTGCTCGACGGGGTCGACGCCGGCATCGACCGAGCGCATCCATGAGCGCGCGACGACCGCGCGGACGCTCCCGGCGACGTCGAGCCCCGACTGAAAGCCCTCATATACCCGGCGCAGGGCACGCGCCTGCTCGAGCCGGTCCCCAACCGGCTTGACGGCGAGCCAGGGGTTCAACTGCATCGAGGCCATCGTCCTCTCCTTCCTCTGAGGCGATGCTTCTCCGCCGGCGCCGCCGCCGGCGCCGGCGCCGGCGGATGCAACCTCGGCGCAACGTTTGCCGGATCGCTTGGATCGTGGCGGATGCGACATACGATCGTTCAGACCTGTCAACGAGGGATTCAAGGGAGTGTTTGCTATGGCCGTTGCCGTACCTGTCGCCGAGGCGACCCGCCGCTTCACCTCACAGCCCCGCCAGCTGCTGATCGCAGGAGAGTGGGTCGATGCCGCCGACGGTGAGACCTTCGAGACGATCGACCCCGGAACCGGCCAGGGTCTGACCCATGTCGCCCACGGCAAGGCCGAGGACATCGACCGTGCCGTCCGCGCCGCCCGGCGGGCGCTGGAGGGGCCGTGGTCGGCGCTGACGCCCTCCGAACGCGGCCGGGCGATCCACCGCCTCGGCGACCTGATCGCCGAGAACCTCGAGGAGCTGGCCGAGCTCGACTCGCTCGACAACGGCAAGGCAAAGGCCGTCGCGGCCGCCGCCGATGTGCCCCTGGCGGCTGACCTGTTCTGGTACATGGCGGGCTGGGCGACGAAGCTGCGGGGCTCGACACGTCACCCCGTCGCTGCCCTACCTGCCGGGCCAGGAGTTCCACGCCTACACGATCAAGGAGCCAGTCGGCGTCGTCGGGCAGATCATTCCCTGGAACTTCCCGCTGCTGATGGCCGCCTGGAAGGTCGGGCCGGCCCTCGCGACGGGCTGCACGATCGTCCTCAAGCCGGCCGAGCAGACGCCGCTGAGCGCCCTGCGTCTCGGCGAGCTGGCGCTCGAGGCCGGGATCCCGCCGGGCGTCCTGAACGTCGTCACGGGCTTCGGTGACGCCGGCGCGGCCCTGGCCGAGCACGAGGATGTCGACAAGGTCGCCTTCACCGGGTCGACCGAAGTGGGCAAACTGATCGCCCAGGCGGCGGGGCGGACGAACCTGAAGCGGGTTTCGCTCGAGCTCGGCGGCAAGAGCCCCAACATCGTCCTCGACGACGCCGATGTCGAGGCGGCGATCGCCGGCGCGGCGCAGGGGATCTTCTTCAACCAGGGCGAGGTCTGCACGGCCGGGCGCCGCCTCTACATCCACGACAGGCTGTTCGACGAGGTCGTCGACGGCGTCAGTCGACGCGGCCGAGGCGATCAAGGTCGGCCACGGCATGCAGCCCGACACCGAAATGGGCCCGCTCGTCTCATCCGAGCAGTTCGACCGGGTCACCGGCTACCTGAAGATCGGCGCCGACGAAGGCGCCCGGGCGATGACCGGCGGCAGCGCGATCGACGGGCCCGGCTTCTTCGTCGAGCCGACCGTCCTGGTCGACGCGACCTCCGACCACCGAATCATCAAGGAGGAGATCTTCGGCCCAGTCGTGGCCGCGATGCCGTTCGCCGACCTCGACGATCTGGCCGCCCAGGCCAACGACTCCGTCTACGGCCTCGCCGCGGGTGTCTGGACGCGCGACGTCTCCAAGGCCCACAGGCTCGCCAAGCGCATCAAAGCGGGCACCGTGCATGTCAACACGTACCACATCTACGACGCCGCGCTGCCGTTCGGCGGCTACAAGCAGAGCGGCTGGGGCCGTCGAGATGGGCGAGGAGGTCCTCGGCGCCTACCAGGAGACGAAGTCGGTCATCGTCGCCCTCTTGTGAACCAGCTCGGCCGGCGCCCTCGGGAGGGGGCGCCGGCCGGTGCAGCGTCATTTCCCGCGCAGGCTAGGCCTGGGCGATCAGCTCGCCGGCGACCCTGTCGGTCGAGCCCCCGGTGCCGCCGAGCAGCCTCCGTGAGAGCTGGGCGCGGCGGAAGTACAGCGGTGCGTCGTGCTCCCAGGTCGCGCCGATCCCGCCGTGGACGGAGATCATCGTGCGCGACGCGTCATCCAGGGCGCGCCCCGCGACCGAGCGGGCGGCACTGGCCGCCAGCGGGAACTCGCCGGGCGCGCCCTCGCGGGCCCAGCCGGCGTAGTAGAGCAGCGAGCGCCCGTTCTCGAGCTCCCGCAGGACCTCGGTCAGGGAGTGCTTGACGGCCTGGTATGAGCCGATCGCGCGGCCGAACGTGAACCGCTCCTTGGCGTAGGCGACGGACACGTCAAGGGCCGTCTCGACGCTGCCCAGGGACTCGGCGGCGATCAGTGCCTGGGCGAGATACCAGGCGGCCGCGAGTGTCTCCTCGGAGGCGCCCAGCACGGTGGCCGGTGCGTTCTCGAGCTTGACGTGCCCGAGCGAGCGGGTCGCGTCATAGCGCTCGACGGCCTCGACCGAGACGCCGGATGCGCCGGCCTCGATCGCCACCCCGACGGGCCTGCCGTCGAGGATCGCGACGCCCACCAGCAGGTCCGCCCCGGGGGCGTCGGGCACCCACGAGAGGCTGCCGCTGACGCTCACCGAGTCACCCGAGCCGGTGGCGATCGGCGCGCCCGGGCGCGCCGCGCCGGAGGCGGCGTCGACCGTCCAGCCGGACTCGAGGTCGCCGGGAGGGGAGACGGGCAGGTATGCCGCCCGCTTCTCGCCGGTGGCCAGCTCGCCGAGCATCGGCGCGTTCTCGCCCGAGGCATCGAGGATGGCGCTCGCCGGCAGGTGGCCCAGCAGGGCGACGCCTGCGATCACACGGCCGCACTCGCCGAGGACGAGCATCGCGTCGAAGACGTCAAGGCCCGCTCCGCCGTGCTCCTCGCTGATCAAGAGCCCCGGCCAGCCGGCCTCGCAGGCCGTCGGCCAGAGGTCGGGCAGGGCGTTCTCGTCGCCGTCGAGCGCCTCGCGGGCGGCCTCCAGCGTCTTGAAGCGCGAGAGCGCCCCGCGGGCGGCCTCGCGCAGGAAGACCTGCTCGTCTGAGAGGGACAGGTTCATGCCGCAGCTCCTTCCTTGGACCGCAGCTCGGAGAAGGGAATGCCCTTGTCCAGGCGCGGCTCGGGCGGCAGGCCGAGGACCCGCTCGCCGATCGTGTTGCGGAGGATCTCTTCGGTTCCGCCGGCCGACTTCAGGCCGGGCAGGAAGGAGATCATGTAGGCCCACTCGCCGTCCACGTCCAGCGCGTCGGGGCCGATGACATCGGCGATCAGATCGCCGGCCTTGATCGCCCCGCTGACCAGCGTGACCTTCGCGAGGCCCGCCTCGGGCCCGGGGATCTGGCCTTTCTGCAGCGCCGTCAGGGTGCGGTAGCCGGTGAAGCGGATCGCCAGCAGCTCGCTCGCGATCTCACCCAGGCGGTGGCGGACTTCGGGGTCCCGGCGGGCGTGCTCGTCGGCCGCGATGGCGCCCGCGAAGCGGGTCGAGCTGTAGCCCATGCCCTCGCTGCCCAGCCCGATCGTGACGCGCTCGAACATCAGCGTCGTCAGGGCCGTGCCCCAGCCGTTGCCGACACCGCCGACGACCGCTCCGGCGTCGAGTGCGACGTCGTCGAAGAAGACCTCGTTGAACTCGGCCTCGCCGGAGATCTGGCGCAGCCCCCGGATCGTCACGCCCTCGCCGTCCATCGGCACGATGAACATCGTCAGGCCCTTGTGCTTGGGGACATCGGCGTCGGTCCGCGCCAGCAGCAGCCCGAAGGACGCGAACTGGGCGTTGGTCGTCCAGACCTTCTGGCCCGTCAGGCGCCAGCTGCCGTCCTCCTGCAGGCGGGCGCGGGTCTGGACCGCCGCGAGGTCCGAGCCCGCGGCCGGCTCGGAGAAGAGCTGGCACCAGACCTCGTCGCCGTGCAGCAACGGGGCGAGGTAGCGGGACTTCTGCTCGTCGGTGCCGTGGGCGATGATCGTGGGCCCGAGCATCCCGACGCCGATCGAGTCGAGGATCCCCGGCACTTTGGCGCGGGCGATCTCCTGGTTGCAGAGCACCTGCTCGATCGGGCCGAGGCCCTGGCCGCCGTACTCCTTGGGCCAGGTCAGCCCGGCAAGGCCGCCCTCGGCGAGCTTGCCCTGCCAGGCCCGGCGGGCGGTGATGATCTCGTCCTCGTCCTGGATCGCGTCGGGGCCCGTCAAGATCGGTGCTTCGCCCTTGTGCTCATCGAGCCAGCTGCGTACCTGGGCGCGGTATGCGGCCTGCTCCGGTGTGTCGTCAAGATCCACGTTCTCTCCTTTGGCTGACTGGCCAGTCAATGCGTCCAGAGAACGATACGCGATGCGTGCTCGCCGCCGTCTCAGGCCCCCGGCGGGATTTCGGGCTCGGGCACCCGTGGCAGGTGGTAGACGTCGTAGAAGCCCCGGTCGAGGAGCTGTTTGGCCTGGACGCCGGGCGCGTCGGAGTTGAGGACGACGGCGCCGAGCTTGATCCCGTCGCGTTCGGCGGTGGCGACGAGGCAGCGCCCGGCGGCGAGGGTGAAGCCGGTCTTCATCCCGGTGGCGCCGGGGTATTTGTAGATCAGCAGGGGGTTGTTGTTGTAGAGGTAGAGCTTGCCGCCCTTGATGGGGAACGGCAGGACGGCGGCGTAGGTGCGGACGATCGCGGCGATCGCGGCTGGGACTCGTCGACGTGGGCCAGGATCGCGAGGTCGGCGGCGCAGGAGTAGTTGTCCTGGTCATAGAAGCCGGAGGGGTTGGAGTAGTGGGTGCAGCCCATCCCGAGCCTGGCCGCTTCGGCGTTCATCAGCTTGACGAAGGCGCTGGTCGTGCCGGCGACGTGTTCGGCCAGGGCGACGGCGGCGTCGTTGCCCGAGGGGAGCAGCAGGCCGTAGAGCATCGACTCCGCCGGGACGTGTTTGCCCAGCGGCAGGACACCGACCTTCGAGCCTGCCATCGCGACCGCGTTCTTCGTCACCAGGATCGGCGTCCGGGGCGTGGTCGAGTGGACGCTGATCAGGGCGGTCATCATCTTCGTCAGGCTGGCGATCTCGGAGCGCTCGTAGGGGTTGCGCTGCCACAGGACCTGGCCGGTCGAGAGGTTGAACAGCAGCCCGGCCCGCGGGGGATGGTGGAATTCCAGCTTGATCGGGTCGCCGGTGGGCGTCGCGATCCCCGACAGGGCCAGGGCGGGGCTCGCCAGCGGCAGGCCGGCGGGCGAGCGGGCGGGGGCCTTTGCGATCACGGCGCCGGTTTGCCTGGCCCGCTTGGTGGCGGTGTGGCCGTGTCCGCCCGAGCTTCGGCTGACCAGGACGGCGGCCACGGCGATGATCGCGAGCGCGAACAGGACGAGGCCGAGGATGCGGTTGCGCCGGCGGCGGCGGTCGGCTTCGCGGCGGCGCAGGCGGCTCTGGTCGGGGGTCAAAAAGGGCGAGCCGCTCATTGGCGGGGAGGATTACGCAGGGCCCCGACGATGCCGATGCCGAGCAGGGCGAGGATGAAGATCGAGATCAGCGAGGCCACCGTGAGGCCCTGTTCGATGATCGCGGCGACGGTCAGGAAGGCGAAGAAGGCGATGAACACCAGCGCGACGCCCAGGACGACGATGCGGGTCATCGGCGCAGCGCCCGGGCGGGGTCGGCGCTCACCCGAAGGCCGCCTGTCCCGGGCCGGCACCGGCGGGGCGCCTGGCGGCGAACAGCCGGATCGCGAGCAGCCCGAAGGCGAAGCCGCCGACGTGGGCGAAGTAGGCGACACCTTCGCCGCCCAGCGGGCCGGCCAGCCCGGCGGCGCCGAACCAGAGCTGCTCGAGGAACCAGATGCCCAGCAGCACATAGGCGGGGACTTCGATGATCGTGACGAAGAAGACGATGAAGACGAGGCTCAGGACCCGGGCCCGGGGGTAGAGCAGGATGTAGCCGCCGAGGACTGCCGCGATCGCGCCGGAGGCGCCCAGCGTGGGGGGCTCGAGTTCGGGCCGACGGCGGTCTGGGCGGCCAGGGCGATCAGCCCGCCGATCAGATAGAAGGCGATGAACCGCGGCCGGCCGATCCGGTCCTCGACGCTCGGGCCGAAGATCGCCAGGAAGATCATGTTGCCGAAGATGTGCAGGAAGCTGCCGTGCAGGAACATCGAGGTGAAAACGGTGATCCAGGTTGCAGGCTGAGCCGGCGGGGTGCCGCTGACACCGGGTTCGCCCTGACAGGCGACGCCGCTGACGGGCCCCTGGGCGCCCGCCTGGGTGACGAGGTCGCAGTGATCGCCGGGATGGGTCAGCTCGTAGGGGATCGCGCCGTAGTGGACGGCGACCTTCTCGGTCGGCCCGCCGAAGAAGCTGCCGCCGTGGCGGATCTCGATCAGGTAGGCGATCACGTTGATCGCGATCAGGGCGATCGTGACCAACGGGACCCGTGCCAGCGGGATGTTGTCTTTGAGCGGGAACATCGCGGCCTGCCCCCGCCTGGCGAGGACCGCTCAGAGCGTACTTGCGCAGCAGGGCGCTAGGCGCGGGCTGCCAGCGGCCCGACGCCGGCCAGCGGCTGGCTGACGTGCTGGTCGGCGTGGTAGGAGGAACGGACCAGGGGCCCGGCGGCGACGTGGTCGAAGCCCAGTGCGTAGGCGGCCTCCTCGAGGGCCTTGAACTCGTCGGGGTGCCAGTAGCGCACGACCGGCAGGTGGCGCTCGGAGGGGCGCAGGTACTGCCCGACCGTCAGGACCTGGACGCCCCGACTCGCGCAGCGCGGCGAACGTCTGGACCATCTCCTCGTGGGTCTCGCCGAGCCCGACCATCAGGCCGGACTTCGTCACGACCTGCCCCTGGCCGAGCTCCTTCGCCAGGCGCAGGACGCGGCAGGAGCGCTCGAACGTAGAGCCGCGGCGGGCGACGCTGTAGAGGCGGGGGACGACCTCGACGTTGTGGTTGAAGACGTCGGGGCGCTCGGCGATGACCTTGGCCAGCGGCATCTCCTGGCCCTGGAAATCGGGCGTCAGGATCTCGATCTGACACAGCGGGGCCTGGCGGCGGATCTGGCGGATGACGCCGACGAAGGCGCTCGCGCCCTTGTCCGGCAGGTCGTCCCGGTCGACCGAGGTGATGACGGCGTGACGCAGGCCCATGCGGGCGATGGAGCGGGCGACCCGGGCCGGCTCGAGCGGGTCGTTCCAGGTGGGCTTGCCCGTCTTGACGTTGCAGAAGCCGCAGCGGCGGGTGCAGGTGTCGCCGAGGATCATGAACGTCGCCGTGCCCCGCTCCCAGCACTCGCCGACGTTCGGGCAGGCGGCCTCCTGACAGACGGTGTGGAGGTTCTCCGAGCGGATCAGCTCGGTCAGCTCGCGGTAGCGCTCGCCGCCGGGCGGGGGCACCTTGAACCAGGCGGGCTTGCGCTCGCGCAGCGGGCGGACCTCGCCGCCGAGGACCTTCAGGACATCCATCCCGCCGGGGTTCGACCGTGACCTCGTCGCGCTCACACCGCCCCGGCTCGCGGATCGGGTTCTGAGGGGCCCGCCCCGGGGCGGGCCGGGAGTGGTTGCGCGGGGCGATCCCGAGCCTCGCCGGGGCGATGATGCGCTGGCGCCGGCCGTGGGCCTCGCAGAAGGCGTAGGCCATGCGCTGACGAAACAGGCCAGCCCCTCGCCGGCGCCGCCGTCTCGGCGCGCAGCGAGGTCATGGCGACGCCGGGCAGGCCGCAGGCGATGACCCACGAGAAGGGCTCGAGGTCGTTCTGGACGTTGACGGCGAAGCCGTGCGTCGAGATGCCGTGGGAGATGTGGACACCCAGCGAGGCGATCTTTCGCTGCCCGACCCAGACGCCCGTGTAGTCGATCCCCTCCTCGTGGCGCGAGCGGGCTCTCGACGCCCGCCCCGGCGAGGGCGGCGATGATCGCGCCTTCCATCCTGCGCAGGTGCAGGCCGACGTCGCCGACGGCGCATGATCGGATAGCCGACGAGCTGTCCGGGGCCGTGATAGGTGACCCGCCCGCCGCGGTCGGTCGCGTCGAGTCGACGCCGCGGGCCCGTAGAAGGCCTCGGCAAGGGCAGCTCGCTGAGCCCTCGCGCGCCGCCCGCGGGTGTAGGTCGGGGGGTGCTCCAGCAGCAGCAGCGTGTCGGGGATCTCCCCGGCCAGGCGCCGCTCGCGAGGGCTGCTGCTGCATCGCGACGCCCTCGGCGTAGGGGACGCGACCAGGTGGCAGACCTGGATCTCCTGCTTGCTCGGGATCGTGAGGGCGTTCGCTCCTCTCACCCAAGCCCGGCGCAAGGTGAGCGACCGGGCCGGGGCTGCGGCGGCGACGCTCAGAGCGTCAGCGCGGCCGGCGCCTCGAGCAGCTCGCGGATCCGCGCCAGGAAGCGGGCCGCTTCGGCGCCGTAGAGGATTCGGTGGTCACAGACGAGCGTCAGGCTCATCGTGTGGCGGGCGACGATCTGCCCGTCGGGACTACGGCGCGCTGCGCCAAGGAGCCGACGGAGAGGATGGCGGCCTGGGGCGGGTTGATGATCGCGGCGAAGCTCGTGATGCCGAACATGCCGAGGTTCGAGACGGTGAACGTGCCGCCGCCGAGCTCGGGCGGGGTGATCGAGCCGTTGCGACCCGGCGCAAGCGCGTGGGTCTCGCGGGCGATCTCGCCGAGCGACTTGTCCTCGGCGTCGAACACTGTCGGGACTACCAGCGCCCCCTCGGCGGCGACGGCGACGCCGACGTTGATCCGCGAATGCAGCTGGACGCTGCCGTCGCGGTAGCTGCCGTTGGCCAGCGGATGCTCCCGCAGCGCAATCGCGACTTGCCTTGACGACCATGTCGTTGTAGGTCGGTACGGTCTCCTCGGCGGGCGGCCGGCCGATCGCTTGAGCTGGTCACGGAGCGCCATGCAGTCCTCCATGTCGACCTCGATCTGACGTGAAGTCTGGGATCGTCGCCTTGGACTCGGCCATCCGGCGCGCGATCGTCTGCTGGGCGCGCGTGAGCTCCAAGATCGTCGCTTGCGCCCTTGGCCGTGGGCGACCTCCGCTGGCCCGGGCGCGCGTGCCGGCGGCTGCCGCGCGAGGCCGCCTGCGCGGCGCCGGCCTGCACATCGGCGCGCACGATGCGCCCGCCTGGGCCGCGCCCGTGAGCGCGGCGCAGGTCGACTCCGCCGCTCCCGAGCGACTCGCCGGGCAAGCGGCGATGCCCTCACGCGCTCACCGGAGCGCGTGCATGCGCGGACAGCGCGCGTGCGCGTGCGCGCGCGTGTCGGCGTCGGCGCACCCCCCGCGCCCTCTGCGGGCTGCCGGGATCGCTCGGCGGGCGCCGATGGGGCGGCGCCGGGCCATGGCGCCGCGCCGGCTCGCCCTGGCGGCCGCGCCGGCCCCGTCGGCGGCGCGTCGCCCGCCTCGCCGCGCCGATCCGCGATGCCTGCCCGATCGCCAGCGTGTCGCCCTCGGCCGCAAGTGTGTGCAGCTCCGGCCGTGGTCTGGACTCGTAGGTCATGGTGGCCTTGTCTGTCTCGATCTCCACTAGCCCCTCGCCACGGCCGACCTCCTCGCCGTCCCGCTTCAGCCAGCGCAGGATGGTGCCCTCCTCCATCGTGTCGGAGAGCCTTGGCATGTAGACTCGCTCACCGCGCGGGCTCCGCGCTGACCCGGCGTCCTCGGAGGGCTCGTTGAGTTGAGGTTGGCGAGCACCGCGCACGATCTGCCCCTCGTGCGGGTAGGCGATGTCCTCGAGCGGCTTTGAGTAGGGCATCGGCATGTCCGCGCCGGTCACCCGCGCGACGGGAGCGTCTAGGTTGTCGAATGCCTGCTCGGAGATAAGCGCGGAGAGGTTCGCGCCGACGCCGCCGTGCGGCCAGCCCTCCTCGACGGTCACCGTGGTTGGTCCGCCGCGACCGATCGAGGATCGTGTCGAGGTCGAGCGGGCGCAGCGTGCGCGGGTCGATGACCTCCGCCTCACCCCGTGCTCGCGCGCAAGCATCTCGCCGGCGCGCTCGGCGGTCACAGCCATCCGCGAGATGCCCATGATGGTCACGTCGGCGCCCTCGCGCGGATCGCGCCCCGCCGAACTCGACGTGCTCCCCGTCGTCAGGCACCTCGCCGCGGTCCCCGTAGAGGGACTCGTGCTCGATGAACATCACGGGATTCTCGTCGCGGATCGCCGTCTTGAGCAGGCCCTTCGCGTCCGCGCCGTGGCGCGGACCGCGACGAGCAGCCCTGGGACGTGCAGATACATCGCCTCCAGGCAGTGCGAGTGCGTCGGCCCGAGCTGGTGGCCGGCGCCCTGGGGCATGCGCACGACGAGTGGGACGCGAGCCTGCCCGCCGAACATGTAGTGGATGTGCGAGGCGTGGTTGACGATCTGGTCGAACGCGAGCAGCGAGAAGTTGATCGTCATGAGCTCCACGACTGGACGCAGCCCGGGCATCGCGGCGCCGACGCCGATGCCGACGATTGTGTTCTCAGAGATGGGGTGTCGCGCACGCGCTTCTCCCCGAACTCCTCCAGCAGGCCCGCCGTGACCTTGAAGGCGCCGCCGAATACGCCGATGTCCTCGCCCATCAGCATCACCGCTCGTCGCGCCGGATCTCCTCGCGCAGCGCCGCGTTAGCGCCTCCCGGTAACGAATCTCACTCATCATTGCGGGTGACTCTCCGGCGCCGCGCGGGGCCTCGTGCGGCGGCGTCATCACGCGGCCAGCGCCGACGTCTGCTGCGGTATCTCCCCCGAGGCCGCCGTCGTCCCGGCGGGGCGATCGCGGTCTGGAGGTGGTGGAGTAGCGGCCGCTCACGCTTGGACGAGCACGTAGACGTCGTCATAGAGCGACTCGGGGGCGGGATCGCGTGAGCTCTCGGCGAACGCGACGGCCTCGTCGACCCGCGCGACGGCCTCCGCGTCGATGCGGTGCGAGTCCTCGGCTCGTCGGTGATACCGGCGGCGATCAGCTGATCGGCGAGGGCGGGGATCGGGTCGCGCTGGCGCCACTGGGTCGACCTCCTCCTTGGTCCGGTACTCCTCCGGGTCGGCCATCGAGTGGCCGCGGAAGCGGTACGTCACCGCCTCGACGAGCACCGGGCGATGCTGCTCACGTACCCGCTGCGAGGCCTCGCTGACGACCCGGTACATGTCGAGGATGTCCATCCCGTCGCAGCGCATGCCAGGCACCCCGAGGCTCTCGCCCTTGCGCTGCAGGTCGGTTACGGCCGAATGACGCTCGTAGCGCCGTGCCCATGCCGAACTGGTTGTTGGTGACCATGAAGACGACGGGCAGACGCCACAGTGCGGCGAGATTGAGGGTCTCGCCGAAGGTGCCCTGGTTTGAGGCCCCGTCGCCAAACGTGCAGAGCGTGATGTCGCTGTTGCCGAGGTAGTCGGAGGCGAGCCCGAGGCCGGCCGCGATCGGCAGGTTGCCCCCGACGATTCCGTAGCCGCCCATGAAGCGCCTGGAGAGGTCGAACATGTGCATCGAGCCTCCGCGCCCGCCGGAGCATCCGTCGACGCGGCCGAAGAGCTCCGCCATGACGTTCTGCGGCGGCGTCCCGCGGACGAGCGCATGCCCGTGGGAGCGGTAGGTCGAGATGAGGTAGTCGCTCGGCTCGAGCGCGCGCGCTGCGCCGACGATCGTGGCCTCCTCGCCGATTGACAGGTGCAGGAAGCCGCCGACCTTGGCGCGCGCATACATCTCCCCGGCCCGCTCCTCGAAACGACGAATGAGGGTCATCGTCTGGAGCCACTCGCGTGCGGCGTCCGGCTCGGGGAGGTCGGCCATCAGTGCTCCACGGTACTCCAGCGTGCGATGAACTCCTGGGCGTCGAGCTCTGACAGGTCGGAGCGCAGCCGGCGCGCCAGGCGCGAGGCCGCCTGCGGCGGGCGGTCCCAGAAGAGGACGACTTCGCCGCTGTCGATCTCGACGACCTCGATGTGATCGACGCGAGTGGCGTCGGCGAGCAGGGCCGGCGCGAGCCCTGCGCGGGTGAGGATCAGCCGATAGGCGCGCTTTGCCCTCACGAGGCCTCGCGCATCTGCGCAGCGGCGCGCTCGAGGGCGCGCTCGCCTTCGAACACGCTGTGTCCGACCAGCACCGCGGGGACCGAGCGGATGCCCGCCTGCGCCGCCTGCTCGGTCGTCTCAGCGAGTTGCGTACGGACCGAGCGCAGCTCAGCTCCCCGCAGCACGGCTGCCGGGTGCATCTCGCAGGCGGCGGCTGCGATGAGCACGTTGTCAGGATCCTCAAGATTGCGCGCGCCGGCGAAGGCCTGGCGGAAGGCGGCCTGGGCGAAGGGTACGACCCGTCCGATCGACTTCGCGTAGGTCGCCACGCGCATGGCGAGCGAGCTGTCGAAAGGGTAGGGCTCGGGCCAGCGCAGCGGCTGCAGGCGAAGCTCTTGCGTCGTGCTGCGAGGGCACGACGCCACTCCTCCCCCATGGGTGCTCGCCGGCCCAGATCGCGGGCCAGCACGGGCTGCCATTCGGCAGGTCCGGGGAGCACGTGCAGCACGCGCTCGGCGGCAAGGTATGCGTCGGGGCTTGCTAGGTCGAAGTAGAAGGCGGCGGCCGGAAGCACGGCCGCCAGCCGTGGATCAGCCAGCCATCGGCGGCTCGTGCGCCCTCCATGACGGCCTCCGGAAGAGAGGTGGGGTGACCGTGGATCATGCGGGCGACCTCTGAGTATCCGCCCTCGAGCAGGCGGACGTTGACGAGCTCCTGGATCAGCTCGGTGGCGCGCGAGCCGACGATGTGCGCGCCGAGCAGCTCGCCGTACTTGCTCTCGCCGACGATCTTGACCATGCCGCTGCGGTCGCCGTAGACGATGCCTCCGCCGACGGCGCCGTAGGGGACCTTGCCGACCACGACGTCATAGCCCTGCTCGCGCGCCTGGGCCTCGGTCAGGCCAAAGGAGCCGACGTTGGGCGTGCAGAAGGTCGCGCGGGGAATGTCGATGTAGGGGATCGGGTGTGTCTTCAGCCCTGCGGGTCCTCGACGGCGATGATCCCCTCATCAGAGGCCTTGTGGGCGAGCGCGGGGCCGGGGACCAGGTCCCCGATCGCGTAAACACCGGCGCGAGAGGTGCGCAACGCGCCATCGACGCGTACGAGGCCGCGCTCGTCGAGCTCGATTCCGGCGTCGCCGAGGCCGAGACCCTCCACGTCCGCTCCGCGCCCGGCGGCGATCACGAGGTGGTCGACCTCGGCCGACTCTGAGTCATAGGAGAAGGTGACCGTGGAGCCGTCGCTCTGCACCTCGGAGAGTGGAGTGCCCGTGTGCACCTTGACGCCCTGTTTCTTGAATCCGCGCTCGACCAGCTTTGAGATGTCGGCGTCCTCGGTCGGCAGCACGCGGTCGAGCACCTCGAACAGGTGAACGTCGCTGCCGAGCCGCGCGAAGCCGGAGGCGATCTCGGCGCCGGACGCGCCCGCGCCGACGACCGCCAGAGGGCCGGCAGCTCGGGCAGTGCCCAGGCCTGCTCGGTCCCGATTATGCGATCGGCGAAGGCGACGCCTGGCGGCGCGCGGGACCGACCCGGTGGCGAGCACGATCGTCCTGGCGGAGATCGCCTCGCCGGCGACGCTCACCTCCCCGGTGGCGGTCAGCGTCGCGTCGCCCTCGATCAGCTCGATGTCGTTCTTCTTGAACAGCCCGCTGACGCCGGAGGTGAGCGTCGCCGACGATCTTCTCGCGCCTGGCCTTCACGCCGGCGTAGTCGACCTCGACGCCCGCGACCTTCAGCCCGTAGTCAGCGGCCTCGTTGATCTCGGACAAGAGATCGGCCGAGCGCAGTACGGCCTTGGCAGGGATGCAGGCGTAGTTCAGGCAGCGCCCGCCGACCTTGTCCCGCTCGATGACGGCGGTCTTCATGCCGAGCTGGGCGGCACGGATAGCGGCGACATATCCGCCGGGGCCTGAGCCGATGACAATGCAGTCGTAGGAGCTCTCTGGCATGCGACCGTGAGCCTATCGCTCACCGGCCTGGATCCGTCCCATGACGCGGACGAGCTTCCAGAAGAGCCATCCCGCGAGGACGATCGCAGCCAGGCAGCCGACGGCGGCGACGATCGTCTCCGAGACGACGAGGGCCAGCGAGGTGACGAGGATCTGGAAGGCCAGCAGCGCCTCGAAGCCGAGCGCGGCCGAGTAGCGGCGGTTGTACATGCCGCCGGCCAGCAGCGCGAGGATCCCGGCCAGGAAGCCACCGGCAGTGAGCCGCCGTGGCTCGAGAGGTCGTGGACACTCAGGGCGCCGACGATCACGCCCACGGCCAGAAGCGCCGCGACG
>CAWBEF010000004.1:0-279462 GCA_963787765.1 uncultured Solirubrobacteraceae bacterium | reverse complement strand
GGCAGAACGGCACCAACGGCACCAACGGCACGACGGCGCCAACGGGCCGACGGCGCGTCGCCGGCTTCTCGGCGACCGTGTCCTCGGGCTTTCTGCGTCGACTCGACGCTCCCCCGGATCCCGGGCCTGCAAAGACGCTGCCCGACGGCTCGTTTATAGTCTCGGCCAGCCTCGAATTCAACGGCTACGCCGAATCGGCGGACTAGGGGTGACTCGAATGCCGGCTCGGCGGCAGCGGGCGGGAAATTCACGACTGAAACGGCTACTGGGGCGGCCCGTTCCTGGACTCTCGGCCAGTACATCGCCAAGGGCCAGATCGCGATGCACCTGGCCGTCACCTCGACCCAGTCGAGCAGCCTGACGGTCAAGTGCAAGCAGGAAGTCGACCTCGGCAACAGCGAGGAAGTCGCGACCAACCACGGTGCCGTGGTGGCGGTCCAGACGACGAGCAACAGCTAGGCAGGCCCGTCCCGGCGGGTGTCAGCGCCCGCGGCGGACGGCGCCCCTGAGGCGCCCGTCCCCCGCGGGCGGGCATTCGCCGGGGGAATCGGGTAGAACGAGCGCACAGGGCGGCTCTGCGCGCCGTCCGGCCGCCCAACCGACGGAGGAGCCACACCTGATGCCCACCTACATCATGCTCTCGACGCTCACCCCGGAGGGCGTCCAGACGGTCAAGAACAACCCGGGGCGGATCCGCGAGGTCAACAAAGAGGTCGAGCAGCTCGGCGCCAGCGTCAAGGCCCAGTGGGCGACGCTCGGCCACGTCAACTTCATCTCGATCATCGAGGCGCCCGACGAGGGGACGATGGCAAGGGTCTCGCTCGAGCTGGGCTCCCGCGGCACCGGCCGCTACGAGACGCTCGCCGCGATCCCGATCGACGACTTCATCGCCTCGCTGTGAGCGGCCCCGGGCAGGAGACCCCCGTGCCGGCGGCCTCCCAGGAGGGACGACCCGGTGCGGCCGGCATCTCGCTGGTCCCCGAGCCGACCGTCGGGGAGGACGTCCAGGCGCAGCTCGAGGAGTTCGACGTCGACGGGGTCCTCGTCGGGATCGTGATGGGCTCCTCGAGCGACATGGAGAAGATGCAGAAGGCCGCCGCCGAGCTCGAGGAGCGCGGGATCGCCCACGAGGTCCGCGTCATGTCCGCCCACCGCGAGCCCGATCTGGTCGCCGAATACTCCAAGGCCGCCCGCTCCCGCGGACTGCGCGTGATCATCGCCGGCGCCGGATCTCGGCCGCGCTGCCCGGTGTCGTGGCCTCCCACACCGACCTGCCCGTGATCGGCGTGCCGCTCTCGGGGCGCCTCAGCGCCGCCGGGGGCCTGGACGCGATCCTCTCGATCGTCCAGATGCCGCCGGGCGTGCCGGTCGCCTGCGTGGGGCTCGACAACGCCCGCAACGCAGCGATCCTCGCCGCCAAGATCATCGCGGCCTGATCGGTCACGGGCCGCCGGCCCCGGGGTGCACCGGCGGGCTCCGTCGCGCCGGCGGGGAAAATGCCCGCAACCAAACGACCCCCGGAGGTCAACCATGCAAAAGCCAGCCCGCCTCGGCAGGGTCGCGGCCCTGACCGGGGTCCTCGCCCTGACGCTCGCGCTCGGCGCTTCCACGGCCGATGCCGCCCCCGATCTATGCCTGCGTGAACAAGCACACGGGCACGGCCCGCTTCGTCGGCGCGAAGGCGAAGTGCAGGCGGAGCCGAGCGCAGGATGACGTGGAACACGACCGGGCCCTCAGGACCCGGCGGGAGGCCCCGGGCGCCGCGGGCGCCAACGGGGCCGGCGCCGACTATGCGGCCGCAACGGCCGGCCCGATCGGCCTCGCGGCCACTGAAGCCGGCGACGTCGTGGTCGCAAAGACGATTCCCGGCGGGCTCCTACTTCTGGTCAGCGCGAAGACGATCGCCTCGGGGTCGAAGCGAAAAGGCCGGTGCTCGTCGTGTCGACCTGCGAGCTCGTCGATACGACCGGGACCCCGGCTTTCTCGAAGTGACCAAGCCGATCGACGTCGGCGACTGGGATCCGAGCAACTGGCCTTGAACGGGCCACGACAGCTACCAGGGTGCCTCGACGATGGAGATGCAGGGGCAGCTCACGACGACGCAGTCCACGACGCTCGCACTCGTCTGCGCGCCGATCGAGGGAACCAAAGAAGCGAACGTGGAGGTTTTCGTATCGCGTATCAGCGCCCTGCAGACGACCGCGAACATGTAGGCCGGCGCGCGCCGGGGCGGGCGGGCGGGGGATAATCAGGCTGTGATCCCCCGCTACACCCGCCCGGAGCTCGGCGGGCTCTGGACCGACGAGGCCCGCATGGAGAGCTGGCGGCGGGTCGAGGTCGCCGCCTGCGAGGAGCTCCCCGGCCTGCTCGGCGCCGACGGGCCCTCTGACGCCGAGCTCGCGGCGATCCGCGGCGCGGGCTTCACCGTCGAGGCGGTCAACGAGCGCGAGCGGCTGACCGACCACGACATGGCGGCCTTCGTCGACATCCTGGCCGAATCGGCCGGCGAGGCGGGCCGCTGGATCCACTTCGGACTGACCTCCTCCGACGTCCTGGACACGGCCCTGGCGCTGCAGCTGAAAGCCGTCGGGGAGGTCGTCGCTGGAGGGCTCGCAGGAGCTGGTCGCGACGCTCGCCGCGCGGGCCCGCGAGCAGGCCCAGACGCTCTGCGTCGGGCGGACCCACGGCGTCCACGCCGAGCCGACGACGTTCGGCATCAAGCTGGCCGGCTTCGCCTTCGAGGCCCACCGCAACGCCCTGCGGCTCGCCGAGGCCTTCGACCAGGTCACCGTCGGTGCCCTCTCGGGGGCCGTCGGGACCTACGCCTCGACGAACCCGGAGTTCGAGGCCCGCGTACTGGCGCGCCTGGGGGTCGGCGCGCGGGACATCTCCACGCAGGTCGTCGCCCGCGACCGCCACGCCCAGCTGCTTCTCGGCGTCGCGCTCGCCGGCGCCGGCCTCGAGCGGCTGGCGGTCGAGGTCCGCCACCTGCAGCGGACCGAGGTCCGCGAGGTGCCAGGAGCCCTTCCGCGCCGGCCAGAAGGGCTCCTCGGCGATGCCCCACAAGCGCAACCCGATCAAGGCCGAGCAGATCTCGGGCCTCGCCCGGGTCCTGCGCGGAAACGCCCAGGCGGGGCTCGAGAACGTGGCCCTGTGGCACGAGCGCGACATCTCGCACTCCTCGGTCGAGCGGGTCATCCTGCCCGACTCGACGATCCTGCTGGACTATCTGCAGCACCGGGCCGATCGCCCTCGTGCGCGACATGACGATCGACTCCGAGCGGATGGCCGCGAACCTCGAGCTGACCCACGGCGCCCTGTTCTCCCAGCGGGTCCTGCTGGCGCTCGTCGCGGCTGGCTCCTCGCGCGATGACGCCTACCGGATCGTCCAGGAGCTGGCCCAGCGGGCCTGGGACGAGGGGACGCCCGCTGCGCGGGCTGCTGGCCGCCGATGAGCGCGCCGCCGGGGCCTGGATCTCGAGGAGATCTTCGACTACGCGCACTACGTCGCGAACGCCGGCGAGATCATCGCCCGCCTCGACGCGATCGCCTGACTGGAGGCGCCCGGCGGCGCTGGTAGCATCGCGCCACGTGACCAGGCTTTCCGAGCTGCCCCTAATCGCCAGCGGGAAGGTCCGTGAGATGTACGGGCTCGCCGACGGGGCCGACGGCGAGGGCCGCCTGCTGATGGTCGCCAGCGACCGCATCTCGACCTACGACGCGGTCCATCCGACGGCGATCCCCGGCAAGGGCCGCGTCCTGACGGGCCTCTCGGTGTTCTGGTTCGGGAAGCCTCCGAGATCGTCGCCAACCACCTGATCTCGGCCACCGACGGCGTCCCCGAGGAGGCCCGCGGCCGGGCGCTGTCGTCGGGCGCCTGACGATGCTGCCCGTCGAGTGCGTCGTCCGCGGCTACGTCACCGGCTCCGGCTGGAAGACTACCGGCCACCGCCGCCGTCTCGGGGATCGCGCTGCCCGGCGGGCTGAGGGAGTCCGATCAGCTGCCCGAGCCGATCTTCACGCCCTCGACGAAGGCCGACGTGGGCCACGACGAGGCGATCGACTTCGACCGGGCCGCCGAGCTGGTCGGCGACCGCGAGCTGATGGAGAAGGTCCGCCGGACCTCGATCGAGCTCTACTCCTTCGCCGCCGCCCACGCCCGCGAGAACGGCGTGATCCTGGCCGACACCAAGTTCGAGTTCGGCCTCGACGCCGCCGGGGAGCTGGTCGTCGGCGATGAGGTCCTGACCCCCGACTCCTCGCGCTACTGGCCCGCCGAGGACTACGAGCCGGGCCGCGGGCAGCCGAGCTTCGACAAGCAGTACGTCCGCGACTGGGCCGCCGGCAGCGGCTGGGACAAGCTTCCCCCCGCGCCGGAGATCCCCGAGGATGTCGTCGCCGGGACGCGCAGGCGCTACGTCGAAGCCTATGAGCGGATCACCGGCGAGCCCTTCGAGCAGTGGCTCGCGCGCTCGGGAAGCCCGCTTGAGGGCCCGCGTCCTGATCCGCCCGAAGGCCGGCATCCTCGACCCCCAGGGCGCGGCCGTCGAGCGGGCCCTGCCGGCGCTGGGCTTCGCGGACGTCGCCAACGTCCACGTCGGGCGGCTCGTCGAGCTGGACGTCCAGGACGCCTCCCAGCTCGAGCCGATGTGCGAGAAGCTCCTGGCCAACCCCCTGGTCGAGGACTACGAGGTCCAGCTGCTGGACCCGGACAGCTGACGCGGTGCTCTTTGGCGTCACTCCAGTTCCCCGGCTCCTGCGATGAGGTCGATGCGCTCGCAGGCCGCCCGCCGGGTCGCCGACGCCGAGCTGATCTGGCACCGCGACCGCGACCTGAAAGGGGCCGAGGCGATCATCGTCCCCGGCGGCTTCTCCTACGGCGACTACCTGCGGGCGGGGGCGATCGCCCGCTTCTCCGAGGCGATGGAGTCGGTCATCGCCTTCGCCGGCGAAGGCGGCCTGGTGCTGGGGATCTGCAACGGCTTCCAGGTCCTCTGCGAGGCCGGCCTGCTGCCGGGGGCGCTGCTCGGCAACGCCAACCGCCATTTCACCTTCCGCCAGCTCGACCTCGAGGTCCTCTACGGCGGCGGGCCCTTCACGCGGGCCTGCCGGATGGGGGAACATCTCTCGATCCCCGTCAAGCACGCCTGGGGGCGCTACTACGCCGACGATGAGACGCTCGCGCGGATGGACAGCCGCGGCCAGCTCGTGCTGCGCTACGCCGACGGGCCAGAACTTCAACGGCTCGGTCCACGACATCGCGGGCGTCTGCAACGAGGCCGGCAACGTCTTCGGGCTGATGCCCCACCCCGAGCACGCCGTCGATGAGCTGACCGGCGGCTCCGCCGACGGGCTGAAGATCTTCGAGTCGATGCGGATGACCGTCGAGGGCGTCCATGCCTGACGCCGCGACGCTGCCGAGCGTCGATGACGCCCTCGCCCTGGGGCTGACCCGCTCGGAGTACGAGCTGGTCTGCGAGAAGCAGGGCGGCCCGCCGAACCAGGTCGAGCTGGCCATGTACTCGCTGCTGTGGAGCGAGCACTGCGCCTACAAGCACTCCAAGAAGCTGCTGCGGACGCTGCCCACCGAGGGCGAGCACGTCGTCATGGGGCCCGGCGAGAACGCCGGCGCCGTGGCCGTCGGCGGCGGCCTCGCCTGCGCCTTCAAGGTCGAGTCCCACAACCACCCCAGCGCCGTCGAGCCCTTCCAGGGCGCCGCGACCGGCGTCGGCGGGATCCTGCGCGACATCTTCGCGATCGGCGCCCGGCCGATCGCCGTGCTCGACTCGCTGCGCTTCGGCGAGGTCGGCGAGGCCTCCGATGCGCCTGCCCGCGCCCGCTACCTGCTCGAGGGGGCCGTCTCGGGGATCGCCCACTACGGCAACTCGATCGGCGTCCCGACGGTCGGCGGCGAGGTCTACTTCGAGGCCCCCTACGAGCAGAACTGCCTCGTCAACGCGATGGCCCTGGGCCTCGTGGAGATCGAGCGGCTGGTCCGCAGCGCGGCCGCCGGGCCGGGCAACGTCGTCGTCCTGTTCGGCGCCTCGACCGGCCGCGACGGGATCGGCGGGGCCTCCGTCCTCGCCTCGGCCGAGCTCGGCGGGGACGCCGAGATGCGCCCCACCGTCCAGGTCGGCGACCCGTTCGAGGAGAAGAAGCTGCTCGAGTGCTCGCTCGAGCTGCTCGAGCGGGGCCTGCTCGTCTCGCTGCAGGACCTCGGCGCCGCCGGGCTGACCTCGGCGGCCTCGGAGATGGCCTCCAAGGGCGAGGTGGGCCTGGACATCGACATCTCGGCCGTCCCGCTGCGCGAGGCCGACATGGAGCCCTTCGAGGTGATGGTCTCCGAGTCCCAGGAGCGGATGCTCGCCGTCGTCGAGCCGGCCGATGTCGCCCGCCGTCCTCGAGCTGTGCGAGAAGTGGGAGGTCGGCGGGGCGGCGATCGGCACGGTCACCGAGAGCGGCCGGATGCGGGTCCTCAGCGGCGAGGAGCTGCTCGGCGACATGCCCGTCCGGGCGCTCGTCGACGACTGCCCCCTCTATGACCTCGAGCCGCTCAAGCCGGCCGCCGCCGATCTACCCGCCGCCAAAGGCCACCCTCGCCGCCGGCACCGGCGCCGCGGAGACGCTGCTGGCGCTGCTGGCCAGCCCCAACATCGCCTCGCGCCGGCCGCTGTTCGAGCGCTACGACGCGATCGTCCAGTCGCGGACCGTCCGCCGGCCCGAGCAGGCCGACGCGGCCGTCCTGGCGCTCGCCGACGGCAGCGCCCTGGCGGTCTCGATCGACTGCAACGGCCGCCGCGTCGCCGCCGACCCCCGCAACGGGACGATCGCGACCGTCATCGAGTGCGCCGCGAACCTCGCCTGCGTCGGCGCCGAGCCGCTGGGGACGACCAACAACCTCAACTTCGGCAACCCCGAGAAGCCCCACATCGCCTGGCAGCTGACCGAGGCCGTGGCCGGCCTGGGGGAGGCCTGCCGGGCGCTCTCGGCGCCGATCGTCGGCGGCAACGTCTCGCTCTACAACGAGGGCGCCGACGGGCCGATCTACCCGACGCCCGTGATCGGCATGGTCGGGCGCCTGCCCGACGCCTCTCGCGCCGGGCGCACGGGCTTCACCGAGCGAGGGCGCCGCGATCGCCCTCGTCGGCCCCTTCGCGCCGTCGCTCGATGCCTCCGAGCTCGCGAAGCTCCGCGGCGAGCCGCTGCCCGACGGCCTCGCGCCGGTGGAGCTGCCCGCGATCGTCGCGACGCTCGCGGCCGTCCGCGGCGCCGTCCGCTCGGGGGCGGCGCTGAGCGCCCACGACATCGCCGAGGGCGGCCTCGCGGTGGCGCTGGCCGAGTCCTGCCTCGCCGGCGGCATCGGCGCACAGGTCGCGCCTGGACGAGTCCTTCCCGGGCCTCGCGGCCGAGGCGGCCCTGTTCGGCGAGGGCCCCGGGCGGCTTTCTGCTGAGCGGCCCGCGAGGCCGGGCTGCGGGCGCTCGCCGAGCAGGCGCCCGTGCAGGCTGATCGGCGAGCTCGGCGGCCCGGCGCTCGCGATCGAGCTCCCCGGCGGTGAGCGGCTCGAGCTCGCTCTGGCGGAGCTCGAGGCGGCCCACGGCGGAGGCCTCGCGGCCTACTTCGCATGATGGACGCCCGCGGGAGCCAACTCGACGCTGCTGCTAGCTTGTGAAGACGATGCGTGATGGACCGCGCGACGAGTGCGGAGTGTTCGGACTGTATGCGCCCGGTCACGAGGTCGCACGTCTGTCGTACTTCGCTCTCTACGCACTGCAGCACCGGGGCCAGGAGTCCGCGGGGATTGCCGCGGCCGATCGCGGCGGGCACATCGTCACGCGCCGCGAGCTCGGACTCGTCAACCAGGTCTTCAGCGAGAACGACCTGCGGACGCTCGCCGGGGAGCTGGCGATCGGCCACGTCCGCTACTCGACGACGGGCTCGAACGCCTGGGAGAACTCCCAGCCCGTCCAGCGCTCGGAGGGGACCAACGGCTCGCGCCGCGAGGTCGCCCTGGCCCACAACGGCAACCTGATCAACGCCCTCGAGCTGCACGAGGAGCTGCTCGAGCGGGGCGTCAGCTTCAGCTCGACCTCGGACTCGGAGATCATCGCGGCCCTGATCGCGACCCACCCCGCCGAGCACGTCGAGGACGCGATCGCCGAGGTTCTGCCGCGCCTGCGGGGAGCCTTCTCGATCGTCGCCATGACCAAGGACCGCGTGATCGCCTTCCGCGACCCCCACGGCCTGCGCCCGCTGGCGATCGGCATCATCGACCCGGGTCCCGGCGAGTCCGAGCCCCACTACTGTGTCGCCAGCGAGTCCTGCGCCTTCGACATCATCGGCGCCCGCTACCTGCGCGACGTCGAGCCCGGCGAGGTCGTGACACTCGGCGAGCAGGGCCTTCAGAGCCGCATCGTCATGCCCGGCGAGCGGCGCGCCTTCTGCGTCTTCGAGTACATCTACTTCGCCCGGCCTGACTCGCGCATGAACGAGCAGGTCCTGCAGGTCGCACGCGGGCGGATGGGGGAGATCCTCTGGCGCGAGGCACCCGTCGAGGCGGACATGGTCATCGCCGTCCCCGACTCGGGCAACGCGGCCGCCCGGGGCCTGGCCCGCGCCGCCGGCCTGCCCCAGGACGACGGCTTCGTCAAGAACCGCTACGTCGCCCGCACCTTCATCCAGCCCGGGCAGGAGCTCCGCAAGCACGGACTGCGGCTGAAGTTCAACCCGCTCCCGGAGGTCGTCGAGGGCAAGCGCCTGGTCGTCGTCGACGACTCGATCGTGCGCGGCAACACGACCCGCCAGATCGTCCAGATGCTCAAGGACTCAGGCGCCGCCGAGGTCCACATGCGGATCTCCGCGCCGCCGATCAAGCACCCCTGCCACTACGGCATCGACATGTCGACGCGCGAGGAGATGATCGCCCACGAACGGACGACCCGGCAGGTCGCCGAAGAGCTGGGCTGTGACTCGCTGCACTACCTCTCGATGGAGGGCGTCTACGAGGCCGTCCGCGGCTCGAGTGAGAACCACTGCGACGCCTGCTTCACAGGGCGCTACCCGCTGGCCGGGACCGACACCGCCGGGGGCAAGTACTCACTCGAGGACCCGGACTCCGAAAACGGGGTCTCCCTGCCGCTCGTCCGCGCCTGAGCGGACCCGGGGGGCGGGGCGGGCCTACCTGGCCTTCGCCGAGAAGCTCGTCGTCCCGTCGCACTGCTTGGCGACCTTGAACGCCGAGGTCGTCTTGCCGGAGACCTTCGCGCCGGAGAATTTCCCGCTGATCTCAAGCGTGGCGATGATCGAGTGCTCGGGTGCGAATTCGTAGGAGATCTTCGCCTGGAAGCTGCCGCTCTCGGAGATGCTCGCGGGCTTGGTGATCTGCTTGGTTCCGACGCCGCCGCCGTTTTCGCAGAACTGCGGCGCGAAGGCGATGCTCGCCGTGACCGTCCTGCCCGAGGAGGAGACCTTCAGCGAGATCGGCTCAGAGCCCTTGACGGTCGAGCCCGTGTAGCTGGCACCCTTCTTCAAGGCCGCCGCGAAGGCGAGCGTGCCGCCCGCGAGGAGGAGGACGACGGCAAGCGCGAGGGCCTGGCGCAGCCGGGTGGAGCTGGACCGCCTCACTTGACCGCCTCGAAGCTTTCCTGACCGTCGCAGCTGCTGTCGCCGGTCACCGCGAACGTGCTCTTGGCGGAGCCCTGGAAGACGGGGGTCGAGGAGCCGAAGGTGAAGAAGTTGCCCTTCACCAGCACCTTCGCCAGCTCCTTGCCGTGGGTGCTGCCGATGTAGAAGGTGATCGTGTCGCTGAGCGCTCCCTGCTTGGAGATCTTCGCCGGCTTTGAGATGTGCGGCTCGCTGCCGACACCGCCGCCCTGGCAGAAGGCGGGGGCGACCGCCAGGCCGACGGTCGCTTCGGTGCCCTTCCGGTTCACCTTCACGGTGATCCTCCCCGAGCGCAGCAGCTCGCCGGCGTAGGTGGCGCCCTTGACGGGGGTCTCCTTCACGCTGAGCGCCGTCGCGCTCGCGCCGAAGCGCGGCGAGGGCCCCAACCGTGAGGACGAGGACGAGACGCGGACTGCGAGGCATCTGGATCTCCTTGGCTTCGTGGGCGCAGAGCTGCAGCCCACGGAAAATCTAGCCGAGGTGATCCTCGCGTGCGCCCGAGGCGTCGTTGTAGCGGTCGTTGTAGGGGGTGTGGGCGATCTGACGGCCCTTGCGGTCGGTCTGCAGCGAATAGCCGAGCCCGGCGACGATGAGGATGGGGATGATGATCTGGAGCATGGGTTTCCTTGCTTCGTTGGCGTGTTCCCTGCTCCTCAACGTCGGCCAGCCACGGCCCGACCCTGACAGCAGTTTTCCGCAGGGCCGCTGCGGTCTCTGTGAGCTCGCTCACAGCTATCGTCCGCCGGGCGTGAGTGAGCCACTGCCAATCGCCGTCCTGGTTTCCGGAGGCGGCACCAACCTGCAGGCCCTGCTGGACACCGTCCACGGCAGGGAGGCCGAGATCGTCGCCGTCGCCTCCAGCGCCGACGGTGTCCAGGCGCTCGAGCGGGCCAGGGGACGCGGCGTCCCGGCGCGGGTGTTCGCGCGCTCGCGAGTTCGCCAAGCGGACCGAGCGCGACGAGGCGCTGGCCGCCTGGCTGCTCGAGCAGGGCGCCCGCCTGGTCGTCCTGGCCGGCTACATGGAGCTGCTCGACGAGGTCTTCCTCGAGCGCTTCCCCGGCGCGGTGATCAACGTTCACCCATCCCTGCTGCCCGCCTTCCCGGGCCTGCATGCGGTCGAGCAGGCGCTCGCCTACGGGGTGAAGGTCTTCGGCGTGACCGTCCACTTCGTCGACGCCGGCGTGGATACGGGGCCGGTCATCCTGCAGGGCGCCGTCGAGCTCGATCGCCCGGGCGGGGTGGAGCAGGTGATGGAGCGGCTGCGCCCCCTGGAGCATGAGCTCCTGCCCCGCGCGGTGAGGCTTTTTGCGCTCGGAGCGGTGAAGTTGGACCCGCAGGACCCCCGCCGCGTCGTCACCGAGGCGCCGGTGGATACGCTCTGATGGATGGCGGCGACAGTGATCTCGTGACCGAACGCACAGGTGGCGTGGAGCCCGCGGCAGCGGGCGAGGTGCGTGTGCGGCGGGCGCTCTTGTCGGTCTCCGAGAAGGACGGGATCGTCGAGCTCGCCGCCGGCCTGGCCGAGCTCGGCATCGAGCTCGTCTCCACCGGCGGGACGGCCCGCGAGCTCTCCGGCGCGGGCCTCGAGGTCCGGACGATCGAGGACTTCACGGGCTTCCCCGAGATCATGGACGGGCGCGTGAAGACGCTTCACCCCCGCCTCTATGCAGGCCTGCTGGCCCGCCGTGACGACGAGTCGCACCTCGCCGCCGCGCTCGAGCAGGCGATCGAGCAGGTCGATCTGGTCTGCGTCAACCTCTACCCCTTCGAGCGGACCATCGCCCGTCCCGAGGCCACCTACGAGGAGGCGATCGAGAACATCGACATCGGCGGCCCGACGATGATCCGCGCGGCCGCCAAGAACAGCCCGTTCGCCGCCGTGCTCGTCGATCCCGCCGACTACGAGGCCGTCCTCTCGGAGCTGCGCGAGTCCGACGGGCGCCTGGCGCTCGAGACCCGCAGGCGCCTGGCGGGCAAGGCCTTCGCCTGCACGGCCCGCTACGACGCCGCGATCGCGAACTGGTTCGCCGCGCGTCTGGAGGAGGGCTTCCCGGCCGCTCGCAGCGAGACGCTGGGAGAAGGTCACCGACCTGCGCTACGGCGAGAACCCCCACCAGCAGGCCGCCTACTACGCCCGCGTGGGAGCGCCGACCCACCTGCTCGACGGGGTGCGCCAGCTCCACGGCAAGGAGCTCTCCTTCAACAACCTGCTCGACCTCTCGGCGGCGCGCGAACTCGTCGAGGACTTCGACGGCCCGGCCTGCGCGATCGTCAAGCACAACAACCCCTGCGGCTGCGCCCTCGGCGCCTCTGCCCAAGAGGCCTACGAACGGGCCTTCGCGTGTGACCCGCAGAGCGCCTACGGCGGCGTCATCGCGCTCAACCGCCGTGTCGACGGCGCCTGCGCAGAGCAGCTCTCGGGGCAGTTCATCGAGGTCCTGCTCGCCCCCGGCTTCACCGATGACGCGCTCGCGCTGCTGACGGGAAGAAGAACGTCCGCCTGCTCGAGCTCGCCCACTGGCCCGAGCCGGCCGAGGAGCTCGAGGCCAAGGCCGTCCTCGGCGGGCAGCTCCTGCAGTCACGCGACGTCGTCTCCGAGACGCGCGAGCAGATGCGTGCGCTGAGCGCCCGCGAGCCCGGCGAGGCGGAGTGGGAGGACATGCTGTTCGCCTGG
Source organism: uncultured Solirubrobacteraceae bacterium (assembly GCA_963787765.1). Classification (GTDB taxonomy): domain Bacteria; phylum Actinomycetota; class Thermoleophilia; order Solirubrobacterales; family Solirubrobacteraceae; genus Palsa-744. The sequence goes on along the minus strand of CAWBEF010000004.1, from coordinate 267,127 downwards.
AAGGTCTGCCGCCATGTCCGCTCCAACGCGATCGTGATCGCGGCCGGCGGGGCGACGATCGGCATCGGCGCCGGGCAGATGAGCCGAGTCGATGCGGTCCGCATCGCGATCGAGAAGGCCCAGGCCTTCCAGCCGGAGAAGCTCGCCGGCTCGGCGCTCGCCTCCGACGCCTACTTCCCGTTCGCCGACGGCCCCGCAGCTGGCGCTCCATGCCGGTGTCGCGGCGATCATCCAGCCGGGCGGATCGGTCCGCGACGAGGAGGTCGTGGCGGCGATCGACGCCGCCGGTGCGACGATGGTCGCGACCGACCGGCGGCACTTCCGCCACTGATCCGCGCGCACCCCGACGGCGCTAGGATCGGCGCATGTGCAGAAACATCCGGACGCTCTACAACTTCGAGCCGGTTGCCAGCGACGCCGAGGTCCGGGCGGCATCTGAACAGTACGTCCGCAAGATCAGCGGCTTCTCCAAGCCCTCGAGCGCCAACGCCGAGGCCTTCGAGCGTGCCGTCGATGCCGTCGCCGAGATCTCCCGGCGGCTGCTGGACGAACTTGTCACGAATGCCCCGCCCAAGGACCGCGAGGTCGAGGCCGCCAAGGCCCGTGCCCGCAGCGCCCAGCGCTTCGCGGCCTAGATTTTCACGACTTCGAGTTTCAGCTGGGTCGGCGTGTAGGCCGGCTTGAATTCGAGTTTTTTCTTGTAGACGGTGCCCGTGACCTTGGTGAAGGTGCCGGTCAGCGAGCTTCCTTCGATCAGCGTGAAGTGTTCGCCTTCGACGGGGACGTAGGTCTTCTTCTTGAGGACGAGCTTCAGTTTCGCCTGCAGCGAGACCGCTCCGCCGGCCGCCAGCGTCCCGGCCCCGCCGGGCCCGGGGATGTACTCCTCGAAGGTGCCCTTTTTGCCGTTCGTGAAGGAACCCGAGAGCGACAGCGACTGTTCTTTGAGGTAGAGCGTCTTTTCGTTGACGATCGCCCCTTTGATGACCCGGCTCCCGCCGACCCCGTGTTCGATGTTGATCGTGCCCTTGTTTTCGATCGTCGCACCGCCGGTGTTCAGCGTGATCGTGTAGCCGCAGCCGGTGCTGAGCATGTCGATCGTCCCGGAGTTCACGAAGGCGGCCGCGGCGGTGATTTCGGCGCTCCCTTCGCAGGAGTTCTCGAGCATCAGGATCTGGCCCTTGTTCAGGTTCCCCTCCAGGCTGTTGCTGGTGGCGCGCAGCGTGATCGTCCCCGTGCCCTTGCCGGTGTAGTCGAGCGTGCCGTGTTTGATCAGCACCGGGGTCGTGCCGGTCTCCTTGCCGGCGCCCTGCTCGAACGTCCCGCCGACCTGCGAGAGCGTTCCGCTTGTTCCCCCGGCGATCGTGCCCGCTTCGTTGGTGAAGGCCGGGCTGTTGCCCAGTTCGAACGTCGCCGTCAGGTTGATCGTGCCTTCGTTGAGGAAGCTCGCGCCGGCGGCGTTGTCGGTCGTTTCGGTGTTGACGTCGATCGTGCCCTTGTTGATCACGTCACCGTAGATCTCCCGGGCGCCGCCCTGTGATTTTTCGGTCTCGATCGTGCCGCTGTTGGTCAGCGTGTTCGCACCCAGCGCGAGCTCGTCGACGTAGCCGCAGGTGCTCGCCGTGTTCGTCAGCGTGATCGTCCCGCCGTTGGTGAAGCTGGCGGCCGCCGTGACGGCCTCACTGCCCTGGCAGGTGTTCTCGATCGTCAGGCTCTGCCCGGCGGAGAGGTTGCCGGCGAGGGTGTCGTTGGTGCCCTGCATGATGATCGTGCTCGCACCGGCTCCCGTGTAGTCGAGGTTCGCGTTGATGATGTCCACCGGCGTCGCGCCGCTGGTCGTGCCGGCGGCCTCGGTGAATGTGCTGCTCGAGCCGGCCACGGCCAGCACGCCGTTGCCGCTCGTCGCGATCGAGCCACCGGTCGCGTTCGTGACCGCCGCGCCGCCGGTCGCTTCAAACGCGACGCCTTCGGCGATGTCGATCTGCCCTTCGTTTGTGAGCGTCGTTTCTTTCGCGTTGTAGACCGTGGGGGTGTTGAGCTGGATGGTGCCCTTGTTGTCGATGTTCCCCTGCAGCACGCGCCCGCCGCCCTGGCTCTTTTCGGTCGTGATCGTCCCCGTGTTGGTCAGCGTCCCCGTGCTCAGCGCAAGGCTGTTCTGATAGCCGCAGGTGCTCGCGGTGTTGGTCAGCGTGATCTGCCCGGCGTTCGAGAAGCCGCCGGCGGCGCTCACGTAGAGGTTCCCGGCGCAGGTGTTCTCGATCGTCAGGCTCTGCCCGGAGGAGAGGTTGCCGGCGAGCTTGTCGTTGGTGCCCTGCATGATGATCGTGCTGGCGCCCGCGCCGCTGTAGTCGAGGTTCGCGTTGATGATGTCCACCGGCGTCGTGCCGCTGGTCGTGCCGGCGCCCTCGGTGAACGTGTCGGCTTCGCCCGTCACGACGACGACACCCGTGCCGGTCGCGTTGATCGTCCCGGAGCTGTCGTTTGCGATCGAGGCGCCGCTGTCGGCTTCGAGCACGGTCGCGGCGGCGATGTTGATGGCGCCTTCGTTGGTCAGCAGGCTGCCTTTGGCGTTGAGGGTCGTGTTCGTGTTGACCTGGACCGTGCCCTTGTTTTCGATGTTGCCCTGCAGGACGCGCCCGCCGCCCTGGCTCTTTTCGGTCGTGATCGAGCCGGTGTTGGTGAGCGTCCCGCTGCTCAGCGTCAACGTGTTCGAGTAGCCGCAGGTGGCGGGGGTGTTGGTCAGCGTGATCTGCCCGGCGTTCGTGAACCCGCCGGCGGCGCTCACGGAGAGGTTCCCGGCGCAGGTGTTCTCGATCGTCAGGCTCTGCCCGGAGGAGAGGTTGCCGGCGAGCGTGTCGTTGGTGCCCTGCATGAAGATCGAGCTGGCGCCTTTGCCGGTGTAGTCGAGGGCGGCGTTGACGATGTAGACGGGCGTGGCGCCGCTGGTCGTGCCGGCGCCCTGGGTGTAGGTGTCGCCGGCGCCGGAGACGACCACGTCACTGGCGCCGGCGCCGGCGGCGATTTTCCCGCCCGTGCCGTCGGTGATCGAGCCGCCGCTGTTGACTTCGAGCGTGAAGCCTTCGAGGTTGATCGTCCCTTCGTTCGTCAGCGTCGTTTCTTTGCCGTCGAACGCCGTCGTCGCATCGACGTTGATCGTGCCCGTGTTCGTCAGGTTCCCGCGCAGGTAGCGTTCCCCGCCGGCGCCTTTGAGGGTCGTCAGCGAGCCCGCGTTGGTGATCGGCCCTTCGAGCCGCACGGCGTAGCCGCATTCGGTGCTCGAGACGCTCAGCGCGCCCTGCGCTTCGATCGCGAAGCCGCTCGAGGCGCCGACGGCGAAGGACCCCGAGCAGTTGGTCGTGATCGCCAGCGTCTGCGTGCCCGTGCCCCCGCCGACGGTGATCGACTTCATGTTCGTGTTCACGCCCGGGGCGAGCGAGACCGTGTAGGTGCCGGCCTTCGTGATGCAGACTTCTTCGCCTTCGACCGGGACGGCTTTCCTGCTCCAGTTGCCCGGTGTCGACCACGCGCCGCCGCCCGTCGCTTCCCAGTTGTTGGAGCACCCGGCGGCATGAGCGGCCTGGGGCCGTGCGCCCGCCAGGAGGAGCAGTGCGGCGAGCGCGAGGAGCGCGGTGAGGGCGCGGATGCGCGCGCTTTCGCCAAAGGACCTGTTCAGAGCGGACATCTCTACCCCCAGAGTCGTCGACCGGCTGCGTTCGGGGTGAGCCTATGGTCGTCCCGACCGGCCTGTCAACCGCGATTACTGCGTCGTAACGGCGTACGGGGAAGGACTTGACAAACCGAAGATAACGATATATCGTGATGCAAACAAGTTAGTTCACGATAGGAGAAACAAGATGCATGTATATCCAACAGACACAGACACAGAGCGCGGCGGGCGGGGCGGCACTGCCGCCACCGCCACGGCTTCGGCCCCGGCGGACGCGAGTTCGGACCGGGCTTCGGACCGGGCTTCGGACCCGGCAGGGGACCGCGGGGCCGCGGACGCAAGGCCCGCCGCGGTGACATCCGCACGGCGGCCCTGCTGCTCCTTGCCGAGGAGCCGCGCAACGGCTACCAGATCATGCAGGAGGTCCAGGAGCGCAGCGAGGGCGTCTGGAGCCCGAGCCCCGGCTCGGTCTACCCGGCACTGGCGCAGCTCGAGGACGAGGGCCTGATCCGCACCGAGGAGAGCGAGGGGCGCAAGCTCTACGCGATCACCGACGCGGGCCGCACACTGCTCGCCGAGCGTGGCGAGGATGCTCCCGCACCGTGGGCGCAGATGAGCGACGAGGTCAGCCCGGGCGTGCACGAGCTGGGCAAGCTGATGCGCGAGGTCGCCTTCGCCTTCACCCAGGTGATGCGGACCGGCAGCGAGGACCAGGTCGCCAAGGCTCGCGACGTGCTCGCCTCGGCCCGGCGCGATCTCTATCGGATCCTCGCCGACGGAGACGCTCCGGACGCTACGGTTGGTGAGGGCTCCTAGCCCCTCCAGCCGATGAGCGCAACAGCACACACCGCATCCGCCGTATCCGTCGAAGGCCTCGTCAAGCGATATGACGAGGTCGAGGCGGTACGGGGCATCGAGTTCGATGTCATGAGCGGCGAGATCTTCGGCTTTCTCGGCCCCAACGGGGCCGGGAAGTCGACGACGATCAACATGCTCTGCACGCTCGTGCGTCCCAGCGGCGGCTCGGCGCGGGTGGCCGGCCATGACGTCGTCTCAGAACGCGACGAAGTCCGGCGCAACATCGGCCTGGTCTTCCAGGACACGACGCTCGACGGCTACCTGACGGCCGAGCAGAACCTGCGCCTGCACGCCGAGCTCTACGGGGTGCCCCGCGAGGCCGTCGGCCCGCGCATGCGCCAGGTGATGGAGATGGTCGGCCTGTGGGATCGCCGCACCAGCCTCGTCAACACGTTCTCGGGCGGCATGAAGCGCCGCCTGGAGATCGCGCGAGGCCTGTTGCACTCGCCCCGGGTGCTGTTCCTGGACGAGCCGACCGTGGGTCTTGACCCCCAGACGCGCAGCTCGATCTGGAGCTACATCCGCGAACTGAAGTCACGCGAGGACATCACGATCTTCCTGACCACCCACTACATGGACGAGGCCGAGTACTGCGACCGGATCGCGATCATGGACCAGGGCCGGATCATCGTCCTGGACACGCCCGAGGCGCTCAAGGCGAGCGTCGGCAAGGACCGCGTCCAGATCGCGACCGACGACGACGCCGCAGCGATCGCGGCGCTGCAGTCGAACTTCGGGATCGACGCGACTGTTGCCGAGGGAATGGTGACCTTCGGCGTCCCCGAGGGCGAGCACTTCGTGCCCCGGCTGTTCGCCGAGCTGGGCCAGCCGATCCGCTCGGTCAACGTCGCCCGCCCCTCCCTGGATGATGTGTTCATGTCCTACACCGGCACGACGATCCGCGACGCCGAGTCCGGCGCCACCGACCAGCGCCGGAAAACCGCCCGGCTGATGGGGCGCTGATGGCCGGCACCGCCAGCGCACCCGTCCAGGCGCCCGAGGCTGCGAACGGGAGCGCCCCCACCAGCTGGCGGCCGTCCGTGTCCCGACCCGCACCCGCGGCCAGCGAGGTGCGGGCGATCAAGGTCGTCTGGAAGCGCGAGCTGATCCGCTTCAGCCGCGACCGGCTGCGGATCCTGACCTCGCTGATGCAGCCGTTCCTGTTCCTGTTCGTGCTCGGCACGGGCCTCTCGAAACTGGCCTCGGCGGGGACCCACGGCGTCAACCTGAAAACCTTCGTCTACCCCGGTGTCCTCTGCATGGCCGTCATGTTCACGGCCATGTTCTCGGCCGCCTCGCTGGTGTGGGACCGGGAGTTCGGCTTCCTGCGCGAGATGATGGTCGCGCCCGTCAGGCGCAGCTCGCTGGTGCTCGGCAAGTGCCTGGGCGGGGCGACTGTCGCGGGCTTCCAGGGCGTGATCGTGCTCTGCCTGGCGGGCCTCGTCAACGTCCCCTACGCGCCCTCGCTGATCATCGAGGTGTTCGCGATCCAGCTCCTGTTGGCGTTCACGATCACGGCCTTCGGGGTCATGATCGCCGCCCGGGTCTCACAGATGCAGTCCTTCATGGCGCTGATGCAGATGGTGATGATGCCGATGTTCTTCCTCTCGGGCGCCCTGTTCCCGGTCGCCGGCCTGCCGCGCTGGCTCGAGCTGCTCAACCGGATCGACCCGCTGACCTACGCGGTCGACCCGATCCGGCGGATCGTCTTCTCCCACCTGGACATCTCCGCCGTCGCCCGGGCGACGCTCGACCCCGGCGTGACGTGGTGGGGCTGGCACATCCCCAGCGTCCTCGAGGCCGCCGTCGTGGCGGTGCTCGGGCTGATCATGCTGGGGATCGCGATCGTCCAGTTCAGCCGGGCTGAGTGACGCCGGGGCGCTCCTCGAGCGCGTTCGCCGCGACGCCGAGCACCGGGTCCAGAGCGTCGCCCTCGTGGGCGGCGTCGGAGCCGGCGATCGCCTCCGCGAGCTGCGGGTCGCGCAGCGTCCGCCATTCGGTCAGCGGCTGGCCGATGCCTCGCAGGAGACCCATCGCCTGGACCCAGCGCGGCGCATAGACCCGGGCCGAGCGGCGCTCGACGCCGCGCTCGATGGCATCGACCGCGCTCGACAGCGGAGCCGGTTTGATCAGGAAGCCCGGCAGCGACTCGTTCAGCCGCTGGGTTGTTGCGAGCGCGAAGCCCGCACGGACGAGGTCGGTGTCGATGAAGCCGAAGTAGGCGCAGCCGACCCGGGCGCCGGTCCGAGCGCGTCTCCATCCGCAGCGCGTCCGAGAGCGCCTCGACCCCCGACTTGGCGGTCGTGTAGGCGCCCATCAGCGGCGCATGGGCGATCGCCGAGAGCGAGGCGATGTTCAGCAGATAGCCCTTCCGGCGGGTGATCTCGCCGATCACCGCCCGGTCGGTCCGCCAGACCCCCATCAGGTTGACGTCGATCGTCCGTTCGAACTGCTCGGGGCGCCCTGCGGCGATCGAGCCCGTGAAGGAGATGCCCGCGTTGGCGATCGCGACATCGATGCCGCCGAAGCGGGCGACGGTCTCGCGGACGGCGGCTTCGATCGAGTCGAGCTCGGTCACGTCGGCCTCGTAGAAGACGGCCCTGCTCGCCGAGTCGCGCGGCCAACTCCTCGAGGCGCTCGGGCTCAAGGCCCACGAGCGCGACGTTGGCGCCGCGGGCGTACAGGCGCTCCGCCGCCGCGGCACCGATGCCGCGGGCGGCGCCGGTGATGAGGACGGTCCGGCCTGCGACGTCATAGCGGGCTCCCCTCGCCGCGGCGAGTCTAGACGAGATGCCCGGGGCTAGCGCGAGACGGCGGGGGCGGCCCGGGGGTGGGCTGCTGGATTGCGCTCTGGCGTAGCGCAACGCGGTGAGGCAGGCGACGAGGCCGAGCAGCCGGCGTAGCGAGGCCTCCGGCAGCCGGCTCTGGATCCGCGCGCCGACATAGCTCCCCGCGAACCCGCCGATCCCGATGCTGACCCCAGCCCCCACTCGGGGGCGACGTTGCCGCCGTGGACGAGCTGCAGCGCCTCGAACGCAGCGATCCCCGCGATCGAGGTGACGAACGTCGCCAGCAGCGTCGCCGGCGCGACCTCGTAGGCAGAGAACCCCCAGAAGATCAGGATCGGGGCGAGGATCGAGCCGCCCCCGATTCCGTAGATGCCGCCGACGACCCCGACGGCGAGCGAGAGGCCATAGAGGACGCGCTGGCGCCGCGGCCGGGCTCGGGCCGCTCGCGCGCGATCCGCTGGGAGCCGAGCATCAGCCACAGGCCGAGCGGCAGCAGGACCCCCGAGGCGACGAACATGAACGAGCGGCCGCCCGCCAACAGCTCGACCCGGATGCATGCCCCGGCGATCACCCCGGGGAGGGTGCCCGCCAGCAGCAGCGCGCTGAGGGAGTTAACAGCCGCCGCTCGTGCCAGAAGCGCAACAGGCCGCCGGGGACGGCGACGATGTTGAACAGGAGGTTCGTCGGCGTCACCGCCGGGCTGGGACCCCGAGCACGCTGACCTGGACGGGTAGCAGCAGCACCGCGCCGGATACGCCGGCGGGCGTCGTGCACGGCGGCGATCGCGGAACCCGCACGCCGCCCCCGCGAGCAATTGCCAACTCATTCGGTGAACTTTACTCGGGCGCCTGCGTTTGCGCGAGGGGCCCCGCGCGCGGTGCTAGGGTCGCGCGCGATGTCTGAGCCAGGCCCCTCGTCCTCCGCAATCGAGCTGGCCGAGGCGCTCCGCCGCCGCGAGCTCTCAGCCGTCGAGCTGCTCGACGCCTGCCTCGCCGCGGTCGACGATCGCAACGATGAGCTGAACGCGATCACGTGGCGCAACGACGAGCAGGCGCGCGCGGCCGCCGCCGACGCCGACCGCCGCCTGAGGCGGGCGAGCAGGCGCCCGTTCCTGGGCGTGCCGATCCCGATCAAGGACCTGACGCCCGTCAAGGGCTGGCCCGTCACCTACGGCTCCCGCGGCGCACCCGAGGGCCCGAGCGAGGAGTCCGAGCTCGTCGTCGACGCGCTCGTCGAGGCAGGCTTCGTCCTCTGCGGGCGGACCAACACGCCCGAGTTCGGCGTCATCACGGCCGCCGAGAACCTGCGCTTCGGCCCCTCTCGAAACCCCTGGGACACGACCCGCTCGCCGGGCGGCTCAAGCGGCGGCGCAGCCGGCGCGGTCGCCGGCGGCATGTTCCCGATCGCACACGCCAACGACGGCGGCGGCTCGATCAGGATCCCCGCCGCCTACTGCGGCCTGGTCGGCTTCAAGCCGAGCCGCGGCCGTGTCCCGCGTCTGGCCCAGAGCTGGCTGGGAGCGGTCGTCGAGGGCGTCGTCTCGCGGACCGTCGCCGAGTCGGCCGCCGTGCTCGACGTGATCTCCGGCCCCGATCGGCTGGCCTGGTACAACGCCCCGGCGCCCGAGCGGCCGTTCGCCGAGTTCGCCGGCGGGGCGCCCGGGAAACTGCGGATCGGGCTGATGGCCTCCGGCGCCCCTGGGGATCCCGACGGACGAGGCCTGCGTCGCCGCGGCCCGTTCGGCGGCGGCGCTGCTCGAGGAGCTCGGCCACTCCGTCGAGGAGGTCGAGGTGCCGACGATCTCCGAGGAGATGGTGCCGCCCTTCATCGCCCTGACCCAGGGCGGCCTCGCCGACTACGACGGTGTCGAGTGGGAGAAGACCGAGCCGCACATCCGCCACCAGCGTGAGCTGTCTGGGCAGACGGGCGCCTACGAGTACGTCCAGGCCGCCCGGACGCTCGAGCTGCTGAGCCGCCGCGAGCTCGCCCGCTGGGGACGGGACTTCGACGTGCTGCTCTCGCCGACCTCCGCGATCCTCCCGCCGCGGGCGGGGGCGCTGATGGAGGCCGCCCACGCGAACCCCGAGGCAGCCCGTCTTCGAGGTCGTCGCGAGCGTCTCCTTCACGGCCTTCGGCAACGTCACGGGCCTGCCCGGCGTGAGCCTGCCGCTGCACTGGACCGAGGAGGACGTCCCGGTCGGCGTCCAGCTGCTGGCCGGCCCCTGGCAGGACGGTCCGCTGCTGGCGCTGGCGGCACAGCTCGAAGCTGCCCGCCCCTGGGCCGAGCGCCGGCCGGCCGCCCAGACGGTCTAGGGCCCCGATGGCGCCGCCGCCGAGAGTCTGCGTGATCGGCGCCGGGGTCAGCGGCCTCACGGCCTGCAAGTCCCTCGGATGACTTCGGCGTGCCGCACGTCTGCTTCGAGGCCTCGGATGAGGTCGGCGGCAACTGGTACTTCCAGAACCCCAACGGGGTCTCCTCGGCCTACCGCTCGCTGCACATCGACATCTCAAAGCCCTCGATCTCCTTCCGGGACTTCCCGATGCCCGACCGCTACCCGGACTACCCCCACCACAGCCACATCTTCGAGTGGCTGCAAGGACTACGCCGACGCCTTCGACGTGCGCCGCAACATCCGCTTCAACACCCGCGTCCAGCGCGCCGAGCGCGGCCCGGCGGGCGGTTGGAGGATCACGCTCGATGACGGCTCGAGCGAGAGCTTCGATGCGCTGCTGGTCTGCAACGGGCACCACTGGGATCCCCGCTTCCCGGATTTCCCGGGCAGCTTCGACGGGCCTCAGATCCACTCCCACGACTATGTCGACCCGAGCACCCCGCTGGATCTCTACGGCAAGCGCGTCCTGATCGTGGGGATCGGCAACAGCGCCGTCGACATCGCCTCCGAGCTGGGCCGCAAGACGGTCTCGGAGATGGTCTACCTCTCGACCCGCTCGGGCGCCTACGTCGTCCCCAAGTACCTGTTCGGCAAGCCGGCCGACCAGATCGTCAAGACCAACCCGCTGCTGCCCGCCGGCCTGCAGCGGCGGATGGGGCGGATTCTGCCGCGGATCTTCTCGGGGAGGATGGAGGACTTCGGCCTGCCGACGCCCGACCACAGGTTCCTGGACGCCCACCCGACGGTCTCCAGCGAGCTGCTGGGCCGCCTGGGGGCCGGCGACGTCACGGCCAAGGGCGACGTGGCCGAGCTGCTGGGCGATCGGGTCCGCTTCGCCGACGGCAGCATCGAGCCGGTCGACGTGATCATCCACGCGACCGGCTACCGGATCAGCTTCCCGTTCTTCGACGAGGACTTCCTGAGCGCGCCGGAAAACGTCCTGCCGCTCTACAAGCGGATGCTCAAGCCGGGGATCGACGACCTGGCATTCATCGGCCTCGGCCAGCCGATCCCGACGATCTTCCCGTTCTCCGAGCTGCAGTCCAAGCTCGCCGCCCGCTGGCTGAGCGGCGACTGGGCGCCCCCGCCGCCCGTCGAGATGGAGCGTGAGATCGCGGCCGACGAGGCCTTCCACATGGGCCACTTCTCGGCCAAGCCGCGCCACACGATGCAGCTCGAGTGGTACTCCTACAAGCGCGAGCTCGAAAACCGGACGATCCCGGCCGGGCGTGCCCGGGCACAGGCCGGCGCGCCGACGGGACGCGACGCCGCGGGACGCGCGGCGGACTCCGCCGGGGCAAGGGCCCACGGATGAGCGCGGTCGAGTTCTCCAGCGGCGGCGTCCGCTGTGCGGGCGTTCACCTGCAGGGGCAGGGCGAGGCCTTCGCCGACGAGCAGGGCCGGCAGGCCCTGCGTGGTGATGGCCCACGGCTTCGCCGGGACGGTCGACTCGGGCCTGATCCCCTTCGCCGAGCGCTACGCCGCGGCGGGCCTCGACGCGCTGGCCTTCGACTACCGCCACTTCGGCCTCTCCGGGGGCGAGCCCCGGCAGCTTCTCTCGATCGCCCGCCAGCAGGAGGACTACCACGCGGCGATCGCGTTCGCCCGCACGCTCGAGGGCGTCGACCCCGAGCGGATCGTCCTGTGGGGCAGCTCGTTCTCCGGCGGTCATGTGGTGCCGGTCGCCGTGGCCGACGGGAGGGTGGCCGGCGTCATCTCCCAGGTCCCCGGCATGGACGGCCTGACGACGGTCGCGAAGCTCGTCCGCTACGCAGGGCCGGCCCAGCTGCTGCGCGTCGAGCTGATGGGCCTGCGCGACCTCGCCTCCTCCTACCGCGCACGCGGGCCGGTGATGATCCCCGCGGTCGGGCCGCCGGGAAGCCTTGCGGCGATGACGACCCCGGATGCGGAGCCGGGCTACAGGGCGATCACAGGAGCGAGCTGGCGCAACGAGGTGAGCGCGCGGATCCTCCTCGGGCTCGCGATGTACCGCCCGGGCCTCCAGGCCGACCGCCTGCCCTGCCCGATCCTGATCCAGATCGCCGACCGCGACGCGGTCGTGCCGGTCAAGGCCGCCCAGGACGCCGCCTGGCGGGCGACCGGCCGCTCGGAGGTGCGGACCTATCCGATCGGCCACTTCGAGATCTACAGCGGCGAGCCGTTCGAGCGCGCCGTGGCGGACCAGGTTCACTTTCTGACCCGTCACCTGGCCGCTCGCCGGGCGCCCGTCGCGATCCTTGACGGGAGCGAGCGGACGCGGATAGGTTAGAAACGCAAGCGTCCGGGGAGACGGCTCATCCGTCGGGGGCACGGGCGGCACTCGAGGGAGAAGGGATGAGGGAATATGGGGAAGCGATTTCTGATCGCCTGTCTGTCCATGCTCGCTGTCGGCGCGCTCGTTTCAGCGGCTTCGGCGGTGGCGGCACCACAGTACGCAGCGCTTGGGGACTCCTACTCCTCGGGGGTGGGAACGCGGGTCTTCTACGAAGAATCGGGTGAATGCAGCCGTAGCCCGGACGCATTCGGTCCGAAGATCGCGGCGGCCAAGGGCTACTCGCTGAACTTCGAAGCGTGCAGCGGTGCCAAGACCCCCGAAGTGATCGAAAAACAACTGGGCAAACTGACCAGCAGCACGTCGCTGGTGACGATCACGATCGGCGGCAACGACGCGGGCTTCTCGAACGTGATCATCAACTGCGCCCTCTACTACTTCACCTGCGGGAGCGCGATCAGCGAAGCCGACGAATACATCGCGAAAACGCTGCCGGGCAAGCTCGAAACGACCTACAAGGACATTCGCGCGAAGGCGACGAGCGCCCAGGTGATCGTGCTCGGCTATCCCAAGCTGTTCACCAAGGAAGGGAAGACCTGCAACGTCAACTTCCTCACCTCGGGCAACGAGAAGAAAATGAACGAATCGGCCGAAAAACTCGACGCCGTGATCAAGGCGCGGGCGGAAGCGATGAAATTCACCTTCGTAAACCCGACGAGCGCCTTCGAAGGCCACGCGGTCTGTGCCTCTGAAGAATGGCTCAACGGCCAGTCCGACCCGCTCGGGGAAAGCTACCACCCGAACGTCAAAGGGCAGGAAGAGTTCACCAAGCTGGTCGAGGCGGCGATCTAGGAACTCGGGCCAGAGCACGCGACCCGCCCGCGGCAGTGCATCCGCGGGCGGTTTGCGTGCCCCGTATCTCAGGCGATCCAATATCGCCGCATGGGGGTCCCCTCGGGGTCCGTCCGGACATCCTCGAGGACGCCGCCGAGGCGCTCGATGACCTTGGCTGAGGATGCGTTGTCCTCATCGCAGACGACCAGCACATCGGCGATACCCAAGGAGCGGGCGATGACCAGGCCCTGACGGAGGATCTCCGTCGCATGGCCGCGCCGCCGGAAGGCCGGTCGCACGCAGTAGCCGATGTGACCTCCGAAGTCCCTCAGCAGGGCGTTCAGCTCATGGCGAATCGAGACTCGCCCGACGATGTCCTCGTCGGCCTGGGCCACGAGGAAGCTCGAGGGCACCCGGCCCGGCGCGAGCTGCACCCCACGGCGCTCACGGTCGAGCATCTCGAGGTAGTCCCCCCACGGCTCCTCGGGGTCCCAGGCGAGCAGGAAGGAGAAGTCGTCCGCCAGGAGCTCGCCGTGGGCGGCGCGGGCCTCGCGCTCGTCCTCGGCGCGCAGCGGGCGCAGGCACAGGGAGGGCATGGCTACATTCTGCCCGGGAGCAGGGGCCGGGCACTGCGGCTGCGGGACGCTCAGCTGGGCCGGCGGTAAACCCCGACGACCGCGGCGCCGCCGAGGCCGATGTTGTGCTGGACCCCGACGGCGGCGCCCTCGACCTGGCGGCGCTCGGCGGCACCGCGCAGCTGCCAGGTCAGCTCGGCGCACTGGGCGAGGCCGGTGGCCCCCAGCGGGTGGCCCTTTGAGATCAACCCGCCGGATGGGTTCACGACGGGGCCCTCGCCGCCGTAGGTGGTGGCACGGGCGTCGACGAGCAGGTGGCCCTCGCCCTCGGCGGCGAAGCCGAGCGCCTCGTAGGTGATCAGCTCGTTGGCGCTGAAGCAGTCGTGCAGCTCGCAGACGTCGACCTCGGCCGCCTCGATCCCGGCCTCGGCATAGGCGTGCTCGGCGGCGGTCTTTGACATGTCATAGCCGACGACCCTGATCGAGGAGGCCTCGTCGAAGGTCGAGCCGAGGTCGGTGCACATCGACTGCCCGGCCAGCTCGATTGCGGTCTGCCACAGGCCGTGCTGCTCGACGAAGCGCTCGGAGGCGATGATCGCGGCGGCGCTCCCGTCGGAGGTCGGCGAGCACTGCAGCTTGGTCAGCGGCGCGTAGATCTCCGCGCGCCCCGGTGATCTCCTCGAGCGTGTAGTCGGTCTGGAACTGGGCGTAGGGGTTGTTGACCGAGTGGTGATGGTTCTTCCAGCCGATCCACGCGAAGTGCTCGGGGCCCGAGCCGTAGCGCTCCATGTGCTCGCGCCCGGCGGCGCCGAACATCTGCGGCGCCATCGGCGCCTCCTCCCAGGGGCGCAGCTCGAGCAGCGCCTTGACGTGCCGGTCCATCGGGTTGGTCCGGTCGGTGTACTTGGCCTGCAGTGAGCCCCGCTCCATCTTCTCGAAGCCGAGTGCCAGTGCGCAGTCGGCGAGGCCGCCCTTGATCGCCTGGCGGGCGAGGTAGAGGGCGCTCGAGCCGGTCGAGCAGTTGTTGTTGACGTTGACGACGGGGATCCCGGTCAGGCCGAGGCCGTAGAGGGCCCGCTGGCCGCAGGTCGAGTCGCCGTAGCAGTAGCCGGCGAAGGCCTGCTCGACGAGCTCGTAGCCGATGCCCGCGTCCGCCAGCGCCTGCCTGCCGGCCTCGCGTGCCCAGTCGGGGTAGTCGCCCTCCTTGGTCCCGGGCTTGTCGAACTTCGTCATGCCGACGCCGATCACAAATGTGCGGTTGCTCATCGCTTCTCCTCTACTCGCCTCCCGGCGCCGGGGCGGCGCCCTGGAACATCTCGACCAGCCGTTCGCGGCAGTAGGGCCACTGGCGGCTGTTGCGCCGCCCGCCGGGCTGGAGCGTGTCGAGCAGGGCCAGGCCCCGCATCGTCGCGCCGGCCATCTCGAGCTGTCCGACGAAGCCGGGCCGCTCGGCGAGCTCGCCGAAGAGGGTCGGGGCGAGGCGCAGCGTCTGGCGGTCGAGGTCGCGCTCGACGACGCTCAGGCGCTCGCGCAGCTCTGGGTCGGTGCGGGCGTGCGTCCAGAGGTCAAGCGCCGCCTGGTAGAGCGGGCTGGCATAGGTCGACCAGAGCAGATCGAGGCTCGCAGCGAGGCGCTCGGGGCCCTCGGGGAGCTTCTCGGCGGCCGCCAGCAGCTGCTCGCCGCGCCGTTCGGCGAGATGCTCCATCGCCGCCGCCAGCAGGGCCTGGCGGGTCTGGAAGTGATGCAGGTGGGCGCCCCGCGAGAGGCAGGCCCGCTCGGCCACCCGGCTGGTGGTCGTCGAGGCGTATCCGTCCTCGACGAGGCAGGCGATCGTGGCATCGAGGAGGGCCTCTCTGGTGGAGGCGCTCCGCTCGGCCTGGCTGCGGCGAGGCGGGGCTGGGTTTTGGCGGTCGTTCCCATCGCTCGATCCTAATCATATTTGCATTCATGCATGAACGTTTCTGTGGTAGCGTTCGCCACGAAGGCACCCCTCAACCCGCTTCCCCGTGCCGGGTCGACCGGCGGGACTACGACCCCAGGAGGTCCGACTCAGATGGCAGCCACCGAGGCGCTGGTGTTCGACGCGATCCGAACGCCGCGCGGCAAGGGCAAGTTCAACGGATCGCTGCACGGAACGAAGCCCGTCGACCTGGTCGTGGGCCTGATGCACGAGACGCTCATCCGCAACGAGAAACTCGACCCCTCGCGGGTCGATGACGTGGTGCTCGGCTGCGTCTCCCCGGTGGGCGACCAGGGCGCCGACATCGCAAAGACGGCGGCCATCAAGGCGGGCCTGCCCGACACCGTCGCGGGCGTCCAGGTCAACCGCTTCTGCGCCTCGGGCCTCGAGGCCGTCAACATCGCCGCCCAGAAGGTCGCCTCCGGCTGGGAGGACCTCGTCTTCGCCGGCGGCGTCGAGTCGATGTCGCGCGTGCCGATGGGCTCCGACGGCGGCGCCTGGGCGATGGACCCGGAGACCAACTACGACACCTCCTTCGTCCCTCAGGGCGTCAGCGCCGACCTGATCGCGACGATCGAGGAGTTCAGCCGCGAGGACGTCGACGCCTACGCCGCCCGCTCCCAGGAGCGCGCCTGGGCCGCACAGTCGGAGGGACGTTTCTCCAACACGGTGATCCCGGTCAAGGACCTCAACGACAACGTCGTCCTGGCCCAGGACGAGTTCATCCGTCCCGGCACGACGGTCGAGACGCTGGGCGGGCTGAAGCCCTCCTTCGCCGCGATCGGCGAGATGGGCGGCTTCGACGCGGTGGCGCTGCAGAAGTACCACTGGGTCGAGAAGATCGAGCACGTCCACACGCCGGGCAACTCCTCGGGGATCGTCGACGGCGCCTCGCTGGTGACGATCGGCAACGAGAAGACGGGTGAGGAACTGGGCATGAAGCCGAAGGCCCGGATCCTCGCGACAGCCCTCTCGGGCGCGGACCCGACGATCATGCTGACGGGGCCCGCCCCGGCCAGCAAGAAGGCCCTCGCGAAGGCCGGCCTGACGGTCGAGGACCTCGACCTCGTCGAGATCAACGAGGCCTTTGCGGCGGTCGTGCTGCGGTTCGTCCGCGACATGGGGCTGGACATGGAGAAGGTGAACGTCAACGGCGGCGCGATCGCGATGGGCCACCCGCTCGGCGCGACCGGCGGCATGATCCTCGGCACGCTGATCGAGGAGCTGCACCGGACCGGCGGCCGTTACGGGCTGGCGACGCTCTGCGTCGGCGGCGGCATGGGAATCGCGACAGTCGTGGAGGCGATCTGAGAATGGCTGAGAGCAACAACGATCCGCTGGGAGAAGGACGACGACGGCATCGTCCTGCTGACGCTCGACGACCCGAACCAGTCGGCCAACACGATGAACCGCGCCTACGCGGAATCGATGGCCGCGACGCTGGACCGCCTGGAGGCCGAGAAGGATCAGATCACCGGTGTCGTGATCACCTCGGCGAAGAAGACCTTCTTCGCCGGCGGGGACCTGAACGACCTCAAGCAGGCGACACCGGAGGACGCCCCCGAGCTGGCCGAGATGGTGCGCGCCGGCAAGGCACAGCTGCGGCGCCTTGAGACGCTCGGCGTCCCGGTCTGCGCGGCGATCAACGGCGCCGCCCTGGGCGGGGGCCTGGAGATCTGCCTGGCGACCCACCACCGGATCGCCGTCGATTCCCCGAGCGTGCAGCTGGGCTTCCCCGAGGTCCAGCTGGGCCTGTTGCCCGGTGCCGGCGGGGTCGTGCGGACGGTGCGGATGCTGGGCATCGTCGACGCGCTGATGAAGCTCCTGATGCAGGGTCAGCGGCTGCGCCCGGACAAGGCCCTGGAGACGGGGATCCTCGATGAGCTCGTCACGACGCAGGAGGAGCTCGTCCCGGCCGCCAAGGCGTGGGTCAAGCAGCGCGCAGTCGAGGAGGAGCCGGTCGCCCAGCCCTGGGACGTCAAGGGCTACAAGCTCCCGGGCGGCGCTCCGTCGAACCCGAAGCTGGCGCAGAACCTGCCGGCCTTCCCGGCCAACCTGCGCAAGCAGCTGAAGGGCGCCAACTACCCGGCGCCGCACCACATCATGGCCGCGGCCGTCGAGGGTGCTCAGGTCGACTTCGACACGGCGATCGAGATCGAGGGGCGCTACTTCGTCGATCTGCTGACGGGTCAGGTCTCCAAGAACATGATCCAGGCGTTCTTCTTCGACCTGCAGCAGGTCAACGGCGACCGCAACCGGCCCGAGGGGATCGAGCCGTTCAAGGCCAAGAAGGTCGTCGTCCTGGGCGCCGGCATGATGGGCGCGGCGATCTCCTACGTCTGCGCCAAAGCGGGCATCGAGGTCGTGCTCAAGGACGTTTCCCTGGAGGCGGCCGAGAAGGGCAAGGCCTACTCGCAGGGGCTGCTCGAGAAGGCAGTCTCGCGCGGGCGCTCGACGCAGGAGAAGGCCGATGCGCTGCTGGCGCTGATCACGCCGACCGATGACCCGGCGGCGGCTGCCGGCGCGGACCTGGTGATCGAGGCCGTCTTCGAGGACCCGGCCGTCAAGGCGCAGGTCTTCGCCGAGATCGAGCCGCACCTCGCCGAGGGGGCCCTGCTGGGGTCGAACACCTCGACGCTGCCGATCACCGAGCTGGCCGAGGGTGTGACACGGCCCGAGGAATTCATCGGACTGCACTTCTTCAGCCCGGTGGACAAGATGCCGCTGCTGGAGATCATCAAGGGCGAGAAGACCAACGAGGAGACCCTCTACCGCGCCCTGGATGTGGCCAAGCAGATCAAGAAGACGCCGATCGTCGTCAACGACAGCCGCGGCTTCTTCACGAGCCGGGTGATCGGCACGTTCATCAACGAGGGCGTCGGCATGCTGCTCGAGGGTGTCCCGGCGGCCTCGATCGAGCAGGCCTCAAACCAGGCCGGATACCCGGCCCCGGTGCTGCAGCTGAGCGACGAGCTCAACCTCAACCTGGCCCGCAAGATCCGCGACGCCACGAAGGCGGCCGTCGAGGCCGAAGGTGGCACCTGGGTCGACCGGCCGTCGTTTGAAATCGTCGACAAAATGCTCGAGGCGGGCCGCGGCGGGAAGCTCGCGGGGGCCGGCTACTACGACTACGCCGATGGCAAGCGGACGGGTCTGTGGAAGGGATTGAAAGAGATGTTCCCTGAGACGGGCGATCCCGCTGCGCTCTCGCTGAAGGACCTCGAGGAGCGGATGCTGTTCATCGAGTCCCTCGAGACCGTCAAGTGCCTGGACGAGGGCGTCATCGAGTCGGTCGCAGACGCCAACATCGGCTCGATCCTCGGGATCGGCTTTCCGGGCTGGACGGGTGGGGTGCTGCAGTACATCAACGGCTACGAGGGCGGCGTCGCCGGCTTCGTGGCGCGCTCGCGTGAGCTGGCCGAGAAGTACGGCGAGCGCTTCGAGCCGCCCGCCTCACTGGTGGAGAAGGCCGAGCGCGGGGAGATCTACTCCGACGCCGAGGCGCCCGTCGCCGCGTAGGGCCGTCTCGCACAAGCTGCTCCGTCAGGGGCGTCGCGGCGATCGGCCGCGGCGCCCCTTTCGCTTGATGGGCGCGGCGCCGGTGGATGCGGGCAGGGGGAACTCGCCGGACCCTCTATAATGCTTGCTGGCAAGCAAGTAAACTTCGAAGGGATCGGATGCCGGCACAGACCGTCGAGCAGGAGCAGAGCGAGCAGCGCGTCGAGGAGATCGAGCGCCTGCGTGCGGTGATCGGCAAGCTCGGCCGGCGCCTGCGGGCGACGAGGGCCGGCGCGGGGCTGACCCCGTCGCAGATCTCGGTCCTGTTCACGATCGTCCGCCGCGGCCCGATCGGCCTGGCGGCGCTCGCCGAGGCGGAGTCGCTCAACCCGACGATGCTCTCGCGGATCGTCGCGCAGCTGACCGAGGACGGGCTGATCCGGCGGAGCATCGACCCCCAGGACCGTCGTGCGGCACTGGTCGAGGCGACCCGCGCGGGCGTCCGCACACGCGAGCGGATCAACCACGAGCGCGCGCGGGCGCTGGCGGCACATCTGGCGGAGCTGGGCGAGCACGAGCGCGAGCTCGTCTGGGACGCGCTGCCGGTGCTGGAGGAGCTGGCCGAGCTGCTCCGGGGGGAGCCCCGATGACGAGGCTGAAGGGCATCGGCCGCGTCACCTTCGCCGCGGTTGCGATCCCCAACTACCGGCGCTACATCTCCGGGCAGTCGGTTTCGCTGATCGGGACCTGGATGCAGATGGCCGCGCAGGCCTGGCTGGTCCTGACGCTGACGGGCTCCTCGACGACGCTCGGCGTGATCGTCGCGCTGCAGACGCTCCCGGTACTGCTGCTGGGTCCCTACGGAGGCGTGATCGCCGACCGGGTCGACAAGCGGCGGCTGATGATCATCCTGCAGGGCGCAATGGGGGTTCAGGCGCTGATCCTGGCCGTGCTGACGCTGGCCGGGACTGTGCGGGTCTGGGAGATCGGCGTCCTGGCGCTCGGACTGGGCCTGAACAATGCCTTCGAGAACCCCGCCCGGCAGTCGTTCATGCTCGAGATGGTCGGCCCCGAGAACCTGCGCAACGCGGTCAGCCTCAACTCGGTGCTGGTCAACGTCGCCCGCACGATCGGCCCGGCCGTGGCGGGCATCATGATCGCGACGGTCGGCGAGGGCTGGTGCTTCGCGCTGAACGCAGCCAGCTTCCTGGCGGTGATCGCCTCGTTGACCCGTCTGGACACGAGCGAGATCCACCCCAGCCCGCCCAGCGGCCACGAGCCGGGTCAGCTGCGCGAGGGCCTGCGCTACGTGCGCAGCCGCCCCGAGCTGCTCGCGCCGCTGGCGATGATGGGCGCCGTCGGCGCGCTGGCCTACGAGTTCCAGGTCAGCCTGCCGGTGATGGCCAGCCGGGGCCTGCACGTCGGGGCCGCCGGCTACGGGTTCATGACTGCCTCGATGGGCTTCGGGGCGGTCCTGGGCGGACTGGTCGTCGCCGCCAAGGGCCGCACGGGCCTGCCGACCCTGGTCGGCGCCTCGGCGGCGTTCGGTGTGGTCCTGGCGCTCGCCGCGCTGGCTCCGGGCCTGGCCCTGGAGATGGTCGCGCTCGCCCTGGCGGGGGCCGCGAGCATCGCCTTCATGTCATGCGGGAACTCGACCCTGCAGCTCGCGGCCGCCCCCACGATGCGCGGCCGGGTGATGGCCCTGTGGTTCGTCGCCTTCCAGGGCTCGACGCCGATCGGAGGCCCGATCGTCGGCTGGGTCATGGCGGCGGCGGGCGCCCGCGCGGGCCTCGGCCTCGGTGCGCTGACCTGCGTGATCGTCGCCCTCGTGGGGCTCGCGACGCTGCGCCGCCAGGGCGCCGGACGGCTCAGCGGGTCGCTGCCTGTGCTCGGCCGCAGCGCCTGAGCGGGCCTGCGGGCGCCTTGGAATAATCACGCCATGCCCTACGAAGAGGATCTCGCGCACCGCATCCGCGAGCTGCTGGCCGAGGAGGTCGGCGTGATCGAGAAGCGGATGTTCGGCGGCCTGAGCTTCCTGATCGGCGGTCACATCAGCGTCGCTGCCAGCGGGCGGGGCGGCCTGCTGCTCGGCTGCGAGCACGGGGAGACCGAGGCGCTGACCGCCAAGCCCCACGCGCGTCCGATGCAACGGAACGGTCGCCCGATGCGGGGATGGGTCTTCGTCGCCCCCGAGGGGCTGACCTCCAAGCGCGCCCTGCGGGCATGGGTGCAGCGGGGCGTGCGACATGCGCGCTCGCAGCCGCCGAAGGGGTAGGCGCCGCCGGCGATGACGCCGCTCGAGGTCGTGGTGCGGGCCGCCGTGGAGTCCGATCTCGAGGCGCTGAGCACGCTTCGCGCCACCTGGACGGGCGAGGGTGTGCCCGACCCCGACTTCGCCCGTCGCATGGCGGCGTGGCATGCGAGCGAGCGCGATCGGCGAACGACCTGGCTGGCCCTCTCGGGCGATCTTGTGCTCGGAATGGCAGGTCTCGTCGAGTTCCGGCGCATGCCGAGGCCGGGGCGGGCGGACTCGCGCTGGGGCTACGTGAGCAGCGTGTTCGTGCTCGAGCGGTTCCGCCGACGGGGCGTCGGCGCCCGGCTGCTCCAGGCGCTGAGCGAGGCGGCCGACGAGCGCGGCTACGCACGGCTGATCGTCTCGCCGACCGCGGAGTCGATCGGTTTCTACCGGCACGGGGGCTTCCTCGTCCCCGCCTCCTCAGCGGAGGCCGAGACGCTGCTCGTACGCCCGGCCGGGAGGCGCTCCTGAACACGACCGGGGGCTTGAGAACCCCTGGCATGGGGTAGCCACCAGGTAGGGCCGCTGCGGCGAACGAGCCGCCGGCGAGCCACAACGAGGAAGGAAGTGTCGTGATGAGGCGAGGATTTCTGCGTACCCGCGGGCGTGAAGAGGAAGTGCCGGCGGGGACGAGCACCACTCACGCCGGCGACGGCGGCGGTGTCGCACCGAACCGCCCGGCGGCGCTCACCGGTAGCGAACCGGCCGCGGGCACGCGCACCCGGACCGCCCCGGCCGAGGCGCCGCCACGCTCCGGCGAAGCCGGGACCCGTTCCCGCAGGCGCCGGCGCAGGCGCGGGCGGGCACGCGACGCGGGCGCGGCGACCGTGGGTGCGCTCGGCTCCGGCGTGCTTGTGGTGGCACGCCTGGTGATGACGATCGCGAGCCTGATCGCGCTGCTGATCGCCCTGGCGATCGTGCTGCGCGACGTCGACGCCAACCAGGCGAACACGATCGTCAAAGGCATCCACGAAGGCGCCAACTTCTTCGCCGGAGCGTTCACCGGGCTGATCACCTTCTCGGGGCACCCCAAGCGGGCGATCACGGTCGACTGGGGCATCGCGCTGATCATCTACCTGATCGTCGGCGGCATCATCGCGCGATGGATCGCTGGCATCGGCCGCGGGGGTCTGCGCTTCGAACGCCGCCACCGGACAGCGCCGAGCCAGTGAGGGCGCTGCCCTCAGCGGCCGGTTGAGCCGAACCCCCCACTGCCGCGCGTCGAGGCCTCGAGCTCCGCGGAGGCCTCGACGATGCGCTGTGCGGAGCTCTGGACGATCAGCAGCTGAGCGATCCTGTCGCCGACGCCGATCTCGAACGGCTCATCGCGGTCGGTGTTGAGCAGGATCACCTTGATCTCGCCGCGGTAGCCGGGGTCGATCAGGCCGGGACCGTTGACGAGCGAGATCCCGTGACGGGCCGCCAGCCCGGAGCGTGGCAGCACGAGCCCCGCCGAGCCGGCGGGGAGTTCCACGGCGACTCCCGTGCCGACGAGGGCCCGCCCGCCCGGCGCCAGCACGACGCTCTCGTCGGCGCACAGGTCAAAGGCGGCGTCGTCGGCGTGGGCCCGCTCGGGCAGGCGGGCCGTCTCACTGAGCAGTCGGGCGGCGACATCCATGTGAGCCATCGTAGATGGGCGGGCGCGACGGGGCCGCTGCGCACCCGGATCGCCGCTCACCGGGCGCGGCCGGCGATCCGCTCGCTGCGCTGCTCGGCGAGGATCCGCTCAAGGGCCGGCTCCTCCTCCTGCACGTGGGTCATCGCCGCGGCGACCGCGGGGTGGACCTCGGCGATCAGCGCGTGCATCTGGCGGGCGATTCGACGGTAGCCAGCGTGTCCCTCGCGGCCCGCGCGGAGCTCGATCAGGTGGATCGCCTCGCGGGCGTTGAGGTCGAGGATGTAGCGCACACGGAAGGCCAGGCACAGGGCATAGGGGGCGTGGAGCTCCAGGTCGTCCTCCCGGAGCGCCTGCCAGGCCCCCTGGGAGCGCTCGATGGCGGCTTCGAACTCGCCTCTGAGCCCCGCCTCACCGAGCTCCTCGGGTACCTCCGCGCCGAGCGACGGCCCGAGCGTCTGCCACTGCGCGGTCAGCATCCGGTGGCGCTGGAGGTCGCGGAAGGCGCCGTAGTCGGAGACGATCTCAAAGCGGTAGCGGAGCGCCTCGAAGCCCCGGCCGGGCAGGTGGCGCCGGTTCTCGCGCCGGCCGGCCAGCTCGGCGATCAGCTCGCCCCGCTCGCCGCCCGAAGTGCCCCGATCCGCTCGGCGAGCGCCCGCGCGGAGACACCGGCCTGCTCGAACAGGAGCGCCGCGAGCAGCAGCTCCTCGCTGCCCTCGACCCGCAGGAGGCGCACGCCGGCGGGCTCGGGGCCGTCCTCGCGATCGAGCCCGAGCCGCTGCGCCACGGAGCGCTCCGCGCGGTCCGTCGCTGCAGGAAGGAGACCCACTCTCCGCCGCGCTCGGGGCGCCCGATGCGCGTCACGAAGCTGGGCGCGGCGGCCCGCATGGCTGCGAGCATCAGCTCACCGCGGCCGCGGGCCTCGGGCAGCGGATGGGCGAGCAGGTGGAGGATCAGGCGCTCGAGCGTCTGGGCGCTCGCGAAGACCCCGACGTGCGACAGCGAGGCCGCCGGGAGCAGGCCGCGGAGCAGATCGAGCGCCTTGGCCCGGACGGCGCGCTCGTGTGCCGGCGCGGACTCGCCATCGGCTCGCGGGAAGCGCCCGGCGATCCATTCGGCTGTTGGCGCCTGCAGGGCCGCGTAGGTGTCGAACAGGCTGTCCATCGCAGACTCGTAGGCGGGGCCGAGCTCGGGGCTGCGGTAGTAGCGATAGCCGCCGCCGGGGATCGGCCGGTGATAGGCGATGTAGCGCGTCGACTGCTCGAGGTAGGCGCCCAGGCGCGGGCGCTGGAGGATCTTCGTGAGGATGTTCGAGCTCCACTCGCAGGCGATGTGGACGCCGCCCAGCTGCGCGACCGAGTCATCGCCGTATTCCCCCAGGACGCGCTCGTAGAGTGCGGTGGTGCGCGCCCCGCCGCCGGTCGGCCCCGGCGGCGCCTGCGTGAGCTCCTCGGTGAACTCGTCGAGCATCAGCCGCCTGAGCGTCCCGGGGTAGCGCGAGTAGCGCGCGAACATCGCGCCCATCGTGCTCTGGGGCAGGTTCATCAGGGCGAAGACGGGCGCCTCGAGATCAGAGACGACGGGGGCGAGCAGTGCGCGCTCCTGCTCGGTGAATGATTCGGCCGGGTCCATCGGGACATCCTCTCAGGCGCCCCCCGGGCGAGTCCTCGGCGGAGCGCTCCGGGAGCCGGGCCGTCAGACTCCCCGGCTGAGGATGGAGATGACCGGTGCAAGAGCCCGATCGGTGAGCGGCGTCGCGGCGATGCTCGCGGCGCTCTGCCTCGCCCTCGCCGCCACTGCGCAGGCGGGGACGGTCGCGAGCCCGCCCAAGGGAGCAACCAAGACCCCCTCAAAGAAGCATCACGCCATCTCCCCGCCGGTCCTGACGCTCGGCCCGGGGCTGCTGGCCGGGCCCGCGGTGGGGGTCACGATGGCGCCGGTCGGGCTGTCCCTTGAGTATCCCGTGATCGTCTCTGACCTGGGGACCGGCCCCTGTCCGCCGGGCGCCCTGACGAGCGAGCTCCTGCGGCTGGGCTCGCCGCCGATCGAGCTGGCCGGCGTGAGCCAGGACTTCACCGCCCCCGCCGAAGCGGCGCCCGTCTCCCCGAGCTCCTGGGAAGGGCTCTCGACCTACACCCTGCCGGCGTCGTTCTGGAGCCAGCTGCACTGTCTGTTGAGCGCCACCCATGACCCGCTGACGGTCGGCCTGAACGCCCGCATCGGGCTGCCTTCGTGGGCGGCCCAGATGGTCGCGGGCGCCCAGAGCGCAGCGACCAACGGGCTGTCCTTCTCGCTGGGCAACGAGCCCGACCTCTACGAGCTGCCGGACTACGCCTCGCTTGACAAGCCCCAGCCCGGCGAAGAAGCGATCGATGTCCACCGCTACCTGCAGGTCGCCGAATCGCTCAAACCGGAGCTCGCGGGCGAGCCCGTGATGCGGCCCGGAAATCTCAGGGCCGCACAACTGGGAGGCGTCGCTGCCCCACGTGATCCAGGCGCTGGGGGCGGCCACCGTCGGTGTCCACGCCTATCCCCTGAGCGTCTGTCTGACGCCCCGTGCGGCGACGATCGGCGGGCTGCTCGACCCGAGCATCGGCAACGAGCCCGAGTCGTTCTCCTGGGTCGTCGCCGATGCCACGGCCGCCGGCGCCCCGGCGATCATCTCGGAGGCCAACTCGGTCTCCTGCGGCGGCAAGGCCGGCGTCTCGGACTCCCCGGCGGCGGCCGTCTGGGCTGTGCGCTTCGTGCTCGCCGCGCTCAAGACGGGCTTTCGCGAGGTCCGCTTTCACTTCAGCGGCGATCCCTACGACCCGTTCGTGATGCATGGCTCCGAACTGCTCGAACGGCCACTGGAGAGTGCCCTCGTGGCGCTCAACCAGTGGCTGCCCGCCGGCTCGACGGTCCGCACCGTCAAGGGCCCCAAGGGGCTCGTCGAGACGGCGCTCCAAACCCCGGCGGGGGCGGTGACGCTGATCCTCGACAACGAGCAGACCGTCGCCCAGCCGCTCGAGCTGAAGGGCGCCCGGACGCTGGAGGTCCAGCAGCTCAGCCCGCTGCGTGCGGGGCTGCAGGCGGTCGCGCTGGCGGGGCTGCATGAGCTCTTCAAGCTGAACCTTCCGGCCAACACGGTCGCGGCGCTGACCTGGACGCCCGGCGCCTGAGGCGCTAGCCGGCGAGGGCGACCCGCACGACGACGGGCTGGCTTTCGAGGGCCCGGAAGGCGATCCGGTTCACGAGCCTGCCGAAGGGGCTGGGAGAGAAGGTGTCGATCCGCGCCCTGACGTCATCCTCGGGCAGCAGCTCGGCCGTCCCGCTCAGCCAGCGGCGGCCGAGCCTGATGCGCACCTCGGGCCGGGCCTGGAAGTTCCGGACCCAGCCGGCATGGGCGCCGTGCTGGGCGATCAGCCAAAGCGCCTGGCCTTCCGCCGAGCAGATGACGGGCGTGTGGCGGATGATGCCCGAGCGGTTGCCGACCGTCTCGATCAGCGCCATCCCGGGCGGGGTGATGCCGAGCCGGAACATGGCCCGGATCAGCGGGTTGAGGGTGTAGCGGCCGAGCAGGATCTCGATCCTGCGCTTGACGGGGCGGTCCTTGACGGTGCTCACGGGTGCCCTCCACCGGGGCTGGAGGTGATCGCCTGGTTGGGCGCGTCGGCAAACAGGGCCAGCGCCCGCTCGGCCACGAACTCGGGCAGCTCCTCGGCGATGAAGTGCCCGGAGTCCTCGCGCAGCTCGAGTGACATCTGATCGGCGTTGCTCTCCCACTGCCCCAGGCGGCGGTAGTCGATCGCCACGTCCTTCATCCCGTGGAGCATCACCGTCGGGACGATCAGCCGGCGGGAGCCGACCCTGCCCTGGAGGTAGGGGAAGAGCTCGCGCAGCAGGAAGGTCCGGTACAGGTGGACCGAGGCGGCGGCCCGCGCGGGCTCTCTGAGGACGTCTGCGAAGGCGTCCAGCTCCTGCGGGGTCCAGGCGGCGTGGACGGCGCCCGTACCGATCATGCGGCGGACGACACCCGTCCGGCGAAGCAGCGTCTCGCCCAGCCAGGGCGTCGCGAGGACGGCTTGGTACCAGAGGCGGGCGGCGGCGCCGAGACCGCCGAGCGACGGCGGTTCGGGCCAGGGCGTCGCGATGTTCAGGGGCATGTAGTGCGCGAAGCGCTCGGGGTGCTCGAGGCAGAGGATGAAGCCGATCCAGGCGCCCCAGTCGTGCGCCACGAAATCGACCTGCTCGAGCTCGAGGGCGTCGAGCAGGGCGATGATGTCCCGGGCGAGCTCGGCCTTGGCGTAGCTTCCAGCAGGCGCCTCGCTCCAGCCGAAGCCACGCAGATCGGGGCAGATCAGCCGGTGGTGCGGGGCCAGCAGCGGAATCACCTTGCGCCAGGCGTACCAGTGCTGAGGCCAGCCGTGCAGCAGCAGGACCGGTGGGCCCGAGCCCGCTTCGGCGACGTGCATCCGCACGCCCGGCAGCTCGACGAACCGGTGGGTGACACCCTCGAGATCCGGTGGCGCCACGGCCCCCCGGGACTGTCCTGCTTGGTTTTCCGCAGCAGACACTTGCTAAAGTAAAGCACAGATCGTGGCCCGGGTATATGCACAGCACTGCGGACTCGCCCAGGCACTCGATCTCGTCGGGGAGCGATGGGCGCTGCTGATCGTCCGTGAGCTGATGGCGGGCCCGCGCCGCTACACCGACCTGGCGGAGGGCCTCGTGAGCATCCCCTCGAACGTGCTCGCGGCACGGCTGCGAGAGCTGGAAGCGGCCGGGCTCGTGCGCCGGCGGCGGCTGGCCCCGCCGGCGGCCTCGACCGTCTACGAGCTGACCGGCCGCGGCCATGAGCTCGAGCCCGCGGTGGCGGCCCTGGCCCGCTGGGGGATGAAATCGCTTCCGGCCGCGAACGGGAGCCGGCCCTTCCGGGCCCACTGGCTCGTGCTGGCGCTGCGGGCCCGCTTCGACGAGGACGCCGCCGAGGGCCTGAGCGAGTCCTACGAGTTCGAGGTTCCGGGCGACGCGCTGGTCAGCCTGACCGTCGAGGAGGGCCGCGCGGAGGCTCGCCTGGGTGCGGCCACGGAGCCGGCGCTGCGGATCGTTGCCGACGCCGAGACCCTGCTCGCCATGACCGACGGCTCGGTCGATCCGGCACGGGCGCTGGCGGGGGGAGCGCTGATCGAGGGCGACCCCGCGGCGCTCGGAAGGCTCGCGGCGATCCTCCCCTCGCCCTGAGCGGGCACCGGCGTAGAGTCTTCGGGGTGATGCCGAGCTGACCGACGCGGCCCACCCTCCCTCCGATCAGGAGCTCGCGCTGCTGGATGCCTACTGGCGTGCGGCCAACTACCTGTCGGTCGGGCAGATCTACCTGCTGGCGAACCCGCTGCTGCGCGAGCCACTGGCGATCGAGCACGTCAAGCCGCGCCTGCTGGGCCACTGGGGCACGACGCCGGGGCTGAACTTCATCTACGCTCACCTCAACCGCCTGATCAGGGCACGCGACCTGAACGTCCTCTATGTCGCAGGCCCCGGCCACGGCGGCCCGGGAATGGTGGCCAACACCTACCTGGAGGGGACCTACAGCGAGGTCTACCCGCATATCGGGCGCGACGAGGAGGGCCTGCGGCGGCTGTTCCGCCAGTTCTCCTTCCCGGGCGGCATCCCCAGCCATGTTGCCCCCGAGACGCCGGGCTCGATCCACGAGGGCGGCGAGCTGGGCTATGCGCTCCTGCACGCCCACGGCGCGGTGTTCGACAACCCCGACCTGGTGGTCTGCTGCGTGATCGGGGACGGCGAGGCCGAGACGGGTCCGCTGGCGGCCAGCTGGCATTCGAACAAGTTCCTGAACCCCGCCCGCGACGGGGCGGTCCTGCCGGTCCTGCATCTCAACGGCTACAAGATCGCCAACCCGACGGTCCTCGCCCGGATCCCCGAGCCCGAGCTGCGCTCGCTGCTGGAGGGCTACGGATATGCGCCGCGCTTCGTCAGCGGCTCGGACCCGGCCGTGATGCACAGGCTGATGGCCGCGACGCTCGAGGAGGTGGCCGAGGAGATCGCGGCGATCCAGGAGCGGGCCAGGTCGGGCGGGGAGACGGGGCGCCCGCGCTGGCCGATGATCGTGCTGCGCACCCCGAAGGGATGGACCGGCCCGAAGGTCGTCGACGGCCTGGCGGCCGAGGGGTCCTTTCGCTCACACCAGGTCCCGCTGGCGGACCTTCAGCACAAGCCCGAGCACCTGCGCCAGCTCGAGCAGTGGCTGCGCTCCTACCGTCCCGAGGAGCTGTTCGACGAGGACGGCGCGCTGCGGGCGGAGCTGGCCGCGCTGGCTCCCACCGGAGACCGGCGCATGGGCGCCAACCCGCACGCAAACGGCGGGGCGCTGCTGCGCGAGCTGGAGATGCCCGACTTCCGCGAGCACGCCGTGGAGGTGGCGGCCCCGGGGACCGGCGCGACCGAGGCGACACGCGTCCTCGGCGGGCTGCTGCGGGATGTGATCCGGCTGAACCCGGACAGCTTCCGGCTGATGGGCCCCGATGAGACCGCGTCCAACCGCCTCGGTGCGGTGTTCGAGGTGACCGACCGCGTGTGGGAGGCCGAGCTGCTGCCCACCGACGATCACCTCTCGCTCGACGGGCGGGTCATGGAGGTGCTCTCCGAGCATCTCTGCCAGGGCTGGCTCGAGGGCTACCTGCTGACGGGCCGCCATGGCCTGTTCAACTGCTACGAGGCGTTTATCCACATCGTCGACTCGATGTTCAACCAGCATGCCAAGTGGCTGAAGGTGACACGCGACATCCCGTGGCGCAGGCCGATCGCCTCGCTGAACTACCTGCTCTCCTCCCACGTCTGGCGCCAGGACCACAACGGCTTCTCGCATCAGGACCCGGGCTTCATCGACCATGTGGTCAACAAGAAGGCCGAGATCGTGCGCGTCTACCTGCCGCCCGACGCCAACTGCCTGCTGTCGGTCGCCGACCACTGCCTGCGCAGCCGCGACTACGTCAACGTGATCGTCGCGGGCAAGCAGCCGGCGCTGGACTACCTGGAGATGGAGGAGGCGATCGCCCACTGCACACGGGGGATCGGCGTCTGGGACTGGGCCAGCAGCGACGAGGGCAGCGAGCCCGACGTGGTGCTGGCGTGCGCGGGAGACGTGCCGACGCTCGAGACGCTCGCCGCCACGGCGATCCTCCGGAGCGAGCTCCCCGAGCTGAAGGTGCGGGTGCTGAACGTCGTCGACCTGATGCGCCTGCAGCCCGAGAGCGAGCACCCGCATGGCCTGCCCGAGGAGGAGTTCGACGCCCTGTTCACGACCGCCCGGCCGGTGATCTTCGCCTACCACGGCTACCCCTGGCTGATCCACCGGCTGACCTACCGGCGCCGCAACCACCACAACATCCACGTCCGCGGCTACAAGGAGGAGGGCACGACGACGACGCCCTTCGACATGGTGATGCTCAACGACCTCGACCGCTTCCATCTGGTGATGGACGTGATCGACCGCGTCCCGGGGCTGGCCGAGCGTGCCGTCCAGTTGCGCCAGCACATGAGCGACGAGCGCCTGCGCCACCGTGCCTACACGCGTGAGCACGGCGACGACCCCCCGGAGCTTCGCAACTGGAGCTGGCCCTTCGGGGCGCCGAGCCCGGGCTCGGCGGCTGCCGGGCCGGCCTAGATCGATGCGGGTGCTGGTGGTGAACGCCGGCTCGAGCAGCCTCAAGCTGACGCTGCTCGACGGCCGGGACCGGGTGCTCGGCGAGCAGGAGCTGCAGGCGCCCCGGGCGGTGGTGGATCCGGGGCAGCTGAGCGAGGCGCTCGGGGCGGGGCTCGGCGAGGCCCACGCGGTGGGGCACCGGATCGTCCACGGCGGCGAGCGCTTTCGCGATCCGGTTCGCCTCACCCCGGCCGTCGAGGCCTCGCTCCGGGAGCTGATCGACCTGGCGCCGCTGCACCAGCCCAAGTCGCTGGCGGCGCTCGAGGCGGTCACGGGCGTGCTTGGGGACCTGCCGGCGGTGGCCTGTTTCGACACGGCCTTTCACGCCACGATCCCGGCGGAGGCCGCCACCTATGCGCTCCCGGCGCGGTGGCGCGAGCGCTGGGGGATTCGCCGCTACGGCTTCCACGGCCTCTCGCACGCCTATGTCGCCCGACGTGTCCCCGAGCTGCTGGAGCGCTCGGGGCAAGAGCTGCGGATCGTCAGCTGCCACCTGGGCGCCGGCGCCTCGCTGTGCGCGATCAGGGCCGGCCGCTCGCTCGACACGACGATGGGCTTCACGCCGCTCGAGGGCCTCGTGATGGCGACCCGCTCGGGCAGCGTCGATCCCGGCATCCTGCTGTGGCTGCTCGAGCACGAGGATCTCCCTGCAGCCGAGCTGGCCGATGCCCTCGAGCACCGCTCCGGCATCCTGGGCCTGGCCGGCACGGCGGACATGCGCGTGCTGCTCGAGCGCGTCGCGGCGGGCGAGCCGGCGGCGGCCCTCGCGCTGGATGTCTACCTCCACCGCCTGGCCGGCGCAGTCGCTGCGATGACGGCTGCGCTGGGCGGCCTCGACGCGATCGCCTTCACGGGCGGAGTCGGCGAGCGCTCGGCCGAGGTTCGCGCCCGGGCCGCGGCGAGGCTGGCGTTCCTTGGAGTCGAGCTCGACGAGCGGCGCAACCGCGAGCTGAGCACGGACGGGGACATCGCGGCCGAGGACGCAGGCGCCCGTGCGCTCGTGATCGCGGCACGCGAGGACCTCGAGATCGCCGGGCAGGTCAGGGCGGTGTTGGCAGGTGAGGCAGGACGCCGGCAGCATTGAGTGTCCCTTAGGATCAGCCGATCGCAAAACCCGGATCGGAGGCCGCAGATGAGAGTTGGACTGGTTGCGACGGGCAGGCGGATGGCCGTGGCGCTGATCGCATGCACGTCGCTGTTGGCGCTCGGCGCGGCGGGTGCCTCCGGCGCGGGCTACGCGACCCACCTCTCGAAGGGGACCGTCCACGCCTCCGAACCGAGGGCGGCCCTGAAGGGCTCGCCGAGCGGATTCATGAGCATCCTGTTCAAGACGAACACACACGATCAGGTCACGACGCTGATCGAGAACCAGATCGAAGGCATCCCGATCGCCTGCACGAAGGGCTCGAACAAGAGCGTCGGCACGGAATCGCTGGCCGAATATGAGGCCATCCACGAGGTCCGCTCGACCGGCGCGTTCGAATTCGAAATCCCGCTGACCTACGCGCCGGTGAAAATCAAGGTCGTGGGCAAACTGACCGGTCATGGGACCCACGCCTCGGCAGAGGTGACGGTCACCTCGACGACCCCCGAATTTCAGTACGGCCTGTCCGAGGGGTGCCGCCTGACAACGCCGTCGATGTCGTGGAGCGCCGGGCTGAAGTGGAAACGATTCGAGGTCTAGAGAGGTCCTTCAGGCGAGTCGCGCCAGGCAGAGCCGGGTGACAAAGTCCAGCTGAATCCCGCCGGCGCGCTCGACCGCGGCGGCGACCGCAGCGAGCAGCCGATCACGCTGCGGCACCGCGAGCAGGATGTGGTCCTGGTGGGTTTCCAGCAGCGCCCGGTATTCCTGACCGCCGTAGCGCGCGGGCCACGGATACTCACGGACCTCGGCTCCCCCGAACGGCGAGCCGGCGAGCTCGTTCTCCCAGTCACCGGCCAGGCGGGTCGGTTCGCTCGCAGGGTGCATCGGGAAGTCCGCCGCCAGCCCGGGCGCTGTGTTCGCGTAGATCTCGCAGAGCTGATCGCGCATCGGGTTCGGCGCCCAGTCGGGAAACGTCCAGATCGCCGCCAGCGAACCGTGCCCGCCGAGTGCGCGTGCGGCCCGCTCGTAGCGCGTCCCGGCCTCCGTCCAGTGCCAGGCCTGAAACGAGACGACAGCCTCGATCGGCGCTTGCGGCTCCCAGGACTCAAACGCGCTGAGCTCAAACCCCACCCCCTCGAGGCCCGCGCACTCGCGGCGGGCAACGGCGGACATCGCGGGGTCGGGCTCGAGCGCAGTCACGATCAGTCCTCGCTCGGCCAACAGGCGCGTCCCCTTGCCGGTCCCCGCGCCAACCTCGAGCACCCTGGAGCCCGGTCCCAATGCTGCGTAGCCGAGCAGCCCGTCGATCGCCGCGGCGGGATATGACGGCCGCGCGCGCTCGTAGAGCTCGGCGACCCGGCCGAAGGCGAGGCGCTGCTCGTCAAGCTCGTGTGACGGCACCAGGCGAGTATCTCAGCGCGGCACGGCGAGTCAGGCGCTCACAATGTGCCCCGTGCGGGACTCGAACCCGCCCCACCGGATTAAAGTCCGGCGCTCTACCAGATGAGCTAACGGGGCCTGCGGGCGACAGTCTGGCATATGGCCCGCGGGGCCGGTGGCGGCGGCTAAGGGCTTTCGGCCGCCGCGATCTCCAGCATCTCGTCGATGTTGGTCAGCTTGACCCGCGGTCTACCGGCGGCCTCGCCGAGGGCGCGCTCGTGGCGATCGATCGCTTCCCAGCCCTCGTAGGTCACGATTCGCGGCTGGCGCTCGCGCAGCAGCCGCTCGACTGCCTCAGGGTCCGGTTCGGCCGGCTCATGGGGTGGGGGGCCTGGATGGCCGTTGCCGGAGGCCAGATCGGCGAAGATCGCATCGACGGTCTCCTGGGCATCCTTCTTGTTCGTCCCGATCACGCCCGAGGGCCCGCGCTTGATCCAGCCGACGGCGTACTCGCCGGGCAGCTGCTCGCCGGAGTCGGGGTCCTGGACGCGTCCGGCGTTGTTCGGGATCACAGCTGCACGCTCGTCGAAGGGGACCGAGGGGAGAGGGATGCCGCGATAGCCGATCGCGCGGAACAGGAGCCCGGCCTCGATCGTCTCGTGCTCGGCGGTGGCCCTGGCCCTGAGCGTTCCGTCATCGTCGGCGAGGAGCTCGTTGCGGACGAGCTCGACCGCTGCCAGATGGCCATCCTCGCCCGCCCGCAGGGCGGTAGGCGAGAGCAGGAAGCGAAGGACGATCCGCTTGGGCCTCCCGGTCGGCTCGCGAGTCGCGTATGAGCGGAGGATCTCGACATTGCGCCGGGCCGTCGCGTCCTCGGCGGCGTGGGAGTCCTCGACGGCCAGACCGCGCTCGAGTTCCTCGGGGTCGACGATCACGTCGGCGTCGGCCAGCTCGCCCAGCTCGAGCAGCTCCGGGTTGGTGAACGCCGACTGGGCAGGGCCTCGGCGCCCGATCACGACAACCTCGGAGACGCGGCTGGCCGCCAGCACCTCCAGGGCGTGGTCGGCGGTGTCGGTCGGAGCGAGCTCGGAGGGCGCCAGGACGAGCATCCGGGCGACGTCGATGGCGACGTTCCCGTTGCCGATCACGACCGCCCGCTCGGCCCGCAGCAGGTCGACCTCGAGCTCGGTGTGGTCGGGGTGCCCGTTGTACCAGCCCACGAACTCGGTCGCCGCGTGGGAGCCGGGGAGCTCTTCGCCGGGAATCCCCAGCGGGCGGTCCGAGGGCGAGCCGGTCGCGTAGACGACGGCGTGATAGTGGCGCAGCAGCTCCTCACGGGAGATGTGCTCGCCGAAGGTCACGTTGCCGAAGTAGCGGAAGCGGGGGTGGGCGGCCGTCTTCTCATAGATCCTGGTCACCGACTTGATCTTCGGGTGGTCCGGGGCGACGCCCAGCGGACCAGGCCCCAGGGCGTCGGCAGCCGCTCGATCATGTCGACCTCGAAGCCGGCCTCGGCGTCCTTCAGCAGATGCCCCGCGGCATAGAAGCCGGCCGGGCCTGAGCCGATCACGGCGATGCGGGTGGGGGTGGGCTCTGTCATACAGCTCTCGTTGGACTCCATGGTCGGTGAACGGGGGATGGGCGCGGCCCGACTCGAACGGGCGACCCCCTCGGTGTAAGCGAGGTGCTCTAGCCAACTGAGCTACGCGCCCCCGACGACGAGCAACAAGGCTAGCGGCACGGGATGGGAGGTTCCTGGGGGGCAGCTGTGAGGTCGCTCGGCGGCGGTCGGGGAGCCGATCGGTGCGATGCTTGGCCGGATGCGTAACGGCGATGGCCGGCGAGCTATGACAGTGGTGGCCATCCTGATCGGGCTTCTCCTCCTCGCGCTCGTGGCGGCGCAGCTGATCCTGCCCCGTATCGCCGCCAACCGGATCTCCTTGCGAATCGGGCGCTACGGGAAGGTCGAGCACGTCAGCGTCTCCGCCTGGCCCGCCGTCAAGCTGCTCTGGGGTGACGCCGACTCGGCGCGGGTCAGCGCCGGGGCGCTGGCTCTCTCTCCGTCGCAGGCCTCCGCCCTGCTGTGGGAATCGCGGGGCGTCTCGAGCATGGACCTGAGCGCCGCCTCGGTCAAGCTGGGGCCGCTCCAGCTCGAGGGGGTCAGCCTGCGAAAGCGCGGCGAGCAGCTCAGCGGCGAAGGCCTCGACCACCGCCGCGCAGGCCGCCGCGGCCCTGCCTGCGGGCGTCACGGCGACCCTGATCGAGAGCCGAGAAGGGGCCGTCGAAGTCAATGCCGGCGGAGCGCTGTTCGGCATCAGCGCGTCTGTCAGGGCACGGGCCGAAGCCCGCGAAGGCCGCCTCGTGGCGCATCCCGTCGGTTTCCTGATCGAAGGCCTCCAGCTCACTCTCTTCGCCGACCCGCACGTCCACATCGAGAGCGTCGGGGCGCGCGTCAGCTCACATGAACCGCTGACCTACGCGCTGAGCGCCGAAGCGCTCCTTCACTGACCGGCCCGGCTGCTCAGGCAGCCGCGGCGAGCTCGGCGACCGCCGGCTTCGCGCTGGGCCGACGATCATCGGCAGCCCCTCGCGCGGGCTGATCGTCGGCATCTGGCGAATCTTCAGCTGGAACGTGTCGGGCAGCGCCAGCGAGCAGTGGGCGAGCAGCCGCGATGCGATCGCACGCACCTCGAGCTGGCCGAAGCGCATCCCGATGCACGTCCGCGAGCCGCCGCCGAACGGCACGTAGGCGCCCTTGGGCAGCGCCGCCTTGGCCTCGGCCGTGAACCGCTCGGGGCGGAAGGCCTCGGGTTCGGCAAACACGTCGGGAAGGTGGTGGGAGGCCCAGGAGGAGTAGTTGACGAATGCCCGCTCGGGCACCGTCACGCCGGCGAACTCGAAGCGCTCGCGGGCCGCGCCGGGGGCCGACCCAGGCGGGCGGGTACTTGCGCAGCGTCTCATCGACGACCATCTCGAGCTCTTTCAGCTCGCCCGAGACGAGCTGGGTGGGGGTCGGGCGCCCCGGGTCCGCCAGCGCATCCTGCTCGGCCGTCAGACGGGCCACGATCGCCGGATGGCGGGCCAGCTCGTAGAACATGAACGAGATCGTCGAGGTGCTCGTGTCGTGCCCGGCGAACAGCAGCGTCATGACCTCGTCGCGGATCTGCAGGTCGCTGAGGCTGTTGCCCTCGTCATCCTCGGCGTCGAGCAACAGGCTGATGATGTCGCTGCCGCGCCGTCCGTCCCGCCGGCGCTCGGCGATGTCGGTGTAGATCAGCTCGTCCAGCCGCCTCGCGGCGTGCTGCATCCGCCCCCACGGTGAGCGGCGCCCGCGGAAGACCCGCAGCAGGTAATCGCTCGAGTAGAAGGAGAGGGCCTCCTCGAACAGGCCGGCGGCGTCGATCGCGCGGGCCGCCCGCCCGTCGGGATCAAGCCCGAAGAGGGCCCGCATCGCGATCCGCATCGCCAGGTGGCGGGTCCAGACGTAGAGGTCGATCTCGGCACCCGGCTCGAGCCGGGCGATGGCCGCATCGGTCTCGTCGAGGACGGTCTGGACCGAGGCCATGATGTGCTCGCGGTGGAAGGCCGGCAGCATGATCAGCCGCGAACGGCGGTGAAATTCCCCGTCGATCGTCAGCAGGCCGTCGCCCATCAACCCGATCAGATCGCGGAAATGCCCATCGCGCCACTCGAAGTTGGAGGCGTGCGAGAGGGTGATGTAGTGGTTGGCCTCGGGGCCCAGCATCCAGACGACGTTCGAGTGGAACAGGCGCGTCGTGAAGATCGGCCCGTAGCGTTCGTAGGCCTCCACCAGCAGCGGCAGCGGTTCGTCGGCGAAGGCCCGCGTCCGGTGCATCGAGAAGCTCGTCTCACCCGGGCGGGAAGGGGACGCTCGCCGCGCGCTCTTCGCGGAGGTCCTGAACATCACCGCCAGCGGGTTGACGTCGAGCATCGGGGGTGGGCCCAGGAGTGCCATGCCGACAGCCTAGAGCAACCACTGGCCACCCAGCCAGTTTGACCGCGGGGGGGCTCGCGATCCAGCCTTGGCATACTGGGGGCGCCGCCGGCCCCCGGCGCGCGCGCAACATCGCGGGGGCGTAGCTCAGCAGGTTAGAGCGCTGCCCTGTCACGGCAGAGGTCGCGGGTTCGAGTCCCGTCGCTCCCGCTTTGCAGTTCCCGTTGTCCGTCAGCCGGCCTGCACCGGGGAGGCGCCCGGCGGCTGCCGGGCGCCCGCGCCGCGGTCACCGTGGCGCGGCTGCGGACCCGGGCTCGCGATGAACCTCTGCCTGCTGGCGCGGGAAACCGGGCCCAGCACACGCGTCGGGCTGGCCCGGGCGATGTGCGACCTGGCCGTGAGCCTGGCCGAGGAGGGCCATCAGGTGACGCTTCTGACCGACAGCCAGGACCTCTCCCCGACCGCGCTGCCGGGGGTCCCGGTCAACGTCGTCGGTCCCTCGCAGGTGCCTCGCGCGTGGATCGGGGCGACTCCCGAGACGGCCCGGCACAGCCTGATGCACGCGGCCGCGGCCTACCGCGAGGTGCGCCGGATCCACGAGCACCAGCGCCCTGTCGATGCCGTCCTCGCGCCGCTCTGGCGCTCGGAGGCCGCCGTGTGCATGCTCGACGGGGAGTTCCCGACGATCGTCACGTGCATGACCTCGTTGCGGACCTGCAGCGAGATCGACCCCGCCTTCACGGAGCTCGAGGATCTCGACAGCCGCATGGCGCTCGAGCGGGCCAGCATCGGGCGCAGCGAGTACCTGCACGGGCTGACCGACGCGGTCCTGAGGAAGACCGTCGAGGACTTCGGCCTGCGCCCCGCGTTGCAAAGGTCATCGGCCGCGGCGTCCGCGACCGCGGCTGGGTGGCGCCCCCGGAGGCGGACGGCGGGCGCACGCCCCACGTCCTGTTCGTCGGGCGCATCGAACACCGCAAGGGCGTCGATGTGCTGCTGGCGGCCGCCGAAGAGCTGATCGAGGGAGGCACACCGGCCCGCTTCACGCTGGTCGGCAGGCCGATCGATGCGCCGCTGCGCAGGGCCTTCGCCGAGCGGGCCGCCGATCGCCCCGAGCTCGCGCGCGCCGTGCATTTCGCGGGGCCCGTGGCGGACGAGGAGCTGGACCGCCTCTACCGCGAGGCCGATGTCGTCTGCCTGCCTGCTCGCTACGAGTCCCACGGCATCGTCATGATCGAGGCGATGATGCACGGCAGGCCACTGCTGACCTGCAGCACAGGTGGGATCGGCGAGGTCGTCGAGCCGGGCGTCAACGCGCTGCTCTCACCGGCGGAGGACCCGCGCGCCCTCGCCGGGGAGCTGCGGGCGATGCTGGGTGACCCGGAGCTGCGCGTCCGTCTGGGGGCCGGCGGGCGCGAGGCTTTCGAGCAGCGCTTCGATGCGCGGCTCGTCGCCCGCCGCATGGCGGGATTCTTCGAGCAGGTGATCGAGCAACACGAGCCCGCCGCGGCCGCCGGCCCGCAGCTGCGCGAGCGTCTCGCCGAGCTGTTGCTCGACGCCGCTCTCGCCTCGGCGGATGAGGCGGATGTGCTGGCCGGAGAACTGCTCGTCGGCCGGGCCGGGGTCCGCAGCGAGACCCAACCGGGCGCCCGGCCGGCCCCCCTCGAGCTCGACGAGTCCTCAGCTCATACGCGCGAACTCCTGCGCGAGGCGGCCCTGGCCGCGCAGCCCGCCCCCCGCCCGCAGGCCGGCGGATCGCAGGAGCCGCGGGTCGCGGTCGTGATGATGACCCGCGAGCGCCCCGAGTTCCTGCGTCTCGCGCTTGACTCGCTGGCGGCCCAGGAGATCGCCTGCGAGGTGCTTGTGATCGACCAGGCCTCCTCCCCCGCCGTGGCGGCCGCGGTGGCCGCGGAGTGCGCCTGGCGCGGCGAGGTGGGACTCCACCGCAGCGAGGTCAATCACGGCATCGGTGGCGGGCGCAACCTGGGCGTCGATCTGACCCGCTCCGAGCTCGTCCTGTTCCTCGACGACGACGCCGAGCTGATGCCGGGCGCGCTGGCGCACATGATCGAGGTCCTCGATGCAGACCCCGCCGCCGAGGCCGTCTCAGCGACGGTCGTCACACCCGACGGGCTCGTGTCGCATTCCGGCGGCACGCTGGAGTGCTTCGACGGCGTCGCGTACTTCACCCTTAGCGGCTGCGGTGATCCGTTCGAGCAGGCCGCCCTGGCTCCCACCGGGCCGGCCGGCTGGATCGGCGGGACCGCTCTGCTGGCCCGGCGCAGCCTGCTCGAGCGGTTCCCGTTCGACGAGCAGATGCGCGCCAACTTCGACGACAACGAGTGGTGCTATCGGGTCACCCGCGAGCTGCCCGGCACGCTTCGTCGCTCCCGCGAGGGTCTTGCGCTGCACCACCTCGCAGGCCGCCTGGCGGGTGCCCCGCAGCCCGTCGATGCGGCTCGCCTTGTCGCCCAGGCTCGTCGCCTGCGCCCGCTTCTACCAGCTCCACGGGGTTCTGCTCGGGCCGTGGTCCTGGGAGCTGTTGCCCGACCGGGTCGCCGTCGGCGGCGACCTCGGCCTCGGCGACGTGCGGCTGCTGATGGAGCTGATCGCGGCGAAGGGCGAAGCGTGGACGCTCGCCGCCTGGAGGCAGGGAGAGCTCGAAAACCTGCTCCAGGCCAACAAGCTGCGCGAGCAGGTCGAGCGAACCCACCCCGAACTGGAATTGTTCCGCTCGGAGGTCCCGCGCCTGAACCAGCTCGTCGACGAGCAGCGGGAGACGATGTCCTGGTTGTTCGAGCGCGAGGCCACGCTGCGACGGATCGAGGCCGGTGGCTGGTGGCGCCTGCGCGGGCGGCTGCTGTCCCTGCTGGGTCGTGCCCAGGGCCTCGCGGAGCTGGCTCGCCGACGCTGAACCACCCGCAGGCGCCTGCGGGCACGTCCCCGCCAACGCGGTCGGAGGGTCGGTGGATCTGCTGGGATACCCGGGTTCCGCAGGCGCCGACCCGTGCCTGCTCCGCGCTACAGAGGGGGATGTGAGCATGTCGATACGCAGGCACGTCAGCTACGCGAACGTGGTCGCCACGATGGCGCTTGTGTTCGCGATGGGCGGTACGGCCATCGCCGCGAAGCACTACCTGATCACCTCGAAGACGCAGATCAGCCCGAAGGTGCTCGCCCAGCTGGAAGCGAGCATCGCCAAGAAGATCAAACCCGGCGCGCCGGGGCCAGAAGGCAAAGCCGGCCCGAAAGGCGAAACGGGGCCGAAAGGCGAAACGGGG
This sequence comes from uncultured Solirubrobacteraceae bacterium, assembly GCA_963787765.1. Taxonomy (GTDB): domain Bacteria; phylum Actinomycetota; class Thermoleophilia; order Solirubrobacterales; family Solirubrobacteraceae; genus Palsa-744. Next base: position 226,971 of record CAWBEF010000004.1, on the reverse strand, counting down.
CTGAAAGGCGAAACCGGCAAAGCCGGCGGTGGTGGATCTCTGCTGAGCGAATCAGAACAGGAAGAGCTGCAGGCGATCCTGCCCTACGTGAAACTGAACCCGGCGGGGATCGGCGGCAAGCCCACGATCGTCTTCTCCGGGGTCAATGTGCAGGTCACCTCGGGGGCCGGAAACGAGGACACGATCAACGGAGAGGGCAACCTCGTGGTCGGGGTGAACGAAAGCCCGGCGGCGCAAACGGGCTCCAACAACCTCGTACTGGGGACCCGCAAACAGTCATTCACCTCCGTGGGCGGACTGCTAGCCGGCGAAGAAAACACCGTCAGCGCGCTGGGGGCCTCGGTGAGCGGAGGCAACGGGAACACCGCGGGCCGGATCCACTCCTCCGTCGGCGGGGGAGAAAAAGAACATCGCCGGTGGAGAAGACTCCTCCGTCGCCGGCGGATTCGAAAACGAAGCGGTCGGCGGATGGTCGGCCGTGCTCGGCGGCGCCGGGAACCTCGCCGAGGGGACTGAATCCTCCGTCAGCGGCGGCATCTCCAACACCGCGTCCGGCGCCGAATCCTCGGTCGCCGGTGGTCTCGCGAACAAAGCCGAATCCCTCGGGTCCTCGATCCTCGGTGGCCAGGGCAACATTGCGCGGGCCGGGAAATACTCCGCGATCGGCGGCAAGAAAGGGCAGGTCGAGGAATCCGAATGGGGGTTCCTCGAATAGGCGACACGGCCCCGGCCATGTGACTGAGCGTGAGCCGGGCTGAGCGGCGCTCCGCTCAAGCGCCCTCCGAGCGTCCCAGGTACTCGCGTGCCAGGCGCTCGGGGGCGCGGGCCAGCCAGGCCTCCACGACGACCTCCTCGAGGGTCTCGAGTCCGATCCGCTCGAGGTGGACGAGGATCGCCGGATACTCCTTGAAGTGGGAGGTCGTGAAGAAGATGTTCGGGTCATCGGCGAGCAGAGCCTCCTTCGCGATCAGATGCTCCACCCTCGCTCCGAGCACGGGGCCGTCCGGTGCGCGGTCGCCCAGCTCCTCGATTTCCTTTGCCCGCAGCGGGCGCTCCCAGACGAACAGCTTGTCCTTGACGCGCCATTGAGCCGATCCGCGAGAGGTCCGCTCGCTGGCCTCGGGCAGGGCGAGTGCCAGGCGGCGAACATCCTGCCAGGAGGCCATCTCAGCCCGCTGCGTCTCCCGCCAGCTCGGCCATCTGCTGGAAGGCCTCGAGCGGGTTGACTGGCTCGCCGCCGTCCAGCTCTGTGTAGATCGTCGCGATGTTGACGACCAGGCGCTCGCGCTCACCCCAGTCGGCCCAGCGGTCGAGCTCGATCGCGCGGGCCGCCTCGAGCGCCGTCATCCCCTCGCCGTGGGTCCGGCGGGCCTGGTCGTAGAGGTATTCGAAGTAGGCGCGCGTCTCGCGGACGTCATCCAGCTCGGCCAGCGGACCGTGGCCCGGAACGAGGACCGCGGGGTCGAGTGCCTCGATCCGCTCGCAGGCCGCGATCCAGTTCGAGACGGGCCCGGCCCAGGCGATCGGGTGGGCGCCGTTGAAGAGAATGTCGCCCGTGAACATGACCCGCTCGGCCGGCAGGAGCGCAAGCGTGTCACCGCGGGTATGGGCCGGGCCGACCTCGATCAGGCGGACCTCGCGCGAGCCCACCCGCAGCGTCAGCTCGCCACTGAACGTCTCCGACGGCATGACCGGCTCGATCCCGGTGAAGTCGAAGGCGCCGAAACAGCTCAGGAAGAACTCGCCCAGCGCCCCCATGTTCGGGGCCTGCTCGACGAGCGCCGCCATCGCCGCGGGCGGCAGATCGCCCATCTCGGCGGCCGTCCGCTCGGAGGCCACGATCCGTGCGCCCTCCACGAGCTGGTTGCCGTAGCAGTGGTCGCCGTTTGCGTGGGTGTTCAGCAGCGTGTCGATTCGAGCCGCCGCCGGTACCGCTCGGCGCATCTCGGTGAGCATCTGCTCGGTCAGGGCGAGGTCATAGAGCGTGTCGATCAGCAGCGTGCTGGCACCGTCGCTGACAAGGCCCGCGTTCGACCAGCCCCAGCTGCCGTCCGGCTGCAGGTAGGCGAACAGCCCGTCGCCGATCTCCTGCAGCCCCCGCTCGTAGTTCTGACCCATCGATCCCGCCTTTCCACCGCTCGGCCCGCCGGGACGCTAGCGGACCGAGCGGAGAGGCGGTATCGATCTCAGGCGGCTCCCACGTTGGCGGCCGCTTCCAGCTCGCTCATGTCGCGGAGCTGCGAAAGCCGGATGCTGTTGCCCGAGGGGTCGCGGAACCCCGAGTCGATCCCGTAGGGGCGCTCCTCGGGCGCTTCGTGGAACTCGACCCCCCGGGCGCTCAGCTCCTCATAGGCCGCCTGGCAGTCATCGGTCGTCAGGAAGACCGTCCCGGCGAATCCCTTGGCCATCAGATCCTCGATCTGCTCGGTCGTCTCGCCGTCCATCACCGGCGGACCCGGGATCGCCATCAGGACGATCGATACATCCGGCTGGCCGGCGGGGCTGACCGCCAGCCAGCGGAACCCGCCCATCTCCGGCAGCGTCACATCGGCGCGGACCTCCATGCCGACCTTCTCGGTGTAGAAGGCCAGGGCCTCCTCCTGGTCGTGGACCCACAGCTGGGCGTTGGCGATCCTGATCATCGTGCGTTCCTTTCGGTGGACTGTGAATTTCCGGCGAGACTAATCCCGGCCCGCGGTGGTGTCTTCTCGAAAAGTGCGGCGTTTGGGGCGGCTGTAGGCACGAACGACGCACCCCGGAACGAGCGCCGTCTGCGAGGCCGGCGGAAAGCTCTCGCGGTAGGCCGTCGGGGACATGCCGTACGTCCGGGTGAAGCTCGTCGTGAACGAGCCCAGGCTCCGAAGGCCGACCGACAGGCAGATGTCCAGAACCTGGCGATCGGTCTGGCGCAGCAGTGCCGCGGCCCGCTCGAGACGGCGCGTCAGGAGGTAGGCGTGGGGGGTTTCGCCGAAGGCCCTGCGGAACTCGCGGCTGAAGTGGGCCCGCGAGAGACCCGCCGCCGCGGCGAGCTGCTCGACGCCGAGCGGCTCGGCGTAGCGGGCATCGGCGAGGTCCCTTGCACGCAGCAGGTGGCGGGCCGGCGGGGCGTAGGCCATGGGGCAGTATTGCGCCGCCTGAGGGCACGCGCGCCGAGCGCCGCCTCTAGAGTCGTGGTCGTGTTCGAGCTCGGCTCCTACCTCGCAAGGATCGGCCTGCCGGATGGCGATCCCGGGCTCGTGGAGCTCCACCGTGCCCACGTCACCTCGATCCCCTTCGAGTCGCTCGACCCATACCTCGGCACGGCCGTCTCGCTGGAGGAGGCCGATCTCGCAGCGAAGATCCTGGGGCGTCGGCGGGGCGGCTACTGCTTCGAGCAGAACCTCCTCCTGAAGAGCGCCCTGGAGGCGCTCGGCGCCGAGGTCGAGCTCCACCTGGCGCGCGTACTGCTGGGGGCCGAGCCGGGTTCCCCGCGGGCCCGCAGCCATCTGCTGCTGGCCGTTTGCTGGGAGGGGGAGCGCTGGCACGCCGACGCCGGGTTCGGCGGCGGGACACTGCTCCAGCCGCTGCCCTGGGGGCCGGGCGAGGAGCACGAGCAGTCCGGCTGGCGCTACCGCGTCATCGAGCGGGACCCCGAATGGGTTCTGCAACAGGGCACCGAGGACGGTTGGAGCGACCTCTACGCCTTCCTTCCCCACCCGGTCCCCAAGGTCGATGTCGAGACGATCAACTGGTGGACCTCGACCCACCCGGCGTCGCGCTTCGTCTGTGGCTTTCTCGTCAGCCGTCAGTGGGATGACGGGCGGCGCCTCGCCCTCAGCGACTTCGGCGAGCTCGCCCTGCTGCGCACGGGCCCTCATGAACAGCACCGCGAGGCCGTCAGCCGCGATCAGCTGCCCATGCTCCTGGCCGAGCGCTTCGGGCTGAGCGGCTTCGGTCTCGATCGGGACGGCCGGCTGGTTCTGGAGGAAGCTGAGCGGCGCTAGGCTCCAAGGATGCGGACCCTCCCGAGTGCCCCCTTCGCGGCCGGAACCCTGCTGGCCGGCTGGGCCGCGGTCGAAGTGAGCGGCTCACGGCCCGTCGGGGGAGCCGTTCTCCTGGCGGGCGGCCTCGGTTGCGCGGCGCTCTGGCGCAAGCGCCACGGCACCAGAACGGCTCTCGCCCTGACCGGCGTGGGCTTCTCGGCCTTCGTCCTCTCGCATGTCCTGGCCCTGGCGATCGGCGCCTGGCCGGCGGTCCTTACCGTCTCGTCGATCAGCGCCGTAATCGTCTGGCTGAAGGCCGACGCACCGGCCGGCCTCGGCGTGCCGGCCCGTGCTGAGCTCGGTTAACAGCTCGCCATGCTGGCACTGACGGCCTCACCCGGCGCCCCCGGCAACGTCGATCTCCGCGAGGTTCAGGCACCCGCGCCGCAGCCCGGAGAGGCACTGGTACGGGTCTCGGCCTTCTCGCTGAACCGAGGCGAGGTCCGCCGGCTGGTCGACATGTCCGACGGCGAGGTCAACGGCTGGGATCTCGCCGGGGTCGTCGAGCAGCCCGCGGCCGACGGCAGCGGCCCCCCCGTCGGTACCCGGGTCGTCGGTCTCCTCGGCCGCGGCGCCTGGGCCGAGCTCGCGGCTGTGCCCACGCAGACGCTCGCCCCGCTGCCCGACGGCGTCAACGATGCCCAGGCGGCGACGCTCCCCGTCGCGGGCCTGACGGCCCTGAAGTCACTGGACATCATCGGCTCGGTCCTCGGCAGGCGCGTCCTGGTCACAGGCGCCAGCGGAGGGGTCGGCCGGTTTGCCGTCCAGCTGGCCCGGATGGCCGGCGGGCACGTCACCGGCGTTTCAGCCAGCCCCGAGCGGGCCCGCGGGCTGACCGAGCTCGGCGCACAGGAGATCCTGCACGAGCTCGAACCGTCGGGGCCCGAATTCGACGCCGTCATCGAGGGGGTCGGGGGCGCGACGCTGGGCGCCGCGCTTCAGCGGGTCGCCGCCTTCGGGACGATCGTCTCGTTCGCCTCCAGCGACACCTCAGCGGTCTCCTTCCCGACCCGCGCCTTCTTCGGCCGTGCGCCGGGGGCGCGCCTGCAGGGGCTGTTCCTGTTCGCCCAGCTTCAGCACGAGAACTCCGCCTCCCGCGACCTCGGCCGACTCGCCGACCTCGTCGCGGCCGGACGCCTGGACTGCTCGATCGACAGGGTCCTCTCATGGCGGGAGGGCGCAGCGGCCGTCGAGGCGCTGATCGACCGGCGGATCGCAGGCAAGGTCGTCCTGACCGTCGACTGACGTGTCCGGGGCGCCCCCGTCGCGGGTAGGCTGGCGCGCCAGTGCAGCTCTCCCGCAGGCAGCTCCCGCTCCCGGCGGCCCTGGCCGCCGTGATCAGCCTGGCCGGCTGCGGCGTCACGACCAAGACCGTGACCGTCGGCACGCCCGCCCCCGGAACGCAGGCCGCCGCGCACAGCGTGGCCGCGAGCGCTCCCACGACCCCCGCCGCCGCAACGGCAGTGCTCCACCTCGCCACCTTCCGCAGCCCGACCGGGAACATCGGCTGCGTCCTGCTTGACGGTGACGCGCGCTGCGACATCGAACGCCGCAGCTGGTCGCCGCCGCCACGGCCCGCGAGCTGCCCGACGATCGTCGACTTCGGCCAGGGCCTTCAGATGCAGGCCACGGGCGCCCCGCAGTTCGTCTGCGCCGGTGACACGGCCCGCGACCCTGCGAGCCCGCCGCTGCCCTACGGCCAGGCGACCCGCGTGGGGCCCTTCGAATGCGTCAGCCGCACGACGGGGATGACCTGCACCCGACCCGCGGACGGCCATGGCTTCTTCCTCTCGATCCAGAGCTACCGGATCTTCTGAGCATGAGCGGATTGTGGCCCAGGATCCGCTGACGCGCCCCGCCGGACATAATCACCGGCCATGAGAGCCATCCAGATCGTCAACGAGGACGGACCCGACAGCGCCCTGGCGCTCGTCGAACTGCCCGAGCCGGAGCCTTCGCACATGCTGACCCCGGGGTCGGGGGTCCTCGTCGAGGTCCACGTCGCCGGCGTCTCCTTCCCCGAGCTGCTGCAGACCAGGGGGATGTACCAGATGAAACCGCCCCTGCCCTATGTGCCCGGCAGCGAGGTCGGTGGTGTCGTCATCAGCGCCCCGCCCGAGGCCTCGGTGAAGCCCGGCGACCGGGTCGCCGCGTTCTGCGCCCTCGGCGGCTGGGCCGAGACGACGGTCGCGCCCGAGTACTTCACCTTCGCCCTGCCCGACGAGCTTGACTTCGCCCAGGGCGCCGCGCTGGTGCTCAACTACCACACCGCCTACTTCTGCCTGAAGACCCGCGGACGCCTCGCGCCCGGCGAGACGGTCCTCGTCCACGGCGCCGCCGGCGGCGTCGGCACGGCCTCGCTGCAGGTCGCCAAAGGGCTCGGCGCGAAGACGATCGCCACCGTCTCCACGGAGGAGAAGCGCCTGATCGCCGAAGAGGCCGGCGCCGACCACGTCGTGATGATCGCCAACGGATGGAAGGACGAGGTCATCGAGCTCTCAGGCGGGGGCGTCGACATGGTCCTCGACCCCGTCGGGGGCGACCGTTTCCTCGACAGCCTCCGCTCGCTGGCCGAGGACGGCCGCCTGGTCGTCGTCGGCTTCACCGGCGGCGCCATCCCCGAGGTCAAGGTCAACCGGCTGCTGCTCAAGAACACCGAGGTCATCGGCGCCGGCTGGGGCGCCTATGTCATGGGCAAGCCCGACATGAACCGCCAGATCGGCGCGGCGATCGCCGAGCTGATGCAGGCGGGCGTCGTGCGGCCGCTGATCGGCCAGCGCTTCGCACTCGAGGACGCCGCCCAGGCGCTCCACACACTCGACGAGCGCCGGGCCGTCGGCAAGGTCGTCCTGGACGTCCGCAGCGACTGAGCCCGGCGGGCCCACCGGGGCCGCGGTGGTGGTTTCACCGGACAAACAGGGGTAGGGCTGTCCCCCCTGTGGCCGGTGGCCCTCTGCATCGACAGGGCCCCTCTCCTGCTGGAGGATTGAGCAGGCATGAGCATCTCCGCCCCGCCGCCGCTCGCCCCGCCCGCGCCGCAGCAGGACCGGGCAGACGGTCCCACGCCCGAGGAGATCCAGGTCCCCGAACTCGAGTCCCTCGACCGCGCGATCACGGGCCTGATCACCGTCGTGCCGCCGCTGCTGCTCGTGCTGGCGGGCGTCCAGCTGTGGAACAACCAGCTGCACTGGCGCGACCTCGGGATCCTGCTCGTCATGTACACGCTGACCGCCCTCGGGGTGACGGTCGGCTTTCATCGCCTGCTGACCCACCGAAGCTTCAAGACGAAGCCCTGGGTCAGGGGCCTGTTCGCGGTGCTCGGGACGATGTCCGTCGAGGGCCCCGTCATCTCCTGGGTCGCCGACCACCGCAAGCACCACGCCTACTCCGACCGCTTCGGCGACCCCCACAGCCCCCACGTCGACAACGGTGGCGGCTGGCGGGGAGCGCTCAGGGGCCTCGCCCACGCCCACGTCGGGTGGCTCTTCGACCACACCCAGCGGGGCTCGCGCGAGCGGTTCGCCCCCGACCTGCTGGCCGACCCCGTCGTCTCGTTCGTCGACCGGACGTTCATCTTCTGGTCGCTGCTGGGCCTGGCGATCCCCTTCGGCCTGGGTTATCTGATCGGCGGCTCCCTCCAGGCGGGCCTTGACGCGCTGCTGTGGGGCGGCGCCGTGCGGATCCTGCTGCTGCACCACGTCACCTACTCGATCAACTCCCTGTGCCACTTCTTCGGCAGGCGCAGCTACGCCACCGAGGACCACTCCCGCAACCTGGCGTGGCTCGCGCCGCTCTCGATGGGCGAGGCCTGGCACAACAATCACCACGCCTTCCCGACCTCGGCCTTCCACGGCATGGACCGCCGCCAGCTGGACCTCTCGGGCCTTCTCATCTCGGGGATGGAGCGGGTGGGCCTGGCGTGGGACGTGCAGCGGGTCGCACCCGAGCGCCGGGCCGCGAAGGCCATCTGAGGCCAGGACATCTTCCGTTAAGGCTGCCGTGGGAGCATTCGGGCCGTGGATGGGAGCTCGCAACCGGCACTCGATCTGAACCTGGCCCCCCCGGCCCGGGCCAGGCGCTGGATGCCGGCGCTCGCCGCGGGACTCTCGCTGGGCCAGTACGCCCGTTCGCTGGTGCACCGAATGGCCTTCCTGAGCGCACTGCTGCTGCTCGGGATCTGGGCCCTCGCCGGGCAGGGCTACTTCTGGCCCGCCTGGGCCTGGCTGGGCCTCGGGGACCTGGTCCTGCTCGACCTCGCCGCCGGCTGGGCCTGGCGGCGCCCGCCCGGTCCCGTCCGGCGGGTCGCCTGCGTCTGGACCGTCGTCGGCGTGGCCGCAGTGATCCTGATCTTCACCTGGCTGCTCACCTGGCTGTTGGCCGGGGCACAGACGTTCTGGCCCGGCTGGGCGCTGCTGGGCCTCGCAACGGCCGGCTCCGCCTACTCGCTCTTCGCGCTCCAGGACCGGGTTCTGGTGGCTCACGGCAAGCGCGCCCTGCGGGCCCGGGTCGAGCTGCTCACCCGCACCCGCCGCCAGGCCGTCCTCGCCCAGGCGGCCGAGCTGCGCCGGATCGAGCGCGACCTCCACGACGGCGCCCAGGCCCGGCTGGTAGCACTGACGCTGCAGCTGGGCCGGGCCGAGCTGCGCGTAGCCGACCAGCCCGAGGTCTTCCGAGCTGATCAAGGACGCCCAGCGCGAGGCCTCGCTTTGCGATCGCCGAGCTGCGTGACCTGGCCCGGGGGAATCGTCCCGCCGTTGCTTGCCGACCGCGGGCTGGTCGCTGCGGTCGAGTCGCTGGCCGCCCGCTACGGCCTCGGGACGACGATCGAACGCGAGGACCCACCGCAGCCTGGCCCCGGCCGTCGAGAGCGCCGCCTACTTCGTGATCGCAGAGGCGCTTGACCAACACCGCCAAGCACGCCGACGCCCAGCACAGCTGGGTGCGCCTCGAGCGACGGGAACCGCGAGCTGCTCGTGCTGGTCGGCGACGACGGCCGCGGCGGCGCGAACCTCAGCGGCTCCGGCCTGGCCGGGCTGCGGGCCCGGGTCGAGGCGCTTGACGGGCACATGCTGCTCGAGAGCCCCGCAGGCGGCGGGGACGCTCGTCGAGGTGAGCCTGCCTTGCGGGTAGTCATCGCCGAGGACCTGGCGCTGCTGCGCGAGGGCCTCGTCGCGCTGCTGCGCGAGCACGACATCGAGGTGGTCGCCCAGGCGCAGGACGGCCCCGGGCTCCTGCGCGCGATCGCCGGGCACAACCCGGACCTGGCAATCGTCGATGTGAGGCTGCCGCCCACCCACAGCGACGAGGGCCTGTTGGCGGCGATCGAGGCCCGCCGGCGCCGGCCCGAGCTGGGCGTCCTGGTGCTCTCCCAATATGTCGAGACGGCCTACGCCAGCGAGCTGATCGGGGAGAACACGGCCGGCATCGGTTACCTGCTCAAGGAGCGCGTCGGTGACGTGCGGGCCTTCATCGATGCTCTGCACAGCGTCGCCGCCGGGGGCACCGTGCTCGACCGCCAGGTCGTCACCCAGCTGCTCGCGGCGCCCGAGGCCGACGCGAGGGAACGCTGCCCGCGCTGACGGTCCGCGAGCGCGAGGTGCTCGAGCTGATGGCCGAGGGTCGCTCGAACTCGGCGATCGCCGAGAGCCTCACCGTGACCGCCGGAGCGGTCGAGAAGCACATCACCAACATCTTCTCCAAGCTCGACCTGCCTGCCGGGGAGGAGGACCACCGGCGCGTCTCGCCGGTGCTGGCCTACCTGCGGGTTGCGCCCAGCGGGGGCGTCAGCCGCTGATCACAGGCGAGCTCGCGAGCACCGTGCCGTTCGCGTCGAGCGCCTGGGCGGCGACGTACTTCGCGCCCGCCGGTGCCGGCAGGGAGGTCTCAAAGCCGCTCTTGGGCACCTGCTCGACGGGCGCGAGATGCTTCGCCGAGGACCCCGCCAACAGCTCCCAGGGGCGGTCCGGGTGTCGCCGTTCCAGCTCGCATAGACGGTCGTTCCGCCCGTGCCCTTGGTCGCCGCCACCGCCGGTGCCCCGAGCGGTTCGCCGGTCCACTGGAAACGGTAGGCACGATAGGCCTGGTACTTGCCGAGCATGTGGGCGTCGAAGAGCAGCTTGCCGGAAGGGCTGAACTCCGAGAAATACGGCTCGGCACCCCAACCCATGAAGTAGTCGCCGTTGGGCAGCACCTGGACGTTGCCCTGGCTGCCGGCCGAGAGCGGCGTGGGGTGCTCGATCTGCGTGACCAGATTGGCGGTTTTCGCGGTGTGGTTGATCGTCTCGATCACCGCCCGGGACTGCGGGTGGATCGCCGGCACGGCGCCGTTGTCGAAGATCGAGATGTTCCCGTCGGGCAGCGCCGTCGCGTCGTGCTGGAAGGCCGTCGCGGTGCCGCCCAGGAGTGCGACCGTCGAGTACTTGCCCCCGATCACCGTCTGGACCTGCCCGGAGGCCGAGTTGGTTTCGTACAGCGCCCAGGTGTTGCGCGCCGAGAGCAGCGTGGTGCCGTCGGGCTCCTGGTCGATCGAGTTGAGGTGGAAGTAGTCCCAGGGCCACGCGTCCGTGGCCGTCACGCCGCTGCTCTCGGAGCTGCCCAGCGAGACGTGGTCGACGGCGTGCCACTCGCGCCGGACGAGGCCCGTGTGGATGTCGATTTCCTGGAACATCGTGTCGGTGACCGCCCCGCCCTTCGGCCCACCGTAGGTGGCGAGGTCGCACTGGATCGGGTTGAAGGCCGTCAGCACGGCCGTCCCCTGCGGGGTCAGGTGGAAGTCGTGCGGTCGGCTTTGTAGCCGTTGCCCGCTTTGATCCTGGCGATCTGGCGGTAGTGGGAGTTGAAGATGACCTCTTCACCCTCGCCGAAGCCCTGCGGCGGGATGTAGCCCTCCCAGAAGGTCAGGACGGGCCGCCCGCCCAGCTGCTGGACCTGCAGGTTCGTGGCCTCCCGTTTCAGCCGGCACGGGTCGAACCAGATGAGGTTGCCGCTTTCGTCAAAGATGATCGGGCCGTTCTTGCCGGGGCCGTTGTAGGGCGATGTGAAGATGTAGCCCGGCGCGCTGCTCGCCGATTTCGCCGTCACGATCCACCTGGGCGGTTCGAGGTCGGGCCTGCTGTGGAAGTGCATTTTCGATGAGGGTTTGGTGGGGTCGATCGTCGGCGGATGTGCGAGCACGTCGGGGTGGGCCATGACGGGAATGGAAGGCAAGCGAGGCCGTGTGCCCGGGCGCCAGGAGTTTGGCGCGGACGGTCACGGTCTCGCCGGAGATGAAGGGCTTCGAGGGCACGAAAGAGTCGCCGTCGCCCTGCGAGTAGGCCTCCACGCGGCCTGCGTGGGTTCCGCTGGCCGAGCCGTATACGGTGACTTTGGCGAGCTCGCGGAGGGGGAGCCCAGGAAGCTGATCTGTGTCTGGGGCAGCGCGTCGTAGGAGTCCGGCAGCGGTGTCACCTCGACCGGCGTCCCCGGCAGGATGTCGGTCCGGTTGAGCGTCGTCGGCACGCAGCGGCCGGCCACGGGGCTCGTGAAGGCGGACTGCTCGGCTTCGATCCGGTGGAGGCGAAGGCCAGCGCGGTGACGCTCGCGAGGATCACGAACAGCGACCCTCCGAACAGGAGCCGGCGATACCTCAGGTGTGTTGCGCGAAGCTTGGGCTGCATGATCATCCTCACCCGACGGCCGACGGCAGCCCGGATCGTAGACGATCGGACACCCGGAACGGCGCAGTTCTCGGGGCGCTCTGCGGCTCAGAAGACCGGGGTCTCGGTGTAATCGCCGAAGACCTGCTGCAGGGCCTCGACGATCTCGCCCTCGCTGGCGTGCGCCCGTGCGCACTCCATCAGGGGGCCCATCAGGTTCCTGTCCTCATGGGCCGCGTCATCGCGCAGCGCGGCCAGCGCCCGCTCGACGGCGCTGCCGTCGCGCGCGCCCGGACGGCCTGCAGGCGGCCGACCTGCTTGCCTTCCAGGGCCGGGTCGACGCGCAGGGTCGGGATCGGCACTTCGTCGGTCGCGACGTGGCTGTTGACGCCCACGACGATCCGCTCGCCCGCGTCGATCTCCTGCTGCAGCGAGAAGGAGGCGTCCGCTATCTCGCGCTGGGGGTAGTTGAGCTTCTACGGCCTGGACCATTCCGCCGAGCTCGTCGATCTTGGCGAAGTACTCATAGGCCCGGGCCTCCATCTCGTCGGTCAGCGCCTCGACGAAGTAGGAGCCGCCCAACGGGTCCGGGGTGTTCGTCACGCCCGTCTCGTGAGCGATCATCTGCTGGGTCCGCACGCGATCGTGACGGCCTCCTCGGTCGGCAGTGCCAGTGCCTCGTCGTAGGAGTTGGTGTGCAGCGACTGGGTCCCCCCGAGGACCGCCGGCGAGCGCCTCGATCGCGGTCCGGACGATGTTGTTGAGCGGCTGCTGGGCCGTCAGGCTGACGCCCGCCGTCTGGCTGTGGAAGCGCATCTGCCATGAGCGGGGGTTCTTGGCGCCGAAGGTCTCGCGCATCTCCCGGGCCCAGATCCGGCGCGCGGCCCGGAACTTGGCGATCTCCTCGAAGAAGTCGATCTGGGCGTTGAAGAAGAACGACAGCCGCGGCGCGAAGTCGTCCACGTCGAGGCCCCGCTCGACGGCCTGCTCGACGTAGGTCAGGCCGTCCTTGAGCGTGAAGGCGAGCTCCTGCTGGGCCGTCGAGCCGGCCTCGCGGATGTGATAGCCGGAGATCGAGATCGGGTGCCAGCGCGGCATCCGCCGCGTTCACCACTCGATCATGTCCCCGCACAGGCGCATCGCGGGGTCGATCGGGAAAACCACTCCTTCTGCGCGATGTACTCCTTGAGGATGTCCTTCTGGATTGTGCCCGTCGAGCGCTCGGGCGGCGCGGTGCACCGCGTCCGTTTCGGCGACGGCCACGTAGAAGGCGAGCATGATCGCCGCCGGGGCGTTGATCGTCATCGAGGCCGAGACCTGCCAGTCGATGCCGGCGAACAGCGTCTCCATGTCGTCCAGCGTGTCGATGCACCCCCTCGCGGCCGACCTCCCCAGCTAGCGCGAGTCGTCGGAGTCCAGGCCCATCAGCGAGGGCAGGTCGAAAGCCGTCGAGAGCCCCGTCTGGCCGTGCTCGAGCAGCTAGCGGAAGCGCTCGTTGGTTTCCTCGCTCGTGCCGAAGCCCGCGAACTGGCGCATGGTCCACAGCCGGCCGCGATACATCGTCTTCTGGATCCCCCGGGTGTAACGGGTAGGAGCCGGGGTTGCCGATCGGGTCCTCCGGGCCGCCGACGCCCGTCCGGCAGGTCCTCGGGCCCTGTAAAGCGCGCGGATCGGCTCGCCGGAGAGGGTCTTGAACCGCTGCTCCCCCTGTTCCTCGGGGGCGCCCGCGGGCGGCTTTGCGCTGACTGCCATAGCCACCCAATCCTACCCTTCGCGCTAGCCTCGGCCTTCGTGGTTGGCCGCGAGCTAAGCCGTCTGGTGGGCTCCGAGCACCTCGTCGAGGTCTCCGCCGCCTCGCCCTACGCGCGTGACGCCGGGCGGCGCCGGGTGCCGAGCGCCGTGCCGACTGGCGGTGCTGCCGGGCAGCGCCGAGGAGGTCGCCGCGGTCGTGGCCTGGTGCTACGAGCACGACGTGCCGATCGTCCCCCGCGGCGGCGGGACGGGGATGATGGGCGGCGCCGTCGCCACCCACGGCGGGATCGTCCTCTCGCTCGAGCGCCTGCGGCGCGTCAGGGAACTCGAGCCTGGCCTGTGGCGGATGTTCCCCGAGGCCGGCGTCAGCACCCGCGACGTAGAGCGCCTGGCGCGTGAGAACGGGCTGATGTTCGCCCCCGACCCCGGGGCGGCCGAGCAGTCGAGATCGGCGGCAACGTCGCGACCAACGCCGGCGGGCCCCACGCCCTGAAGTACGGCGTCACGGGCTCATGGGTCGCGGGCCTCGAGGTCGTCCTCGCACCCGGCGAGCTCGCTCAGATCGGCGGCTGGGCCGCCAAGGACGTCGCGGGCTATGACCTGAAGAGCCTCCTGATCGGCTCGGAGGGGACGCTCGGAGTGATCACGGCTGTCCGCCTGCGGCTGCTGCCGGCGCCCGCCTCGACGCTTGCCCTGGTCGTCCTGCTGGCCGGACGCGCGGAGGGTTGCGCGGCGATCGAGCAGATCCTGGCGGCGGGCCTGCGCCCGTCGGTGCTGGACTTCCTGGACGGTGAGACGCTGGCCCTCGTGGGGGCGGCTACCCCGCGGCCGAGCGGCTGAGGGGCGACGCGGGAAAACCGTTCCCGCCCGGGGCAGGCTTCGCTCTGATCGTCGAGCTGGACGGCAGCCCAGCCGACGTGGCGGCCCAGCGCGAGGAGCTCCTGACGCTGCTGGGCAAGGAGGCAGTCGCGGTCGAGCAGCCACAGGACCCGGCGGCGCTCTGGCGCTGGCGGGACGGAATCAACGGCGTCGTCACGGGCACCCGGGGGGCGAAGGTCTCAGAGGATGTCGTCTTCCCCGTCGAGCGCCTGGCCGAGGGGCTCGAGGGCTTCGCGGCGATCGCGGCCGAGCACGGCCTCGAGTCCTGCGCGTGGGGCCACGGGGGCGAGGGAAACGTCCACGCGACGGTCCTCGTCGACCCGGACAGCGAGGCCGAGCTCGACGCCGCCGAGGCCGTCGGGGAGCGGCTGTTCGAGCTGGTCGTCGCGCTCGGCGGATCGGTCGCCGGCGAGCACGGCGTGGGCTGGCTCAAGCGCGGGCGCCTGGAGGGACAGTGGCCGCGGGCGGCCATCGAACTGCACGAAGCGATCAAACGGACCTTCGACCCCAAGGGGCTGCTCAACCCGGGGAAGAAGCTGGCGCGCTACTCTGCCGCCTCGCCGCTGACAACCCACCGAAAGGAAGCTTCCGGATGAACAAGTCTCAGCTGATCGATGCTGTCGCAGCCGACAGCGGTCTCTCCAAAGCAGACACGAGCCGGGCAATCGAGTCGTTGCTGGACACCGTCACGAAGACCCTCAAAAAAGGCGACGAGGTCGCCATCACGGGCTTCGGCAAGTTCTCGGTCGTCAAACGGGCCGCACGCCAGGGCGTCAACCCCCGCACGGGTGAGCGCGTGAAAATCAAAGCCTCCAAGGCGCCCAAGTTCTCCGCCGGCGCGAGCCTGAAGAACGCGATCAGCCCGAAAAAGAAGTAAGCGCCGGCGATGACCCTCGTCAGCGAGCTGGAGCTCCCCGCGTTCGACTACACGGACGCGTCGCTGCGCGGGGAGCGCTTCCATGACGCGATGGCCGAGGTGCGCGAGCAGGGGTGGCTCGCCTCGGCGCCGTTCGGTTTCATGGTCCTCGACCGGGAGGCCGGCGAGTACTTCCTGCGGACCCGCTCGGCGATCTTCCCGGGAATGAGATTCGCCGAGATCTTCGGCGTCAGGCAGGGGCCGCTGTATGAGCAGATGCGCCGCAACATCCTGCACGTCAACGGGCCCGACCACTCACGGCTTCGGGGCCTCGTCAACCCCGCCCTCTCGCCGCGCGCCGTCGAGCGCTACCGCCCCACGATGCGGGCCTTTCTCGAGGGGCTGCTCGGCGACGTCCTGGCCGGCGCCGACGCGGCCGGCGGGACGGCCTCCTGCGAGTTCGTCGAGGCCTTCGCAAAGCCCTACCCGTCGCAGGTCATCGCCTCCGTCATGGGCGCCCCGCTCGCGGACGCGCCCCGCCTGCACCACTGGTCGAACTGATCCAGCAGCAGTTCGACGCCGCCGCCATGGCCACCGAACGGGACACGATCGAGGAGGCAGTCGAGGAGTTCTACGAGTACGCCGGAGCGCTCGTGGCCGAGCGCCGGGTCAACCCCGGCGACGATCTGATCTCGATGCTCATCGCCACCGAAGAGCAGGGAGAGCGGCTCTCCGACGTGGAGTGCATCAACCTCGTCTTCAACATCCTCGCCGGCGGCGTCGACACGACCCAGAGCCAGCTCGCCCACGCGGTCCGCCTGCTGGCCGAACACCCCGCGCAGTGGCAGGCCCTCACCGCGGAGCCCGGCCTGGCCGAGGCGGCGGTCGAGGAGGCCCTGCGCTACGAGCCGATCACCCCCTTCACCGCCAGGATCATGACCGAGGAGATCGTCTACCGGGACGTCACTTTCCCGCCGGACACGATCGTCATGGTCTGCGCCTTCACGGCCAACCGCGACCTCGAGGACGACCCCGGTGACGTCGAAGCCTTCGACATCACCGCCCAGCGCGGCAAGGGACGCCCGTTGACCTTCGGCGCAAGCGTCCACTACTGCATGGGCGCCAACCTGGCCCGGCTCGAGCTCCAGGAGGGCCTGCTCTTCCTCTCCGAGCATCTGCGCGAGCTGCAGCTCGACGGCGAGCCCGAGTTCGGGACCGTCTCGGGCATCTACGGCCTCGAGCGGCTGCCGATCCGCTTCGCCGCCTGACAATCACCCAAGCCCACGCTAGGCTGATGCGGCCTCGCGCCGCTTATGGCTCAGCTGACCGTCTTCTCGCTACCCAAGGGCTTCGTCGATCCGCACATCACGCTGATCCAGCGAAACGCTGTCCGCAGCTGGGTCGCGCTCGGTAATGACGTCGAGGTGATCCTGATGGGCGACGATCCCGGTGTCGCCGAGGCCGCCGCGGAGGCCGGGGTGATCCACATCGGCGATCCGGCCAAGAACGAGTTCGGCACGCCGCTGCTCGATTGGGCCTTCGGCGAGGCGGCGCGGGTGGGGACGGGCGAGCGTCTCTGCTACGTCAACGCGGACATCATCCTGCTCGCGGACTTTCTGACGGCCGTGCGGCGGCTGCCCGCCGGGCCATCGCTGGCGATCGGCCAGCGATGGAACTGTGACATCACGGAGCCGATCGACTTCGCGAGCGAGGGTCCGGGGCTGGCCGGCTGGGCGCGGGCGAACGGGGAGCTCGACCTCGGCCGTGGAAGTGACTACTTCGTCTTCCCGCGGACGACCGACTTCGGTATCCCGCCCTTCGCCGTGGGGCGCCCCGGCTGGGACAACTGGATGATGAGCAGGACGCTGGAGCTGAAGCTGCCGCTGATCGACATGACGCCGACCACGACCGTGATCCACCAGAACCACGACTACGGGCATGTCGCGGCCAAGCGCGGAGCCGACTGGGAGGGGCCCGAGGCAGACCGAAACCGTGCGCTGGCCGGTCCGATCAACCGCTATGTCCACAGCCCCGCCAACGCCACCCACATGCTCACCGCGGAGGGTCTGCGACCGGCGCGCTCGCCCCGGCACCTCCGCGCAAAAGCCGAGGAGTTCGTCGCGCTTCGGCCCGTCGCCGCGCCGCTGCGTTGGCTGATACGGATGATCCGCGCGCGTCCATCGGGCAGCGGGTCGTCGCCCGGGGCCCAGCAGTCGGACGGCCGCCTCGACGCCCGGGCGCGGAAGCTGGCTGCCCACCCGCTCGTCATGCCGATCACGGCAAGGCTGATCTGCGCACGTCTCGTGCGCGAGTCCGGACGGTTCTTCGTCAGGGAGATCTACAGGCCCCCGGGGGCCTACCGCTACACGCTGCGCGGCGGCGACTCGACCGTCGTGCTCCGCCACGTTCTCCGGGACGGCGCGACGATGGCCGAGGTATTCCACAGCCGCGACTACGAGCCGCCTCCCGAGGTGGGCCGGGCGCTCGCGGATCCCCGCCGGGTCGTGGATCTCGGGGCCAACATAGGGCTGTTCGGGATCTACGCCGCCCGGCGCTGGCCACAGGCGAGCATCGTCGGCTACGAGGCCGACCCGGACAACGCCGCCGTCCATGAGCAGACCATCGCCGCCAATGGACTCGCCGGGCGCTGGCGCGTGGAACGGATGGCTGCCGGCGCACACGACGGGGAGGTCGAGCTCGCTGCGGGCCGCGCGATGGGGTCATTCGTCGTCCCGGCCGGGACCGTCCTGGACGTTCCGACGATCATGGTTCCGGTCCACGACGTGATTGCCGAGATCGCGGGCGCCGATCTTGTCAAGGTCGATATCGAGGGCGGCGAGTGGGAGATCCTCGCCGACGAGCGGTTTCGGCAGGACCCTCCGAAGGTCGTCGTGCTCGAGTACCACCCGCACCTCGGTCCCGAGGGCGATCCCAGGCCGGCGGCCGAAGCGGCGCTCAGGGACGCCGGCCTGAAGATCGCAGACATCTGGCACCGCCCCGACGGCTACGGGATGGTCTGGGCCTGGCGGACGGACTCGCCCGAGGAGCCCCGGGCGAGCTAGGAGTCGCCGTGGGCGGGCGCGCCGGCGGCAACCGTCTGCTCACGGCTGCTCGCCCTGTACCAGTCGATCGTCCGCTGCAGACCCTCGCGCAGGGCGGTGCTGGCGCGGAAGCCGAACTCGTGCTCTGCGCGGCTCG
The DNA here is from genome assembly GCA_963787765.1 of uncultured Solirubrobacteraceae bacterium. GTDB lineage: Bacteria > Actinomycetota > Thermoleophilia > Solirubrobacterales > Solirubrobacteraceae > Palsa-744. The sequence continues at coordinate 208,630 of CAWBEF010000004.1, read as the reverse complement.
TGTCGAGCCACCGCCGTGGCTGGCCGTCGGGCTTGTCGGTGTCCCACTCGATCCTGCCCCGGAAGCCGACCAGCTCGGCGATCAACTCGGTCAGCTCGAGGATCGTGATCTCCTGGCCGGAGCCGAGGTTCACCGGCTCGCCGCCGGAGTAGCGCTCAGCGGCCGCGATGATCCCGGCGGCGGCGTCCTCGACATATAGGAACTCGCGCGAGGCTCGTCCGCTGCCCCAGCAGGAGATCGACTCCGCGCCGCTGTCGAGTGCCTCGCAGCACTTCTTGATCAGCGCGGGGATCACGTGTGAGGTGCGCTCGTCGAAGTTGTCATACGGCCCGTAGAGATTCACGGGCAACAGGTAGATGCCGTTGAAACCGTACTGTTCGCGGTAGGCCTGCAACTGCACCAGCAGCATCTTCTTGGCGAGCCCATAGGGGGCGTTCGTCTCCTCGGGGTAGCCGTTCCAGAGCTCGTCCTCATGGAAAGGCGCCGGAACGAACTTGGGGTAGGCGCAGACGGTGCCCAGGCAGACGAACCGCTCGACGGCTGCCAGCCGGCTCTGCTCGATCAGTTGGATGCCCATGATCGCGTTCTCGTAGAAGAACTGGCCCGGGGATTCCATGTTCGCGCCGATGCCGCCGACGACGGCGGCCAGGTGGATCACGACATCGGGCCGTGAATCGGCGAGCGCGGCCCGGATGCCGTCGAGCTGGCGGAGGTCATATTCGGCCGAGCGCGGTGCGAGGACCTCGGCCACATCGTGCGTAGCGAGCTGCTCGAGGACCCGACCGCCGAGAAAGCCGGAACCGCCAGTCACCAGTATGCGCTTACCTGCGAGAAGGCCCATCGGCCAAATGATAGGCGCCGCCACGACATGATCTAGGGTCCCTGTCAGGGACGCCGGCTCCTCTCGGGCGGGACCATCAACCTCCATGGCCACCGATCAACAGCCCACAGCCCTGGCGGATCTCGAGAACGACCTGCTCGACTCCCCCGCCGCGGGAAACGCCGCAATCAGGGGCAGCGCGCTTCGCAGCGCCGGCTATGTCGCCGGTGTCCTCCTGAGCCTGATATCGGTCCCGCTCCTGATCCGTCATCTCGGCTCGGTCGAATACGGGCGCTACATCGTCGCGATCACCCTCGTGACGATCGTCCAGGGCATCACCGACGTCGGTCTTGGGCAGATCGGCGTCCGCGAGTACTCGATTCGAGCCGGCTCCGAGCGCGAATGGCTGATGCGGAATCTGCTCGGGGTGCGCATCGCGCTGACGAGCGGAGGGGTCCTGCTCGCGACGCTGTTCGCCGTCTTCGCCGGCTACGGTGACCCGGTCATCGAGGGCACGTTCCTCGCGGGCGTCGCGATGGTTCTGACCGTCATCCAGGGGACCTTCGCGGTACCCCTGGCGTCCCGGTTGCGCCTCGGTCTCGTGACCGCGCTCGAACTGCTCCGTCAGATCCTTGCCGTCAGCGCGATCGTGATCCTCGTCCTGGCGGGCTCCCAGCTGCTCCCGTTTCTCGCCGTCAACGTGCCTGTGGCGCTGATCGTGCTGGCGGCGACGGCCGTCGCGATCCGCGGCACGATGTCGCTACGTCCCGCCTTCAACCGCGCGGAGTGGTTGACGCTGATCCGCGCCGTGCTCCCGTTCGCGGCAGCGGTCGTGATCTCAACCCTGTACCTGCGCATCACGGTGCTGCTTCTGTCGTTGCTGGCCAGCGAACTGCAGACGGGCTACTACGCGACCGCCTTTGCGGTGATCTCGGTGCTGATCGCGATCCCCGCGTTGACGGTCGGCTCGACTCTGCCCGTCCTCTCACGGGCAGCCCGCGATGATCGCGAGCGTCTGCGCTACGTGCTCGAGCGCCTGATGGAGGTCACGTTGATCGTCGGCGGCGCGATCGCGCTCGGCCTCGCACTCGGCGCCCGTTTCGTCGTTCTGGTCCTGTCGGGGCACAGCGGTGGGCCATCGGTGACGGTCCTCGAGATCGAGTCGCTGGCGATCGTCACGCAATTCGTCGGGGCGACCTGGCAGTACGGCCTTTTGGCGTTGCACCGGCACCGCGACTGCCTGATCATCAGCGCGATCGGCCTCTGTCTGAGCGTGGTGCTCACCCTGGCGCTGGTGCCCCTGTGGCACAGCCCAGGTGCGGCCGTGGCCTTTTCCGCGACCGAGGTCGTCTTCGCCGGGACTTCGCTCTTCCTGTTGCTACGCGTCAAGCCCCGTATGAGCTTCTCGCTGCGTGTCCCTGCGCGGGTCGCAATCGCGGCGCTGCTGGGGGGCTCGGTGATCTTTCTCCCGCTTGGCAGCCTGATCCAGTCCCTGCTCGCGGTGGCCGTCTACACCTTCGTCCTGATCGTGACGGGAGCGATCCCGGCGGAGCTCGCGCAGGCAATCCCGCGGCGTTCGGGCTCGACGGGACCCGCTGGCTGGCTGGGAGGGGATCGCTAGCCGCATGAGCGCCGGCGAGGCGATCCCTGCAGCTCTGTTCGTCTACCGGCGCCACCGGGAGCTTGAGCGGACGCTGTCATGCCTGCACGAGGCCGGGATCGAGCGGCTTTACATCTTCTCCGACGGGCCCGGCGATCCCGACGCCGCCGAGGATGTCGCGATCGTTCGGAGCGGCTGCCGCCATCGACTGGGTCGAGCCGAGGTGGTCGACATCATGAGAACCTCGGACTGAGCCGGTCGATCCGGACGGGCCTCGATCGCGTCTTCGAGGGCACGAGTCCGCGATCGTGATCGAGGACGACGTCTGTGTCGCGCCCGAGTTCTACGAGTACGCGCGGCGCGTCTTGTCCACTATCGCGAGCACCCGCAGGTCGCCGGCATGACCGGCCTGCGCTACCCCTTCGATCGGGATGGCCTCGGCGACTGGGAGTTCGACGTCTTCGTCTCGCCCCGCTTCTCCTCATGGGGCTGGGCGACGTGGCGGGACCGCTGGAACCCGCTTCGAGTTCGACCCCGAGGTCCTCCGCGGGCGCATTGCGGCGGCACCGCGCTTCGACCCGCGCTCGCGGGAGCCGACATGGCGCGATGATCGAGGCGGCGTGGTCAACGAGACACTCGGAGGCTCTTGGGACGTCGTCTGTGCGACCAACATGCTTCTCGACCGGCGCTACTTCGTGACCCCCATGTGGAACATGGTCGAGAACAGCGGCCTTGCGCATGGGACCCACGCCGACGGCGCCCCGCGTGGGAGCTCACCTGGGAGCCGTGTCCGGCCGGCTGGCCGGACGTGCCATTGCGGTTCGCTCCCCCGGTGGCTGACGAGCGGGTGCTGGGCAGCTACCGGCGCTTCTTCTCGGGATCCGTGACCGGTGGCCCGTTGCGTCGCGCAGGCGTTGCGATCGCCCGCTGGCGGGCGGCTCGCCGGCTCGGGGCACGCCCGGCTAACCGCCGCTCGACAGGCGGGCCCTGACGAAGCCCGCGCAGGTGCGCCGGAGCCCGCGTGAGAAGGTCTTCGGCCCTGCGGGCACGCCCCCGCCGCCGCAGGCGCGAATGCGCTTGTCTGATCGTCCCGGCCGCTGATGGGGGCGCCGCGTCGCAGCCTCCCGAAGCCCCAGCTCGGCCAGCTCGGCGAATCCGAACACCCCTGCCATGCACGCATCGCGGGCTCGGCTCTGCCAGCCCCCGGGCCCTCCGGCCGTCGCCATCTCACCTCGCACGAAGATCGCGTTCCCCCAGACCAGCTGACCACCCAGACGCGTGCGCTCGACGTAGTCGCCGACGCCGAACACCGGCTCCCCACGCTCGGCGGGGGAGAGCCCGCCGTGGTGAAGCTCCCGCAGCCGCCACAGCTCGAGACCTTGCTCGCGCATGAACGAAGCGACGTCGCAGAACAGCGGCTGGCCGCTGTAGAGCTCCTGGAACTCAACCTCCGCCTCGATGATCCGCACATCGGCGATCGCGCGCCGGGCGCCTCGCAGGACGTCGAGCTCGGCACCCTGGACGTCCACCTTGATCGTGTCGACACCATTGACGCCGGCGCGGGCTGTCCAGTCGTCGATCGTCGTCAGCGCGATCGCCTCCGTCCGTGTCGGCTCGTGGCGCCACAGCTCCGGGTATCGCTCAATCGCCGCCGGGTTGGGCGCATACAGGGAGGAGCTCTGCGGGTCGCGGGTCAGATGCAGCTCTGCGCTGCCGGCGGTCGCACCCAGCGCGAACGGTTCGTAACGCTCCCGTTCCGGATCGACAGCCGCCGCGTTCAGACGAGCGCACTCCTCGGGATCGGGGTCGAAGCCGACCAACAGCGCATTCGGCAGCAGCGAGCGCCAGGACCGCGCACCCCGTCGCGGCTGCCCACGTCGACCGCCACGATCGGATCATCGAGCAGACCCGCCACCGCGCTCACGTCCTCGGGGGGCAATGGCGATCGGTCGGGCCTGCGCATCGGCGAGCCATCATAGGCCCGGCGGGGTCCTGGGTAGGGTGCTCGGATGCGAATCACGATGGTCACCCGCCAGTACTGGCCCGCGGTGGGAGGCGTCGAGCGAGTGGTCGAGAACCTCGGGCGGGCCTACCTCGAGCGGGGTCACGAAGCGAAGGTGGTCGCCCAGTGCGTCGACGAACTCCATTTCGGCCGGATGACTCACATCATCCGCGAGCGCAAGATATTCGAGCCGTTTACGCATGAGGGCATGCCCGTCTCCAGTTCCGGCCCTCACGGCGGCGAAGGGCGCTGCTGCTGCCGCTGGCCGCCGAACTGATCCCGTTCGGCGGGCGGGTGTCCAACCGTTGGCTGAGGGCCTACGCGGCGCGCTACTACACCGCGGTCGTGCGCGATCTGCTCGATCCTCTGCTCGCCGACGCCGAGGTCGTGCATGTGCTCGGATCCAACATGCTGGCGGTAGCGGCCGTGAGCTCGGCGCACGCGCTCGGCAAGCCCGTGGCGATCTCCCCGTTCGCCCACCTCGGAGAGTGGGGCGACGACTCCGCCTCGATCAGCGCCTACAGCGATGCCGACACGCTGATTGCCACCACACGGGCGGACGCCGACGCCTACGCCAGCCTTGGCGTCGACGCGCTCGAAGATCCACATCGCCGGTCTGCCGGTGCCCGACGCACGCGCCGGGCTGCAGCTACCTGATGCTCTCCCGGTGCCTGGCGAGGCGCCCGTCGTCCTGTTCCTCGGGCAGCGGCGACCGACCAAGCGCTACGAGCTCGTGCTCGGCGCCGCCGATAGCGTCTGGGAGCGTCATCCCGACGCTCTTTTCGCGTTCGTCGGGCCCGGCCGGCCGCTGGACGCGAGCGATCCCCGGATACTCGATGTCGGGCGCGTTTCCGACGCCGAGCGGGCCGCCTGGCTGAACCGCGCGAGGATGCTTTGCCTGCCCTCGCAGAGCGAGACCTTCGGCATGGTCGTCGCGGAGGCGTGGACCCAGCGCCTGCCGGTCGTCGTCAGCGACATCCCATCGCTGAGAGAGCTCATCGAGGATTCGGGCGGGGGCATCGTGGCCGGCAACGACGCTCCCGCTTTCGCGGCCGCGATCACAGCGGTCCTCGACGACCGCGACCGGGGGATCACATTGGGTGCCGCGGGTTATGACTATTGGCAGCGGCGGCTGACGCCGGGCGCTGTCGCTGACCGGCACCTGGAGATATTCGAGAACATGATCACCTCGTCGGGTGGACCGCGACCGGGCAGCACTCGGAGGCGTTGCCCTGATGCCCGCGGGGCACCCTGCCCTACACTGCCGGCCGCTGTGACGCCGATCCCGATCGTGTCCGAGGACTGCTCGCCCGTGCGCGCTCACGCCCGAGCCCGGCCGCAAGGAAGTGGGCGAGGCACTTCGCCAAGGGCGGCTCCCCTGTCGTGCTCACCGACGCCTACGGCGTTCGCTTCGTGCTCTACGCGTGGGAGCTGCAGTCCGTCGATGAGCTCCTGAGCAAGGCCTTCTACAAGCCGGACTTCCAGGCGATCTCAAAGCTGCTCGGAGGGGGAGCGACGGCAGTCGACGTGGGAGCCAACGTCGGCGCGCACTCGATCATGATGGGTCGCCGTGTCGGGGCCGGCGGGAGAGTGGTCGCGTTTGAGCCGCGTACCGACGACGGCGTGGCTGATGCGCGAGAACCCCGCGCTCGAACCAGGTCGAGAACGTCGAACTCATCGCGGCGGCGGCGTCGGACGCGCCCGGGACCGTCGAGATGAAGTGCTCCACGCAGCGCTACTCGGCGTGGAACTCACGGGGTGCCGCGGTGAACGACGGGATCTCGCCGGTCGAGGTCGTCGCAGTGCCGGCGGTGGCGCTCGACACCGCGCTGGATGCCGTGGGGGTCGAGCAGGTCGACTTTCGGAAGATCGACGTCGAGGGCTTCGAGCCCGAGGTCCTGAAGGGTGCCCGCAGGCTGCTCGAGGAGGGGGCGGTGGATGCGCTCTCTTTCGAGATCTCCTCTGTCCCGCTCGAGGCATCCGGCCACGCTCCACGAGGCGCTGTCGTCGTCGCGGCGCTCTCGGATGTCTCCGGAACCTTGAAGCCACGCAATGCGCTGCGAATGCGCCGGCGGAGGATCAGCTTCACTCGCGGGAACTATATATGGCGATCTGCCGGCGACTACAGCAGGGCAGCCGGGCCTCGGAGCTCGTCGTAGGCCGCTGCGATTCGCTCGGCTGCCGCTCTCGTGGAGTAGGTCTGATCGCCTGCCCGCTCGTGTCGAGGGCCCTCGAAAAGCTGGCGAATTTGCCCCGCCAGCCCCACCCAGTCCCCGGGGCTGAACAGCCGCGCCCGCCCGCCCGTCACCTCGGGGATCGCCCCCGACGCATGACGCGATGATCGGCACCCCGGCCGCCATCGCCTCGGCGAGGACCATGCCGAACTGCTCCTCCCAATAGGTCGTCGGCAGGCTGGCAAGAACCAGGCACGCTGCGCCCGCGTATACGGCCGGCATCTCCTCGTAGGGGATGAAACCGCGGAACTCGACCTGCTCGGCCAGGCCCAGCTCGGCGGCGTGGGCGCGCAGCCGCCCTTCCTCGGGGCCGCGGCCGACGATCACGAGCCGCGCCTGGGAGGCCGCGCCCCCGTCGCCGCTGTGGCGCAGCAGCGCGAGCGCCCGCAGGATGTCCTGGTGGCCCTTCTCCCAGACGAGCCTCGCCGGGGCGAGGATCATCGGCGGGCCGTCCGGGGGGCCCGATCCGCCGGCGGAGAAGCGCTCGACGTCGACCCCCGGTGGGCAGACCCGGATCCGCTCCTCGGGGCGCGCCCTCGAGCAGCAGGGCATCGCGGGCCCGCTCGCTCGCCGCCAGGAAGAGATCGGTCGCCGCCAGCACCCGCCGGCGATAGGGCCGGGTGCGGACGTTGCGGTAGGCGTCGAGGAAGGGGAGCGTCTCCCAGACCGTCAGGACGAGCCGAAACCCCAGGCTCTCACGCAGTCGCGCGGCCTGGTCGCTGTACCAGTAGCCGAGCTCCTGGGAGTGGACGATGTCGGCGCCCCGCAGGTGGGGGGCGAGGCGCAGATAGCGCTCGCCGGGAAGCCGCACCGCGAGGTCGCCCAGTCGTCCCGGTGGAAGCAGGTCGCGGGCCGTCCAGGCGGTCACTGCTCGACAGCCCCAGCCCGCTCGTGTCGAACCAGCCGCGGCGCGAGCGCAGGAAGCTGACCTCGTAGGCATCGGCGATCGCCGGCTCGCGCCACGGCGCAAGCTCCCACGGGTTGGCCTGGTGCCCGCGCAGGATCACGACGCGAGGACGGGCCGGGCGGGATGCCGCGGTGGGGCTCGTGCACAGGCCCAACCTACCGGCGCCGCCCACGGCTTCGCCCGTCGCGCGGGCCCTCCACTAGCCTGCGCTCGATGAGGATCGCGATCGATGCGCGCGCAGCGGCCGAGGTGCCGGCGGGCCGGGGCCGCTACGTTCGCGAGCTTCTCCGCGGGATCGCCCGGCGCGATGATGACCACGAATACCTGCTCTATGCGCGGACGCGATGGACCGACGGGGAGCTCGATGGGCGCTTTCGCTGGGTCACCCCCCGCGCTCCCGGCCTGAGCTGGCCTCTCGTCGCGGGCGCCTCGATGTCGCGCCGGGCAGACGTCGCACTGGCCTGCAACAGCTACGCGATGACGCTCCCCTGGACGATCCCCGGAGCCGTGATGGTCTGGGACTTCGCGCCCTTCGACCGCGAGCTGCAGCCGCCCCGCGGGAGCCTCCTCGAGCGACTGACGCTCCCGTGGCGATCAGACGTGGATCCTCGTTCGTGGCGATCTCCGACGCTACCCGCCGGGAGCTCGAGGCGCGTTATCCGCGAGCGGCGGGACGGACCGTCGTGGCCCACCCGGCCGCCGACCCGCGCTTCTCCCCGCTCGCCCTCGACAGCGACTCCGGCGCCCTCGGCCGCCTCGGGCTCGAGCGGCCCTACGTCCTGGTCACCGCGACGCTCGAGCCGCGCAAGAACCTGCCGCGGCTGATTGAGGCATTCGCCGGCCTCACGCCCGGGCAGCGGGGCGCCATCCGGCTCGTTCTCGCAGGGGCGCCAGGCTGGCAGACCGACGCCACGATGGCCGGCGTGGCCGCCAACGCCGGATGGGTGACGGCACTGGGCTTCGTCGACGACGAGGACCTTCCGGCCCTCTACAGGGGTGCCGAGCTCTTCTGTTACGTCTCCCTCTATGAGGGCTTCGGGATACCGGTGCTCGAGGCGATGCAATCGGGCACCGCCGTCCTGACCTCGTCGGTCTCGAGCATGCCCGAGGTCGGCGGCGAGGCGGTCAGTTACGCCGACCCCTACGACGTCGCAGACATCCGCCGGGTGCTCGCCGAGCTGCTCGCCGATCGACGCGGCCGCGCGCCCGCAAAGCCTCTGCCGGCCCCGTCCGCGCAGCCGCCTTCGACTGGGACCGGACCGCCGCCACCGTGCTCGCGGCGCTCGAGGCGCTGCGCTCCTTTTGAGCTCCTAACCGGGCTCGCGTTCGGCCAGGACCCAGACGTTGCGGCGATGGAACGGAAGCAGGGCCAGCGCGGCGAACAGCCGCGGCCGGCGTTTACGCCTGGTCCGAGCCGAGATCAGCCCGACGCCCGGCGAGACCGACTCGTAGCCGAGTTCGCGAACGCGAAAGTCCTGGTCGGAGAACAGCAGCCGGAAGCTCTTGCGGCTGAACGGCCTGCGGTGGGTGTAGTCGTCCCAGACCCACCGCTGGGCGTCGGGAGAGGAGGCGAAGACCCGTCCCCCGGGTCGGAGCAGGCGGTGGGCTTCTCCGACCAGCGCGGCGGGGTCGCCGACGTGCTCGAGGACATCCTTGATGATGATCCCGTCGAAGCTGCCGTCGGCGAATGCGAGCGGCTGATCGCCGTCGGCGAGGATGACGTTGCGCCCTTTCGCGGTCGCGATCCGGACTGCGTCCTCGGAGGCGTCGACACCGGTGTAGTGCTCGAAGTGCTCGGCCAGCCAGGCCGAGCCGCAGCCGATGTCCAGCAGCTCGGTCGCGGGATCGAAGTGGCGGGTTATGTCCGCCCAGTAGCCCGGCTGCTCGTGCCAGTCGAAGTAGTTCACCGGATCGGCACCGTACCATCGCCCACTATGCCCGCCCCCGGAAGCGTCCTGCTCAACGCCCTCTATCTCGACCCCGGGGTCTCGGGCGGCCCGGAGACCTACCTGCGCGGCCTCGCGCCCGCGCTCGCGCGGGAGTACCCCGAGCTGCGCCTGACGCTCGCCACGACCCGCTCCGGTGCCGGCGCCCTGCGGCGCGACGGCTGGGCGGACTTCGCGCGGATCATGGCGCTGCCCTGCGAGGACGGCCAGCGGATCCGCCGCCAGCTCTGCGAACAGGCCGCCCTGCCCGTGCTGGTCCGCCGGCTGCGGCCGGACATCGTCCACAGTCTCGCCAGCCTCGCGCCGCTCGCCCCGGGCGCCCCGGCGGTCGTGACGCTTCACGACGTCACCTTCCTCATTGACCCCCACGTTCGGCCGGGTGACGACCGCAGGGATGGAGCTGCTCGTGCGCTCGGCCGCCTCGCGCGCCGCCCGGCTGATCTGCGGCAGCGCTGCCGCCCGTGACGAGGTCTGCGCCGTCCTCGGCACCGATCCGGCCCGCTTCGATGTCGTTCACCACGGCTACGAGCCGTTCCACGGGCGATCACTTCGCCTCGGAGGCGGAGCTGCGCTCGCGCTACGGGCTCGGCACCGGCCGGGTCGTGCTCTGCCTGGCCGCCAAGCGCCCGCACAAGAACCAGGAGGTGCTCGTCCGCGCCGCGAGCGCGCTCGCGGCCGATGTGCGGATCCTGTTGGCCGGCCATCCCGAGCCCTATGAGCAGGAGCTGCGAGCGCTGGCGGGCGAGCTGCAGGTCACCGAGCGGATCGTCTTCGCCGGCTATGTCTCCGACGCCGAACGGGAGGGCCTGTGGCGGATCGCCGCCTGCTCGGCCCTGCCGACGCTCGGCGAGGGCTTCGGCCTGCCCGTGCTCGAGGCGCTCGCGCATGGCGTGCCGGTGGCCTGCTCGGATCTGCCGGTGCTCCGCGAGGTCGGCGGGGAGATACCCCACTACTTCGACCCGCCGACCCGCCTGGCGCCGCGCGGGCGATCGAGGCGGCGCTGGATGACTCATCGACCTCCCGCAGCCGGCCCCGAGCGCGCCGGAGCCTTCACCTGGCAGGCCGCCGCCCGCGGCACCCACGCGGCCTACGAACGGGCGCTGGAGAAGCGTTGAGCGCCCAACGCCAGGGGCTGCATATCGGGCTCAATCTCGTGTTCCTCGTCCCCGGGGAGACGGGCGGCATGGAGGTCGCCGCCCGCGAGCTGATCGGCCCCCTGCTCGAGGAGGCCCCGCCGGGGTATCGCTTCACCGCCTTCATCAATCGCGAGGCCGCCGCCGCAAACGACGGACCGTGGGGCGAGCTGCTGCCGGCCGTGACGGTGCCCGCCAAGGCCCGCAACAGGGTCCAGTGGGTTCTCGGCGAGCAGACGGCGCTGCCGCTGCTGGCCCGCCGCGGACGGGTCGACCTGCTTCACAGCCTGGCCTCCACGGCGCCGCTGTGGGGCCGCTTTCGCCGGGTCGTGACGGTCCATGACCTGATCTATGCGCGTTTCCCCGAGGCCCACGCCGGCCTGCGCGACAAGGGCATGAGGGTCCTCGTGCCGGCCGCCGCCCGGCGCTCGGACCGGGTCATCGCCGACTCGCGGAGCACGCGGGACGACCTGATCGAGCTGCTCGGCATCCCCGCCGGGCGGATCGACGTCGTCCCGCTCGGCCTCGGCGTACCGCCCCGCGGGAGCGCCGCTCGCGGAGCCCGCGACCCGTGAGCGCTTTGACCTGGGCCAGCGGAGGGTTCTGCTGAGCCTCTCGGCCAAGCGCCCCCACAAGAACCTCGCGGCGCTGATCGGCGCGCTCGCGGTGCTCCCCGCGGAGAGCCGGCCGGTCCTCGTGCTCGCCGGCTACCCGACGGCCCATGAGCAGGAGCTCCGCAACCGGGCGGCCGCCTTGGGCGTTGGGCGGGACGTCCGCTTCCCGGGCTGGATCTCGCGCGAGGAGGTCGAGGGTCTGTGGGCGCTGGCGAGCGCGTTCGTCTTCCCGTCGCTCTATGAGGGCTTCGGGCTGCCGGTGCTCGAGGCGATGGCCCGCGGGGTGCCGGTGGCGTGCTCGAACGCCTCCTCGCTTCCCGAGGTCGCGGGTGAGGCGGCGCTGCTGTTCGACCCGCGCGATGAGGCCCAGATCGCCGCTGTGCTGAGCCGGCTGCTGGGCGATCCGCAGCTGCGCGAGCGTCTGCGGGCCGCCGGCCACGAGCGGGCGCGGCTGTTCACCTGGCGCCAGACGGCCAGGCTGACGCTCGAGAGCTACGCCCGGGCGCTCGCGTAGGGCGCCATCACCCTGCGCAGGGACGCCTCGAGTGAGAGCTCCTCGGCGTTCTGGGCATACCAGTGGGCGGTTCGCCGGCGCAGCTCGAGGCCTCCCTCGTGGATCCTGACGATCGCCTCGGCGATCGACTCTGCGTCCGCGGCCGGCGCGAGCGTCCCGTTGACGCCCTCGACGATCAGCTCCGTCGCGGCGTTGTCCTGACCGGCGACGACGATGCTCGGCGTGCCGAGCGCCGCCGCCTCGACGACGACGAGGCCGTAGCCCTCGCGGCTGGAGCTCAACAGCACGCACATTGCACCGGCCATCTCCGCCTCGACACGCTCCGCCGCGACGAACCCGGGCGCCTCGATGATCGCGTCTGCCCCGAGCGCTGCGATCTCCCCGTCCAGCGCGGCCCGCTCGGGGCCGTCGCCGAGGATCGAGCCCCCGCAGCCCGGGGATCCGCTCGGCGGCGAGGACGATCGCGGCGACCGCCAGCCCGATCCGCTTCTCCGGGATCAGCCGCCCGGCGCACAGCACCAGCGGCGCGGTCGGCCCGCGGCTCGGCCACCGCCCGCGTACCGGCATGCAGGCCCCGCAGCACCGTGACCTCGCCCCGCAGCCCCTCCTCGCGCAGGCGGGCAGCGTGCAGCTCGGAGAAGCAGTTCGCGCGCTGGGGCACCCGGGCGCACAGCCGCTGGACGAGGCCGCCGATCCGCCCGCCGATCGGCCCGAGGTACTCGCGCCAGTACTCCTCGCTCCAGACCTCGAACCAGTCGACGACCAGCTCGTAGCCCATCAGCGGCCGCAGCAGCGCGGCGGCGAGCAGCGAGAAGTAGGGGAAGGCGCAGGTGTCGATGCACGTCGTAGCGCCGGCCGTGGCGCAGAAGATGCCACGCGACCCCCGCGCCGAAGCGCAGCGGGGGGAGGATCCGCCGCCGCCCGCTCGGGGTGTAGAGCGCCATTTTCGGTCCCGCCGCGATGACCGTCGACGCGCCCGTCGAGTTCGCCGTTCTCGCCCCGCTCCCACTGGCGCAGCGTCAGGTAAGTCACGTCGTGGCCTTCGCCGGCCATCCGCTCGGCGACGTTGCGATACCAGCGCTCCCCGCCCCCCACGGTGTAGGGGTAAAGGCAGTCGTAGACGACGCAGATCCGCATCCGGCTAGCATCTCAGCTGTCCGGGCAGGCCCGCAGCGCGGCCTGCCCTGTCAGTGTCAGCATCTCGCCGAGCGTTACTTTCCGCCCTCCGTGGCGTTATAACGAGTGACGTCAGCCCGTTTCGCACATTCGGGCACGCAGCGCCTCAAACCATGAGCACACTTGCCCCGTCAAGAGTCGCCCCGCCCGCTCCCGGGACGCCTGACCTCGGACCCCTCGTGTCCGTCGTGATCCCCTGCCTGAACGAGGCCGAGAACATCGAGCACTGCGTCAAGGCGGCGCTTGGGGCGATCGAGCAGATGGGGGTCATCGGCGAGGTCATCGTGGCCGACAACGACTCCGAGGACGACTCGGCCCGGCTGGCCGAGCGCGCCGGGGCCCGCGTCGTCGTGGAACGCCGGCGCGGATATGGGAGCGCCTACCTGGCGGGCTTCGAGGCCTCCAGGGGCCGTTACATCGTCATGGCCGACGCCGACCTGACCTACGACTTCAACGAGATCCCGCGCTTCGTCGCGGCGCTCGAGGAGGGCGCGGAGATGGTGATCGGCGACCGCATGGACAACATCCAGCCGGGCGCCATGCCGTGGCTTCACCGCTACGTCGGCAACCCGATCCTGACGGGGATCCTGAACCTCTTCTTCTCCACCGGCATCAGCGACGCACACTGCGGCATGCGGGCCCTGCGCCGGGACGTCCTGCCCCGCTTGGACCTCCGCACGACCGGGATGGAGTTCGCCTCCGAGATGGTCATCAGGGCCTCCAAGGAGAACCTGCGGATCGCCGAGTTCCCGATCGAATACCACCCCCGCGGCGGTGAGAGCAAGCTCTCGAGCTTCCGCGACGGCTGGCGCCACCTGCGCTTCCTGCTGGTGCACAGCCCGAACCATCTGTTCATCGGCCCCGGTGCCCTGCTGGCCGGCCTGGGCGCGCTGATCGTCGCTGATCGTCGAGGCGGGCCTGGACTTCTTCGGCCGGGCCTGGGGCGTGCACGCGATCATCGGCGGCTCGCTGCTGATGATCGTCGGCACCCAGATCCTGGCGCTCGGGCTCTGCGCGCACGCCTACGGCACCTACTTCATGGGCGAGCGCGACCCCTGGTTCGACCGCATGCGCGCGCGCTTTCGCCTCGAGCACGGACTCGCTCTGGGCGGCCTGTTCGTGCTCGCGGGGCTGGCCCTGGGCGGCGTCATCATCGCGACCTGGATCGCCCACGGCTTCGGCTCGCTGAGCGACGAACGCCTGGCGGTGGTCGCCGCCTCGGTGATGATCGTCGGGATCCAGATCTTCTTCTCCTCGTTCCTCCTTAGCATCCTCGGACTGCGCCGCGAAACCCGCTCCAGGTAGGCCTGGGCCCGGGTCGCCAGGATGAGCTTTCCGGCGGTCGTCGTGCTGTTCCCGCTGCTGTTCTGGCTGCTCTCGGGCGGCTGCGGGCTGCTTGTGGAGCGCATCTGCGGGGCGCGGCTGCCGGCACTGCTGATCGCGCCGGTCGGCTTCGGCACCCTGATCGTCGTGTCCCAGTTCACGACCTGGGTGGGGGCACTGGCGCCGCTTACGCCGATCGTCCTGGCGGTGCTCGCGCTGGCGGGCTTCGCCCTCGGGCGCCGGAGCGTCGCCGAGCGCTGGAGTTCGCGGACGGGAGGCTGGTGGCTCGGTCCGGGCGCCGCGCTGGCGACCTACCTGATCGTCGCCGCACCGGTCATCCTCTCGGGCCGTGTCACGTTCAGCGGCTACCTGCTCGACACCACCGGGGCGATCCAGATCGCCGGTGCCGAGCGGCTGCTGCACCACGCACACAACTTCTCGACCGGCCAGCCGGCCTACGGGACGACCCTCCAGGCCTACTTCGGCAACGGCTATCCCTCGGGCGGGCACAGCGTCCTCGCCTCCGTCGGCTGGCTCAGCGGGCAGAGCCTGATCTGGCTCTACAGCGTCTTCCAGGCGCTCGAGCTGAGCCTGCTGGCGCTGGTCATCAGCTTCCTCGCCCGGCGGGCCGGGCTGAGGCCGCTCTCGGCGGCGATCACCGGGACGATCGCCTCGGTGCCCGCGCTCCTCTACGCCTATGCCCTGATGGGCTCGATCAAGGAGATCACGGCCCTGCCGGAGCTCTTCCTGATGGGGGCCCTCGTGGTGTGTGCGCGCGAGCTGCGAAAGGCAGCGGGGATCCGCGCGGTCATCCCGTTCGGGATCGCCGGGGCGGCGGCGCTGGATCGATCGGCGATCGCCGCCTCGCCCTGGGTGGGCCTGTTCGGCGTCGGCGCCCTCCTTGCGGCTGTTCCGCTCAACTCCCGCCGCGACCTGCGGCCGCTGATCGTCGGTGGCGCGGGCCTGGCGCTGGCGACGCTCGTGATCGGGCTGCCGACGATCGGGCCGCTGCACAAAACCGTGACGCTGGCCGAAGGCGTCTCCAAGTCCGACGCCGCGGCCGTGTCCGACCCGGGCAACCTGCTGCGGCCGCTGAAGTTCATCCAGACGCTCGGCGTCTGGCTGGGTGAATCGCACCGCGTCGAACCGAAGTACGTCAACCAGACCTACCTGCTGATGGGGATCGTGATCCTCTGCGTCGCCCTCGGCCTCAGCTACCTCGTCCGGCGGCGCGCCTGGACGGTCCTGATGGCGGTCGCGATCTCGTTCATCGTCTGGCTGGTGCTGCACACCCGCGCGACGGAGTGGACGGCCGCGAAGCTGCTCGTGATCCTCTCGCCGATGGTCCTGTTCGTGGCGCTCGTCGGCGCCTTCGGGCTGATGCGCAGCCGCCGCTTCGAGGGCCTCGTGCTGGCGCTCGCGGTGATCGTCGGCGTGCTCGCGTCCGACGGGCTGCTCTACCACGGCACGAACCTGGCACCGACCGCCCGCTTCAACGAGCTGGCCTCGATCGACAGCCGCTTCAGGGCCAGGGGCCGACGCTGGCCCCCGACTTCGACGAATACTCGCTCTACCTGCTGCGCGAAATGACCGTCGACCTCCCCGGGCAGCGTACTCGGGCCCGTTCGAATTCGTTCCCGGGTCGGGAAGGCCTACGGCCACAGCTACGACCTCGACACGATCGCCCTGGCGAGCGTCGAGCGCTACAGGACGATCGTCATGCGCCGCTCGCCGGCCTGGAGTCGTCC
Source organism: uncultured Solirubrobacteraceae bacterium (assembly GCA_963787765.1). Classification (GTDB taxonomy): domain Bacteria; phylum Actinomycetota; class Thermoleophilia; order Solirubrobacterales; family Solirubrobacteraceae; genus Palsa-744. The sequence continues at coordinate 192,613 of CAWBEF010000004.1, read as the reverse complement.
GCCTGGGAACTTCCGACTCGCCTGGATGGGCAGCTACTACAGCGTCTGGAGCCGCCAGGGCCCGGCGCCGCTGCTCCACGTCCCGCTGGGAACAAGCTGGACGCCGACCGCCACACCACCCTGCAGGCGGATCGAAGCACTCGCCGGACTCGCCCGGCGCGCGGGCGCGCGGATCGCCTACAGCGCCCGGCCCGCCAATATCTCGGTCAACCTCGCCGATGCCTACCGCTCGGCCAATGTCCTCCTGAGCGCGGAACTGGAGGGGCGCCCGCAACTGGATGTCTTCGGCCCCGCGCGGATCGAAACCCATTTCAGGGTCCCCCGGGCGGGACGCTATGAGCTGTGGCTCGGCGGCGATGTCGACCGGCCGCTGAAAGTCCTGATCGACGGCCGGCTCGTCGGGGCGCCCGCCCAGCAGTCGGGCGACGACGGCACGACGATCCACGTGACGAACCTCGAGGTCTCGGCCGGGAGGCACCTGCTTCAGCTCGTCCGCGGTGGCGGTGACCTGCGCCCCGACGACAACGGCAGCACGGTGCTCGACGGTGTCGTCCTCGAGCCCGTCGGGGCTGAAACTGAGCCCGTCTCGAGCGTCGCCCCGGGCGAATGGCGGACGCTCTGCGGCCGCTCGCTGGACTGGCTCGAGCTCAGCTGAGCGGAGGCGCCGGCGGGTCGGGCCCCGCGGTTTAGCGGCCTTCTTCGCGCAGTCGCAGCGCGTGGCGCAGCCCGGCTTCGACTTCGTCGGTCGCGCGCTCCCAGGTGTGGGAGGCGACGAACTCGATCCCCGCGCGAGCGGGCTCCCAGGCCCGCGGTCGCTCGAGCAGCCGCTCGATCGCGTCGGCGATCCTGTTGGAGTCGAGCGGCGCCAGCTCGAGTGGGCCGTCGCTGCCGAAGATCGACTCGGCGCTGACGCCGGCCAGCTCGACGCAGGGCAGCCCGCAGGCGAGCATCTCCTTGGGCATCAGCGAGAAGTTCGTCAGCGACAGGCACAGCCCGACGGTCGCTTCGGAGTAGAGCCACGAGAGCTGCTCGGTGTTCAGCACGTCGACGTGCTCGTACGCGAACGAGGCGTGGATGACTTCGCTGGTCCCGAACAGGACCACCCGCACGTCCGGCCGGCGGCGCTTGAGCTCGGCCAGTGCCATCAGCCCGACCGGCACGGCCCGGCGGGCGGTGGAGTAGCGCGCGTAGTAGATGACCGTGTCGCGCGGCGCTCTACGGGCCGGGGTTTGTAGCGTCTGCTCGACGCCGAGTTCGAAGGCCTCGGCAGTCGTGTCGTAGTTCGCCGTCAGGACGTCGCGCAGCCAGGGGCTCGCGGCGATGCAGTGCATGCCGTGGGTGTAGGTGTCGGCGCCAGCGAACGCTCGGCCGAGGAGGGGAAGAACTCGGGCTCGTGGTCGTTGACGAGGTAGGCCCGGGTGCGGCAGCGCCCTGCTCGAGCAGTCCGATGGACCGTCTGCCAGCCCGTCGCGATCGCCGACGTCGGCTCCCTGCCAGTCGGTCGAAGCCCTTGTAGACGGGGCCTTCGAAGGGCGCGAAGTACTCGCGGATTTCCGCGCGCAGGACGGCCGGCCAGACGACCCGCATGTAGCCGTAGAAGTCGGCCAGCCAGACGCTGCAGGGGTGCCCCCGCTGCTCCAGGCGCGTGAACAGCTGGAACAGCGTGTTGTGCCCGCCGCTGCCGCGGGAGAAGGGCGGGATCACCATCGCCAGGCGCAGGCGCTCGCGTTCTGAGGTGCCCGGGACGGGGTCGAGCAGCGGCGCCGGGCCGTTGCGCCAGACCCGGGCGGCGCTTGTATACCTCACCCGAAAGCTTGCGGGGGATCTGCCGGCGGGCGGCAGCGGCGAGCCGACGGCCTGACCCGCGCGGAGGGCGGGCCACCGTTACCAGCGGCCCCGGCGCCCGACCGGCCCTCCAGCGAGAGGCGCTCGCGGACCGGGCCGGGGATCCGCCCGGCGCGCGAGCCGAGGGCCGAGAAGACCCTGCGCCCGCCGTGATGGACCGTCGCGCGGGCGCTCCAGCGGGCCTGCTCGGCGGCGCTCATCCGCTGCTCGGCCATCCAGCGCCGGTCGCCCGCGACGGCCGCGCCGACCTGGCGTGCGGCGCTGAGCAGGCCGAACGGCTCGACGTGGCCGGTCGTCTCATGCAGGCCGCGGTACTCGTCGAAGTAGCGGCGCATGAACTCGGCCGGGCTGTAGTCGTGGGCGTGCAGGACGGCCGCGCCGGGGTGGTAGACCTTAGCCAGCCGGCCTGCAGCATGTCGGCGCCGAAGGCCTGGTCCTCGGCGTAGGCGACATCGCGGAAGCGGATCTCCTCCAGCAGGCCCGGGCGTAGCAGGCGTTGACGTTGGAGAGGAAGGTCGTCTCGCCGGGGCGCTGGACGACCGGGCGCCCGTCGGGGGAGAAGCCGGCGAAGAACTCCCTCAGCTCGCGGGCGATCATCGGGCTCGTCTCGGGCCGGGGCAGATGGGGCCCGTAGGCGGCGCCGACCCGCTCGGCGAGCGTGAACGCCTCCCGCAAGGCGGCGAGCCAGCCGGGGCAGGGGGTGGCGTCCTGGGTCAAGAAGCAGATCAGCTCGCCGCTCGTCCGTTCGGCGCCGAGGTTGCGGGTGCGCCCGTGGCAGAACTCGCCGGGCCGATCTCCAGCAGCTCGACCCCGGCGGCGCGGGCGATCTCGAGCGAGCGGTCACGAGAGCCGGAGTCGATCACGAGGATCTCCTCGGCGTGCTCGCGCCGCAGCGCCTCGAGCAGCTCCTCGAGATAGCGCTCCCCGTCCTTGACGGGGATGACGACCGAGACGCTCGACACGAGCTCCAGCAGGCGCCGCTTGAGCCCTGATCGCCCGCCGAGCGACCGCCGGACCGCCCGCAGAGCGGCGCGGAACTCATTCGCCCCGGGCCTGCGCATCAGCGCGTTCAGGTCGAGGTGCCAGCGATCGAGCCAGTAGGCGCGCTCCTGCCACTCGGCGACGGCAGCGTTGGCCCGTGCCTGGGCCTCGACGAGCTCGGCCTCGAGCGCGGCGACCCGGGCGCGCAGCCGCTCGTTCTCAGACTGGAGTTGCCTCGGTCGGGGCGCTCGGCAGGCCTGCTCACATCGCTACAGCTTCTCCGAGATCGCGGGGCGCCTCGCGGTTGAAGTACCACAGGCCGAGTGCGAACAGCCCGGCGACGATCGCCAGCGGGATCAGCAGACGATGACATGCCGCCGATCGCGCCGTGCGGCCGAGGGCGCGTCGGTTGGCCAGCGCGCCTTGCGTATCTGCGTGATGATGCGCCGATCGGGTTGACACGAGGATCGCGGGCGAAGGGATACCAGCACCTGTCTGACTCGGGCGGCCGTCTGGACGGTGTACATGATCGGCGAGGCGTAGAACAGGATCTGGCTGCATCACGTCCCAGATCGGCTGGATGTCGCGAAAGCGCACGTAAAGCGCCGAGAGCAGCATCGCCGATGCCGGTGGCGAGACATCACAGCCGAGAACGATCGGGATCAGCTCAAGCCAGCTCCATGCGGGGGATGACACCGTCGACGCAGCGTGAAGACCAGCACCGCGATCAGGTTCATCCACGAGGTTGAAGACCGCCGTCAGCGCGGCCGACAGCGGCACGACCATCCGCGGGAAGCGGATCTTGCGCAGCAGTCCCTCGCGCCCGACCAGCATCGACATGACCGCGTTTCCCGTCGCCTCGAAGAAGTGATCCAGAGGATGATGCCGGTCAGCAGATACACGCCGTAATGGCGGGATGCCCTTGCCCGACATCGATGATCTTCGTGAAGACGATACAGAGCACCCCGAAGAACAGCAGCGGGCGCATCAGCGACCACACGTAGCCGAGCGCCGAGCCGAAGTAGCGCAGCTTGAATTCGGTTGGGCGAGCGAGAGGGTCAGCGTCCACGAAGCGGCTGCAAGCCGCCGCCGAGCGCCGAGGGCCCGTAGACGCGGTGGCTGGCCGGCGGCTGCGGCACCGAGCCCGACGTGCACGGTGCTCATCGCGCGCTCGATCTCGAACTCGATGCGGCAGGTCGACGATGCCGCCGCCGGCTCGTTGCCGTGGACGACGATCGAGCCGATGTCCTCGACGAACGTCGAAGCTCTCGCGCCGGTGCCGTCGCGGGCGATCGACGGCGTCAGCGTGTACCGGCCCGGGGTCAGCCAGTTGTCGAATCGCGAACCTCCGACGCGTCTCGCCGGCCCCGAAGCGGCCGGTCGCCGCATGATGCATGGCGGTGCGTGGTCGACGATGATCGTGTGCGCCCAGATCGTTACGCAGCGTGACGGCGAAGACCGGATCGTCGACCGTCCCGTCGAAGCGGGCCTCGAGCACATGGCTACACGGCTCCCCCTGAGCAGCGGTCGACGGCACGCCGCTCCGCCGACGGCCCGTTCTCGAACCAGGCGTCGACGATGTCGGTGCCGCTGGGCGGTGTCGTGCGTCTCCGCGCGGTCACGTCGTGGGCGACTTGCCGAAGTTGAGCTCGTTGTAGCGCCGGCCGACGCACGCCGGATCGCCGATCTCGACATCGCGGCCCGCTCGAGCAACATCGCGCGGTCGCAGAAGCGCTCGACCGAGCCCATGTCGTGGGTCACGAAGACGATCGTCCTGCCGCTCGCGCTTGAGCCGGAAGAACTCGTCGAAGCACTTCTGCTGGAAGGCGGCGTCGCCGACCGCCAGCACCTCGTCGATCAGCAGGATCTCGGCGTCGACCTGGATCGCGACCGAGAAGGCGAGGCGCACGTGCATGCCCGAGGAGTAGTTCTTCAGCCGCAGGTCGATGAACTCCTCGAGCTCGGCGAACGCGATGATCGCGTCGAAGCGCGCGTTCGCCTGCTTGCGCGTGAGGCCGAGCATGATCGCGTTGATCATCGACGTTGTCGCGGGCGGTAAGATCGGGGTTGAAGCCGACACCGAGCTCGATGAATGGCGACAGCCGGCCGGCGATCGAGATCTCGCCCGCTGTCGACGCCGTAGATCCCGGCGAGGCACTTGAGCAGCGTGCTCTTGCCGCTCCCGTTGCGCCCGACGATGCCGAAGAACTCGCCCTGGCGATCTCCAGACGATGATGTCCTTGACCGCGCTGGAGCTCGTCGTAGGTGGTGCTGCGGAAGCGGGTGCAGAGCACGCTCCTTCAGCGTCGAGTACTGCTGGTGGGGCAGCCTGAACGTCTTGCTCACGTCCGTCGATCGAGACCGCCGATAGGGCCGTCGGCTCGGCGGCTTGCGAAGTTGCCGGAGGTCGGGGGATCGTGGTGGTCAAGGCCAGTGAACGCTAGCAACCGTCTCGCCCTCAAACCCGCTGCAGGACGTAGACGTCCTGGTTGTCCTGGTTGCGCCCGGGGGCGTATTCAAGGACACGCCAGGCTGGGCAGAGTTGCGCGAGCACCCACTCGGGCGAGACGAAGGCGGTGCCCCACTCGGGGTCGAGGACCCCCCAGTCCCCGTCGTCCCGAACTCGGCGGCGTACCACCAGCCCTGCTCGTAGAGGGCGTCGAGGATCTCCTGCGACTGGGCCGCAGCAGCGCTGGCCGATCGAGGCGTAGTGGGCGACCGAGGTCGGGCCGTGGGTCGTCATCACGAGGTAGCCGCCGGGCGCGAGCAGCCGCTGCATCTCGGCGAGCCAGAGCTCGCCCCGCGAGGGCTTGAAGTGCGACCAGATCGAGATCGCATAGACCAGCTCCAGCGCACCGTCGCCGAGCGCCAGCGGCGGCAGGTTCCCGCTGGCGAAGAACTCGATCCCCGGCAGGTGCTCCCGGGCCCATGTGACCGCCGGCTCGTTGGGGTCGCAGCCGAGCCAGCGGATCTCGGGGTAGGCGGCCGCCAGGGGCTTGACGACCCGCCCGAGGAGCAGCCGAAGTCAAGGCCCGCCCCGATCAGCGACATGTCCGCGCCCGCCCCGGTCAGGGCATCGATGACCATGTTGGCCTCGTAAGCCCCCCGCCGCGTTCTGAGCGCCCCTGGTCATGGCGTGGATGTCCTCGGGCCGGCTCGGCGCGGATCAGCCCCGTCCGTTCACTCAAAAGCTCAGAGCCCAGCCACATCCCGAGCGCCAGCAGCAGATCGTGGTTGTGGGCGCGCTCTGCGCCGGCGAAGTAGTGCTCCCAGGCCCCCGGGGTGTCGCGGACCAGCTGTTCGGTCGCTGCGATGTCCTGCTCGCTGAGGCGCCCGTAGAGGATCCTCGTGACGGTCGCGGCCTCGTGGGCCAGAGGCTGGGGCCCGAGCGTCCGCGCGAACCCCGCGCGGGCGCTGCGCGTCTCGCCGGCGCCCCGTCCTCCCGGGGCTGAGCTCCGGGCCAGGCGGGCCGCCGCGGAACGGGCTCGCGCCGCGGTGCCTGCCAGCGCCGCCCGCCCCCGGGCGCTTCTGGGCATCGACACCCGGTCAAGCTATCAAGATCGCCCCGCGCCCTGGCCCGGCGCAAAGGCCCAGCAGCAGAGCTCCTGTGGCGCCCGCTCCAAGGCCAGCGCCCCGACGGCGGCGCCGCCCAGCTCGAGCTCCGCCACCCACCCGGCCCCGCCGCCTCGCTTCAGCTCGGCCTCGCGGCGGACCCAGCCACGCAGGAACTCCCGGGCCCGGACGGCCTCGGGCAGCTCTGCGAGCTGCCCGGCCCGCCCGGGCCCGAGCAGCCGCCCGGTGAGCGAGGGGCGGGCGAGCAGCGACCGGCGCCCGGGCAGCTGCAGGTCCACCCCGATCGCCCCCTCCAGGGTGAAGGCGTAGAGCGCGCTCGGGCCGCTGTGGCTGAGGCTGAAGCGAAGCGCCGGCGAGGACTCGAGCACCGGACGGCCACGGCCATCGGCCGACAGGGCCACCGCGGCCGGCTCGGCCCGCAGGTAGCGGCCGAGGAGCCGGCGCAGAATCGCCCGCGAGTCGATCCAGCGGCGGCGGCGAAGCGGCGAGATGATGTTCGCCGCCCGTTCGCGCTCGGCGTCGCTGAGCAGCGCGGCGCCGTCCTCGGACAGCGCCGCGAGCGAGGCTCGCCACAGGTGGACCTCCCCGGGGCCGATCGGTGTGAGCGGTGGCGCGGGCCCCCATCGGGGCGTGAACATCACCTGCCCGAGCTCTCGCTGAGCGCTCCAGATCGGCGCAGAAGGGCTGTCGGCGGCCTCTTTCATGCGTCGATCATGGCGCGAGACGTTCAAGGGCGCGGGCCAGGTTGACGATTTCGCGGGTATGCCGGCAACAGATGAGCCCGTCCAGCGTCCTCGCGGCGCGGGACGCATGATCGCCGCCCTGGCCGCACTGCTGGGCGCAGTCGTCCTGGCCGGCTCGATGGCGGCCTCGGCGGGCGCCGCCGAAGCGGGCCTGGCCCTGCCGGGGCCGAACGTCGTGCGCCCGGCTGACCTCAAAGCGCTCGGCACGCACTGGGTGCGGATGTTCGCCCCCTGGCCCGACCTCGAGTTCTCCAGGGGGGTCTACAACGAAGGCTGGCTGAACGCCTACGAACAGTCCTTCAAGACGCTCCCGCCGGGCACGAAAGTGCTGCTCGACGTCGTCGACTCGCCTGAGTGGGAGACGGGTTCGACCGACGAACACATGCCCCCCGCGAACCCCGAAGACTACGCGGCGATGCTGAACTTCATCGCACACCGTTTCGCCGGCCATGTGGACGCCTATGAGATCTGGAACGAGGAGGACGCTCCGATCTGGTGGACGGGGGCGCCCGACCCGGCCGCCTACACCCGGCTGCTGCAGGCCGCCTACCCCGCGATCAAGGCGGCCGACCCGAGCGCGACGGTGCTCGTCGGCGGGCTGACGGGCAACGACTACAGCTTCCTGGAAGACCTCTACGCGGACGGCGCCAAGGGCTACTTCGACGCCGTCGGGGTCCACACGGACACGGCCTGCGACATCCTGCCGCCCTACACGTTCCTGCGCGGCACCGACAACCGGATCTCCCCGACTCGTTCCTGGGCTACCGCGAAGTCCACGCCGTGATGGTGGCCAACGGGGACGACAAGCCGATCTGGATGACCGAGATGAGCTGGCGGACGACCACGGCGACCTGCAGCGAAGGCGCCTGGGCGGGCCAGAAGGCCGAAGGGGTCAGCGAAGAACAGCAGGCCACCAACCTGGCCGAGGCCTACCACTGCCTGGACGAAGACCCCTACGTCAAGGTCGGCCTCTGGTTCCCGCTGCAGGACGAAGCCGGCGTCAGCTCGGGCCTGATGCAGGCCGACGGGGCGCACAAGCCCTCCTACGGGGCGATGAAAGCCTACGCCCACAACGGCGACTCGCTGAGCGAACCCTGCGGCGTCTTCACCGGCCCGAGGATCTCGATCGCCTCGCCGTCGAACAACTACAGCTACTCGGGGCCGCTGCCGATCCGCGTCTCGGCCAGCTCCAGCGTGGGCGTATTCCGGATCCGCCTGGAGATCGACGGCAAGCTGATCCGCAACTACGACGGCGACAGCTACCCCGACTCGCTCACGGGGGCGATCGAATGGCAGGGCGCCAAGCACATCCCTCTGGGCCGGCACACGCTGACGTTCCTCGCCTATGACAAGGAGCGCAACGTCTCGGAGGCCTCGATCACGATCATCCACACCGCCGCGGGCGCCGACCACGGCGGGCGTGGCGCGAGCTCCGGCTCGGCCGGGAGAGCGGGCAGGCGCTCGAAGGCCGGCAAGCGCCACGCAAGGCGTCACGCGCGCAAGCACCCGCCCGCAGACGCAAACACGCCTAGCACGCCGGGCGGCCCGCGAGCGCTAACCTGCGCGCTCGTGCGCGTCCTGCCCATGCGGATATCCGGCCTGCTCGCCCTCGAGCCGGTCGTCCACGGCGACGAGCGGGGCTTCTTCGTCGAGACCTACAGGGAGCTGTGGAACGAGCAGCTGGGACTGGGGCCCGGGGAGCGCTTCATCCAGGACAACCACTCCCGCTCGGCCCGGGGGGTGCTGCGCGGGATGCACTTCCAGGTCGGGGCCGGCGTCGGCAAGCTGGTGCGCTGCGCCCGCGGGAAGATCCTCGACGTGGCCGTGGACCTGCGGGCCGGCTCGCCCACCTACGGGGAGTGGGAGGCACTGGAGCTCGACGAGGAGAACATGCGCCTGCTGTTCGTCCCCGTCGGCTTCGCGCACGGCTTCTGTGTGCTCAGCGAGGTGGCCGACGTGCTCTACAAACAGACGGCCTACTACGACGGCGAGATCGAACGGGGAATCGCCTGGAACGATCCCGACATCGCGATCCAGCTGGCCGCTTCCCGCGCACGAGCTGATCGTCTCCGAGCGCGACGCGGCGGCCCCCACGCTGCGCGAGATCGCCGACTCGCTGCCGTTCCGCTTCGCCGGCTGAGGCCCGCCGCCCCGCCGGGGACCCGTCCGCCGCGGCGCGATCGGCGCGGGCTTGTCATCCTTTAGGCCTCAGATGTCCGGCGAATCCAAACAGCGTCTGCGGGAGCGGACGAACGGCTACACGGTCACGCCGGAGCAGTACGTCTACCTCGCCTACGGCGCCGTGGCGGCGCTGACGCTGATCGTCCTGACGGGCGCCGCCGTGCGCCTCACCGGCTCCGGCCTGGGCTGCCCGACCTGGCCCAAGTGCTATGGCCATGTCTACCCGCCGCTGAACACCCATGCGGTGATCGAGTTCTCAAACCGCGTCCTGACGGCGCCCGTCTCGATCGCCGCGGGCCTCGCCTGGGTGGGCGCGCTGCGCCGCCGGCCCCGCCGCCGGGATCTGACCTGGCTGAGCGGGCTGCTGCCGCTGGGCGTCGTCGGTCAGGCGGTCCTGGGCGGCTTCACGGTCAAAGGCGCCCTGGACTACGGCTGGGTGATGGGCCACTTCGCCCTGTCGATGCTGATCATCCTGGCCGCCGTCCTGCTGCTCTGGCGCGCGAAACTGCCCGACGAGGATCCGGCGGCCGCCGCCGCGCGGGCCGCCGCGGAGGTCGACCGCGGGCGAGCAGGATGCTGGGCGCGATGGTGGCCTTCGGCGCCCTGGTGATCTTCGCCGGCACCGCCGCCACCGCGGCGGGCCCACACGCGGGCGGCTCGCCGGGGCAGAAGATCAACCGGCTGGCCTTCGACGGGCGGGGAACGATGGACTTCGTGATCCACCGCCACGCCGAGATCGCCTTCATCTTCAGCCTGGCGGCCGTGGGGCTGTGGTTCCTGGCCCGCCGCCGGGGCGCCCCGGCGCGGGTCCAGCGCCCGCTGACGGCGCTCTGCGTGATCCTTGCCCTGCAGGGGATCGTCGGGCTCGACCAGTACGAGACGCACCTGCCGACCGAGCTGGTCTGGGTCCACATCGTGCTGGCCTGCGGCGCCTGGCTGGCGACGATCTGGTCGGCCTGCGAGGCCGGGGCGCTCGCCGGCCGGATCCGCAGCGGCGCCCCGACGCGCCGCTCGGAGGGCTCGCTGCGGACGGCGACGCCCGTCGAGTTCCCCGGAAATTAGGGACTCTTCCGGCCACAAACCCCGTGTTTTCGGGTTCCGTCGTCCGCGGCAGCCATTAGCCTGCTCGAAGCAACAGACACTCGAGAAGGGAGTGGCATGACCAAGAACGAGCTAGCTGAGAAGGTCGCTTCGAGCACCGGATTGGCCGGCAGCCAGGCAAGGCAGGCAGTGGAGGCGACGATCGACTCGATCTCCGACGAGCTGGCCGCTGGTGGGGAGGTCGCGCTTGCCGGCTTTGGCAAGTTCAGCGTCAGCCACCGGGCCGCCCGTCAAGGGCGCAACCCCTCAACAGGGGAGACGATCAACATCGCCGCATCGAAGGCCGCGAAATTCTCGGCCGCCAGCGCGCTGAAGAAGCGTCTGAACCCCTGAGAGACTGCAGTGTCACCGGTTCGAAGGAGCCGGTGACACCTCTCAAATCCGGTGGAGCGCCGCGCGCGGGTCGCCGATCGACCCCGCCGGCCCCGCCGCAATGTTGCGTTCTCGGCAGATCCTTACAACCTTGTAACCGGTCGTTTAGCCACAGGCGGAAGGGTGGGCAGACAAGCCTTCCCTCGACCGATGGGCGGTAGCGATGAACGACAGCGACGGTTCCCCAAGGCAGCGCCCGAGCGCTATCCCTCGCTCGCGGCCTTCTACAACTGCGACCCCGACCGGCTCGCCTCCCGCGAGCTCGACGTGGGGCTGTGGTGGCGCGAGGAGTCCGACGGCCCGCTGCACAGGGCGGCCTGGGTCAATGACACGGGCGAGCTCTACCTCGTCCGCCTCGGCCCGGCGTCGCTGGGCGGCGGCACCGTAGAGGTGCTGGCGCGCGTGGCGGACTCCGAGCAGCTCGAGCGGCTGATGGTCGGCTGGCGCGAGCACTGCGGCGAGCCCAGCTCGCTGAGCTGGCTGCGCGAGCGGGCCGCGTCGATCGGCCGCCGGGCCAGGGCCGGCAGGCTGCGGGTCGCGGCCGGGATGGCGGCTGCCCCGGCGCTGTTGCTGGCGGGGGCCGCCGCGGCGGCGCTCGCGGTCTAAGGCCCGGACGGCGTCGGCCGCGAGCCCCCGTGGCGGGTCAGCCCGTCGTCGGGGATCGCCTCCCAGGCCACAGCGGAGTCGATGAACTGGCGGTAGGTGGGCCTGATCCCCGGGTCGCCGTCGAGGGCTCCCAGGCGCAGCGCCACCTCCGGGTCGCTGAGCGGGTCACCGCTGAACAGCGCCGAGCCGCAGTGTCGGCAGAAGATCTTCGCGACCCCGGTGGGCGCCTTGAAGGAGGCCAGGGCATCCGCGCCCTGCAGGATCCGGAAGCCCGCGCGGGGGACCCGGCCGTTGGCCGAGGAGCCCGTCCCGGTGCGCCGCTGGCAGTGGGTGCAGTGGCAGTAGCCGGCGCTCACCAACGGCGCCGATAGCTCGAATCGCACGGCGCCGCAGAGACAGCCCCCCTCCAGGGGGCGCTCGGCCGAGGGGGGATCCGGTGGTTCGGCCATCGGTGCAGTCTAGGAGCCGCGAATGTCGTCGTTCTGACGCCCGGCAGGCCAAGTCCTCACTTAACCGCGCCGGATGGCCCGCGCAGGAGTTGCCACGGGACACCCCCGATCAGGAGCGTCCCTATGAGACGAACCATCCCACTTGCGCTGGTCGCTGCGGCCCTCGCCACCGCGCTCCCCGCGGCATCGGCGACCCAGACAACCGCGCAGACCCCGCGCCACGCACCCGTCCTTCGCTCGGCCCCGACGATCGCCGGCAGCACCGTCGCCGGTGAGACCTTGACGGCTGCGCCGGGCCGCTGGGCGCACAAAGTCAGCTCCTTCGCCTACCGGTGGCAGGACTGCAACTCCGCCGGTGCGGCCTGCAAGGCCCTCCCCGGAGCGACATCCGCGACCTACGTGCTTCAGGCGGGCGACGTCGGGCACACGATCGTCGTGGCCGTCACCGCCATGAATGCCGCCGGATCGACGACAGCCACCTCGGTTGCCTCGACACCGGTCACGGCCGCCTCCGGGGGCGGCGGGGGCGGCATGGGCGGCGGGGCCTGCACGAAGACGATCTCGAGCCTCTCGGCGATCAACAGCTCGCTGAGCCCGGGCGCCGTTGTCTGCCTGACGGCGGGCAGCTACGGCGCCGTCTCGATCACCGTTAGCCCCTCGAGCAACGCGACGCTGACGGCTGCGCCGGGGGCGCACGTGGTCGTGGACGGCGTCAACATCGCCGGCTCGAACATCACGGTCAGCCAGCTGCACAGCGAAGGCCCGATCAACGTCGGGGCGGGCTCGCCCTACCCGGGCTTCAGCCACGACGTGATCGAACACGACGACGTCGGGCCGACCGACGGCTACGGGATCAGCGTGATGAGCGCCACCTCGACACCGTCGAGCTACATCACGATCGCCCACAACAAGATCCACAACACCAGTGCCACCAGCGAGGGCGACGCCCTGCGACTGGACGGCTGGAACAACGTGACGATCACCGGCAACGACATCTACGACATCAAGGAGTGCCCCGCCGATGACTGCCACACGGACACGCTGCAGTCCTACAACAGCGGCGTTCCCACGACCGGCCTGACGGTCACGGACAACTACACCCACGACAACACGGGTGCTCAGGGCCTGCCCTTCCTCAAGGACGGCGACATCTCCAACGTCCTCATCTCCGAGAACCTCAGCCTGCGCAACACGAGCACCGCCGGCCAGGTGACGGGGATCTGGGTCGACGAGAACATCGTCGGCCTGACGATCACCAACAACACCTACCAGGGCACCTCCGGGTCGGTCATCCAGGCCGACGGATCGGCCAAGGAGCCGACGGCGACGATCAACCACAACGTCTTTGACGCCCTCAACGTCAGACCGGGCACAGGGCCCTCCTACACGACAACAGAGGACTACGACATCTTCACCGGCAACGACGAGTACACGTTCGGCCTCGGCCCCCACAGCGTCCTGCTCGCAAAACCGGTGTTCGTCGACCCTGCGGCCGACGGCTACGGGCTGGCGAGCAATCCGGAGAACATCGGCGTCGACTGGAGCCCCGGCGAAGAGCAGTACGGGCCGGAAGACTGAGCTCCGACGGGCGCGAGGCGCAGGAGGACGCTTCGTCGAGAATCGACAGGATTTCAACCTTTGATGACCGCTGGAGGCTACGCTGGCAGCGACATGTCCAGCGTGCCGCTCCTCCCGGATACCTCAGACGAAAGGCTGTTGGAGCTGATCGGCGAAGGCGAGGAGCGGGCCTTCGAGGTCGTTGTCGTGCGCTACCGCTCCTCGCTGGTCGGCTACTGCCGGCGGCTGGGCCTGTCGGAGTCCCGCGCCGAGGATGCCGTGCAGCAGTGCTTGCTGAGTGCGTTGCTGGCGCTGCGCCGCGGTGACTCCGTCCGTGACCTGCGGGCCTGGCTTGGGCGGATCGCCCACAACGTGGCGGTCAACATGCTGCGCTCCGGCGCCGCCAGCCGCGAGACGGTCCTGGGTGATGAGCGCGGCGTCGAGGAACGGGCGATTCATATTCCCGACCTCGATGGCGGGATCGCGGCCCGCGAGGCGTTGGCCGAGGTCGCGGCGCTGCCGCCGATGCAACGCGAGGCTTTGTTGCAGAGTGCCCTGGGCGGGCGATCCTACGGCGAGGTGGCGGCCAGCATGGGCCTCAGCGAGGGGGCGGTCCGGGGGCTCTTGCACCGTGCCCGTTTATCGCTGCGAAACGCCGCCGCCGTCTTCAGCCCGCTGCCGGCGATGCGCCGCGTCGCAGGCTGGCTGGGCGGGGGCGGTCCCTCCGCGGGGAGGGTTCTCGAACTGAGCACGCCGGGTGCCCCGTCAGGCATGAGCGCGACGGCCGTCCGGGCGATCGGGGCGGGCCTGACGGCGATCATCCTCGCCGCCGGCGTTGCGGTGGCGCCGTTGCGCGTCGGCTCACACCCCCACCCACGTGCTCTGGCCGACGCCCACCGGGCCGCCTCGCCGGTGGCGAGCGCTGCGCAGCTCGACGGGGCGGGCCCGCCGGCGGCGCCCGCCGGCCCGATCACCGGGCGCCGTAGCAGCGTGGCGCCCGTCAGCGCCGCCTCGAAGGATCATGCGAGCCCCGGCACGGGGCTGGGGCTCCTGCGCAGCCCGGCGAGCACCCCCGCGCACCGCCGGGAACCGGCCACGTCCTCACCGGGCTCCCAGCCGCAGGTGCCGGCGCCGACGACGGCCTCCGCGCCGGCCCAGGCGAGCTCGGTCTCGGGGACCGTCGGCCAGCCCGCGGCGCCGCCGGCCGAACAGCCACCGGCTGAAGCCAAGAAAGCCGAGCCCGAAGAAAAGCCCGGCTCCGACGACGGCTCCGAGCACGAGAGCGAAACGGGCGAGCACGAACGGAGCGACAACGAGCGCACCGAAGAGGCCGAGCGGGAGCACGCCGAAGAGGCCCGCGAACGCGAAGCCGAAGAAGCCGTCGAACACCGTGAACGCGAAGCCGCCAAGAACGGCAAAGGCGACAGTTAGAAGTACCCGGCCGGTCGGCTACAGGATCAGACTCGCCCCGTGGCTGCGTGCCACGGGGCGTCCGTTTTCAAACACGCCCCTCAGCCGCAGCCGGTGTTGTTGCCGCAGCTTGAACAGGTGTAACAGGACCCCGTCCGCTGCATCATCCCGCCGCACTGGCTGCAGGCGGGCCCGAGGTCGAGGCCCTGCAGACGGGCCGGGACGACGGGTGGCGAGTCGGTGAAGGCGCTGGCCGGTGCGCTGACGCTCGCCGAGGAGGGTGCCGAGGCCAGCGGCGCGGGGCCTTCGCCGTCGAGGCCGTCGCCGGCTTCGACGCTTGGGCCTGCCGTGTCGCCGACCGCCTGGAGCGCGTCCTGGGCTGCTTTGCGGGCCCGAACGGCGGGCGTCAGGATGCCCAGTTCCTCCTGGGCGTCGACGTCGAGGAAGCGGGATGCCAGCCAGCGCATGATGTAGTCGGGCATCGACTTGGCGAACGGGATCTCGGGGTTGCCCGTGATCCCCTCGGGCTCGAAGCGCATGTAGCTGAACTTCTGGACGAGCGTTTCAAGCGGCACGCCGTACTGCAGCGCAATCGAGATGGCCGTGGCGAACGAGTTCATCATCCCTCGCAGCGTCGAGCCCTCCTTGCCGATGTCGGTCAGGAAGATCTCCCCGACGGTCCCGTCCTCATACATTCCCGCGGTGATGTAGCCCTCGTGGCCGGCGATCGAGAACTTGTGCGTGATCGACTGGCGCTCGCGGGGCATCCGCTTGCGCCGCGGCCCGGCCTCCGCCAGGGCCTTCCCGACGGCCTGCTCGACGAGCGCGTCGACGTCGGCGGGCGCCTTGGCCTCGGCCTGCGCGTCGGTCCGCAGGGCCTGGGCGGTCTTCGAGCCGTCCCGGTAGATCGCCAGCGCCTTGACGCCCTGGCGCCAGGCCTGGATGTAGGCGTCGGCGATGTCTTCGACGGTCGCCTCCTGGGGGAGGTTGACGGTCTTCGAGATGGCGCCCGAGATGAAGGGCTGAACCGCGCCCATCATCTTGATGTGGCCCATGTGGGAGATCGCGCGCTCGCCGACGGCCACGTCGAACACGGGCATGTGCTCCTCGCTGAGGCCGGGGGCGCCGACGATCGTGCCGTGCTCGGCCAGGTGGGCCTCGATCTGCTCGATCTGGGGCTCGGAGTAGCCGAGCGTCTGGAGGGCAAGCGGGACCGTCCGGTTGACGATCGTCATCTGCCCGCCGCCGACGAGCTCCTTGAACTTGACCAGCGAGAAGTCCGGCTCGACGCCCGTCGTGTCGCAGTCCATCAGGAAGGAGATCGTGCCGGTGGGCGCCAGGACCGTCGCCTGGGCGTTGCGGAAGCCGAGCGCCTCGCCGAGCTCGACGGCCTCATCCCATGAGCGCCGTGCGGCCGCGAGCAGCTCGCTGTCGAGGCTGGTCTCCTCGGCGATCGCGTGGGCCGCGTCGCGGTGCATCCGCATGACGTTGTTGTGGGCCTCGCGGTTCTCGGGGTAGCGCTCGTAGGGGCCCAGGGCCCCGGCCACCTCGGCCGAGCGCCGGTAGGCGCGGCCGGTCATCAGCGCGGTGATCGCCGCGGCGGCCGCGCGGCCGTGGTCGGAGTCGTAGGGCATCCCGTTGCTCATCAGGTAGGCACCCAGGTTGGCGTAGCCCAGGCCGAGCTGGCGGAAGGCACGGGCGTTGGCGCCGATCTCGGCGGTCGGGTAGCTCGAGGGCCCCACGACGATCTCCTGGGCCAGCAGGACGATGTCGACGGCGTGCTCGAAGCTCTCCACGTCGAAGCTCCCGTCGGGGCGGCGGAACTTCATCAGGTTCAGCGAGGCCAGGTTGCAGGCGGAGTCATCGACGTGCATGTACTCCGAGCAGGGGTTCGAGGCGTTGATCCGGCCGCTGACGGGGCAGGTGTGCCACTGGTTGATCGTCGTGTCGTACTGGACGCCGGGATCCGCGCAGCGCCAGGCGGCCTCGGCGATTTCGCTCATCAGCTCACGGGCGCTGATCGGCTCGCCGACGGGCTGGCCGGTCGCGCGGGCCGTCAGGTGCCAGTCGCCGTCGGCCTCGACGGCGCGCATGAACTCGTCGGTGATCCGGACCGAGTTGTTGGCGTTCTGGTACTGGATCGACTTGAAGCCGTCGCCGTCGATCGACATGTCAAAGCCCGCGTCACGCAGCGCCGCGGCCTTGTCCTCCTCCTTGGCCTTGCACCAGATGAACTCGCGGATGTCCGGGTGGTCGACGTCGAGCACGACCATCTTGGCCGCCCGGCGGGTCTTGCCGCCCGACTTGATCGTGCCGGCCCAGGAGTCCGCGCCGCGCATGAACGAGACGGGGCCCGAGGCGGTGCCGCCCTTGGCCAGCGGCTCCATCGAGCCACGGATGTTGGAGAGGTTGATCCCCGAGCCCGACCCGCCGCGGAAGATCATCCCCTCCTTGGTGTTCCAGTCGAGGATCGACTCCATCGTGTCCTTGACGCTGAGGATGAAGCAGGCGCTGCACTGCGGGCTCTCCTCGAAGCCGACGTTGAACCAGACGGGCGAGTTGAAGGCGGCCATCTGGTGGACCAGGATGTGGGTCAGCTCGTGTTCGAAGGCCGTCGCGTCCTCGTCGGTCGCGAAGTAGCCGCCCGAGCGCCCCCAGCCGGTGATCGTCCCGGCGACGCGGCTGACCATCTGCTTGACCGAGCGCTCGCGGGCCGGCGAGTCGAGCTGGCCGCGGAAGTACTTCTGGGAGACGATGTTGGTCGCGTTCTGGGACCAGCTCTTGGGGAACTCGACGTTGCGCTGTTCGAAGGCGATGTGCTCGCCGTGACCGATCCTCGCATCCCGCGTCTCCCACTCGATCGAGTCGAAGGGGTGGGTCCCCGCACTGGTGAACAGACGCCTGATCTGGAGCGCCTGATCGGGGACTGTCCCCTGTGGGATCGTGGGGTGCGGGGCTTCGTTCATCTGACCTTCCTCCTCTGCTGCGCCTGGCGGGCCTGGCCCGCTCGAAAGCTGTTTGACGGGTCGACCATAGTCCCGCTCGGATCGGACGGAAACGGGGAGGCGCAGAGGGCCCGCTTACACCGACAATTTTAGTTGATCGGCACCCTCTTCCAGGGGTGCGCGGGGCCCGCCGAGAAGGCCCGCGGGCTAGCGCCCGAGGCGGATCCAGTCGCTGAATTCGGCCCATGTCGCCGAGGCGCGGAAGCCGGCCTCGGCGAGCGAATGGCGCAGCCCCAGCAGCCAGTCGGGTTCGAAGGCGCCGAGGCGGAAGACACCCCAGACGAGGCATCCCAGGGCGATCAGCCGGCCAGGATCGCGGCCGCGAGGGCCCCGTGTGAGAGTTTGCCCGAGCCGCTTTTGGCGCGGGCGGCGTGCACGCCGCGGGGGAGGCGGGGCGGCGGTGGCGTGCTCGTGACGGCAGGGCTCACGCCGGCGGCCGGCGTCGTGGCGGGCGCCGGCGACTCGTCCGCCGGCGGCGTCGTGACGCTCCCCGCGGGCCCGGCCGCCGTCCCGCCGGTCGTGGTGCGGTCTTGCACCGTGGCGGGCGGCGCGGCGACGCCTCCGGCCGCCTCGCCGGCGGGACCGGCGGGGGTGGTGCCCGTCAGGGCGCCCGCCGAGGCGGGGGCGAGCAGGATGGCGCCCACCGCAAGGACGATCGCGTGGAGCCTCCGAGGTCGGAGCGGGTCGGCCCTCATCAAGCGGATGCTAGCCGGAGGGGGGTCCCGCGGGGAGCAGGTCCGCGAGCGCCTCGAGGGCCGCCCCGA
The DNA here is from genome assembly GCA_963787765.1 of uncultured Solirubrobacteraceae bacterium. Lineage (GTDB taxonomy): Bacteria > Actinomycetota > Thermoleophilia > Solirubrobacterales > Solirubrobacteraceae > Palsa-744. The sequence goes on along the minus strand of CAWBEF010000004.1, from coordinate 174,026 downwards.
GGACCTCGGGGGGCGAGCGGGTGGCGTCGATCGTGCGGATCCTCGCTGGTTCGAGTGCGGCGAGCTCCCCGTAGGCGCGGGCGATCGCCTCGAAGAACCCGGGTCCCTCGAGCTCGAGTCGGTCCGCCGGGGCGTGGTCGTCTTCCCTGCGGGCCCGGGCGGTGGCCGCGGGGAGCTCCAGCAGGAGCGTCCGGTCGGCCTGGAGCGGACCGGTGGCGAAGCGGTTCAGGAGGGCGATCTGCTCGACCCCCAGGCCACGGCCGGCGCCCTGGTAGGCGAGCGAGGAGTCGACGAAGCGGTCGAGCACGAGGACGGCCCCGGCCGCGAGGCGGGGCTCGAGCAGCTGCTCGACCAGCTGGGCCCTGGCGGCCGCGTAGAGCAGCGCCTCGGCCCGCGCCGTGACGGGCAGGGCGGGGTCGACCAGCAGGGCCCGGATCCGCTCGGAGACCTCGACGCCGCCGGGCTCGCGGATCAGCTCGGCGGGCTGCCCGCGCGCTGTGAGCTCCTCGACGAGGCTCCGGGCGAGGGTTGACTTGCCGGCGCCGTCGAGCCCCTCGATCGTGACCAGGCGCCCCGTTCCCATGGCGGGACCGTAGCGGTGGGCACCGCGGGGTGGCCCGGCGACGGGCGCCTCTAGGATGGCCCGCATGCCCTCGACGGCGCCAGCCCGGGAAGCGGGCCGCAGCGAGGCCCTGCGGCTGCTGGGCGGGATCGAGCGTCATCCTCACGCGCTGGCGGTGCTCGGCCCGGCGCTGGGTCCCGCGGGCGGGCCCTCCCACGCCTACCTCTTCCACGGCCCGGCCGGGGTCGGCAAGCGCTCGATCGCCAGGGCCTTCGCGGCGGCCCTGCTGGCCGAGGGCGCGGCGGACCCCGAGGGCGTCCGCGAACGGGTCATGCGCGAGGCCCATCCCGACCTGAGCTGGGTCAGGCCCTCGGGGGCTGCGGAGATGCGGGTGGTGGACATCGAGGAGCCCGTCATCGCGGCCGCCGCGAGGACGCCCTTCGAGTCGGCGCGGAGGGTCTTCGTGATCGAGGGGGCCGAGACGATGAACGACGATGCGGCCAACCGGCTGCTGAAGACGCTCGAGGAGCCGCCGTCCTTCGTCCACCTGATCCTCCTCAGCGACAGCTGGCAGGAGCTGTTGCCGACGGTCGTCTCGCGCTGCCAGCGGGTCCGCTTCGACCCGCTCCCGGCGCAGGTGATCGCCGACGGGCTCGAGGGCGTCGAGCGCGAGCAGGCGCTCGCCTGCGCCCGCCTGGCGCTGGGCGACGCGGGCCTCGCGGCGCGGCTGGCCGGCGAGCAGGGGGCGGCCCTGAGGGTCGCCGCCGAGGACTACATCAGGGCGGCCCTGGCCCGCGAGACGGGCGGGCGGCCCTGGCAGGGCCTGTTGGCGGCTGCGCAGGCGACGCGGGCGCGAGAGCCGGGCGAGCTGGCCGAGCAGGAGCTTGCGGGCGAGCTCGAGCTGCTGCCCGCAAGGAGCGCAAACGCCACGAACGGGAGGGCCTGGATGCCCGCCGGCGCGGCGAGCGCAGAGCGCGGACGCGGACGCTCGAAGAGGGCCTGCGCCTGGGCGAGCTGTGGCTGCGCGACGTGCTCTGCATCCGCGAAGGGGCCCCCGCGGCGATCCACGCCCTCGATCGCCGCGAGGCGCTGGCCGCGGATGCCCAGGAGTCCTCGCCGGCCCGGCTGCGAGAGGCGATCGAGCTCGTCGGCGCGACCCGCCTGAGCCTGGCGGTCAACGTCGGCGAGGAGCTGGCCCTGGAGGCGCTGGCGTTCGGGATCGAGGCGCTCTAGCTAGAGGCCCGGCGGCGATCGGCCCGAGGTTCGGCAGCAGGCCGAAGGTCTCGAACGCCAGGAAGCTGTGGAAGAGCTGGTTTTCGGGGCCGTGGAAGTCGGCCGAGCCGGTGCTGAGCAGGCCCAGCTCGGCGGTCTTCGAGGCGAGCAGCTCGGTCTGGGCCTGGTTGTGGGTGATGTAGAAGGCCTCGACGCCGTCGATCCCCAGGGCGAGAAGCGCTCGATGGTCTCGAGTACTTCCGCGGGGTCCTCGATGTCCCAGAAGGGGTGGGCCCAGACGGCCACTCCGCCGGCGTCGTGGATCGCCTGGACGGCCTCGGCGACGGTCGGGGTCTGGCGCAGGCGGAAGGCCGGCCTGCCCTCGATCAGGTAGCCCCGGATCAGCGAGCCGATGTCGTCGATCTGCTCCTCGGCCAGGCGCGCGGGCGTTGGCGGGGGCGCGCAGGACGGCGCCGGCGAGGTGCGGGCGCCCGATCGGTTTGCCGGCCGCGACGCGCTCTTCGAGCTCGGTTTCGTCGAGCTCGAAGCCGACCTCCAGGAGGCCGTCGCGCATGCGCAGCGTCCGCTGCTCGCGGTCGGCCAGGAACTCCTCCAGGCGATCGGTCATGACGGGGCCCGTGTGGTCGATCAGGTAGCCCAGGATGTGCAGTTCGCGGGGCACCGAGGAGCCCTCGTCGACGGCTGAGATCTCGACGGCCGAGACGACCTTGACGCCGTCGCGCTCGCCGGCGGCGATCGCCTCGGAGACCCCGGCGACGGTGTCGTGGTCGGACAGGGCCAGCAGCTCGACGCCGGCCTCGGCGGCGCGGGCGACGACCTCGCCGGCAGACAGGACGCCGTCGGAGTTGGTCGAGTGGGACTGCAGGTCGAAGCGGAGGGCCACGTCGCGGAGCGTAAGGGATCGCTCAGGAGTTGGCCGCCTCCTGGGAGGGGAGCTCGTCGCAGCCGGCGGGTCAGGTTCATGACCCGCCGGGCGACCGTGGCGCGCAGGCGCCCCAGGGCCGCGTGGTAGCGGCGGGCCTTCTCGGCGACGATCAGGCTCCGCTCGCCGGCGTCCTGCTCGAGCTTGGTGAAGGCGGCCTCGGTCTCGGCGGCCCGCAGGCCGGCTTCGAGCCAGAGGACTTCGAGGTAGGCCAGGGCCGAGCCGACATCCTCCTCGGCGATCGCGCCGGGGACCTCGAGCTGGCGCAGGGTCGGGACGACCTTGCTGGCCAGCCAGCGCTGCTCGGCGTGGACTCGGAGCAGAAGGCAGATGTCGGGCGGGTGCTCGGTGTCTGTGGTGGAGTTCATCTTCTTACCGGGGAGGCCGTTGCGAGGAGCTGGCCTGCTGTGGGATTCGACCGGCCCCGAGGGCTGCTTTAGGAGAACCCGTCCGGCTCCACGCTTCAACGGCTCAAACGGCGCCAGGTGGCGATTCGGCTCAAGCGATCGGGCCGGCCGGGCCGATGATGACGGTGGACCCCAGACGGGAAAGGACTATGCAGAGCGCCGGGAGCGACCCGATCGGGCGCAGAGCAGGGCAGTATGCGCGGGCGACCGTGTTGCGTCTGCGCATGCGGACACTGGTCGCCCTGGGGGTCCTGGCGGTCGCCACGGCCGTCCTGGGCCGGGCCTTCGGGCTGCATTCGCCGCTGTTCATCGGCTCGGAGGTGGCGCTGCTGATCAGCATGTTCATGATCTCCCGCTGGGTTCTGCCGCTGCTCGAGCGCCGCGATCGCGGGGCGCTGGCCGAGGAGCACGTCGGGGCGCTGCTGGACGGCCTGCCCGGTGAGCGCTGGCGGATCGTCCATGACGTCAGCCTGGGACGGGGGAACGTCGATCACATCGCCATCGGCCCCCCGGGTGTCTTCACGATCGAGACGAAGAGCCACCCGGGGCCCGTTCGCGTGGGCCGGGTCCACGGCGCGACGCTGGCCCAGGCCCAGGCCCAGGGCCGGGCGATCTCCTGGGTGACCGGGATCGAGGCGCAGCCACTGATCGTCTTCAGCCGGGCCTGGGTGGACCGCCCGGGAGCGCGGCGCAAGGGCGTCCGGATCCTGCCCGCGCGGATGCTCGTCGGCTACCTCCAGAAGCGCCCCACGACGCTGACCCAAGAGGACATCGAACGGACCCACCGCTCGCTGGCGACGGCCGTTCGCCAGCAGCGCCAGCGGGGCAGGACCCCGGGCGAACGCTGGGCCCTGATCCGCTGAACGGCCGAGACCTGCCCCGGGGCCCGCGGCGGGTAGCGTGTAGGGATGGCGATCGCCACCGAGGCCCCCACCGGGCCGGCTGCCGCGCCGCCGCCCCCGGCGAGTGACGGGCTGCCACCGGGCCCCCGCCTGCCGGCGGTCCTGCAGACGCTTGCCTGGACGCTGGCGCCGACGGTCTTCATGGACCGCTGCGCGAGGAGCCTGGGGGAGATGTTCACCGTCACCTTCGCCCCCAGCGGGATGAAATTCGTGATGGTCGGCGACCCCGAGGCGGTCAAGGCGATCTTCACGGCCCCGCCCGAGGTGGCGCCCTCGGCGGCCGGCAACTCGCCGGTGCGCCCGATCATGGGAGCCAGCTCGGTCGTCGTCCTGACGGGCCCCGAGCACATGCGCCAGCGCAAGCTGCTGTTGCCGCCCTTCCACGGCGAGCGGATGCGCGAGTACGAGCAGGTGATCCTCGAGGCGACCCGCCGGGACATGGCAGGCTGGCCGCTGGGGCGCCCGATGCGCCTGCAGGCCCGGACCAGGGCGATCACCCTGGAGGTGATCCTGCGGGCCGTCTTTGGCGTCGATGCGCAGCGGATGGGGCCGCTCAAGCGGGCGATCGAGGAGCTGATGGAGCCGGTCAACCTCCTGGCCGTCCTGCGAATCGCCCTGAGCCGCCCCACCCAGGAGCGCCCGCAGGGGGCCATCGGGCGGGCCCTGGACTCCCTTGACGGGCTGATCTTCGGAGAGCTGGCCCGCCGCCGGCAGGTCTCCGATCTGGAGGAGCGGACGGACATCCTCTCGCTGCTGCTCCAGGCGCGCGACGAGGAGGGGCGGGGAATGACCGACGGGGAGCTGCGAGATGAGCTCGTGACGCTGCTGCTGGCCGGCCACGAGACGACGGCCACCTCGGTCGCCTGGGCGCTCGAGCGCCTGACCCGCCACCCCGAGAAGCTGAGGCGGCTGGTCGCCGAGATCGACGCGGGCGAGAGCGAGGACTACCTCAATGCGGTCGTCTCGGAGACGCTCCGGGTCCGGCCGGTCGTGCCGATCGTGGCCCGCTCGCTGCAGCAGGACTTCGAGCTGGGCGGCTACCGGCTGCCGGCGGGCACGACCGTGGCGCCGGCGATCTGGCTGACCAACCACAACCCCCGCGTCTATCAGCGCCCGGCGGAGTTCATGCCCGAGCGCTTCCTGGACTCGCCCCCCGAGACCTTCTCCTGGATCCCGTTCGGGGGCGGCATCCGACGTTGCATCGGGGCCTCCTTTGCGACGCTCGAGATGAAGCTGATGCTGCGGACGATGCTCGCCGAGCTCTCGCCGCGGCTGCCCGACGGGGCGCGCTGGCGCCGGGGCGAGCTGATCCGCCGGCGGGCCATCACACTGGTCCCCGTGGCGGGCGCCCAGCTGGTCTGGGAGCGCCGCGCCTGAAGATGAGGATCAGAAGGGGCCGCCCGTGGGCGGCCCGGGTCGGGTCGGCCGTGGCAGGCCGCCGGCTCGCGGGTACCCGCCGCGGATGTGAGTAGCTTGGGTGGGATGAGCCAGACGATCACCCGCAGCCCCGAGGAGCTCCTCGAGCGCTTCGGCCTGGAGGGCTTCAGGCCGGGCCAGCGCGAGGCGGTCCAGGCTGCCCTGGACGGCAGGGACAGCCTCGTCGTGATGCCCACGGGCGGCGGCAAGTCGCTCTGCTATCAGCTCCCGGCACTGGGCACCGACGGGATGCCCGAGCGCCCCCTGGTGGTCGTCGTCAGCCCGCTGATCGCGCTCATGTCAGACCAGTTCCGGCGTCTGCAGGATGCCGGGGTGAGGGCCGCGATGCTGGCCTCGGGGATGGAGGACGGCCACAACGAGGCGAGCCTGCGCGAGATCGAAGCGGGCGAGACCCAGCTCGTCCTGGCGGCGCCCGAGCGCTTTGCCTCGGGCGCCTTCCGGCGGGCGCTGGCGACCCGCAAAGTTGGTCTGTTCGTCGTCGATGAGGCCCACTGCGTGGCCGAGTGGGGCCACGATTTCCGCCCCGACTACCTGCGCCTGCACGAGGCGATCGAGTCGCTTGGCCGCCCGCCGGTGATGGCCGCGACAGCGACGGCGACGCCTGCGGTGGCGAAGGAGATCGCGTTCCGCCTGGGCCTGCGCGATGAGGTCTCGGTCCGCTCGGGCTTTGACCGGCCCAATCTGACCTTCGACGTGGCGAGCGTCGAGGGCAAGGGAGCCGTTGCCCGCAAGCGGGCGGCGCTGATGTCGGTCATCTCAGACCCCGCTGCGCGGCCGGCGATCGTCTACTGCGGGACCCGCAAGGACACGGACAAGCTGGCCGGTGAAATCTCGCGCTCGGGCATCCGGGCGGTGGCCTACCACGCGGGGATGACCCCCGAGAAACGGAGGGCCAGCCAGCTGGCCTTCATGGACGGGCGGGCCGAGGTTGTGGTGGCGACCAACGCCTTCGGCATGGGTGTCGACAAGGCCGACGTGCGGACGGTCGCCCACTGGGCGCTGCCGACGAGCCTCGAGGCCTACTACCAGGAGGCCGGCCGAGGCGGGCGTGACGGGCTGGGAGCGAGGGCGCTGCTGCTGGCCTCCCGCAGCGACCTGGGCCGGTTGATCCGCTTCATCAAAGAACGGGAGACGAGCGTCGATCAGGTCCGCTCCTTCGTCGGTCGCCTGCGAGCCCACGCGATGGGCGAGGAGACCTCGATCGGCCACGGCGAGCTGGGCGAACGCGACCGGGTCCTGCTCTCGATCGCCGAGCGGGCGGGCGCGCTGACACTCGAGCCGGGCGGCCCCGAAGGCCTCCTCGTCCACTTCACAGGCGCCGGCAGCTCGCGCCGGGCCGAGGATGCGATCCGCGCGGCCAGGGAGCGCTCATGGTCCTCCTACCGCTCGATCGAGCGGTTCAGCTCCGACGCCGAGCTCTGCCGCCGCCGCCAGATCCTGGACCACTTCGGCGACCCCGCCGAGTGCGCACCGACGGTCCGCTGCTGCGATGTCTGCGAGCCCGACCCCGAGCTGGCCCGGGCGATGGCGGCGGCGCCCGCGAAGGCGGGCCGCAGCCGTTCGGGTCAAAGGCGCTCCGGGGGGTCCGGCGGCGCGACTGCGCTCGAGGAGTTCGACGTGCCCGAGGGGGAGTTCGACGCGCTGCGCGCCTGGCGCCTTGGCCGCGCCGACGGTAAGCCGGCCTTCACCGTGGCCACCGACGCGACCCTCAGAGAGGTCCTGGCCCGCCGACCGGGCTCGGTCGGGGAGCTGATCGCCGTGCGGGGGATCGGGCCGGCCTTCTGCGAGAAGCACGGCGAGTCGCTGATGGAGGAGCTGGCACGGCTGGGGTGAGGGCGGCCGGTGCCGCGGCCCGGCGCCTCGGCTAGCGCGTCAGCGTGAAGCGCTCGCTGAGCGTCACGGAGCTCCTGCCGGAGGGTGTGAAGCTCGCCCGGGCCGTCAGGGCAAGGCGCCTGGAGTGCGCCAGCAGCCGCCTGCCGGCGGCGCTCAGCCTGATCACGATCGTCTGGGTGCGGGCGCTCGCGAACGTGGCCGTGCCCGAGGCGACGAGCACGGGCCTCGGTGCGGAGCGGGCGAGGTGGGCTCCCCTGGGAAGGTAGTACCAGTCGAGGACCAGGACGCCGCCGGCGAGGGCCGTGAAGGAGAGGGAGTAACCATGTCGCCTGAGCAGGGCGGCGGTCTTGGCGGCCCGCCCATGGGGGGTGATCTGGTGCAGCAGGCCCGCTTCGAGCTGGGCGCCCGTCGGGCCGGCCGGGCTCGGATGGGGGCCGGGGATGACGACGAGAGCCGAGACGGGCGTCGTGGCCTCCGAGGTCGCGGGAGCGCCGACGCCGCCGTCGTTGGAAGCGGCCTCGGTGACCCGGATCGTGTGACCGACATCGCCGGCGCCGAGGGTGTAGGCAGGTCCGCTCGCCCCGGCGATCGGGCTGCAGCCGGCCCCGGCGCTGTCGCAGTCGAGCCATTGGTAGGTGTAGCCGGTCGGGTTGTTCGACCAGGCGCCATGCCCCTCGGTGAGCTCCTGCCCCTCGACTGGGGTGCCCGCGATGCTCGGCGGGGACTGATCGACGGGCGCCGGCGGGGCGGTGCCGATCACAGCTTCCGCCGAGCCGACGGTGATGCAGAGCAGCATCGAGGGGCATGAGATCGATGCCAGGTAGTTCGTCCCGTCAATGCTCACGGGGGAGCTCCAGAGCGGTGATTCGGCGGTCGGGTCGCTCGAGCTGAGCGCGTCACCCTCGGAGTCGACGGCGGCGCACAGGCTCGTCGACGGGCAGGCGACCGCGGTGGGGGCTTTCCCGTCGATCTCCGGCGAGGCCTTCCAGGCCGGGGCTTCGCCCGCCGGGTCGGTGCTGAGGAGGGCATGGCCGGAGTGATCGACCGCGACGCACAGCGACATCGAGGCGCAGGAGACGCTCAGCAGGTCGCCCCCTTTGTCGATTTCGGCGATTTCCCATTTGGGCGTCAGCGCTTCGGGCGCGTCTGCGATCAGCGCGTCCCCGTTCCCGTCGACGGCCACGCAGAGCGACGTCGAGGGGCAGGAGACCGAGTTGATGATCAATTCCCCGCCCTCGGGTTTCGCCGTGCTCCAGGCCGGTTTTTCAGCCGTGGGGTCCTTCGAGATCGCCACATGCCCGCCGCCCCCGACCTCCACGCAGAGCGAGGCCGAGGGGCAGGAGACCGAGGTCGGGACGAATTCGCCCGCTTTCCAGGGTTTGCCCCAGGCCGGCGCTTCGGCGGTCGGGTCGAGCGTCCTGACCGCTTCCCCGTGTTCGTCGACGGCAAGGCACAGCACCGTCGAGAAACACGAGACGCTAAGCAGTTCTGCGGTGGTGTCGACGTCGGCGGGCAGGCTCCATTTCGGCGACGACGCCCCCGGGTCGGTCGTGATGAACGCGCGGCCGGAGCGCCCGACCGCGACGCACAACTCCGGCGAGCCGCAGGAGACCGAGTTCAGAACCGACCCTTTGTCAATTTCTTCCGGGGCTCCCCAGGAGAGAGCCCCGGCGCTCGCCGGGGCGGCGAGGCCGCCGACAGCCAGGACCGCAGCTGCGCAGACCAGCGCAACGGATGCCCGCTGCGAGACCATCCCAACGCCGTGGGAGGCGACCGGCACAGGCGGCAGTCTACTCCCGGGGCGGCTCGCCGCTAGCATCAGGTCCGCGCCGACGTAGCTCAGCTGGTAGAGCACTTCACTCGTAATGAAGGGGTCCGGGGTTCGAGTCCCCGCGTCGGCTTGGAAGACCCGAGGCCCACGATGCGCAAGCTGATCTACTCGATGACGGTGTCGCTGGACGGCTACATCGCGGACCCCGACGGCGCGATCGACTGGTCCGTGCCCGACGAGGAGCTGTTCCAGTTCCACCACCGTCAGGTGCAGGCCGTGGGGGTGCAGCTCTGCGGCAGGCGGCTCTACGAAACGATGCTCTACTGGGAGACGGCCGACCAGGCTCCGCTTCCAGCGGAGCAGCTCGCCTTCGCCCGGACCTGGAAGGCCCTGCCGAAGGTCGTCTTCTCAACGACGCTCGAGAGCGTCGTGGGCAACGCCAGGCTCGCCACGGACAGCCTCGCCGAGGAGGTCTCGAGGCTGAAGGATCAGCCTGGCAAGGACATCGAGGTCGGTGGCGCAGGACTCGCGGGTGCGTGTATGGAGCTGGGCCTGCTCGACGAGTGGCTGCTGTTCCTCAGCCCGGTCCTGCTGGGTGGTGGCACGCCCTACTTCCCGGATGCCATTGCGAGGGTCAACCTCGAGCTGCTCGAGACGAGGACGTTCGGTTCCCGCGTCGTCTACCTTCGCTACGGTCGCGCCCAGGGCGCCCCGTAGAGGATCCCTCCGCCGGCCGTTGGCGGCGGTCCGCGGGACCCTGAACCGGCATGATGAGGCCCGATGAAACAGCCTCCACACCGCGGGCCGTGCCGAGCCGTCAGGGCCAGGATCGGATGAGCGCGCCGGCGACGGATGAGCTGACCGTCCGCCGGGGGGCGCACCCGCCGCGGGCGACCCGGGCGGGCTTCCTTCGGAGCGCCCGGGCCCGGCGGCTGGCGATCAGCCTGGCCACGCTGCTCGGCTACATCCTCCTGTCCGCCCTCATCTTCGGGCGCAAGGCGCTGGGGGACATCGACCACACCGTCGTCGGGTTCGGCCCGTTCCCCTCGCTCTACGGCCGCGACCAGAGCGCCTACGTTTGGTTCCTGGCGTGGGGGGCGCATGCGGTGTTTCACCTGCAGAACCCGTTCGTGACCCACGAGGTCTATGCCCCCGGCGGCTACAACCTGGTCTGGGCGGCGAGCATCCTCGGCCCGGCGATCGTGCTCGCTCCGCTGACCGAACTGTGGGGCCCGGTGGCGAGCTATGACCTGCTGGCCATCCTGGCCCCCGCCGGCGCGGCCTGGGGGGCGTTTCTGCTCTGCCGGGACCTGACGAGCCGAACCGGCTCGGCGGTCGTCGGCGGGCTACTGTTCGGCTTCGGGAGCTATCTGACGGGGACGACGATCAACCACCTGAACCTCGCCCTCGTCGCGCTGCTGCCCGTCGCTGCGCTGCTGGCACTGCGACGAGGGCGGGGGCGTATCTCCCGCGTTCGGTTCATCCTCGGCCTCGGGGTGGTGCTCGGGGCCCAGCTGTGGATCTCGACCGAGACGTTCTCCTCGGCGGTCTTCTTCGGGGGCCTCGCGGTGCTCGTCGCCTTCATCGTGGGCGACCGGACACAGCGACGTCTGGCCTGGCGCACCGCGTGGGAGGGGGCCCTCGGCGTCGCCGTGGCCGTCCTCCTCGGCTTCCCCTATCTCTGGTACGCCCTGACATCGACGAGTCCGCTCGGCAACCAGTCGGGTGCGAATGCCGGCGCGGATCTGGCGAACTTCATCCAGCCCACCCCCGCGACGTGGCTCGGCCCGGTGACGACGAAGTTCGCCTCCAACGTCCCCGAGGACCTCGCCTACATGGGCCCGGTCCTGCTGATCGTCCTCGGCCTCTTCTTCCTGGAGTCACGCAAACGCCGGCTGGCCCGGTTCCTCGCCCTGTTCATGCTCGCGGCCGCCATCTTCAGCCTCGGCGGAATCCTCAGGGTGGCTGACGAAACGACCAAGATCGAACTCCCCTGGAGCATCGCCGGTGAACTCCCCTTCATCTCCCACGCGCTACCGGAGCGGTTCGTCGTCTACGTCTCGCTAGCCGCCGCGGTCTGCGTCGCGCTGTGGCTCGATCGGCCGACGCTGCGTCCGCTGCGCTGGGTGGCTGCGGCGGCGGTCATGCTGAGCCTGATGCCCAACCTCAACGGCGGCCTGTGGGGGACGCGCATCGACCGCCCGCCCCTGCTGTCGAGCCCGGAGCTCGCCCGCTACATCCCCACCGGGGCCACCGTGCTGGCGCTCCCGTTCGGGATCGACGGCAACTCGATGTACTGGCAGGTGGAGGCACACTTCAGATTTCGCCTCGCCGGCGGCTATGTCGGCTGGGCCCTCCCCAGTGAATATCAGGGCGTGTCGATCCTCCGGGAATTCCACGGCCGCCCCCCGCTCGGCGAACTGAAAAAGCGCCTCTGCGCCTTCTTCGCCCAGACCCACACCTCCGTCGTGATCGTCCGCGAGGACACCCGCGGCGACTGGCAGGCGACCCTCCGGCCGTTGCACGAGCGGCCGATTCGTCAGGGTGGGTTCGAGATCTACAACCTCGAGCGGAGCGCCTGTGCCACAGGCGCCGCCCGCGTCGCGTCATAAAAACGCGTTGTTACCATCTCGTTGCCTGTTATTTCTCACGCTCGGAGCGGGGTAGGCTGCGCTTCTCTTCGGGGCACAGGGGGTGGCCCGAGCACAACAGGAGCGGTGATGGCTTTGTTGCATTCTCGTCGCGGGCGCACCGTGGCCGTGTCGATCGGCCTGGCCCTGTCGGTGTCGGCGCTCGGGGTGGCGAGCGCCGGGGCTGAAACCCTCTCGTTCAACGCCGGGCCGGAGCAGACATTCGTCGTGCCCGCCGGCGTCACGCGCATCAAAGTCACGGCGACCGGCGAAAAGGGCCGCGATCTCTGCCTGTTCGGCGACTGTTTCCAGGGCTTCAGCGAGACGGTCACGGCCACGTTGTCGGTCAAACCGGGGCAGAAGCTCTATGCCGATTTCCTAGGCGGCGGGGCCGGCTCCGGCAACGCGGGCCGCGGGGGAAACGCCGCCGACCTGCGGAGCGTCCCTGACGGCCAGCCCGGTTCGCTCGAATCGCGCCTGATCGTGGCGGGCGGAGGCGGCAGCGAAGGCGAAGAGGAAGAAGGAGCGATCGCCGGGATGGGCGGCAATGCCGGCGGCGGCGAAGGTCAGGAAGGCAATCCGGCGAGCCCCTCGGGCCCGCGCGGCGGCGGCGGGGGAACACAGAAAGGCGGCGGCGCCGGAGGGTCCGCGGGCGGCGGCTCAGCCGGCGAAGCGGGCCGGCTCGGGCAGGGCGGCAGTGGCGGCACCGGCGTCCCGGCCGGAAACGGCGGCGGCGGGGGCGGCGGCTACTACGGCGGCGGCGGCGGCGGGGCCGGCAACTTCTCAGGCGGCGGCGGCGGCGGCGGGTCGAGCTTCGTCGAGGCCGGCGCGGAAGAAACCTCGTTCACCCTCAACACCGCCGAAACGGCCACCGGCATCACGATCACCTACGCCGGCGGCACCGAAGTCCTGCCCTTCGGCGCGAGCGGATCCGAGCAGTCGTTCGTCGTCCCCGTCGGCGTCTCGCGCATCAAGGTCGTTGCGACGGGCGCCAACGGCGAAGACGGATGCGGCTGCGGCAGGCCCGGCCTCGGCATCAAAGTGACGGCCGCGCTCCCCGTGAAACAGGGTCAGCGGTTCTTCATCGATTTCCTCGGCGGCGGATCGGGTCAGGGCGCGGGTGGCAACTCGGCCGATCTGCGCACGGTCTCGCGTTCTGAAGCCGGCTCGCTGGGCTCGCGCGTCATCGTCGCGGGCGGCGGCGGCGCAAGCGGTATCACCGAAGAAAGCTCGATCGGCGGCTCCGGCGGCAACGCGGGCTTCACCGAGGGGAGCAGCGGTGGGAGTCCGGAGTATGCGTCCAACGACGGCGGCGGCGGGGGTACGCAGAAAAGCGGCGGCGGCGGGGGCAGCGGCGAAACCGACGGGGTCGCCGGGCAGCTCGGCCAGGGAGGCCCCGGCGGCACGAACCCCGAAGGCGACGGCGGGGGCGGTGGCGGCGGGTACTACGGCGGTGGCGGAGGCGCAGGGGGCGGCGGCGGCACCGGTGGTGGCGGTGGCGGGTCGAGCTACGTCGTCCCCGGCGCCGAAGAAGTGTCCTCCAGCCTCAACAACTCGACGAAGGAAACGGCGAGCGTCGTCATCAGCTACAAATCCGCCGCGGCGCCCGGCGTGTCGATCGTGGCGCCCGCCGAAGGCGCGCATTACACGCAGGGACAGGAAGTTGATGCGTCTTTCAGCTGTTCGGAGGGTGCGGGCGGCCCGGGCTTGAAGGCGGGTGCCGAAGGGTGCTCGGGAACGCTCGCCGATGGTTCCGCGATCGAAACGGGGACGACCGGCGAACACAAGTTCACTGTCACGGCGACCAGCCAGGACGGGCTGACGGCGAGCAGGACCGTCACCTACACCGTGGCGGGCGCTCCGAGCCCGCCGAGCGTGTCGATCCTGGCGCCCGGCGAAGGTGCGCGTTACGCGCAGGGGCAGGAAGTTGATGCGTCCTTCAGCTGTTCGGAGGGTGCGGGCGGCCCGGGCTTGAAGGCGGGTGCCGAAGGGTGCGCGGGAACGGTCGCCGATGGTTCCGCGATCGAAACGGGCACGACCGGCGAACACAAGTTCACTGTCACCGCGACCAGCCAGGACGGGTTGACGGCGAGCACGACCGTCACCTATACGGTCGCGGCTCATCCGAGCGTGACCGTCTCGATCCCGTCCCCCGGGGCCAGATACAAACAGGGCGAAGTGATCCACACGTCGTTCTCGTGCACTGAAGGCGCGGGCGGGCCCGGGCTCGAATCCTGCACCGATGAACACGGCGCGGGTTCGGCTGAAGGCGGGACGCTCGAAACGACGATGCTCGGCAAACACATCTACACGGTGACCGCCAAGAGCACCGACGGGCAGGAAAGCTCCGCCAAAGTCGAATATGAAGTCATCGAAACCCCCGCGAGGTGCAGCTCCGTTCAGGGGATCGGGACCTACCTCAAGTTCCACCAGGCGGGGCATGTGAAAGTCCGCGACGACTTGACCACCACCCTGGGAGCGGGTGCGCTGCTGAACGTCCGGGGCAACTCGGGCACGGTCCAGTACGGGCTGCGCAAGCTGACCGGCGCCTCCTGCGGGGCGATCGCAGGCGGCTTCGCGTTCAGCGGGGAAGGGCCCGCGAACCGTGGCGGTGCCCTCTACACGGTCCATTTCTCGATCAGCATCACGGGTGGCCACGCGTTCTTCTCCTCGACGCTCACCAACGGGGCGGCCAAGATCGACGAAGCAAACGCCGAACCGCTGACGAACAGCAGCGAGGTGATCCACTAGCCCCCCGACCTCGCGCGAGTGATCGTCCGCGCTTGTGTCTCCAGTGCTCAAGCGGGCCCGCGCGCGAGCCGAACATGGGGGTATGGGCGCCACCAGCTGGATGAGGAAGCGGCGGCCCGCGGGCGATAACGGCCGTGCGGGCCCGTCCGCGCGCGCCGAAGTTGCCGTCGCACGCCAGCCGATCCTGGACCGGGACGGGAGCGTCGTCGGCTATGAGCTGCTGTTCCGCGGCGCGGGCACCGAGACGGCGGGCGTCGTTGATGACCGGGCGGCCACGTCGACGGTGATTCTCGACGGGCTCTTCGACGTCGGCCTGTCCGATCTCGTGGGCGGCAACGTCGCCTGGGTGAACGTCTCCCGCGACTTCCTGTTGAGTGTCCGGCCGCTGCCGCTGCCCCCGCGTGGTGTCGTGCTCGAGCTGCTCGAGGACCAGCTCGTCGATGAGGAACTGCTCGGCGTGCTGGACGAGCTCGTCGAAGAGGGCTTCACGATCGCGCTTGACGATTTCCGCCTGACCGCCTCGACCGAACGGCTGCTCCCCTACGCGAGCATCGTCAAGATCGACGTGATCGAGCACTCCGGCGGCGGACTCGAAGATCTCCTCGCGCGCCTGCGAGCGGACTATCCGGGCCTGCGCCTCCTGGCGGAGAAGGTCGAGACGCGATCGGATTGGGTGCGTTGCAGCGTGCTGGGCTTCGAGATCTTCCAGGGCTATTTCTTCGCGCGCCCCTCGCGCATGCAGCGCTCGCGCCTGCCCACCCATGGTCTCGCCTCGTTGAGCACGATGGTCGAGCTGAGCGCGACCGAAGATGTCGATGAGCTCAACCGGATCATCACGCGCGACGCCGGTCTGAGCATTCGCCTGCTGCGCTATGCCAACTCTGCCTACGCCGCGCTGCCCCGGCGTGTCAGCTCCGTCCAGGAGGGACTCGCCTGGCTCGGCGGGGGGACCGTCAAGCGCTTCGCCATGATGGTCGCGCTCGCAAGCGCCCACGACGTGCCCAACGAGCTGCTCGTGACAGCACTGATGCGGGCCCGGATGTGCCAGCAGCTGTCCGGCGCGGGGGATGGCCCGGCCGCTGATTCCTTCTTCACCGTCGGCCTGTTCTCGGTCGCCGATGCGCTCGCCGATGCGCCGATGGCGCTCGTGATCGATCAGCTGCCGCTGCGCTATGACATCGCCGACGCGCTGCTCTACGGCGCCGGCACGCTCGGCGAGCTGCTGGCCGGCGTCATCGCCTACCAGCGCGGCGACTTCAATGCCGCGGCCGATCTGATCGCCGAGCACCCGGATCTCCAGCAGGTCTATCGCGAGGCGATCACCTGGGCCGACCGGAGCATCACCGAGCTCGTCTAGGACGCATCCGGGCCCGCAGAATCCGGCCCGCCCGCCGAGCGGCGACCCTCAGTTCCCGGCGAAAACGGCCGATACGATCGGTGCTCGTGGATCAGCTACTCATCGCCGCGGCCACCGTCGTCGTCCATGCCCGGGAGCACCCGCACGTCTCCGCGGGGCATCTCCATACCCTGCGCCATCACACGGCGAAGGCGCACACCCGCCACTACATCCACATCCTGGGACTCCGCCTGAGCCCCCACATTCGCCCCCAGGGGCCGCCGCTGGACTATGTGGCCCTGTTCCTCTTTGCCGCGCTCAGTGGCATCGGAGTCAACGGGTTCGGCGAGGTCGCGCTGCTGGGAGCGGGCGTCTACGTCTCAAACCACCATCTCCCGATCGAACCGGTGCTCCTGATCGCCTGGCTTGGCGCGAGCGCCGGGGGGATCGTCGGCTGGGCCGTCGGGCGCCATGCCGGCCGGCGCCTGCTGACGGCACCCGGCCCCCTGTTCCGCTTCCGGACCAAGATGCTCGAGCACAGCGAGTCCGTCTACTACCTGCATCCGAGCGTGGCGGTCGTGCTGACGCCCTCGTGGGCGGCCGGGATCGAGAAGATTCCGTGGCGCCCCTACCTTTCGCTCAACGCCATCTCGGCGTTGATCTGGGCCCTGCCGATCGGTCTGGGCGCGTACTTCCTCGGGCCGCGGATAACCACCGAGTTCTCGGACGAGATCGGCTGGGTCGTCGCCGGCCTGGTGCTCCTCTTCTTCATCTATGCCGGGTTGCAGCGGCTCCTGCGGACCCCCTCGCACCGTCCCGAGTAGCCCTCGGCACAGCGGCCGGCGCCCCGTCGCACCGATCCTCGCGCCCCCTCCATCGTCGCGTAGACTCGGGTCCACATTCGACACGAGCAGGAGGGGGCAAACGGGATGGACGAGATAGGACCCGTTGACTATGCGGTAATCACTTTCCCGGGCAACCAGTTCCGCGGCGACATCGCGCCAGCGCTGGCGGAGCTCGTCGAGGCGGGCACGATCCGCCTGATCGACGCGGCCTTCGTCAGCAAGGACGCCGACGGCGACGTTGTGGTGCTCGAGGTCACCGAACTGGACCCCGAGGTGCGGGCGCGGCTCGACGCGCTTGGAATCGAGGCTCAAGGCCTGCTCAACGAGGATGAGCTGCTTGCGGCCGGCGAGGAGCTCGAGCCGAACTCCTCGGCTGCCCTGCTCGTCTGGGAGAACGTGTGGGCGCGCAGGGTCGCTCAGACGATGCGCGAGGCCGGCGGTGTACTGGCGGCTTTCGAGCGCGTCCCCCACGACGTCGTGCAGGCGGCGCGCGAGTGGGCGCTCGAAGAGGCCTAAACCAAACACGGACAGGAGCAACCGATGATGAGAAGAGGTCGCAGAGGACCGGGACTGATCGGGACGGCGGTCGTCGTGGGCGGCGCGTCCCGGATGGGTGCCAGGAGCGCCCAGAGAAGTCAGGCCGCTGAACAGCAGCAGGCCGCCCAGAACGCGCAGCTCGCCGAACTCCAGGCCCAGCAGCAGGCGCAGGCCGCGCCCGCCGCGGCGCCCGAGCTCGACGAGGTCGCCCAGATCGAGAAGTTCGCCGCGCTCAAGGGCCAGGGGCTGCTCACCGAGGAGGAGTTCGAAGCGAAGAAGAAGCAGATCCTCGGCATATAGGGGGCACGACGGGCCTGGCCCGAGCCGGGCTCAGAGCTCCGTCTGCTCGCCCGGCGCGAGGATGCGGACCTCGACGTCGGGTGCCACACGTGCCATGTGCTCGGCGAACAGCCGCGGCGGCTCGGCCAGCGAGGCACGGTGGCGGGCGGCCGCGCCGATCGGCAGCAGCGTCCCCCAGTGGATCGGGACCGCCACCCGTGGGCGCAGCAGCGCCGCGGCACGGGCGGCGTCGAGCGGGTCCATGTGGCCGGGCCCGAGGCCGGGCCCCCACCCGGCGACCGGCAGCAGGGCGAGATCGAGTTGCGCGGTCAAGGTGGACATCCCCTCGAAGATCTCGGTGTCGCCGGCGAAGTAGACGGTCCTGGCACCCCGGATGAGATAGCCGAGGGCCTGGGCACGGAGGCGTCCGGGTGGCCGGCGGCCGTCGTGCTCGGCCGGGACAGCGGTGACGCTGAGCGCACCCTCGGTGACCGTCTCGCCGATGCTCAGCTCGCTCACCGCCGAGAAACCCCGGCGGCGCAGCCACGGGCCCGCGCCCCTGGGCACGAGCAACGGGATCCCGCGCCCGAGATCGCGCAGCGAGGGGAGGTCGAGATGGTCCTGGTGCAGGTGGGAGATCAGGACCGCCGTCGGGTCCGCCGTGATCGTCGGCTCGGCGGGGGCGACCTGGCGGCGCAGGTGCGCCACGCGGCTGCCAAGCACCGGGTCCGTCAGCAGCCTCGTGCCGTCCAGCTCGATCAGGACGGTCGAGTGGCCCAGGAAGACGATACGGTCGCGTGGGGCGGTCACCTGATCGCCCGAAGGGGCACCGCCGACCATCGCCAGAAACTAGCACCAGCATGGCTCATCGAATGACGGGCAGGACCGCGTGAGGAGCGTAGGAGGACTGCTGGGCTACCTGGCCCGCGTGGTCGCGTTGATCGCCGTCGAGGCGCTCGCGCTGATCGTCCTCGCCGCGGCACTGCCCGGCACCGAAACCCTGTCCTTCGAGGCCGCCCTGCTCGTGGCGGTCGTCATGGCGCTGATCAATGCCCTGTTGTGGCCGGCGATCGCGCGGCTCGTCCTGCCGCTGACGGTGATCACGTTCGGATTGGCCTCGATGGCTCTCAGCGCAGGTGCGGTGGCGCTCGCGTTCGACACGGTCGACGGCAGGAGCCCGGGTTTCCTGGGGGCCCTGACGATCGCCTTCGGCCTTGCGCTGGTCTCGAGCTTCGCAGCCCCGCTGCTGAACCTCGAGGGCGACACCCACAACCTGCGGGTCGTCCGGCGCAGGCTGCGGGGCGCCCGCGGGCGCAACCGGACCGAGGTCCCCGGGGTGATCATGTTCGAGATCGACGGCCTCGGCGAGGGGGTGCTGCGTGAGGCGCTGCGCGACGGGTACGCGCCGACGATCGCTCGCTGGCTCGAGCAGGGCAGCCACCGCCTGACCGGCTGGGAGTGCGACCTCTCCTCCCAGACGGGCGCCAGTCAGGCGGGCCTGCTGCTGGGGAGCAACTGGGACATGCCCGCCTTCCGCTGGTATGAGAAGGAGTCCGGGCGGACCCTGGTGTCCAACCACCCGGGCGACGCGGCTGAGATGGAGCGGCGCAGATCGACCGGCGCGGGTCTGCTGGCCGGTGATGGAACCAGCCGCGGAAACATGTTCTCCGGTGATGCACCGCGGTGCAGCGCGACGGTCAGCATGATCCGTGACCGCAAACGCTCCAAAGCCGGTGACCTGTTCGCCTATTTCTCAGATCCCTACGCCTTCCTGCGCACGATCACATCCGCGCTGGCGGACATCGCCGCCGAGCGCTGGGCGGCCGCCCGTCAGCGCCGCAGCGGCGCCGAGCATGTCGACCGTGGTGGCTTCTACCCACTGATCCGGGCGGCGATCACGGTCGTCCTGCGCGACGTCACAGTCGCGCTGCTGATCGCCGACATCGTCGAGGGGGTGCCCGTCAGCTACGCGACGTTCGTCGGCTACGACGAGGTCGCCCATCACTCCGGCATTCGCGAGCGGGACGCGCTGGCGGTGCTCAGGCGCCACGATCGCCAGCTGGCGCGCCTCGAGCGCGCGATCGAGCGGGCGCCCCGCCCCTACCACCTCGTCGTCCTCTCCGATCACGGCCAGACGGCCGGCCGTCCCTTCCGCCAGCGCCACGGGGAGACGCTCGAGGAGCTCGTCGGCTCGCTGCTCGCACACGGCGAGGTGCACGCCCCGGCAGCGATCGACGAGGCCTGGGGCGACGTCGGCGCGGTGCTCGCGGACGCACGCCAGGAGCCGGGCATGGGCGGGCGGATCCTGACCCGCGCCACGCGCAGCCGGACGCTCGAGGGCACCGTCGCCCTGGGACCCAACCGGGAGGCGCTCGCCGAGCGCCATGAGTCTGCGGGGAGCGGCGGGGAGGCCGTGGTGCTCGTCTCGGGTTGCCTCGGGCTCGTCTACCTGACGGTTCGCGAGCAGCGGCTGACGCTGGAGCAGATCGAGCAGGCCCACCCGCGTCTGCTCGCCGGGCTCGCAGGCCACCCCGGAATCGGATTCGTGATGGTCAGCGACTCCGAGGACGGCGCGATCGTCCTCGGAGCCCGGGGCTCGCGGCGGCTGAGCGGTGACACCGTGGAGGGCGAGGACCCCCTGGCGCCGTTCGACGACACGGCGGCCGATCATCTGCGCCGCCACCACTCCTTCCCCCACTGCCCCGACATCCTCGTCAACGCCGCCTACGACCCCGATGCCGAGGAGGTCGCCCCGTTCGAGGAGTTCATGGGCTCCCACGGGGGCCTCGGCGGAGCCCAGACACACCCGTTCGCCCTGCTGCCAGGTCGAGTGGCGCGAACCCGAGGCGCCGATCGTCGGCGTGGCCGCCATGCACCAGGCGCTTCGCCGCTGGCTCGGCGAGCAGCCGAGCTAGGCCTTGCGGCTCTCGGCTCGGTCGAGGCGCTTTTCGAAGCGCTCGTCGCGGATCGTTTTGCGCGCGAAGACGTCGGCGATGGCGGTCGTCGCCCAGATGATCAGCGTGGCCCAGACGTAGGTCTGGGCTCCGTGGACGCTGAGCCCCGAGACGACGGCGACGGCGATGAACAGGGCGATGATCGTCGAGGCCAGGGCGAGCATGCCGGCCAGCGCGATCGACGGCTGGCGGATGAGCACTTTGAGTGCGATGAACTGGACGACGATGTGAGCCACCCAGAAGACCAACGTCGCCTCGAGCAGCCCGGCGGCGCTGATCGAGAGCCGTTCCAGGGCGACATCGCACACCAGCAGCCCGGCCGCGACCCCCACGAGACCTGCCAGCAGCTGGATTGCGATCCTCTTGAGCACCCCCGCTGAGCATATGGCATCGCCCGAGCCCCCGAGGGGCCGCCCGGCGGCGCTCGAACCGTCGCTCAGTAGTAATCCTGGACGGTCATGGTCCACCGCGCCGAGTCGCGCCCGCCGGAGATGACAAGCCGGTAGCTACCCGGGCCGCTGTCGAAGACGTGGGTCTCCGATTCGCCTTCGGAGAGTTCGAAGCTTCCCGCGCCGGACCCCGTCTTCAGGTTGACGGCCTCGGCGCTCGGCCCTTCGCAGAGGATCAGCAGCAGACAGGTCCCCCGGTAGGCCATGCTGTAGTTCACCCGCCAGCGGCTGCCGAGGATCTGAATCGGGACCGACGTGCCGTCGTCGACGCCTGCGAAGGTCGTGAGGGTGCGCCAGCGGGGAGTCTCGGCGATCGAGAGAGCGACCGTCGATCCCCGCGGAACCGTCCCCGCCGCGGCGGGCACCTGCCCGACGACGACGCCGGCCGCGGTCCCGGGGGCCGGAACGGAGTTTGCGCTGTAGTGCAGACCCGCTCGAGTGATGAGGCTCTCCGCCGACGCCGAGGCTCTGCCGATGACCGCCGGCACGGCCACGGGGGGCGGGCCGTCGCTCAGGACGACCCGGACGGTTGCGCCCCGGTCGACCCGGGTGCCCGGCGCCGGGCTCTGGGCGATCGCGATCCCGGCCGGGATTTCCGAGTGGCTCAGGGAGATGGCCGGGCTCACGTGCAGGCGCCGCGCCCGGGCTTCGACCCCTCCCCGCGGGAGCCCCTTCAGGTCGGGGACGCTCGTGCGGGCCGGCCCGCCGCCGAGCAGGAGTGCGGCCACCGCCGCGAGGAGCGCAAGCAGAGCGGCGGCGATCAGCAGGCGCGCTCGACCGTGACCGGGCGCCCGCCACCGGGGAGGGGCGCTTTCGGCCGCGGCCCCGGAGGAGGCGGGCAGGACCCGCGTTCCCGCGGCCGCGCCGCTCGCCGCGAGCTTGATCGTCTGACCGTTCTCGCTCGCGCCTGCGCGAGGAAGCCTGCGCCTCACCGCACCGTGCTCGCCCGCGGGCGGCGGCGGGGGGCAAGCCGTCGCCTTGAGATCGGTGGTCTTCGTTGCCTCGCGGGCGTCGCGAAGCGCATCGGCCATCTCCCGCCCATCGGCGAAGCGGGCCCGGGGATCCTTCGCGAGCGAGCGCTCGACGACCTCGCGCAGGGGCTGCGGGGTGCCCTCGGGGAGCGGCGGGGGATCGTCCTGGAGGTGGCGCAGACCGAGCTCGACGGGGGAGCCGTCCGGGAACGGGGGCCTTCCGGCGAGCATCTCATACAGCACCACCCCCGCGCTGT
This sequence comes from uncultured Solirubrobacteraceae bacterium, assembly GCA_963787765.1. Lineage (GTDB taxonomy): Bacteria > Actinomycetota > Thermoleophilia > Solirubrobacterales > Solirubrobacteraceae > Palsa-744. The sequence continues at coordinate 151,950 of CAWBEF010000004.1, read as the reverse complement.
AGACGTCGGTCGCGGCGCTCGTGGCGCGTCCCCGGGCCTGCTCGGGGGACATGTAGCGCGGGGTCCCCGCGACCGTCGCCGACTGGGCCTGGGAGGTCCCCTCGGCCAGTCGCGCGACGCCGAAGTCCCCGACCTTGACCTCCCCGCCGGCGCCCAGCAGGATGTTGGCCGGCTTGACATCGCAGTGCAGGACCCCCTGCCGGTGGGCGCTGCCCAGTGCGTTGCACAGCCGCTCGGCGATCGTTCGCGCCTGCTCGGGCGGGATCGGTTCGCGCGCCAGACGGTCCGCGAGGCTCTCGCCCTCGACGAGCTCGGCGACGTAGTAGGGCCCCTCCTCGGCATGGCCGATGTCGAAGATCTGCACGATGCCCGGGTCTTTGACGCTCGCCAGCAGCCGGGCCTCGCGCTGGAAGCGCTCGACCCAGGCGCTGTCCTCGGCCCACCAGGGCTTGATCACCTTGACCGCGACAGACCGTCGCAGACGCCGGTCGGTCCCGCGGTAGACGCGGCCGAAGGCGCCCTCGCCGAGCAGCTCGTGGAGCTCGTAGCGGCCGTCGAGGGCAAGGCCGGCAAGATCGGGGGCGCTGGGCATCGATACCGAGTATTCCGCGCCCCGCGCTGGTGTCTAGCCGGCTGCCTGCTTCTCGGCCTCCTCGAGCTGGCGCAGGAACTCCTTGTGGTCGACCTCGATTTCCTTCTCGATCGACTTGAGGGCTCGCGTCAGGGCCTTGTCCAGCTGCTCCTGCAGGCGCGACTCGCCGATCACCACGATCGTGGCCTCGCCCGCGTCGATCAGCTCGCCCAGATCCTTGGCGGCGTCGCGCGGGATGCCCTTCCTGAAGTGCCCGCCGAGGGCACCGATCACTCCGCCGAGCAGTGCGGCGGGAACGACGGCGGGTGCGGCCAGCACCCCCACGGCGGCACCGACGGCGATGCCTCCCCAGGCACCGTGCTGGGTCGGCTTCTCGTGCTTCTCGACGTGGACCTTGCCGTCGGCGTCCTTGTCGACGATCGCCACGTCGTAGGTGCCCACCAGCCCGGCGGCGTGCAGGTCGAGGAGGTCTCCGTAATCCGCCTCGGCCGCTGCCCGGTCGCCGTAGGTGGCCGCGTAGATAAAGACCGGTCGGTCGCTCATTGTCATCTCCTCTCGGGGGTCGGCTCCATCCTACGCCGATGCCCACCCCATGGACCCGGGGCGCGGTTCGCCTGAGCGGAATCAGGTGTAGCCTCCGGTGGGTTGCTGTGGACCAAGTGGGCAGGGGCTGGGGGCATCGGAGTGGCCGCGACGGCAGCCTTCGCGACCGGCCTCCGGTGGGCGCGGCGCGAGCCACGTTGGACATGCGAGGCTTTCGCGCTGAAACCTGCAAACGTCGGACCATCCAGGAGAGGGCCATGAGCGCCCGATGAGCGTACGCCCGGCGCCGGAGCTGTCCGGCAGGAAGGAGCGGATCCCGCCGGCGCCCGGCAATGCCAGCGGCGTTCGTGGTCTGCGGGCCCGCGTCGGCCTGCTCGGCCCCGCGACCCTGCTCGGCTACATCCTCCTCTCGGCCCTGATCTTCGGCCGCAAGGCGCTGGGGGACATCGATCACACCGTCGTCGGCTTCGGGCAGTCGCCCGCCTTCTACGGGCGTGACCAGAGCGCCTACGTCTGGTTCCTTGCGTGGGGCGCGCACGCTGCGTTCCATCTGCAGAACCCGTTTCTGACACATGAGGTCTACGCACCCGGCGGCTACAACCTGGCCTGGGCCGCGAGCATCCTCGGGCCCGCCCTCGTGCTTGCGCCGCTGACGGAACTGTGGGGCCCGATCGTGACCTACGACGTCCTGGCGATCCTGGCCCCGGCCGGTGCCGCCTGGGGCGCGTACCTGCTCTGCCGGGATCTGAGCACCCGGCGGAGCTCGGCCATTGCGGGCGGGCTGCTGTTCGGCTTCGGCAGCTACGAGGCCGCGGAGACGATCAACCACCTGAACCTGGCGCTCGTCGGCCTGCTGCCGATCGCCGCACTGCTCGGCCTGCGCAGGATCCGGGGAGCGATCTCCCGGCGCTGGTTCGTCGGGGGGCTCGGCGTGCTGCTGGGGGCCCAGCTGTGGATCTCGACCGAGACGTTCGCCTCCGCGGTCATGTTCGGCGCCTTCGCGCTGGCGATCGGGTGCCTCACGGGCGAGCCCGAGCAGCGACGGGTCCTCCGGCGCACCGCCTGCGAGGCCGCCGGCGCGCTCGGGCTGGGAGCGCTGATCGGCGCGCCATATCTCTGGTACGCGCTGACGGGGCCGAACCCCTACGCCGCCCAGTCCGGTCTCCACGCCGGCACCGATCTGGCGAACTTCGTGTTTGCCACCCAGGTCACCTGGCTGCACCCGTTCACGACCAAGCTCGCGACCAACCTGACCGAGCAGCTGGCCTACCTGGGCCCGGTGCTGCTGATCGTCCTGGTTCTGTTCTTCGTCGAGTTCAGGCGCCGCCGGGCGGCTCGGCATCTGGGCATCTTCATGCTCGGAGCCGCCATCCTCTGCCTCGGCGGCGAACTGCTCGTCGGCCGCCAGCACACCGGGGTTCCCCTGCCCTGGGATCTGATCGGCGAACTCCCGGCCCTCGCACACGCCCTGCCCGGGAGGTTCGTCGTCTACCTCTGGCTCGGCGCCGCCGTCTGCATCGCGCTGTGGCTCGATCGCCCGAGCGCTCGTGTGGCGCGCTGGGTCGGGATGGTGCTGATCGCCGTCAGCCTGACGCCCAACCTCAGCGCAGGACTGTGGGGCACGCGCGTGGACAGACCCGCCCTGCTCTCGAGCCCGGCACTCGCGCAGGTGGTCCCGCGCGGCGCCACGGTGCTCGCCCTGCCGTTCGGCAGCGAAGGCAACTCGATGTACTGGCAGGTCCAGTCCGGCTTCGAGTTCCGCCTCGCCGGCGGTTACGTCTCATGGGCACTGCCAAAGGAATATGCGGGCCTGACGATCATCAGGGAACTCAACGGCCGCCCGCCGCGGGCCGAACTCAAACGGCGCCTGTGCGCCTTCATCGCGCTGACCCACAGCTCGGTGATCCTCCTGCGCCTGAACACCCGCGGCGACTGGCACGCGATCCTCCGGCCGCTCCACGAGCGCCCCGTCCTCGACGGCGGCTTCGCGATCTACCGCGTCGAGACGAGTGCCTGTGCAAGGACCCCTGGGGTCGCCGGCTGAGGAGGGTCAGCGCCTGGTCAGCAGGCGACTCGGCCCCATGGGGCCGAGGAAGGGATAGCCTCGTAGAGATGCTCGAGGGGGCGCATCTCGTGGGCTTTGTCGCAACGCGCGATCTCAACGTCGCCGGTGCCTTCTACGACGACGTGCTGGGGCTGAACCGCGTCGCCTCGACACAGCTGGCAAACGTCTACGACGTAGGCGGTTCGATGCTCTGCGTGGTGCGGGCCGACAACGTCGAACCGACGGGGCAGACCGCGTTCGCACTGAGCGTCGCCGACCTCGGTGCGACCGTCGCGCGGATGCGCCGGGCAGGGATCGAACTGATCGACTACCCCGGGCTGGAGCAGGACGCCGACGCCGCGTGGACATCGCCCGCGGGAGCCCGCGTCGTCTGGTTCAACGACCCCGACGGCCACATCCTGTCGGTCATGCAGATGCCCGCCCGGAACTAGACTCCCGTGATGGCCGCCGGCGGCGATGATGTCGTGCTGAGGTTCCTGGCGCGGTTCGCGACGATGTCCGAGCAGGAGCGCGACGAGGCCCTCGATGCGCTGTCCCCCGCCGACAGGGATGCGCTGATCGCGCTGGAGGAGGCGAGGCGCTCCACCACGGGCGTGGACCTGCTCGGCGTCCTCAGTGCCGGCCGCGAAGGGCTCGAGGAGCTCTCCCGCACCGCCGACCCGGAGGACCTGCTCGCCGTGATCGAGCTCGCCGCGCGCGAACAACCGGAGCTCGTCGTCCAGGCGCTGTTCGCGGCCGTCGTGTTCAGACACCGCGGGGATGAGCAGGCGGCGCCGGTCGGCGTGCTCCTCGAGCAGTGGCAGCGCCAGGTCGGAGAGTGAGCCACGTCAGCGCCTCCAACCTCGCCTACGCCCACCCCGGCGGGAACGTCCTCTTCGAAGGGGTCTCCTTCAAGATCCCGCCGGGTGCCCACGTCGGCATCATCGGGGTCAACGGGGTCGGCAAGAGCACCCTGTTGCGGGTTCTCGTGGGCGCCCTGCCTGCCGATGAGGGTGATGTCGCAGTCGGCGGGCGCGTGGCGTACATGCCACAGGATGTGGGTGTGGCCGGCGAGCAGCGGACCGTCCGTGAGCTCCTGCTCGAGCTGACGACGGGCTCGATGCGCGAGGTCGGTGAGCGTATGAATCGTGCGGAGAAGGCGCTCGCGGCGGGTGACGAGAAGGCCGGCATGGCCCTCGGCGAGGCGATCGGCGAATGGTCGGAGCTGGGCGGCTACGAGCTCGAGGGTCAGTGGGACGCGGCCTGCCGGCGGATCGTCCGCCGGAGCTTCGCCGAGCTCGCCGAGCGGCCCGCGATCACGCTCAGCGGCGGTGAGCGCAAGCGGCTGCTGATCGACGTCCTGCTGCGCTCGCAAGCCGAGATCCTGTTGCTGGACGAGCCCGACAACTTTCTCGACATCCCCGCCAAGCGCGAGCTCGAGGCGCAGCTGCGCCTCACCAGCAAGACGGTCCTGATGGTCTCCCACGACCGCGACCTGCTGGCGGGCGCCGTGAACATCATCCTGACGCTCGAGGGCAACGGCGCGTGGCTGCACCACGGCTCCTACTCGACCTATCCCGCCGCGCGCGAGGCGCGCCAGCAGAAGCTCGGCGATGCACTCGCCCGCTGGAACGAGGAGGAGAAGCGGCTGCGCGAGCTGACCCGGATCTTCAAGGAGCGCGCCCGTTACTCCCCCGATCTGGCCAAGCGGGCGAACGCCTTTGAGACACGCTGGAAGCGGTTTCGCGAGGCGGGGCCGCCCCCGCCGCCGGTGACCCAGCAGCAGATCAACGTGCGGCTGCGCGGTGGCGACTCGGCCCGGCGGGTCCTCGACCTGCGCGCGCTGGCGGTCCCGGGTCTCGTGCTGCCCTTCACCGATGAGATCCATTTCGGCGAGCGCGTCGGCATCGTCGGCCCCAACGGCGGCGGGAAGACCCACCTGATGCGCATCCTCGGGGGCGAGGAGGAGCCGCCCGAGGGCCGGTTGATCACGGGCCCCCGGGTCAGCGCGGGAGTGTTCACCCAGCTGAACGCACGCGGGGACTTCGCCGGCCGCGGGGTCCTCGAGGTCGTCGAGGAGCGTCTCGGCGCGACCCAGCCGAGCATGTCGGCGCTCGCCCGCTACCGCCTGCAGGATGCGGCGAACCGCAGCTACGACACCCTCAGCGGGGGCCAGAAGGCGCGCCTGGAGATCCTCTGCCTCGAGCTCGAGGGCCACAACCTGCTGCTCCTCGACGAGCCGACGGACAATCTCGACATCGATTCCTGCGAGGCCCTCGAGCAGGCCCTCGAGGGGTTCGACGGGACCGTCGTCGCTGTCTCGCACGACCGGGCCTTCCTGCGCCGGCTGGACCGCTTCCTGATGGTGCTCCACGACGGGACGGTCCTCGGCCTGCCCGACCCAGGCTCGGCGCTCGAGGCGCTCGAGGATCCCGACGGGGCGCAACGCGTGCGCCTGGCCAAGGCCCTGCGGTGACGCTCTTCGTGATCATCATTGCGCCGCTCGTGGTGCTGCTGTTCGTCCTGATCTTCAGGATGAACCACGCCGAGCACTTCGCGCCGCAGGCCTTCTACCGCAAGAAGCGCGGCGGCGCGCCCGTGGCATACGAATTCGAGTCGCTCGGCCCTCGCCCCCGCAAGCCCCCGCCCTCAGACGAGGACGAGGGCTCGGCTCCAGAGGGCTAGGCGGGGCCCCGCCTACTTCTTGGGTGCCTTGAAGGTGAACGAGGCCTTGCTGGAGGGTTCGCTGGTCCCGCCCGAGGTGCTGACCGTCACGGACACCTTGCCCGCTTGCTCTTCGGGGGATACCGCCGTCAGCGAGGTGGAGGAGACGAACGTCACTTCCCTGGCCGCGACCGTCCCGAACTTGACGGTCGTCCCGTTTTCAAAGCCCGTCCCGGTGATGCTGACGGAGGTCCCGCCGGTGGTCGGGCCTTTCTTCGGCGTCATCTTCTTGACGGTCGGTGGCGTCGGGCCGCGGCGCTGCTGGCAGCTCAGCGTTTCGTTGCTGAACTCCTGCTGGTAGTAGTAGAGCCCGCCGCCCACGACCTGGTTGTAGGGGGCCCCGTCGGGGGCGGTGCCGAGCGGCGTTCCGAATTCGGTGGCGGACACGAAGGTGCGGCACTTGTCGCCGATCTCGTTGCCTTCTTCGTCATACCAGGCACTGATTTCGGGGTCGGTGATCGACTCGTTGTGCTCGTGGCTGAGGCCACCCTGGATCGTCCCTTCGGCGGGGCTTTCGCTTGGGTCCTCGCCCGCTTCGCAATTTTCGACCCCGTAGGAGTAGGGGTCGTTCGCGTAGATGATCACGCTGCCGGAGATCGGGATGAAGCTGTGATAGGCGCAGTATTCGGGGTCGCTGCTGCCCGCCGAGCAGGAGTTCGCCGGCGCTTCGAAGCAGCTTTCGACGCCCGGCGGGGTGAGGATGAAGTACTCGTGCTGGAGGCCGGTCGGCAGCGCGTGGGCGGCGATGTAGCTCTTCAGCTCCGCCTGGAGCTGTTCGTCGGTCAGGCAGATCGGCGCTGCGGTGCAGCCGTTTTTCGGGTACGGGTCGGTGTCGATGATCGCGCCGGCGAAGTGCGAGTTGTAGGCCGCATATTCGCCTGCCTCATCGTTGTACTGGGCAGAGACCGAATCGACGTTCTGATCGCCGCCGGAGTCCTGGGCGAGCCGTTCGAAGTAGAGGTTGATCCCCGACTCGTAGCCCGCGGCGTAGGCGGGCGCGCCCGCCGGGTCCCAGTAGAACGCGTAGTTCGTGTTGGAGGGCATGATCGGCCCGCCGTGGTAGCGGAGCGGTGACCCTTTCCTGCCGTCCGGCGATGCCGTCAGCAGAGGCTGCGCGAGCGCCTGGTGCACGGGCTGGTAGCTGGCCGCCCTGCCGTGGGCCAGACGCCTGACGAGCGCGGAGGCACTCCCCGCGCTCAGCGCCAGCAGCGAAGCGGCGGAAAGTGCGATCAACAGGGCGCGGCCAAGCGCGCCGCGGCCGCCGCTCATCGGTCCCCGTCGATGAGTGTCCTCGCCGGCCGGCGCCTTCCCTTCGCTCACTCGTTCCATGGTTCTCCCTGTTGACGGTGGACTGCAGCTTCCCTCGCCATCGAGCTTAGGGGCGCAGTCGGCTCCTGTCCATTGAGGACTGTCCATTCGTCCACGCCGCCGATCGGCTAGTTTCGGGCCATGCGCAAGCTCCAGAGCCAGGGCGTCCACCACATCACCCTCGTCGGCGCCGCCCGGCAGACCTCGATCGACTTCTGGGAGGGGGTGCTGGGGATGCCCTTCGTCTTCGAGCAGCCCAACCTCGACAACGCCGCCGAGAGCCACCTGTACTTCGATCCCGGCGACGGGCGCCTTGTGACGGTCTTCACCAACGAGGAGCGCCTGCCCGACCCGGCCCGCACGCCCACCGATCCCGGCTGCGTACACCACCTGGCCTTCTCGCTCTCGCAGGCCAGCTTCGCCCAGGCGGTCGAGCGCCTTGACGAGCGGGGCATCGAGCACAGCGGCGTCAAGGACCGCGGCTTCATGGACTCGATCTACTTCGAGGACCCGCTCGGGCTGCTGATCGAGCTGGCCTCCTACCGTTTCGAGCCCCCGCCCGGCCGCAGCCATGCCGAGGTGCTGCTCGAGGCGCACCGGATCCGGGTCGGCCGGGGCGACTACAACATCGCCCCGATCCACCTGGCCGACGCGATCGAGGTGCTCGTGCGCCGCTCGCGGGAGTCGCTGTCAGAGGACCGCACCCCGAAGGACCCCTACTGACGCCGCGGCACTGCTTCGGCGGGCCTGAACGCCGCGAGTCGGCGAGCGGCGAAACGAGGAGCCCCGTCAGTCGACGCGTGCCGGTCTGACGGCGCCCGGCGGACCTATGATTGCGCGGTGGCCAGGAAGTTCACCGATCCCGGCGCGATCACCTTCAGCGGGACGATCCGGCGCAACACCGATGTCGCCAACTCGAGCGCCTGGGTCGCCTTTCCCCATGACCTGAAGGAGACCTTCGGCGTGGGCAACCTCGTCCCCTACAGGGCGACGTTCGACGGCCGGGTCACCTATCGCGGGAGCCTCTCGAAGATGGGCGAGCACGGCGCGATGATCCTGCTTCGAAAGGACGTCAGGGAGGAGCTCGGCAAGGGCCCGGGCGATGAGGTCTCGGTCCTGCTCGAACTCGACAAGCAGCCGCGCGAGGTTGAGGTTCCCGCCGACGTCGGGCACGCACTCGAGCAGGCCGGTTTCCGGGAGCGCTTCGACGGCCTCGCCTACACGCACCGCAAGGAGTTCATCAACTGGATCGAGCAGGCCAAGCGCGCCGAGACGAGGGCACGGCGGATCGCCGGGACCTGCGAGATGCTCGCCCGCGGGCAGACACGGTCCTGAGCTAACCGCGCGGAGACCATTGGAATGTTCGCGTTGCCATGACCAGCCCGGCGATCCCCCAGGCCGCGATCACGAGCAGGTCCCCGCCGGCGATTCCCGAGCCCTGCGTGTCGATCACGGCTCCCCGCAGCGCGCCGGCGAGGTGGCGGATCGGGAAGATCGTCGCGATGTCGCGCAGGACCGTCGGGATCTGGCTTTCGGGCACGAAGACCCCGGATATGAAGTAGAGCGGAAGCACCGTGATGTTGATCGCCGGCGCCGCCGCTTCGGCGCTCGAGATCGCTCCCGAGACGGCGAAGGCCAGGCACGCGAATGCGCCGGCTCCGATCACGACGGTGATCAGCAGCCCGGGCATCGTCGACTGGGGGATGCGGACGCCGTAGGCCAGGTTCCCGATCACGAGCAGCAGGGCCGACATCGCGACGGCGACGACGATACCCACGACGGCCCGGCTGCCGATCACGATCCAGGCCGGCAGCGGAGTGCCCCGCAGCCGCTTGAACTCGCCGTTCTCCCGCTGCGTCACGATCGTCTGCGAGAGGTTCACGAACGTCGCCGAGATGATCCCCAGCGCCATGATGCCGGGGACGTAGAAGGTGGTGATCGAGATACGCCGGCCGTCGGCGACCGTCGTGCCTTTGAAGATCGTCGCGAAGATCACCAGGAACACGATCGGCAGCAGCAGCGTGAAGTAGCGCGACTGCGGGTTTCGCCAGAAGCGGGCGAGATCCGAGCGGAACTGGTGGGCGAAGACGCCGGAAGTGCTCATTCCGCCCTCTCGGCGCCCTCGGTCAGGCGCAGATAGACGTCCTCCAGGGTGGGCCGCCCGACGGTCAGGTCGGCCAGCTCCGCGCCCCGCTCCAGGGCCCACTCGGTGAGCGCGTGCAGCGGCGCGGCGGGCCGCGGCACGCTCAGATGGACACGGCCGTCATCGCGTATCCGAGCCAGCTGCGACAACGCCTCGGGCAGCTCGGAGAGGGTCGCGCCCCGGGGCAGGCTAAACGAGATGTCGCTCAGCTCCCGGTCGCGCCCGCCCAGCGTCTCGGCCGTCCCGCGGGCGACGATCACGCCGTCGACGATCACCGCCACCTGATCGGCCAGCGCCTGTGCCTCGTCCATGTAGTGGGTCGTCAGGAAGATCGTCTTGCCCAGCTCACGGAGGTTTGCGATCACCTCCCAGGCGTGGTGCCGGGCGGACGGGTCAAAACCTGTCGTCGGCTCGTCCAGGAAGACCAGCTCGGGGTCCCCGATCAGCGCCAGCGCGACGTCCAGGCGCCGCAGCTGCCCCCCCGAGAGCTGCCCTGTCCGTGAGTCGCGCTTGTCCGCCAGGCCGACCAGCTCGATTGTCTCGCGGGCGCCCCGGGGCTGCGGGTAGTAGCCGGCATAGAGCTCCACGAGCTCGGCGACGGTCAGCTCGGCGGGCATCGTGCAGGACTGCAGGACCAGGCCGATCCGCGCACGCCAGTGCCCGTCGGGGGAGGCGGGGTCCTGATCGAGGACGCTGACCTCGCCGCCGTCGCGGGAGCGGTAGCCCTCGAGGATCTCCACCGTCGTCGTCTTCCCGGCGCCGTTGGGCCCGAGGAAGGCGAACACCTCGCCGCGCCCCACATCGAGGTCGATGCCCCGGACGACCTCATGGGCCCCGTAGGACTTGCGCAGTCCCCGGACCGCGATCACCTGATCCACGGGCATCGAGGCAACATACCCGCCAGCAGGGTGAGCTCATTGTGGGTTTCCCACAGGGCTCGGATGGCCCGGGGCCCCGCGCGACCCGATCCGCCAGATGCGAGCGCGACTGCGGCGAGCCGAGCTCCTATCGCCCCAGCCGGGTCAGGCCGCGCTGCGGCCGAGTCGCCCCGTGCCGCGCTGCTCGGGCGCCCTGGTCACCGTGAACCAGACCGACTTGCCGGCATCCCTGGGCTCGATGCCCCAGGACGCCGCCAGCGCCTGAACGACGCGCAGGCCCCGCCCCGTCGGCTCGAGCGGGCCCGGCGAGCGCAGCGCCGGGCGCCCGCCGCCGCAGTCGCGCGCCTCGACGCGGATCTCCGCCGCGCTCAGCTCGATCGTCAACTCGAACTCCGAGCGGGCGTGCTGGACGCAGTTCGTGGCCAGCTCGGAGACCATCAGCTCCACGGCTTCACGCGTCTGTGAAGGCTCCTCGCCGAGCTTCTCGCGGGCAAAACGGCGTGCCTGGGGAACAGACTCGCGGCGGCAGGGGAACCGGCGCTTCTCCTTCATTGCATCACCTGCAGCACATGGCTCAGGCCGGTGATCTCGATGACCCGCCGGACGATCGGCGAGGGGTCACGGATCTGGACCGCCTCGAGCTCGCCCGCCAGCCTGACGAGCACCGATATCCCCGCGCTGTCCATGAACCGCAGGCCGCTCATCTCGAAGACGACGCGCTCGGGACGGCCAACCATCAGCGCGGCGACGGCCTCGTCCAGGCGCCGCACGTTGGAGCTGTCGAGTTCGCCGCTGAGGGTGATCTGCGGAGTCTCCCCCGCGGGCGAGCTGGTCTCGATCACCAGCTCAGCCGCGCCGTCCTCTAGCTCTGCCATTGAATCCCCACGATCGCCGTATCGTCATGGTGCCCGGCGGAGGCGAGTGCCTCGGGCAATCTTCCAACCAGCTCCTCGAGCCCGGATGGCGCGATCGCCGCGGCTTCGCGCAGACGCGTCAAACCGGTATCGATGACCTCGCCGCGGCGCTCGACCAATCCGTCGGTGAACGCTACCAGCGTCGCATTCGCGGGGACCGGGAAGTCGGTCTGCTCATAGTGCGTCTCCCCGGCGACGCCGATCGGGGCGCCGGCGGTGATCCCGAGGAACTCGGCCCTGCCGTTCTCCAGGAGCAGCGGCGGCAGGTGCCCGGCGCTGGCGATCGTCAGCCGGTGGCCCTCGACGTCGATCAGCACGCACAGGACGGTCGCGAAGTAGTCGTGGGTGGCGCCGTTGACGTACTGGGCGAGCCTCGACAGGAGCGCCGCCGGACGGGGGTCGTGGGCTGCGTAGGCGAGCGTCGCGTGGCGCAGAGAGGCCATCGTCGTTGCGGCTCGCAGGCCGTGGCCCGAGACATCGCCGATCACCAGCAGCACCCGGTGCTCGCCGGCCGCGACGACGTCATACCAGTCCCCGCCGATCTCAACGCCCGAGGTTGCGGCCACGTAGCGGGCGCTGACCTTCAGGCCGCGGACCTCGGGAAGCGTCTCGGGCAGGAGCGCATGCTGCAGGGTCTGGGCGATGCCCCGCTGCTCGGTGTACATGTACTCGTTCTCGGCCGCCAGCCGGTCGAGGTTCTCCGCCAGCTGCTCGGCTCGCTCGCGGCCCCGGACAAGGCGATCCGCGAGCAGCGCCGCGGCGATCGAGAGGGCCGCCCCGAGGATCCCGACGATCCACGGCAGGCTGCGGAAGAACGTCCCGCCAAGGCTGCCCCGCGGGGTCACGACGAGGGTCAGCGAGCGGTCGCCGAACGCCACCGTCGCCGAGGCCCGGCGGGCGCTGATCGGCAGGTGCTTGAGGCTCGTCACGAGCAGTTCGGCGGTCTGCTCGGAGTGGCCGAAGTAGATCGCATAGTCGAGGTCCGAAAAGGCCGTGTTGGACTCCAGGCGCGAGCGGCGGTCGGCCGGCAGGAGCGTTTCCCCGTAGACGACGTAGCCTCTGCCGTCGCGGGAGCCGGAGAACGCATAGCCCACCCCGGGCTCGGGCATGTGCAGCAGGCCGAGGACGCTCAGGCTGTGGCTCCGGCGGGCGCGTTCGAACAGTTCGCGGGCCTGTGACGGGCTGAGGCGCGGAGCGCTGCCGAGGACCCCGCTGGGCCGGGCGGAGCCGGCGGGCCAGAGCGAGACCGAGATGAATTGCCGGCCCGGTCCGACATCCGGTTCGAGCAGCGCCCGGAACCGCGCCACGTTGCCGCCCGTCGCATCTGCGAGGGCGGAGCCCGAGGCCAACTCGGTCTGGGTCGGAACGGTGGCCGTCGCCAGCACCAGGCCCAGCTCTTTCGCCCGCAGGCCGAGCAGCCGGTCCTCGTTGCGGTCATAGATCACGAGCGTCGTCACCGCCAGCGCCGCAGTGACGAGCAGCCCCGTCGCCAGCGCCACGACGGCCACCGCCGACGGTCGCTTCCTGCCCTCCACCCGGACCCCGCGCAGCTCCATGGACGCAGAAGCTTAGCCAGCCGGTGGCGAGGGTCCTACAGGTTCACAGACCCGCCGCCGCACCACGAAGGTTGGCGGGATCGTGGTGCGGCGGGCAGGGCCTGGATGAGGTGCAGCGGCTTCCGGAACGGGGATTGCCGGAGCCAGGAGTACCTTCGTCGCAGCCGGGCCCGTGCGCCTCCGCAGCGAGCCGCAGCAAGCCCGCGGCAAACTACGCGGCGCCGGGTGAGACGGGCCGGCCGGCGATCGCCTGATCGCGTCTCGGCGGCCCGCCACGGGCCGTGCGCCTGAGCCTTGCGATGCCTCGCAGGTCCGCCAGTGCCGTGGCGATGATTTCGACCCGGGAGTCTGGATCGTCGGTCCAGGTGACGGGGACCTCGTGGATCGCCAGACGGTTTCGCTGGGCCAGGTAGAGCAGCTCGGTGTCGAAGAACCAGCCGTCGTCCTCGATCTCCTCGAGCAGCGGCGCGAGGGACTCGCGGCGAGCCGCCTTGAAACCGCACTGGGCGTCGGAGACGCCGAATCTCAACAGCCCCCGGAGCAGGATGTTGTAGGTGCGAGAGATCGCCTCCCGCTTGATCCCGCGGGTGACCCGGGCCCCCGGCGCCAGGCGCGAGCCGATCGCGATATCGCTGCGGTTCTCGAGCAGCGGCGCCAGCAGTCCGGGCAGGCAGGAGAGCTCGGTCGAGAGGTCGATGTCCATGTAGGCCACGACCTCCGCCCGGCTCTCGCCCCAGGCGACCCGCAGCGCGTTGCCGCGCCCCTTGCGCTCCAGGTGCAGGACCCGGACGCCCGGCAGCTCCTCGGCGAGCTCCCGCGCCCTGGCGAGCGTCGCGTCGGTGCTGGCATTGTCGGCGATCGTGATCTGGAAGGGGCGTCCCAGATGGATCGCCAGGTAGCCGTGGAGGGTCCGGACGCTCCGTGGGAGGACACGTTGCTCGTTGTGGACGGGGAGCACGATCTCGACCGCCGGGCCGGCGCTCGCGCGCAGTGGACCCGGGTGGTCTGTGTGGAGCGGTGGGTGGGGGAGGGGGGTGTCGGTGAGAGTCGTCATGTACCCAGGATCGGGCGGCCGGCTTCAGCGGGGCTGAACGTAGCCTGAGAGATCGCTGAGGGAGATCGGCCGCACCGGGCGAACACAGCCGACCCGGTGCGCCGTGCGCGTCAGGCCGCGTCGGGCCAGTCGGCCTCGCCCATCTCGCCGTCCCCGCCCTCGGGCTTGGGGCCGCCGATCGCGACCAGCTCGAGTCCGTCCGGCCCCGCCTCGAACGCCCGCACGACCTCGGGCGAGACGCGCAGGACGTCCCACTGGCGCAGCTCCTGGACCTCGCCGTCGAGCAGCGCCCGGCCGGAGCCGGCGACGACGACGTAGGCCTCCTCCTGCTCGCGGTGGCTGTGGGCCATCGGGCTGCGCAGGTCGGGCGCGTAGCTGAACAGGCTCACGCCCAGATCGCGCGAGTCGAGCTTGCCACGGCCGAAGCGACCCTCGATGCCGGGCGCGCGCTCGCCGACCACATCATCGAGCTCGCGAAGGTTGACGACGGTATATGCGGACATGGGTCTCCTCTGATCGGCGGCGGCGGTGGTTGAGCACTGCACCCTAGCCGTGGCCGTCCGCCGGGGCGTCCTGTCGGTTACGGTTCGGAGATGGTCCTCTACACGTGCCCCGATGCGAAGGCCTTCGGCGGGTTGCCGGCCCCGCTCGCCCACCCCTGCGGCCGGGCCGCCAAGGCGCTCGACGATGCGGGTCACCCCTACGAGCTGAAGAAGGTCAAAGGCGGGACGCTCAAGCTCTGGACCTGGCCGGCCCGGGCCTCCGACCGGGCCGAGGTCGAGCAGCTCAGCGGACAGCGCTCGGTGCCGATCCTTGTCCTGGACGACGGGACCGTGGTGGCGGGCTCAGGCAGGATCGTCCGCTGGGCCCAGGAGCACCCCGCCGACGGGGCGTAGCAGGAGCAGGGCCGCGGGCCGCGGGTGCGGGCCGACGGCGGGAAGGATCTCGCCGGCCAGCTCCAGGCCGTTGAAGCTCAACCCGCAGGCCCCTGGCTCGACCGGGCCGCCGGCGCCGGCCGGGTCGATCAGCCGAAGCTCGGCCAGCAGATCGGACACCCAGGCACCGAGCTCGGGCGAGTCGAGCCCCGCGGGGGCCCCGATCACGTAGCCGGCCAGGCCCTCCGGCAGTGCGGCCCTTGTGAACGCTGCCAGCGACGGAGCGAGCGCTGCCGCCGCGGCCGGGGCGTCCGGGGCCAGGGGCAGCGGCGCCCCCCACAGGCGGCCTGGCGCCAGCTGCGCGAGCACGGGGGCCGTGCTCGGGTCCGAGGTCTCGCGTGCGAAGCGCCGCATGTCCGCGCTCGCGCCGATCGCGGCCAGCTTGTCGCTGACCGCCGCCGGGAGATCGACACCCAGCGTTTCACTGAGGGCCCCGAGCTCGGCCTGGAAGTCGCCGATCGCCTCGGCCAGGGAGGGAAGCTCACCCGGAACGCGTGGTGTCTTCGGCCCGTCGTAGTAGTTGACGACCCGCCCGATCGGGCCCGCCGCGATCACCAGTCCGGCCACGGAGGCGCCACCGGGCGCACGGCGCACCGCCTGCAGGGCGGCGACGTCGATCCGGAACTGGTCGGCCAGAGCCGTCGTGATGATCCACAGGTCCGCGAGCTCGCCGGCGAGATCCGCGGCCGGGCGCCCCGGCCCCTCGAGCAGCTCGAGCAGCTCGCCCAGCTCCTCCAGCAGCCGTGCGACCGCTGCCAGCGGGCGCCAGTAGCCGCCCGCCTGGAGCATCGTCCTGCGTACCTGGGCCTGGGCGCTCTCCGCTCCAGGCACCGCTCAGCCGACCTGCCGGAGCTCGACGCCGGCCGCCTCCAGCACGTCGTGCCCGTCCAGGACGGCGTAGCCCGAGCGGAAGTAAAGCCTCGCAACGCCCGCTCCGGCGATCAGCTTCGCGCAGGGCGGGCAGGGGAAGTCGGTCACGTACATGACCGAGCCGGCTGTCGGGATGCCCTGGCGGGCGGCCTGTGCGATCAGGCCCGCCTCGGCGTGTACCGCCGTCGAGAGCTCCAGGGCGACTCCTTTGGAGAAGTTTGCGCGCGGGTCGCCGACCGCGTAGGCGCTCAGCCTGTGCGGCAGGTGCTCGTTCGCCAGCGCCGCCGTGCGCCCGTCGGCGAAGCGGATCGCCGCCCCGACCCGCCGCCACCAGTCGACGCTTCCCGCGGCCTGCTCCTGGGCGGCGCCGACGAGCTCGGCCAGCAGCGGGTCTCCCGGCAGGGCAGCAGGTGCCCCCGGCTCGAGCAGCTGGGCCGTGCGGGTCTTGTCCCAGCGCAGGAAGACCGTGTCGAAGCGGACATCGCAGCGCGCGAAGAAGCGCTCGGCAACGATGTAGCTGATGTCCTCGGCGGGCATCGTCAGGCGCGGCTCTTCGCGGGCCAGGCGTTCGGCACCGGCGAGGTCGAGGACCGCGACCTCGCTGCAGATGCCCCACGAGTCCAGCGCCGGCGCCACGAGCTCCGCAGGCAGCGCCCTGATGTCCTTCGCCAGCGGCCGATGGTCGAGGTGGAGCTCGGGGCCGATCAGGAACAGCCTGCGTCCCCGCCCGTGGGCCTCGATGAATCGCCGGTACCCCTCGTGGAGCACCGGGATGTAGGCCAGCAGGACCTGCTCGCTCATCCCCGGCGCAGGATGCTGTCGATCAGGCCCGGCAGGACCTCGGCCAGCTTGGGGCCCAGCTGCTCGCCCAGGTTCATATACATCTGACGGATCCGCTCACTCGTCGTCACCGACGCCTGGCGTTCGATCACCTCGATCCGCCCGCACAGCTCGCCCAGCTGCTCCAGGTCGCCGGGGCCGTAGGAGTGATCCTCGGTCAGTACCAGCACGTCGGGCCGGACCGCCGAGATCAGCGCCCAGCGCTCTTCGCCCATCTCCTTGAGGTAGATCAGGTCGACGGGCCGCTGGTAGGCGAGCAGCTCCAGACGCTCCCGCTCGGGAACCATCGGGCGGTCATCGCCCTTGCGAGCGCGGATCTTGGCGTCGCTGTCGACTCCGACGGCCAGGACGTCGCCCTGCTGCCTGGCGCGCTCGAGGTACTTGACGTGGCCGAGGTGGATCAGGTCGAAGGAGCCGGAGGTCAGGACGACCTTGTAACCGAGGCCGCGGAGGTGGGTGACGAGCCGCGTCATCTCCTCGAGCGTCGGGATCAGACGCTCCTGGAAGTTGGCGTTGGGGCTCAGGATGCCGGTGTTGACTGCCATCGATGCTCTTGCTCGGGGCCCCTGCTCGGGGAGGACGAAGCACCTTATCGGCGTTCGCCCTCGCGCCACGGCTCGCGCCGGGCGACGGCTGCGCATACATCTGGTGAAGCCTTCAGACTTGCTCGCCCAGCCGAGGAGAGCGAGACGACGGTGCCCGACTACCTGCCATTCGATCAGCGCCGGCCAAGCACGGCCTACCGCGACATGCTGGAGGCGATCCGCCGCGACGGCGTCCGCGTCCAGACCAAGCAGGGGTTGGGCGCGCTGGCCCTGGCGGGACACTGCATGCGCTTCCCGATGGCCCAGGGCGCGGCGGTGATCACCGAGCGCTCCATCGGGGGCTTCGTCGGGAAGGCCATCGGCGAGCTATGTGCCTTCATCAACGGCGCCAGGACGCTCGAGGAGCTGGCGGCCTTCGGCTGCGACTGGTGGGGTGCCTGGGCGACGGCGGAGAAGTGCGAGGCCCGGGGCCTTACCCCGGGCGACCTCGGGCCTGGCTCCTACGGCCACGCCTTCCGGAACTTCACGACCGACCTCGACGGCGATGACCCGGGCTTCGATCAGCTGCCCCATCTCATCCGCAAGCTCCGCGACCTGCCGCTGGACCGCACGGCGCTTATGAGTCCCTGGATCCCGAACGCCAACCACCGCGAGCAGGGCGTCCGCTCCCGCAACACGATCGCCCCCTGCCACGGCTGGATCCACGCCCTGGTATTCGGCGAGGATCTTCACCTGATCCACAACCAGCGCTCCGGCGACACGCCGATCGGGGTGCCGTCGAACATGGCCCAGTACACGGCCCTGGGACTGATGCTCGAGCAGCTGACCGGCTACCGCTTCGCCGAGTACGTGCACTGGATCCAGTACGCCCACATCTACGAGGACCAGCTTCCGGCGGTCGAGCAGATGCTGACCCGGGAGCCGCGGCCGCTGCCGACGCTTCAGCTGACCGAGGCCGGCCGGCGGATCACCGACATCCACGACTTCCGGGCCGAGCACTTCGAGCTGACCGACTACGAGCCCCACCCCGCAATCGGCGGTATCCCCGTGGCGAGCTGAGTTGATCGCGATCGTCGTCGCCCACAGCTCCAACCGGGTGATCGGCCGCGACGGCGGGCTGCCCTGGCGCCTGCCCGGCGACATGCGCCACTTCCGCGAGCTGACGGTCGGGCACACGGTGCTGATGGGCCGCCGGACCTACGAGTCGCTGCCTGACGCCTTCCGCCCGCTGCCCGGGCGGCGCAACCTCGTGCTGAGCTCCAACCCCGACTTCCAGGCCCCGGGCGCCGAGGTCTTCGCCGAGCTCGGCCCAGCTCTCGAGGCCTGCGCGGGCGACTGTTACGTGATCGGCGGCGCGGTCACCTACGCGGAGGCGCTGGGCCTGGCCGACCGCCTCTACACGACCGAGATCGAGGCCGAGATCTCAGGGGACGTCCTCTTCCCGGAGATCGGGGAGGGGTGGCGCTGTGTCGAGCAGAGCGAGCGACACTCGGAGAACGATCTCGAATACACGTTCAGGACCTATGAGCGCGCCCCGGCCCCTGTATAACCTCGACGCCGCCCGCCAGGACGAGCAGCGGGCCTACATGGAGGAGCTCGAAGCGGCCGGGATCTGCGTTTTCTGCCCCGAGCACGTCGAGCGCTACCACCGCGAGCCCGTCGAGTACACGGGGACGCACTGGTATGTGACCCGCAACGACTACCCCTACGAGGGCGCCGCCGCGCACTACCTGATCGTCGCCCGCAGCCACGTGGCCTCCTTCGAGGAGCTCCCCGACGAGGCCGGCGCGGAGCTCTGGGCGATCCGCCGCCGGCTCGCCCGAACGCTCGCCCCACTGGCCACGGCGACGGTCGAGCGCAGCGGGGACATGCGCTACAACGGCGGCAGCGTGGCTCACCTGCACGTCCACCTCGTAGCCCTCGACCGCGCACCGGCCGTGACGGTCCGCTTCCGCGTCAGCGCACACGGCGAGAAGTAGACGGTCACAAGATCGGCGGAGGTGGGTTAACAAGGCATGGAACCCGCCACAACCGCCAGCGACGCCGAGCTGCTCGCCGATGCCAGGAAGAGGCCGGAGTCCTTCGCGGCGTTCTATGACCGCTACGAGCTTGCCGTGGTCGGCTATTTCGCCCGCCGGACCGGCGACGTCGAGGTCGCAGCGGACCTGACCGCCGAGGTCTTCGCCGCGGTCCTCGGCGCGGCCGAGCGCTACAGGCCGGAGGCTCCGAGCGCCGCCGGTTGGCTGTTCACGATCGCCCACAACACGCTCGCCAAGAGCCTTCGCCGCGGCCGGGTCGAGGCCCGTGCGCGCCGGCGTCTGGGCATCACCGAAGCCGTCAACTTCGAGGGCGCCGAGCTCGAAGCCGTCGAGAGTCGCGCGAGCGCCGACGGCTGGGTCATGGAACTGCTGGAGGCACTGCCCGCCGAGCAGCGCGAGGCCGTCCGCGCCCGTGTCCTCGACGAGCGCTCATACCCGGACATCGCAGGCGAACTCGAGACCTCTGAGCTCGTCATCCGCAAGCGGGTCAGCCGCGGCCTGTCAACTCTCAGAGCTGAAATGGAGAAGCCCTCATGACCCTGCTACCCACCGTTCGCAGCCAGCTCTGCGCGGCCGCCGAGCGCGTCGCGGAGCAGCCGTCCGGCCCGTCGAGGCGCCGGCCCGACTTCGCCCGGGGTGGGCGCCTTCGCCCCGGGCGGACACCTGCAATCGCCCTGGCCTTCGTCCTGCTGCTCCTCGGCGGAGCCTTCGGGGCCGGGGTGATCAAGTTCGGCAAGGCCGCCCCTGGCGGCGGGGAGTTCGCCAACCCGAAGGCCGAACTGGGCGCTCTGACGCCCGGTTCGGTCCGGCTCCTGCCGGTCAGGACGCCGGACCCCGCGGGCGGTCCCGACTGGGGCATGCGGGTCCTCTCGACAACCCGGGGCGTGGGCTGCATCCAGGTCGGGCGGCTCGTGGACGGCAAGCTCGGCGCCCTCGGCCAGGACGACTCCTTCAACAACGACGGCCTGTTCCACGAACTGCCCGTGAGCGGCCAATTCGATCGGTTCAGCTGCGTGGCCCTGGACGGGGCCGGGAGGATCTTCAACAACGTCGTCCAGGGCGAGCTGCCAGCCAGCGCCGCTCCGGGCTGCGAACCGCCGGGGCAGGAACACTTCCGGACCGTCCGCTACGGGCCGAGCTGCCGCCAGGCAGACGAGCGCAACCTCTACTACGGCCTGCTCGGCCCGGACGCCCAGAGCGTCACCTACGTCCTCGACGGCCACTCCCACACGGTCCCAGTCGTCGGTGCCGACGGCGCCTACCTGATCGTCACCCGGGCGCCGGTGCACCAGCTGCTGGGCTTCGCGGGCGCGACCACCGCCGACGTCGTGCCGGTCGACGGGCCGATCACCGAACTGCACTACACGGGCGGGCGCACCTGCCACCTGAACGGCAGGAGCTGGATCGGCGGCACGAGCGCCTGCACGCCGGCGCTCGAAGTCCCCGTTGGCTACACGCCGGTGGCCCCGCCGCCCTCGGAAGCCGAGGTCCTCGCGCCGCTTCACGTCGAGCTCCTGCGCCGGCCCCATCGCGGCGAGGAAATCCTCGTCACCTTCAACTCGCGGGTGGCGATCACAACCGACCGCAGCGACTACCAGGTCCGCCTCTACGCCCCGGGCGAACCGTCCAGCCGCTACATCGGGGGAATGCCGTTCAACACCGACATCCAGGCCGGGGAGGAGGTGAAGCTGAGCGCAGCCCTCGCCCCCGGCGGAGACCTCAAACCGGGCCTCTACACCGGCGATGTGACGCTCGTCTACGCGACCGGCCCGGCGCTGCTGGAAGGCCCCGGCACGGTCTATCGCCACGTCGGGAGCTTCTCGATCAGGGTTCGGTGACCGCCGAGCCCCTACGCTCGGTCGGTGAGGGCGAACGTCACCTTCTCGTTGTGCGCCGCCGCGGGAGCCCTGGTCATCTCGGCGGCCTCGGCGGTGAAAGGCCGCTGGGCGGTGGCGATCGTCTTTGGGCTGCTCGTGGCGGGCTTCCTCGTTCGCGCCCTCGAGGGCCGGCGTGAAGCCGCGCGTGAGGTGCGTCCCCGTTCGGAGACGCCCCCGGAGCCGGCGAGGCTCCAGCCCCCGGAGCACGCCACCGTACCCCGCCGCGTCAAACCGGCGCGCTTCAAACGCCGCTGACGTGGGAGACTGCAGCAAGTGGAGCGCTACGAGCTGAACGGCAAGGTCGCCCTCGTGACGGGCGCCGCCCGGGGGATCGGCCTGGAGACCGCTCGCGCCCTGATCGGGCGTGGTGCCTCGGTGGTCGTAGTCGACCTCGACGAGGGCGCGGCCGTGCGGGCTGCCTCAGAGCTGCACGACACCCGCGCCTTCGGCATGGCTGCCGACGTCACCGACCGGGGCGCCCTGCAGCGGGCCGTCGCGACCACCGTCGAGCGCTTCGGCGGTCTCGATGTCGTTGTCGCAAACGCCGGCATCGCATCGCGCGTGGCCACCTTCCGGGCGATGTCGACCGAGAGCTTCGAGCGGGTCCTGGACGTCAACCTGATGGGCGTCTACCGCACCGTCGATGCGGCCCTGCCGGAGATCGTCAAGCGGCGCGGGCACGTGGTCGTGATCTCGTCGATCTACGCGTTCACCAACGGCGTCGGGGCCGTTCCCTACGCGATGGCCAAGGCCGGCGTCGAGCAGTTCGGCCGCGCGCTGCGCGCCGAGCTGACGCCCCACGGCGCCAGCGCCAGCGTCGCCTACTTCGGCTTCATCGACACCGAGATGGTCCATCGCGCGATCGACGCCGACCCGCTCGCCGAGCGGATGCTCGAGACGCTCCCCAAACCGCTGCACAAGCGGCTGGCGCCGTCGGTCGCCGGGGAGGCGATCGTCGCCGGGATCGAGCGCCGGCGCCCCCGGATCATCCGCCCGCGCCGCTGGGTGATCATGTCGGTGCTGCGGGGGGTCCTGGGCCCGATCGGCGACGCGCAGATGGAGAAGGACGCGAAAGCCCAGGCGCTGGTGCTCGAGTTCGACGCCCGGGCCGGCGAGGATCAGCCCACCACCGCCTGAGGTGGGCGTCACCGGCATCGATCACGTCCAGCTGGCCGCGCCGGCGGGTGCGGAGGAACAGGCCAGAGCGTTCTACGGCGAGCTGCTGGGCCTCGAGGAGATCGAGAAGCCGGAGCCACTGAGAGGGCGAGGCGGTGCATGGTTCAGCTGCGGCGCGCAGCAGTTGCATGTCGGCATCGAGCATCCCTTCGCACCGGCGCTGAAGGCCCACCCGGCCCTGCTCGTCGGCGCCGGCGGACTGCGAGCGCTCGCCCAGCGGCTCGAAAGAGGCGGGGCGGAAGTAGATTGGGATAGCTCGCTGCACCCGTTGCAGCGTCTCTACACACATGATCCCTGGGGAAATCGAATTGAGCTCGTCGAAGCGCCGCCGCCGGCGGTTGATCGCTGACACCTCGCGCCGTGTGGTCCTGGCCTGCCTGCTGGCCGTCGCGGCCCTGCTCGGGGCCGCCGGGTCGGTGCTCGCAGCCAGTGCGCCTCAGATCATCTCGATCCTCAATGCGCAGCGGGCCGCCAACGGGATTCCCGCAGGGATCACCGAAGACCCGCAGTGGAGCACCGCCTGCCAGCTCCATGACGCCTACGAGCACACCAACAACGCATTCGGTCACGAAGAGATCGAAGGCAAGCCCGGATATACGGCGCAGGGAAACACGATCGCGCGAACCTCGGTTCTCGCGGAGGGCATCGCATGGGGCTCGGGAGATCCCTATGACAATGCGCCCTACCACCTGTTCGACCTGCTCAATCCCCGGATCAGCTCCACCGGCGCGGCCGATTCGCAGGGCTTCGGCTGCGTGGAGATCGAGCTGGGGACGCTGCGGGCCGCGCCGTCGGAGCCGGTCGCCTACAGCTACCCGGGCAACCACCGCACGGGCGTGGAGGCCTCGCAGAGCGCCAAGGAGCTGCCGATGACCCCCGCCCAGTCCCTCGGGCTGGGCACCAAGGCGACCGGGCCAAATCTGTTCGTCTACTTCGACGGGCCCTGGAGCAACGGCTCGCGGGCGCAGGTGCTCTCGGCGTCGCTGAGCTCCTCCCACGGCTCGGTCGGCGTCCGGTGGCTGGATAACACGAGCTCCGATCTGCTCGCACCGACGGGAGCGATCCTGGTCCCCGTGGCCCCGCTGCGCCCCCGCACGACCTACCACGTGCAGGTCACCGGGACGGTCCTGGGCGTCGTCGGAGGGACGGGCATCGAACAGGTACTCGACTCCTGCGGTGCCCCCGAAGCGGGCGGCGGTGTGAACTGCGGGGCACCTGCGCCGAGCACCTGCGTTGAGGAATTCGCGACCCAGCTCGCCCTCTGCGGACTCAGTCACAGCTGGGCGGTGAGCGACCGGTTCTCGTTCACCACCGGGCGGAGATGAGCGACGAGCCGCTCCTGCGCTGGGCCGAGGGCAACACCGACCTGGCCGGGGCGCTGGCAGTTCGCATGCGCGTCTTTGGCGAGGAGCAGGATGTACCCGTCGAGATAGAGATGGACGCTCTGGACCGCGGTGCCCTGCATCTGGTGGCGCTGAGTCCCGACGGCCGGGTGATCGGGACGCTGCGGCTGCTGTTCTCCGGTGAGTCGGTCAAAGTTGGCCGCGTCGCCGTCGAACGTGACTGGCGGGGCCGTGCCGTCGCAAGCCGGATGCTCGAGATGGCCCTCGCCGAGGCAGTGCGACGCGGCGCACGCGAGGCACGCCTGGCCTCCCAGGTCACGGTCATCGAGCTCTACCGCCGGGCCGGCTTCGAGGTCCAGTCCGAGGTCTTCGATGAAGTCGGGATCCCGCACGTCTGGATGGGCAGAGCGCTCTGAACGCCGGTCTGGTCATCTTCGACTGCGACGGGGTCCTCGTCGACTCCGAGGCGCTCTCCAACGGCGTCCTTGCTCAGATGCTCACCGAGCAGGGGCTTCCCACGACGCTCGCCGACGCGAAAGCCGCCTACCAGGGGAAGCTCCTTGCAGAGGTCCTCGAGGGCGCCGGCAGGCGCCTCGGCAGGTCGTTGCCGGAGGGCTGGCTCGGCGAATACGAGCGCCGCCGGGCGCAGGCCTTCGAAGCCGGGCTGCGGCCGGTCCCCGGTGCCGCCGAGCTCGCCGGGGCGCTCCTGCGGGCCGGCGTGCAGATCTGCGTCGCCTCGCAGGGACGCCTCGAGAAGACGCGGCTCTCGCTCTCCCTGACGGGCCTCGATGGACTGTTCGCGGATTCCGCCCGCTTCTCGGCCGATCAGGTCCCGCGTGGCAAGCCCCACCCCGACCTGTTCCTGTTTGCGGCCGCGAGCATGGGTTTCGAGCCGGCCGGCTGCGTCGTCATCGAGGACACGGCCGGCGGTGTCCGAGCGGCGCGCAGCGCCGGGATGGACGTCTTCGGCTACGCCGCCGAAACCGACGCCGGTGTGCTCGCGCAGGAGGGTGCCCGCCCGGTCACGACGCTCCTCGAGCTGATTCCCGTCCTGGCCGTCGCAGACGCCGAGGCTTGACACCCCGGGGACGCTCTGCCAGTATTTTCCCCGCACGGGTGGAGGGGCCGCGCGCAGACACGGAGGAGGATCCGTGCCACATAGGATCAGGTGGGCTTCGCGCCGCTCGAAGGACTCGGTCGGCCGGCGATTGACCCCTGCGCGCGCAGGTGTCCGCACCACACGCCGCGCTCTGGCAGCGGCTCTCGCGATAGCTCTGCTCGCATTGAGCGCCGGCTACGCCGGCCTCGCGACGGCGCAGGGACCGTCCGGTCCCCCGGTCGTCGGCTCGCTTCCCGCCCTCAAGGGGAGCCCCGTCGACGGCAAGAAGCTGAAAGCCGGCAGCGGCAGCTGGAACGGGACGAAGCCCTTCTCCTACTCCTATTCATGGGAGCTGTGCAACGGCGCGGGCGCCGAATGCAAAGCGATCGCGGGGGCCGGCTCCTCTGCCTATTCCCTCTCCTCGCAGGATGTCGGCGACAGCCTGCGCGCGATCGTCACCGCGACCAACCCGGCAGGGACGGCCAGCGCGACCTCCGCACCGTCGGCGAGGATCGCCGCGGCCCCACCCAAGCGGCGCAAGAGTCCCACGGTGTCCGGCAGCGCCCAGGACGGACAGATCCTGACGGCGGCGGGAGGGACCTGGAAGGGCACCCAGCCGCTGACCTACACCTACCAGTGGCAGTCCTGCCGCAAGGGCCCCTGTGCCTCGATCGCCGGCGCCACGGGAGCGAGCTTCCGGGCCACAACGGCCCAGCTCGGGGAGAAGCTGAGGGTGCTGGTGACCGCCACCAACGCGGCCGGCAGCTCGACCGCGGCATCCAAGAAGAGCGCCGCCGTCGTTCCCGGGCCGCCGGTCAGCACGTCGGCCCCGAGCATCTCCGGCGAGCCGCTCGTCGAGCAGACACTGACGGCTGAACCGGGCACCTGGGCAGGCACGGGGCCCTTCACCTACGCCTACCAGTGGCGCGGTTGCAACCTGCTCGGCGAATGTGAAGACATCTCCGGTGCGACTGGGCCCACCTACACCGTCGGGCCGCTGGAGGCGGCCAACAGCATCGAGGTGCTCGTCACGGCGTCCAACGCGCTCGGCTCCGCCAGCGCCACATCAGCGCCAACGAGCGTCATCGGAGGGCTCCTGCCGGCCAACACGGTGCTGCCGAGCATCACGGGCCTGCTCCAGGACGGTGGGCTCCTCTCGGCGCTGACCGGCAGCTGGTCGGGGACCGAACCGCTGAGCTTCAGCTACCTCTGGGAAGTGTGCGATTCGGCCGGCACGGACTGCGAACCGATCTCGGGTGCCCTCGGCTCGACGCTCAGCCTCATCTCCGGCGAGGTCGGCAAGACCGTTCGGGTTGCCGTGACGGCCACCAACTCAGCGGGTTCGAGCACCGCGACGTCCACTCCGAGCAGCCTCATCGCCGGACTCCTGCCGGCCAACATAGGTCTGCCGAGCATCACCGGGCTGCTGGAAGACGGTGGAGTCCTCAGTGCCTTCAAGGGCACCTGGTCGGGGACCGAACCGCTGAGCTTCAGCTACGAGTGGGAGCTCTGCAACGCCGCGGGCGGGGCTTGCGAACAGGTCTCAGGGGCCCTCGGCACGACTTTGTCGCTGATCGGCACCGATGTCGGCAGGACGGTCCGGCTCGTGGTCACGGCCTCCAACCAGACCGGCTCGGCTACCGCCACCTCCGAACCGACGGGCCTGATCGGCGCGCTGCTGCCGTCCAACACCGGGCTGCCGAGCATCACGGGCCTGCTTCAGGACGGCTCGCTGCTGACCGGCCTGACCGGGTCCTGGTCGGGCACCGAACCGCTCTCCTACAGCTACCAGTGGCAGCAGTGCAACGCCTCGGGCGGAGCATGCGAAAACATCGAAGGGGCGACCGGCGCCGCGCTCGGGCTGATCTCGAGCGAGGTCGGCTCGACCGTCAGGCTGCTGGTCACGGCGACGAACTCGGCCGGCTCTAACACCGCCGCATCCCAGCCCACGAGCCTGATCGGTGCGCTGCTGCCGGCGAACACGGGACTGCCAAGCATCACCGGCCTGCTCCAGGACGGCTCCGCGATCTCCGCCCTGACCGGCTCCTGGAGCGGGACCGGACCGCTCAGCTACAGCTACCAGTGGCTGTTGTGTGACGCCTCGGGTGGGTCCTGCAAAGAAGTCTCCGGTGCGACCGGCTCGACGCTGGGCCTGTTGACGAGCGAGATCGGTTCCACCGTGCGTCTGGTCGTGACTGCGACGAACAGCGCGGGCTCGACGAGTGCGACCTCGGAACCGACGAGTGTGATCAAAGCGCTCTTGCCGGCGAACACGGGACTGCCGAGCATCACGGGTCTGCTCCAGGACGGCGGGCTCCTTTCCGCGCTTACAGGTTCCTGGTCCGGCTCCGAACCGCTGAGCTACGGCTACCAGTGGCTGTTGTGCAACGCGTCGGGCGGGTCCTGCAAAGAAATCTCCGGTGCGACGGGGACGACGCTTGGGTTGTTGACGGGCGAGATCGGTAGCACGGTGCGGCTGGTCGTGACGGCGACGAACGGTGCGGGGTCGACGTCGGCGACGTCGGAACCGACGAGTGTGATCAAGGCTCTGCTGCCGTCGGACACGTCGTTGCCTTCGATCGCGGGGACCTTGGTCGACGGCTCGTTGTTGACGGGTGCGAAGGGCTCTTGGACGGGCAGCGAACCTTCGTTCAGCTACCAGTGGCTGTTGTGCAATGGCTCGGGGGCCTCCTGCAAAGAAGTGTCCGGCGCGACGGGCACGACGCTGGGTCTGTTGACGAGCGAGATCGGCTCCACGGTCCGTCTGGTCGTGACGGCGACGAACGGTGCGGGGTCGACGTCGGCGACCTCTGAACCGACCAGTCTGATCAAAGCGCTGCTGCCGTCGAACACCTCGCTCCCGTCGATCACGGGCCTCGCCGAAGATGGCAGCACGCTGACGGGGGCGAAGGGCTCTTGGACGGGGAGCGAACCCTCGTTCAGCTACCAGTGGCTGTTGTGTAATGCCTCGGGGGCGTCGTGCAAAGAAGTCTCGGGTGCGACGGGGACGACGCTCGGGCTGTTGACGGGCGAGATCGGCTCCACGGTGCGCCTGGTCGTGACTGCGACGAACAGTGCGGGGTCGACCTCAGCCACGTCTGAACCAACCAGTCTGATCAAAGCTCTGCTGCCTGCCAACTCGGTGCTGCCGAGCATCACGGGCACCCTGGTCGACGGTTCGTCGTTGACGGGCGCGAAGGGCTCGTGGACGGGCAGCGAACCTTCGTTCAGCTACCAGTGGCTGTTGTGCAACGCCTCGGGGGCGTCGTGCAAAGAAGTGTCGGGTGCGACGGGACGACGCTGGGGTTGTTGACGAGCGAGATCGGCTCCACGGTCCGCCTGGTCGTGACGGCGACGAACAGCGCGGGATCGACGTGTGCCACCTCTGAACCGACCAGTCTGATCAAAGCGCTGCTTGCCGTCGAACACGTCGCTGCCGTCGATTACGGGCACCCTGGTCGACGGTTCGTCGTTGACGGGCGCGAAGGGCTCTTGGACGGGCAGCGAACCGTCGTTCAGCTACCAGTGGCTGTTGTGCAACGCCTCGGGGGCGTCGTGCAAAGAAGTGTCGGGTGCGACGGGCACGACGCTGGGGTTGTTGACGAGCGAGATCGGCTCCACGGTCCGTCTGGTCGTGACGGCGACGAACAGTGCTGGCTCCACGAGTGCGACCTCTGAACCGACGAGTGTGATCAAGGCGCTGTTGCCCTCGAACACGTCGCTCCCGTCGATCGCGGGCCTCGCCGAAGACGGGAGCACGCTGACGGGCGCCAAGGGCTCTTGGACGGGCAGCGAACCGTCGTTCAGCTACCAGTGGCTGCTGTGCAACGCCTCGGGGGCGTCGTGCAAAGAAGTCTCGGGTGCGACGGGCACGACGCTGGGCCTGTTGACGGGCGAGATCGGCTCCACGGTGCGTCTGGTTGTGACGGCGACGAACAGTGCGGGGTCGACCACAGCCACATCCGAACCGACGTCGCCGATCCTCGCGATTCTGCCCGCGAACACGGTGATCCCCTCGATCCAAGGGGTACTCCAGACCGGACAGCTATTGACCGCCGTGATCGGGAAATGGAGCGGCAGCGAACCGATCACCTATTCCTACCAGTGGCAGACGTGCGGGCTGCTGGGCAAAGAAAGCGAATGCAAAAACCTCGCGGAAGCGGTCAAATCGACGCTCAAACTCGAACTGCTGCAGGTCGGTCTGACGCTCCGGTTGATCGTGACCGCGACGAACTCCCGTGGTGCGGTGTCCAAGGCATCGAACATCACGAGCGCAGTGTTGGGCCTGGCCCTCTCGCCTGTGAAGGGCTCGACGGCTGGTGGCACAGCGGTGAAGCTGAGCGCGCCGGAAGTCTCGAAGGTGACGGCGGTCCACTTCGGTTCGGCCAAAGCGACCGAAATAGAAGTTGACTCTCCGAGCGAAATCACCGCCATCTCGCCGCCAGGTACCGAAGGTCAGGTGCCGGTGACGGTGACAACCCCGGAAGGCAGTTCGCACAAGAACCCCGAAGACATGTTCACCTACGAACCCTAGGCGGGACCGGGGTGAACCCGAGCTGCGCCACGGCGCCGCCCGCTCCATCAGCAGAGCGCTGAGCCAGGGAGCGGCCGTACGGTGCCGAGCGGTGCGCCGAGGTGGCGGGGGCAGAGATGCCTCCGCCATACTCGCGCCGGATCAGCCCGCCGCGAGGATCGCCTCGCTGACCCGCCCGGGTGCTTCCAGGGTCGGCCAGTGCGCGACGTCCTCGAGCGTCAGGAAGGACGCGCCGGGCAGGCGCTCACGGATCCGTTCCGCCATGTGGGCGCCGGAGACCGGATCGAGCATCCCCCAGATGAAGGCGAGCGGAACGTCTGTCTGCTCGAGTGCGCCGGTCCAGCGCCGCGCGTGCTCTTCGCGGTCGGTGATGTAGCGGATCAGCAGATGGGAGATCCGCTCGCCGCCGTCGCGGTGGGTCGCGTGCCAGATCTCGGCGCTGTCGGCGGCCGCGTCGAAACCGGGGGCAAACGTGGGGCCGAGCCCGGCGATGAAGAGCTGTTCGTTGACCATGGCGCTGATCTCCGGGCCCTGCTCGGGGTCGAGCAGGGCCAGCTGGAGGGGCTGTGGGCGATGGAGCTCCGGGTAGACGCCTCCGTTCAGCAGGTGGACCTGCTGCAACTCGACCGTGAGTCGTCCCTCGGCCCTGCGGGCCAAGAGCTCCTCGGTCACCGATACGGCGTAGTCATGCGCCACGATCGTGGTTGATCGGATCCCCGCCCATGCCCAGGCCGCCTCGACGAGGTCGGCCTGCTCGATCAGCGAGTAGCGATGCACGCTCGGCTTATCCGAGGCTCCGAAGCCGAGGAAGTCGGGCATCAGCAACGTGCGCTGCGCCGCCAGCGCGGGGACGAGCTTGGCCCAATCGTGGGAGGAGCTGGGGAAACCATGCAGCAGCGTCATGCTCGGACCGCTGCCGGCGGTCCGCAGAAAGACCCTGCGTTGGGTCCCGCTCAGCACGAGCGGGACGGCCTCGCCGTCCGCCCACCAGTCCTCGAGGCTCTGCACGAGATGCATTATCCAGGGCAGGCCGAATAGGCTGTGCCGATGCGCGCCCACCACGTCAAGGTCGAGCACCACTTCGCCAAGCCGCCGGAGCGGGTCTTTGCCTACCTCTCCGAGCATGAGAACCTCGCGGAGCTGTTCGGCGCCAAGGTCACGCGACTGCGTGACGGCGACAGCGAGCGAAACGGCGTGGGCTCGGTACGCAAGCTGCAGATCGGCCCTGCGCCGCCATTCGAGGAGACCGTCACCGAGTTCGTCCCGCCGGAGCGGATCGTCTACAAGATCACCAAGGGCTCGCCGCTGCGCGGCCATGTGGGTGTCATGACGTTCGCCCCAGAGGGCGAGGGGACGCATTTCCTTTACGACATCCGCCTCGCCTCGCCGGTCCCCGGCCTCGCCGCACTTGTCCGGCTCTCGCTGACCCGCTCGATCAAACAGGGTCTGGCGAAGGTCGACCAGGACGCCTGAGCGACACGGCGCCGTTGAGCATCCACGGTTGGGCCTATCGTGCTCAGCTCGTGTCCACGCTCCCGTTCTCGGCCTCCCTGTATCGCGAAGAGGCGCTGCTGCGCTTTCCCTACGACGAGGATCTGCGCCGGCTGCTGCGTGCGATCCCCGGGCGCCGGTGGGACCCGGGCGAGCGTGCCTGGTGCCTGCCGATCGAGCCCGAGCAGGCGGAGGCGCTGACCCGGATCCTCGAGGGGCTGCCGGGCGAGCCCGACGTGGAGGAGCCACTGGCGCGGGCGTTGCGCCGGGCGCGGGCGCGCAGGCGCCGCGACGAGTGCGTCGTGGAGCTGGCCAGACCGGACGCAGACTGGTGGTTCAGCTTCGCGACCGACGGATCGCCGCAGGCCGTCGAGGCACTGCTTGAACACCCGGGCGCGCGCGAGCTCGAGGAGATCGGGCGGGCGCTCGTTCCCGTCGACGAGCAGTCGGCTCGGCTGATCGACTCCCTCGATGGTCGCGCCGGAGGGCTGCGGGCCGGGGAGTCGGCCAAACGGGCGATTCGCGAGCGCAACCGCAAAGCCGACGGCGAGACTGCGGCGGCGCCCGCCGAGCGCGACCGCGGCCATGACATCGAGTTCAGGCGCGACCGCCGCGGAGCGCACTGGATCCTCATCGGCGCCCGCGCGGCCGCATTGGCCCGGGTGCTCGCCGGCCGCTTCGGCCTGAGCTCCCGCGAGGGCCCGGCCGGGAGCGTCGGGCTACCGGCCATCGAGGCCGATGCGGAGCGGCTCGGAGAGCTCCTCGGGCACATCGAGGACGTGGCGGTCGACCCGCGGATCGGGGCATGGCTGCGGCGCGCGACGACGTGGCGGGGCAACGTCGAGGTGGACGGGACCCCGGAGGCTCCTGTGTTCCTTCTGCTCGGTGAGTACGAGCGCCTCCCGCGCGAGTTGCGGGAGCGCGCGAGAAAGGCTCCCGGAGGGGCCACCGTGGCGCTCACCCAGGAGTCCTGGCGGCTCATAGACGAGCGACTGGATGGCTGGACGAGCCACGCGGCGCGTCGCTGCGCGGCCGCTCTGGAAGCGGGACGGCCGGCTCCTGCGGCGGTTCTCGAGTGCTCGAACATCCATCCCGATCCGACGTTCGTCCTGGCCCCCGGACACGATCCATCGCTGCTCGAGCGATTCGCCGGGCTGAGCGGCGCCCTGCTGCCGCTGGGA
This sequence comes from uncultured Solirubrobacteraceae bacterium, assembly GCA_963787765.1. GTDB lineage: Bacteria > Actinomycetota > Thermoleophilia > Solirubrobacterales > Solirubrobacteraceae > Palsa-744. The sequence goes on along the minus strand of CAWBEF010000004.1, from coordinate 120,264 downwards.
GGGACGGCCGCGGCCAGGGAGCACGCCGTCCTGCCGGCGATCCGGGCCGACCCGTTCTGCGTGCCCGAGCTCGACAGCTTCCTGGCCGAGGGCCGGGTATGGGTCGAGGAGGAGGCACTCGCACTGCTGCAGGAGGTCCGTGAGGAACACGCCCGCTCAGCCGGTCTGGTGGCTCTCTCGGCGGCGCATGACGCAGAGCTCGATGTCCCGGGCCTGGGCGGCGAGCTGAAGCCCTTCCAGCGGGCCGGAGTCAGCTATCTGCTGCGCCGGCGGCGTTCATTCCTCGCCGACGAGCAGGGCCTGGGCAAGACGATCGAGGCGCTCGCCACACTCGCGGCGGCCGACGCCTTCCCGGCGATCATCGTCTGCCCGGCGAACCTCAAGCTCAACTGGCTGCGCGAGATCGAGCGCTGGTTGCCCTCTCGCAGCGTGCGGCTGCTCTCGGGGCACGGGCGCTCCTCCGGAGAGGGCGACGCCGAGCTGACGCTGGTCAACTACGACATCCTCGATGTTCGCCTCCAGGAGCTCCTGGCCGATCGCCCGCAGGCGCTGGTGATCGATGAGGCTCACTACTGCAAGAACCCTGCGGCCAAGCGCACGCGGGCCGTGCAGAAGCTCGCCGCGGCCGTGCCCGCCGAGGGGCTCGTGCTCGCGCTCAGCGGCACGCCGATCGTCAACCGCCCGACCGAGCTGATCTCACAGCTGAGAATCCTCGGCCGGCTCGAGGACTTCGGCTCGGGTGTCCAGTTCGGCGCCCGTTTCCGGGGCGCCGATGCCCACCAGCGGCTGCACTGGCATCTGCGGGCCCGCTGCTACGTGCGCCGCCTCAAGCGCGACGTCCTACCGCAGCTGCCGGCGAAGACGCGCGCCGTCGTGCCGGTCGAGCTGGACAACGAGGCCGAGTACCGACTGGCCGAGCGCGACCTGCTCGCGTGGCTGCGCAGTCAGCCGTTGGACCTGCGCGAGCTCGATGCGAAGGTGGCCGCGGCCCTGCGCGCCGAACGGCTGGTCCGCCTGAACGCGCTCAAGCTGCTGGCGGCCCGTGGCAAGCTGGCCTCGGCCCTGGCCTGGATCCACGACTTCGCCTCCTCGGGCGAGCGCCTGGTCGTCTTCGCCCGTCACCGCGAGGTCCAGCGGGCCGTCGTCGAGCGCTTCCCGCAGGCGCTGCACATCCTCGGCGAGGACCGCCCCGGGCAGCGGGACGGAGCGCTGCGCTCCTTCCAGGAACCGGACGGGCCGGGGAACCAGCTGATCATCTGCTCGATGGAGGTCGCCGGGCAGGGCCTGACGCTGACACGCGCCTCGAACGTCGCCTTCCTGGAGCTCGACTGGACCCCGGCGAAGCACGACCAGGCCGAGGATCGCTGCCACCGGATCGGCCAGCACGATGCGGTCACCGCCTATTACCTGCTTGCGGCAGAGACGGTCGACGAGACGATCGCGACGCTCCTGGAGCGCAAGCGGGCGGTCATCGAAGCGGTCACAGACGGCCGTGAGGAGGACGAGGAGGGCGTCCTCGACGCGCTCGTGCGGGAGCTGCGCGGTACTCCCTACCGCCACCTGCGGGCGGTCGCCTGAGCGTCAGGGATTGAGCTGCAGCTCGTTCATGATTTCGCCCCAGGTTTCGACCAGGCGGGCTTCCATTTCCATCAGCTGCGATTCGAACTGCCCCGAGCGCTTCGCGACCGCCTTCAGTTCGGCTGTCTCGAAGCGTGACAGGCCGGCTGGGAGGACCCCCAGGGATACCCAGTCGGGGATGAACGTCGCGACGAACGGCCCGGTCGCCCGGGGCAGCGACTTGAAGCCGCTCGCGGCCCACGCCCTGACGTCGCCGCAGAGGTTCGGCGAGGCGAGGTTGTAGAGGGTCCGGAGCATCCTCACGTAGGAGCCGATCGCCTGGTTGACCGATCGGCTGCTCCAGCGCAGGCCGCCGACGGCGCGGAGATAGCTCGCCACCGCGGGGCGGTCGGGCCTGCCGCCGGCGAGGACCATCTTGCCGATCAGCTCATTCGTCAGGGCCGTCGACTGTTCGTCCTGGGGCGAGCCGATCGCAGCCGTCGGGCATTCGCGGCGGACCTGTGAGAGAACGGACCTGACCGACGCTTCGGTGCGTGAGATGTTGGCGTGTCCCGCCGCGACGAGCGCGTAATTGGCGCGGATGTAGGTGCTGGTAGCCGCCGCGTCCTGGGAGGAGGCGCCGCTCGCCGCCGCCGGCGCGATCGCGGCGCAGGCCGCCAACAGGACGCTCGCGAACAGCCGTCTCCCCATCGCCCCAGCCTACGTGATCGCCATCTCTCGCACGCCGGGAAACGACCTTGCCGATGGCCCGGCGCCGGCGTCGGGACCCGGCGAGAGTCCGGCGCCGGGTCGCTATTGTGGCCGCGGCATGAGTGAGCTTCGCAAAGTCACCGTCCCGCTTGCCGGGCTCGGCGTCACGATCGCCCTGATCGCCTGCGGCAGCGCCTCCTCGGCAGGCACCCCGGCCGGCGCCGATGTCGCCGCGACGGCGGATGTGGCCGCCGCCCAGGCCAATCCGGTGGCGGTCTCGCCGCAGCCCGGGACGCCCGATGCGTCGGCGTCCACGCAGATCAGCTTCCTCGGCGGTCCCGGCACGAAGGTCGCCGACGTGTCCGTCGTGGGCAGCGCCAGCGGCTCGCACGGGGGCGTCATCAGGGCCTACTCGACCGGCACCGGCGAGAGCTTTCTGCCCAGCCACCCGTTCCGCGCGGGCGAGCGGGTGACGGTCCACGCCCAGGTCGTCGCCGGCCCGAATACGGGCCCCGTCAGCACGAGCTTCACGATCGCCCACCAGTACTCGGTCAGCCAGAAAGAGTTCCCGATCAACCCGGGCAACGGCGCCCAGGTCCAGCACTACAGCTCGGCGCCCTCGCTGCAGCCCTCGACCGTTCAGATCCTGACCGCGGCGAAGCCCGGGTCAAGCCCCGGCGATCTGTTCCTGGCCCCCTATCAGGGCAAGGGCATGGCCGGACCGATGATCGCCGATCAGGCCGGCAACCTGGTCTGGTTCCATCCGCTCCCTGCCGGCGAGCAGGCCACGAACTTCCACGTTCAGTCCTACGAAGGAAAGCCGACGCTCACGTGGTGGCAGGGCCGGATCCTCGAAGTCGGCTTCGGGCAGGGCGAAACAGTGCTGGCCAACAGCGCCTACGAACAGATCGGCCACATCCGGGCGGGCAACGGCTACCACGAGGACCTGCACGAGATCCGCATCACACCCGAAGGGACCGCCTGGATCGATGCGTTCGACCCGATCCGGATGGACCTCGCGTCGGTTCACGGGTCCGCCAACGGCGTCATGTCCGACTCGATCGTCCAGGAGGTCGACATCAAGACCGGCCTGGTCATGTGGGAGTGGCACGCCTACGGGCACATACCGCTGAGCGAATCGAAAAACCCAGCCCCGAGCGGCCTCTATCCGTGGGATTACGTGCACATCAACTCGATCGATCCGGGGAGCTCGGGCGACGTTCTGCTCTCCTCGCGCAACACCTGGACGATCTATGACGTGGACATCCACAGCGGCGGGATCCGCTGGCGCCTGGGGGGCTCCCACAGCAGTTTCAAGGGCTCGAGCGCGACCCGCTTCTACTGGCAGCACGACGCCGAATTCCAGCCGGGCGGGGAGATCTCCGTGTTCGACAACGGCTCGGACCCGGCCGAGGAGAAGCAGTCCCGCGGGCTGGTCCTCGCGCTCGACATGGCCGCGCACACGGTGAGCGCCGCGAAGATCTTCAGCAACCCGACACGTACCCTGCTGGCCTCGAGCCAGGGCAACACGCTGAGCCTTCCGGGCGGGAACTGGCTGATGGGCTACGGCGGCCTGCCCGACTTCACCGAGTACAACAGCGCCGGGCAGATCATCCTCGACGGGCACCTCGGCAAGAACGTCCAGGACTTCCGGACCTACCTCGCGCCGTGGAGCGGGGAGCCCAGGACCGCCCCGTCGGTGCTCGCCAAGCCGAACGGGTCCGGTGCGCTGGCGGTCTCGGTGAGCTGGAACGGCGCCACCGAAGTCTCCTCCTGGCGGGTCCTCGCGGGGTCCTCGGCGGGCGCTCTGGCGCCGGTTCTCGCGGCCCCGAAGACCGGCTTTCAGACGACGATCGCGGTGCTCGCGACGGGCCCCTACGTCGAGGTCCAGGCGCTGAACGCCCAGGGCGCCGTGATCGGCACCTCCGCCGTCGTCAAATCCTGACCGGGAGCGGGCGCGCCAGGGCGGCTCAGGGCCGCGACGGGCCACGCCCGTGGCGGTGTCCCGAGGCGCCCGCGACGGGCTCGCGGGGCGGCGGCGGCCCCTGCCGGCGCGACAGCCGTCCGACGGTTCGTTCGGAGTGGATCTTGCGCGCCGTCGTCGCGCGCGCGGCAGCCTTCCTGGCGGTCGAGAAGTAGTCGGCGAAGCCCCGCCCGTGAGCGGCCTTCAGCCCTGGGGGCAGAGGCTCGCGCAGCTCGTGGAAGAAGGCCCGTTCGTGTTCTTCGATGAGGCCCTGCTCGAGCGGGCTGTGATCGGCCCCGTTCTCGATCTCCAGGCGCCCACGGTGGGTGGCGTAGTCGTAGAGCTCGGCTTCGCGGCCCGCGCTCACGGGCTCGATGCTTTCTTCGGCCCAGTGCGAGTAGGTCGCATACTTGGCCCGCGGCGTGCGGAGCGAGACGACGTGCAGGGGCGCATCTGCCGCGTAGGGTTCGACCGCGAACTCCGTGACGATCTCGTCGGTTGCGTGCAGGATGTAGGGGCGCCCGGCCGCCGAGGGGTCGGCCAGGATCGCCGCCATGTCGAGGCGCTTGGCGAGGTGCGCGTACTGACTGTCCTGGCGCCAGTGGTTCCCGCCCGCCCCGATCGTCAGGAGCATCGGTGCCAGGTCCACGCTCGAGCTCAGCTGGGTACGGGGGATCGCCGGCGAGCTCGTCAGGACCCGGCGCGGGTCCTTGACCATCAGCGGCACGCGGGTGGCCTCCTCGTAGGCCGCGGCGCCCTTGCCGCGCAGGCCGTGTGAGGCGCCGTACTCGCCGTGGTCGGAGGTGAATACGACGACCGTGTTGGCTGCGATTTCCGGCTGGCTCTCGAGCGTCCGCAGGACGCTGCCGATGTGACGGTCCACGGATCGCTGGAGCTTCGCGTAGAGGTCCAGGAACGAGAGCCAGATCGGTAGGACTTCCGGTCCTTCGAAGGGGACCGGCCCGAACGAGGCCGCGGCTGTCTCCTGCAGCGAGCGCTGCAGGCGGGGCTTGCGCCGCTCGTCGAGGAGTTCCGGGGTCTCCCAGTTCGGCGGAAGGCGCCGGACGGTCGGTCGCGCGGAGGCCTCGGCGGCCACGCGGTCGCTCCAGACGTACCACCAGGCGATGTCGTGGGGGTTGACGAAGGAGACGGTCGTGCACCACGGTTCGGCGCCGCCCTCTTCGCGGAACCAGTCCGCGAAGCCGTTCACGATCCGAGGGTCGACGTGGTAGCCCTGCCCGGGGGCGCCGTCGGGCGAGGGGTAGATCCCGCCCGCGAAGCCGTAGGTCTCGAGCGCCGCTTCTCCGGTCGAGGCCGTCCAGTGGTTGTCCTGGTGGGTGACGTGCCACTTGCCCAGCCAGCGGGTGTGGTAGCCGTGCTCACGCAGCATCGTCCCGTAGGTCGGGAAACCGGGATCCAGCGTGCTCCCGCCGGTGATCATGCAGCCCGTCTGGTGGGTGTAGAGACCCGTCAACATCGCCGCCCCGGGAGGAGGTGCAGTCGTTGGACACGGTGTAGTGGCGGGCGAACGAGACCGACTCGCGGCTGAGCCGCTGGAGGTTCGGGGCGAAGGCCATGCTGGCGCCCGTCGCCGAGAACCACTGGGGGAAGCGCAGCTGGTCGACCATGATCACGAGGATGTTCGGGCGGCTGCTGCGCCGATGGCGCCTGCTCGCCCTGCTGGGCGGCGGCGGGAGGGGCTTGGGCTTCTCCTGCGCCGGTGTCGGCAAGGGCTCGGATGCCCAATCCGGCGCCCGCGATCACCCCGCCGGTGACGAGGCCGCCCTTCAGAAAGGTACGTCGATCGACTCTCCTATGCTGCTCGGAATCCATGAACTCTTTTCGGGCTCTCATCCTGGGGCCGGTGTTGGCCCTTGGTATGGGGTTCGCCGGCCTGACCGCCACTGCCGTGGCGCAGTCCGCGCCAACGTGCATCCCCGCGAGCCTGGACAATTCCGCTCTGCAGGCCGGTGCAGTAACAATATCGCCCCTGCCGGGGACCCGAGACGCAGCGCCGCAGACCCAGATCAGCATGCTCGGCGTGCCCCCGTCGGAGCTGAGCGTCCAGAGCGTCACGGGGTCGCGCAGCGGAGCTCACAGCGGCCGCCTCGAGGCCTATTCGCAGGGCGACGGGGCGAGCTTCCTGCCGGCGCATCCGTTCCTCCCGGGTGAGCGGGTCACGTTCAAGGCGACCCTGACGGCCGGCCGCGCCGTACACCCGATCCTCGACGTGTTCGTGATCGCCTCCCCCGACGTGATCAGCTCGACACCGGAGACGATTCACTCAGGCACGGCTGCCCAGGAACAGCATTTCCTCTCGCGCAACGACCTGCGCCCGCCGGTCGTGACGGTCACGGCCAACTCCCCGTCTGTCGCCCCGGGTGACATCTTCCTCGCCCCCTACACCGGGCCGGGGCAGGCGGGGCCGATGATCCTCGACCCCTCGGGGGGCCTCGTGTGGTTCAAGTCGCTTCCCCGTGACACCTTCGCAACCGACCTGCGCGTGCAGCAGTACCTCGGCCGTCCGGTCCTCACCTGGTGGCAGGGGGACATCTCGATCCACGGGTTCGGGATGGGCGAAGGGATCATCGACGACAGCTCATACCGCCAGATCGCACGGATCCGGGCGGGCAACGGGCACACGGTCGACCTCCACGAGCTCCAGCTGACCCCGCAGGGGACCGCGCTGGTGACCTCCTACTTCCCGGTCCTCTGCAACCTCTCCTCGGTCGGCGGACCCGCATACGGGGGCCTGACCGACGGCACGATGCAGGAGATCGACGTCAAGACGGGCCTCGTGATGTACGAATGGACCAGCCTCGACCATGTCGCCCTGAGCGAGTCCTATACCCCGGTGCGCGGCTCCTCGACGGCATATCCCTACGACTTCTTTCACTTCAACTCGATCAACGTGAACCGCGACGGAAGCCTGATGATCTCGGGCCGCAACACCTGGACGGTCTATGACCTCAACCCCTCGACGGGCATGATCAACTGGCGTTTGGGAGGCAGGAAGACGAGCTTCGCCGAGACCTCGGGAACCCGGACGGCATGGCAGCACGACCCTCGCGAACTCCCCGACGGGGCGATCAGCCTGTTCGACAACGGCTCATCTCCGACCGTCCACTCCCAGTCGCGGGGGATCGTCGTGCAGCTGAACCCGGCGACCGGCACGGTGACGCTCGTCACCCAGCTGTTCCACACTCCCAGGCTGGTCGTCGAAAGCCAGGGCAACACGCAGGCGCTCCCGAACGGCGACTGGTTCCTGGGCTGGGGGCAGGAACCGTTCTTCTCCGAGCTCAGCCCCCAGGGAACGATGCTCTTCGACGCCCACTTCCCCGTCCACACCCAGTCCTATCGGAGCTTCCGCTTCCCCTGGGTCGGAACCCCCGAACATCCGCCCGTGTTCGCGTTCGTCGGGTCGGGAACGGTGCGGGGACCGTCTACGCGAGCTGGAACGGCGCCACCCAGGTGGCTTCCTGGAGGGTCCTCGCGGGAGCCTCGCCGCAATCGCTGCACCCGATCCTGACGGCGTCACGAAACGGCTTCGAGACGGCCATCGCGCTGCCCGGCGGGACATCCGGGCCCTACCTCTCCGTACAGGCACTCGATGCGGGCGGCAACGTGCTCGGCGGTGCCGCGGCCGTGCGCGAGGCGGATCTCTGAGCGGCCGCCTAGGCCTGCTTGGCCTGTGAGCGGCGGGCCTGCGCTGAGAGGTCCGCGAGCGTCAGCGCTCTGGCCGGGGGGCCCTCGAGAATCACACTCGAGCTGGTCTGGAGCTGTCCTGCGACGTGGAGCAGCTCACCCGAGGCCAGCAGGCGCCAGCCGGGGTCGCTGTCCATCGGCTCGCTGGCGATCGTGACGAGCGGATGCTCGGCGCCGTGGGCCGAGCGGACCCGCGAGCCGAAGCGGCTGTTGTGCTCGAGCGGATCGCCCGGCCGGCGCTCGAGCACATAGAGCTCGTGCGTCTCGGGGTAGCGCAGGGCCCATAGGTCGGTAGCCGTCGAGAGGACGAAGTTGATCGACAGCACGGGCAGGTTCGCAGCCACCCAGCGGCAGGCGGTCGCGATGCCGCCGGGGACATCCCCACCCGCCGCGGCGATCTCATGCGTTATCAGGGCGAAGAAGCGCTCCGAGTCGGTGTCCCCCTCAACGAGCGTCAGCGAGGTCCCCAGTCGCTGCTCAAGACGGGGCAGATCCTCGATCACGCCGTTGTGGGCGAACAGACGCCCGGCCTGCTCGAACGGGTGGGTGTTGCGCAGCTCCAGGGCGCCCGTCGAGGCGAACCGGATGTGGGCGATGAAGGTCCGTGAGGAGACCTCCCGGGCGCGGGTGGCGAACTCGCGGTCGCCGAACGCGGCCAGCGGCTGCTTTGAGATCTCGGGCCGCTCGTGCTCGTCAAACCAGCCCAGGCCGGTGCCGTCGGGCTCCCGGTGGCTCTGGACCGACAGGCTGTCGGGTGCGTCGAGCAGCCAGAAGGTCGCCTTCGCGCGCTCGGGGCCGGCGCTCATTCCGAACAGGCGGCACATTGAGCCTGATCGTAGTCGCCGCGCGGGCGATCGCGGCGGCGGAGGCGGAAGGGGGGGGATTCGAACCCCCGAGACGGGGGTTGCCCGCCTGCCGGTTTTCAAGACCGGTGCATTCAACCGCTCTGCCACCCTTCCCGGCGCGGGCACAACGCTAGTCGAAAACCGGGCTCGGCTCCGCTGCGGCGCCGGCCCCCCGGCGAGCGATCCGCCACCCGGAACTCCGGCCGGCGCTGACGGTCTGACAGGGTGCGCGTCAGGGCCCTGACAAATAGGCCGGCCCCGGCGTACGGGCAAGGATTCTGACCGTCTTCTGGCTCTAGCGTCAGCCGGATGGACGACACCGCGGGCCTGCCCGTCTCCTTCCTGCGCGGACAGCGCGGCATGGCTGTCCTGGCGTTGCTGACGGGCGTCGGCGCCGGACTGGGGGCGATCGCGTTCCGCTACATGATCCTCGGCTTCAGCTATGGCTTCTCGGGGCACCGGGATTACAGCTCCGCGGGTCACGCCGCGAACCCTCTGGTGCCAGGCCTCGGGCCGTGGTTCGTGATCCTCGTGCCGGTGCTCGGTGGCCTGCTCTACGGCCCGCTCGTGAGCCATTTTGCGCCCGAGGCCCGCGGCCACGGCGTGCCTGAGGTGATGTATGCCGTCAACCAGCTCGGCGGCAGGATGCGCCCGCAGGTCCCGGCCGTCAAGTCGCTCGCCTCGGCGATCTGCATCGGCGCCGGCGGCTCGGTCGGGCGCGAGGGCCCGATCGTCCAGATCGGCTCCGCCCTGGGGTCGCTGATGGGCCAGTTGATGCGCCTGCCGGAGTCCCAGATCAGGCTGCTCGTCGCCTGCGGTGCGGCCGGCGGGATCTCGGCGACCTTCAACGCTCCGATCGCAGGGGTCTTCTTCGCGCTCGAGCTGATCCTGCGCAACTTCGAGACACGCTCCTTCGGACTGGTCGTGCTGAGCTCGATCACCGCCGACGCGATCGGGCGGGCGGCCTTCGGCTCCGGGCCCTTCCTGTCGCTGCCCACGTTCACGTTCAGCTCGCCGCTCGAGCTCGTGCTCTACGGCGGCCTGGGGGTGCTGGCCACGGGTGTCGGGCTGGCATTTGTGCGCTTCCTCTACGGCGCCGAGGACCTGGCCGACCGAATCTGGCGCGGCCCCGCATGGGCGCGGCCCGCGGTCGGCGGGCTGGCGCTCGGGCTGCTCTTGTTTGCCGTGCCGCAGATGTACGGCGTCGGTTATCCGGTCCTCGAAGGGGCCGTTGCCGGGCACTACGTGATCCTTGCACTGCTGGGGCTGCTGGCGGCGAAGATCCTGGCGACCAGCCTGACGATGGCGATCGGCGGGTCGGGCGGGGTCTTCGCGCCGGCCCTGTTCATGGGCGCGATGCTCGGCAGCGCCTATGGCGCTCTCGCCCACGGCCTGGCCCCGGGGGTGGCGGGCTCGGCGGGCGCCTACGGGCTCGTCGGCATGGGCGCGGTCTTCGCAGCCTGCTCGCGCGCGCCGATCACGGCCGTGATCATCATCTTCGAGCTGACGGGCGACTACCGGATCATCCTGCCGCTGATGCTCGCCGTCGTGGTTGCGACGGCGGTTTCGAGCGCCCTGACCCGCGAGACGATCTACACGCTCAAGCTGCGCCGCCGGGGGATCGACATCGAAGGTCCCCAGCCGACCCTGATGGGGCGGATCGCGGTCGAGGAGGCGATGGGCGCGCTGCCCCGCCCGCTCAGTCTCGAGGACCCGCTGCTCCAGGTTGCCCGGCGCCTGGCGGACGAGCGGATCGACGCGCTGCCGGTCCTCGATGAGGGCGGCGTCTTCGCGGGCATCGTCGGCGCGTCGGATGTGGAGCGGGCGGCCGCGACGGCAGGCGCCGGGCTGACGGCCGGGTCGGTCGTCCATTCGGCGCCCGAGATCCGGGTCGGGCAGTCGCTGGAGGAGGCCGCCCGGGCGCTGGGCGGGGAGGACGAGGCGCTGGCGGTGTTCGACGGTGAGGGCGAGCGGGTCGTCGGCTGGTTGACCCACCGCGGCGTGCTGCGGGCCTATGCCGGCCGGCTGGACGACGGCTGAGCGACCGGCCCCGCCATCACTCCCCGGACCCGGCGGCGACGGCGCCCAGGGCGATCGGGGCCGTCTCCTGGGCGTGGCCGGGCGCCACCGGGAAGGCGGGCAGCAGCAGCGCCGCCATCACGGCGCCGGCGCCCGCGACCCCGCCCGCGACCAGGCAGCCGACGCTGAGGCCATGGATGAAGGCATCCGAGGCCGCCTGGGAGACTGCGCCGGCCGCGCGCGCCGCACCGGCGCCGGCCAGCCGCTGGGCGACCGCGAAGCCGCCGCCGACGGAGCTCCGGGCGAGCTTGGCGAGGCTCGCCGGCAGGTGGGCGGGGAACGCCGAGGTCAGGCGGGTCGCATAGACGGATGCGTAGACGCTGCCGATGATCGCGACACCCAGAGTCCCCCCGAGCAGACGGGTGGCGTCGTTGACGGCCGAGCCCACCCCGGCCTTGGCGATCGGCACGACACCCATGATCGCCTCGGTGGCGGGCGCGCTGGTGAGGCCCATGCCGATCCCGTAGAGGACCATCTGGACCGCGATCGTCCCGTAGCCCAGCCCCGCGGAGATCGTCGCCACCCACAGGTAGAAGGCCGCGACCATCACGAGGCCTGCCGCCACGACGAGCTTGGTTCCAAAACGGACCGCGAGCTTCGTCCCGACGACGGAGAAGATGCCCACGGAGCTGGCCACGGGCAGGAGGTGCACGCCGGCCGACAGCGGGCTGTAGCCCTTGATGAACTGGAAGTACTGGGTCATCAGGAAGATGAAGCCGAACAGCGAGAAGAAGGCGACCGTCACCGATGCGCTGGCGGCCGTGAAGCGGGGGTTGGCGAACAGGCTGATGTCGAGCATCGGCGCGGACGTCCTGCGCTCCCATGCCACGAAGCCGCCCAGCAGCACGATCGCCGCGGCGAACCCGCCCAGCGTGCGGGCGCTGGACCAGCCCGCGTCGGGGGCCTCGATGATCGTGTAGATCAGCAGGGCCATGGCGGCCGTCGAGAGGCCGAAGCCCCGGCGGTCCAGGCGTGGTGCGCCCAGCTCGCGCGAGGTCGGCACCGACGTTGCCACCAGCAGCGCCCCGAGGGCCGCGACGGGTGTCATGGCGAAGAAGATGCTCGTCCATGAGAAGTGCTCGAGCAGCCAGCCGCCGACGATCGGCCCGAGCGCGATCGCCATCCCCGCGGTGGCCCCCCAGAGCCCGATCGCCCTGGCCCGCTCGCCGCGCTCCGTGAAGATGTTCGAGATCAGCGACAGAGTCGCGGGGAACACCAGCGCCGCCCCAAGGCCCATGAAGCAACGCGCCACGATCAGCCCCGAGGTGTCCGTCATCAGCCCGCCGGCGGCACTCGAGGCCCCGAACAGCCCCAGCCCGGCGAGCAGCATACCCTTGCGCCCCAGCCTGTCGGAGAGGCTGCCCGAAGCCAGAAGGAAGGCCGCGAAGACGAGGTTGTATGCGTCCACGACCCACTGCAGCTGGGTGTTGGAAGCGTGCAGTTCGCGCACCAGGGTCGGCAGCGCGACGTTGACGATCGTCGTATCGAGGTTGATCGCGAAGGCCGCCAGGAGCAAGGCGAGGAGAGTCAGGGCCCGGTTCTGCATCGGCTACCTCTTTCTCAAGCGGAAGAACAAGAAAATAAAGTTGTAGCACTTATTGTTCAACCATGCACTAGGATGTTCTCGATGCGCACCTACGGCCAGTACTGCTCCGTGGCGAAGGCCCTCGATGTGCTGGGCGACCGCTGGACGCTGCTGATCGTTCGTGAGCTCCTGCTCAACGAGCCGGCCCGTTACACCGACCTGCGCAACGGCCTGCCCGGCATCGCCACGAACCTGCTGGCCGATCGCCTGCGCGAGCTCGAGGCGGCCGGGGTGGTGCTCCGCGAGGAGGCGCCGCCGCCGATCGCGACGACCGTCTTCCGTCTGACCCCGCGCGGCGAGCAGCTGCGGACAATGATGGACGAGCTGGGACGCTGGGGGATACCGCTGATGACCGCGGGGCCGGCCGATGGGGATCAGTTTCGCGAGCAGTGGCTGGCCTGGCCGGCCGAGCTGTTCCTGAGCGACCGCGAGCCCGCCGGCCCGCCCGTCTCGATCGAACTGCGGACCGGTGAGCGCCCGCTCGTGATCGAGACCGCCGGCGGAACGGTCCATGTGCGACGAGGCACCGCCGAGCAGCCGGACGCCGTCCTGGCAGGGCCTCCGCACCCGATCCTGGGCCTGCTCAGCGGCCACCTGGACATCGACGCGGCACGCCGGCACGGCGTTCGGATCGACGGCGAGCTGAGCGCCCTGCGGCGCGTGCTCCCGAGCTCCCCGGTCGCGAGCGCTCCGTCCGGGCCCGCCGCAGAGCCCTCGCCCGCGGCTGCCGTGGCAAGCGCCAGCCTCTAAACTGGCAGCCCTCCCTCCGGGAGAGGTGGCCGAGAGGCTGAAGGCACTCGCCTGCTAAGCGAGTATGGGGGTCAAACTCCATCGCGGGTTCGAATCCCGCCCTCTCCGTTTGAAGCGAGCAGCTCGCGCAGCAACCGAGCGAGCTGTGGCACCTCGCCCTCCAGGGGCGCGAAGAAATCGCCGTCGCAGCGCTCGACGGCGACCACTGCCCGGTTCGCCAGCTCGGCTCCCGCCGCTGTAACGGCAAGCACGTGTGCGCGCCCGTCACTTGGATGGGGCCGGCGCTCGACCAATCCCTCGCGCTCGAGCGCCCTCAGCACCTGGGAGGTCATCATCGGATCGGTCGCGGCATGGTCGGCCAGTCCCCGCTGGGTGATCGGCCCGTCCGTCTCCAGCCAGGCCAGCGAAGCCAGCAGGACGAACTGGACATGGGTCAGCCCGAACGGCTTCAGGGCGGCGCGCTGCGCCGCCTGCCAGCGGTTGGTGACCTGCCAGAGCAACAGGCCCGGGCTGGCGCCGGCCGAGTCGAACTCGCTGGCCAGTCTGCGCGTGTTGCTCATCCGGCGAGCATCGCGGCGCGAATCGTGAGGTGATCGTGCTCGCTCAGCTCGATCAGGCCGCGGCGGAGCTGGTAGCCCCAGTTGGGCGTGCCCGTCAACTCCAGAGCACCGGAGAGCCGGCTCAACGGCAGCTCGTGGGCGCCCGGCTCATACTCGACACGCCGCCGCCAGGGTTTGAACCCGCCCTCGTCGGCCTGCCAGAGCTCATCGTCGGCGATCCGCCCGAGGGCGGTGAACGCCCGCAACGGCTCCTTGGCCTCGAGGGAGACGTGTGGCGAGTAATAGATCAGCGTGTCCCCCGGCTCCATCCGGTCGAGGCCGCTGCGGCGGCCGTGGCCCACCTGAGCGATGCCCAGCCCGATTCCGCGCCGGACGTGTTCCCGGGAGACGACGCCAAGCCAGTGCCTCACGAGCGGGACTCCGCGGCCGCCACCAACCGGTCGAGATCCGGTTGCGCGCCCTCGCGGAAGCCTCCGCCGAGGATCCTCGACCACAGCCGGCCGAGCGGACCACCGATCGAGATGGTGACGTCGATCTCGCTGCCGCCGTCGTCTCTGACAGCAACGCGGTGCTCGAACGTGAGCCGGGCCCCGGGCAGCAGCGAGACGTCGACGAATTCACTGTTCTCGACCAGTCGCTCGATCACGAAGCGGACCTTGGGCCCGCCCTTCGGCTTGAGGGCCCCCCTGGAGCCGGCCTCGAACGGGCCGTCCAGGCGGACCCACTCGGTGTCAGCGTTCCACTCAGGCCAGCTCTGCATGTCTGCCCAGCGTGCGAAGAAGGCCGCCGGTGGGGCCGAGGAGGACGCGTGGGCTCTGGTTATCTCGTTCATGCAGATAGTATGCGCGCTTACTATCTCGTTGTCAAGGGGCTTCCCTCCCGGAGGGTGGGCGGGTGGAATGATCGCTGTATGGATCCGGCCCGCCTGTCGTTCGCACGCGATGGCGTCGGGCTTTCATGTCTGGACTTCGGCGGCAGCGGACGGCCGGTTCTGCTCATGCACGGACTGGCGGGCCACGCGGCCGAGTGGAGCGAGACGGCGAGCTGGCTGTCGCAGACCCACCGTGTCCTCGCGCTGGACGAGCGCGGCCACGGCCACAGCGAGCGAGTGCCCGATGACGTCTCACCGGAGGCCCACCTCGACGATGTCGCGGCGCTGGTTCGCGAACTGGGCCTTGACCGTGTCATCGTGGTCGGGCAGTCGCTGGGGGCGAACCTCGCCTTCCTGCTCGCGGCGCGCAGGCCCGAGCTCGTGCGGGGGCTCGTGGTGGCTGAGGGATGCCCCGAGGCCGATCCACAGGGCGAGGGCGCGGCGGCGATCCGCCGCTGGCTCGAGGCCTGGCCGGCGCCATTCGCCGACTCCTCCGCCGCGCTCAAGTTCTTCGGCGGGCCGTCCCTCTACGCCGAGGCCTGGGCGGGCGGCCTGGAGCGGCGCGAGGGCGGCTGGTGGCCGCGTTTCGAGGTCGAGGTGATGGTGCGGACCCTGCGCGAGGCGACCGCCGCCGAGCACTGGGAGGAGTGGGAGAGGATCCGCTGCCCGACCCTCGTGATCCGGGCCGGTCAGGGGTTCTTCACCCGGGCCCTGCTGGAGTCGATGGCCGAGCGCCTGGCGGGTTGTCGCTACGCGGAGATCGACGACGCGAGGCATGACCTGCACCTCGATCGTCCTGTGCGCTGGCGGGAGCTGCTGACCGGCTTCCTGGGCGAACTGGAGCGCGGCTGAGGGACGGGTTCCTGACGGCGCCTCAGCGCCGCGACACGTCTTCGAGGTAGTTCTGGACCCAGCTCTCGGAGAGTTCGTCGGACTGGCGGCTCATCGATTGTCTCGTGGGCTCGGCGGACGCGGGGCGCTCGAGATCAAGCGACTGAAGGACCCGGTCCACGGTCGCGTCGAGGTCCCCGGCGATCTCCTCGTAGAGGATCGACAGGGGCCGCTGGCCGATGCGGAAGAAGAATCCGCGCCAGGCGTCCTCGTGGCGGCGCAGCTGATCGAGCAGGTGGTCGATCGCGTCGAACGAGTAGACGGCCCGCTGGGCGGGCAGGGGCGCGTCGTCGGGCTTACCCTCGGCCTTGCGCCAGACCCAGGTCTGCAGGGCCCGCCACAGCGAGACGGCCTGACGGACCTTGTCGCTGCGCGAGACGAAGACGTAGCGCAGTTCGGGGAAGGCGGCGTTGAGCAGCGAGCCGTCGCCCATTCCACCGAAGCGGGGTATCCCGCGGGCCAGCTCGAGAAAGTCGTCGAAGTAGCCCCACATCATCTTCGCCGCGAAGACGCCGTTGGGAGTCGTGCCCTCACGCAGCGCGGCGTCGAGATGGCGGGCGTAGTCGTCGCGGTTCCAGGTCTGAACCCGTTCGGCGTCTCGGTCGATTTCGGCGTCATGGGGCAGCAGGCGCAGCACTTCGGGGCTGCGCAGGCCCCAGAAGTACTCCCGTGGCCGGCGCGGGACGCCGGTCTCCTTGAGCGCCTCGAAGTACTCCCGCGGGCGGCCGGCGACGCCCGTCGCTTCGAGCGTCTCGCACAGCAGCGTGCTGCCGCTGCGGGGAGTCGCACAGACGAGATAGGAGCGCCGCGGCACGACCGGCTGCATTGAATCCTCCGGGGCACTCACGCGATCACCGTCGTCGGTTCGGTGGCCGAGAGCTGGTCGGGGTCGTTGATTTCGGCGCCGTGGGGTGGCAGCGGGTCCCCGTGCAGGAGCGGGTCGTCGGTCTCGACCATCCAGGCGTGCAGCCGCTCCGCGAGTTCGCTGCGGACCTCCTCGAAGCTCGGATCGTGCGCGAGGTTGGCCGCCTCGTTGGGGTCGAAGGCGAGGTCGTAGAGCTGCTCGAAGGCGATCCTGCGCTGGGCCCAGCCAAGTTCGATCAGCAGGGTCTTGCTGGGCGAGTCATCGCAGTTGGCCAGCACCGGCGTCTCGCGCTCACCGAAGCGGCGGATGTACTTCCAGCGCTCGGTCCGGATCGCCCGCTGCGGCTCGTAGGCCGCATGCCAGGTCATCTCGGCGAAGATCTCCTCGCGGATCGAGCTCGCCTCCCCGTTGACCAGCGGCAGCAGGGAGGTTCCCTGCAGGAAGCCGGGCCGCTCGATCCCGGCCAGCTCGCAGAGCGTGGGGTAGACGTCGATGTGGGAGACCAGCGAGTCGAGCACCTTGCCGCCGTTGAAGCCGCCCGGCCCGCGCAGGATCAGCATCACCCCCAGGCCCCGGTCATAGAGCGTCGCCTTCGAGCCGGGGAAGGCCAGCCCGTGGTCGGTCGTGAAGACGATCAGGGTGTTGTCGGCCAGGCCGTTGGCGTCCAGTGCCTCGAGCACCGAGCCGACGCCCTGGTCCAGCGAACGGGCACTGGCCTTGTAGGCCGCCATGTCGCGCCGGGTCTCGGGCGTGTCGGGCAGGTTGGGGGGAGGGATCGAATAGAGCGAGTCGCGCAGCGAGGGAGGGTTGAGGAAGTCGCGGTGGGTCTCGAAGAACCCGACCGACAGGAAGAACGGCTCGGGCGGACCTTCGCCGAGGATCTCGATCGCCGCCGGTGCGACCGTCTCGACCCGCGTCGTGGGGATCTTCACGACGCGGTCGAAGCCGATGATGTCGGGGCGCTTGGCGATGTGCTGCTCGCCGATCAGGACCGAGTGATAGCCCGCGTTGTGCAGCGGATGGACCCAGTGCTGCTGGTAGTCGTTGAGCGACCAGCCGCGGTGGGCGAGGCCCATCATCCCGTTGCTGTGGCTGTACTGGCCGGTCAGCAGGCAGGCCCGCGAGCCCGAGCAGGTCGGCGCGGCGCAGAACGCCTTGCGGAACAGGACGCCCTGGTCGGCCAGGCGCTGGATGTTCGGCGTCGGCACGGCGTGTCCGTAGGGCTGGACGAAGCGCCCCGTGTCATGCGAGTGCAGGTAGAGGATGTTTGGCGGCGACGGCTGCATTGTCTGGGGGTGTAGCCTAAAGGTTGTTCAGTCGATCAGTCGAGAATGGCGCACAGGCGCCCACAGGAAAGGAACCCGATGGCAAGCATCCTGTTCGATCAGGCGGCGCTGAGTGTCGCCGAGGATGTCGATGAGGTTTTGGCCA
This sequence comes from uncultured Solirubrobacteraceae bacterium, assembly GCA_963787765.1. Taxonomy (GTDB): domain Bacteria; phylum Actinomycetota; class Thermoleophilia; order Solirubrobacterales; family Solirubrobacteraceae; genus Palsa-744. The sequence goes on along the minus strand of CAWBEF010000004.1, from coordinate 102,451 downwards.
GGGTCGTCAACTCGCGCGACGGTCTGCGCCGGGGGAACGGCTCGATCCTCGCGCCGGCGGGTTGGATCGTCCTGACCGAGGCCGACAGCGGCGAGCAGCTCTATGTTCAGGTCTCCCGTCTGGGGTATGTCCGCGAAGACTAGCCTCTGCCGCCAGGCGGGCCCCGCAGCCAGAGCACGGCGTACGCTTTGCTGATGGATGGTGCGGTGATCCTCGAGGGCTCGGTGAATGACCGGGCGCGGGCGTGGCGCAACGCCACCCACGCGACTGTCTGCGATGTGATCGAGCCGTGGGCCGCGGGGACGGTCGTGCGGGCCAGCCGTTATCCGGCCTACTACGACTTCAACGTGCTCAGGGTCGAGCGGAAGACCGACCTGGACATGGCGGCTCTCGGCGCGCAGGCCGACGCGGCCCTGGCCGGGCTCGGGCATCGCCGGGTCGACTTCGATCTGGCGGGGGAAGCCGAGTCGCGCCGAGCAGCCTTCGAGCAGGCGGGATGGAAAACGACCCGCCTGCTCTGGATGCGTCACGAGGACCCGCCGCCGAGGGCTGCGGGCGGGCCCGTCGTCGTGGAGGTCGACTACGGCGCGACGGCCGATCTCCGCCTGCGCTGGCACCTCGAGGACTTTCCCGAGTACGAGTACGAGGACTACCTGGCGGGCGCCCGCGAGATCGCTCTGGTCAAAGGCGCCCGTACGCTGGGCGTGCTGGAGCAAGAGGAGCTCCTGGCCTTCGCGCAGGTCCAGTGGGGCGGGGATGCGGCCGAGATCACGAGCGTCTATGTCCACCCGGAGCACCGCGGCCGGGGACTCGGGACTGCTGTGACCGTGGCCGCGATCGAGGCGGCCCAGGGCACCCGGGACCTGTGGATCGTTGCCGACGAGGAGGACCGCGCCAAGGACCTCTATGCCAGGCTCGGCTTCAGGGTCGCCTGGAGAACCGTGGAGTTCCTGTGCCTGCGATGAGGGTCCCGCCACCCGAACCGCAGGGCACGCTGCTCAAGCGTGCCGCGCTGGTCGGGGCGACTGCCTTCCTGTCGATCAACCTCTGGACGGGAGCGCCGCTGATCGCCCTGTGGGTCGGCTCGCAGGTCGTCGGGCAGAGCGTCCTGAGCATGAAGGCCGTGTTCGTCGTCGTGATCGTGCTGGCCGTTCTGGTCTTCTCGATGGCCATCGGCCTGGCCTGGCTGAACTCGACCTACGACCGGCTCAGCGGCCGTGCCCCGGGCGAACAGCGGCTCCCCTGGATGCGCAGCATGAGCGGCGAGGAGGGGATCGAGCAGCCGGGCTACGGGGCCGGCATCTCACCGCTCGAGCGGGTCGTCATGACGAGCGTCTACCTCGCCGTGATCAGCTTCCTGGTCTGGTTCTTCTTCTTCGCCGGCGCGCCCACCCCGTCGCTATAGACGGGGCGGCGCCGGGGCCCCGCCTCAGCCTTTCGCGGCGATCGTGACGGTCGCGATCGTTTCGCCGGTCTTGAAGGAGCTGCCGAAGAACTGCACGCCGGCGGCGGTCAGCGACGCCGGGATCTTGTTGAGCGTGACCGCGGTCTTGCTGCCGATCGCTTTGACGTGGCTCAGCGAGAGCGTCAGCAGTGAGACGCGGGAGGGCGTGAAGTTGGATGAGTTGAAGAAGATGAATGAGCTCGTCCCCAGCGTGACCGCGGGTGCTTCCGCGGTTGCGCTGGATGAGCTTTCGAACAGGCCGCCGATGCTCAGGTGGCTTTCGATCGTGATTGCGCCCGAGGCGCTGACCGTGCCGTGACCGGTGGCCGAGTTCAGTGTGCCGCCGGCGATCGGGAAGGTGAATGTCCCCGTCCCGGTGGAGGTTGCGGGGGCTTTGGGCGTCGTCTGCGTCCCGACGACGGAGCTCCCGCCGCTGATCCTCGACCATGCCGTCGAGCTGAAGGCGAGCGTCACCGTGCCGCTTTTCACTTTGACCGAGAAGCCTTTGGCGGGCGTCTTCTTCTTCGGCTTCTTCTTGCCCGCGGCGTGCGCACGGGCGATCGCCGGGGCGGCTTGCAGGGCGAGCGTCGTGGTGCCGGCCAGCCCCAGCGAGAGGGCGGCCGCGAGGATCAAGCGCGGTGCGCTTCTGCGGCGGTGCGTTGACATCTTCTCGACCTCCATCTCCGAGCGGCTGAATCGCGCCGGCGGTCCCGGCAGCGACACGATAATAAGCTCGCCGGCCGCCCGGCGATACGTCATTCCGACGTACTCCGCCGGGCTGATCGCACGTGCCCGGCGAGCGGCGCGGGGGGCCGGGCTCAGACCTTGACGATCACCTTGCCGGTGTTCCCGCCCGTGAACAGCAGGTTCAGCGCCTCGGGCGCGCGCTCGAGTCCCTCGACAAGATGCTCGGAGGACTTCAGCTGCCCTGCGGCCAGCCACCCGCCGACCTCGGCCTGGGCGGCCGGAAAGCGGTCGAAGTAGTCGAGGATGATGAAGCCTTCCATCCGCCCGCGCTTGATCAGCAGGTTGATGTAGTTGGAGGGCCCTGCGGCGGCGTCACGGCTGTTGTAGCCGGAGATCGCTCCGCACAGGACGACCCTGCCCTTCAGCGCGAGCTGGCCCAGGCAGGCGTTGAGAATCTCGCCGCCGACGTTGTCGAAGTACAGGTCGATCCCGCCCGGGCAGGCCTCGCGCAGGCGCGCGGCGACGTTCTCGTTCTTGTAGTCGATCGCCTCGTCGAAGCCGAGCTCCTCGACGATCGATCGGCACTTCTCGGGGCCACCTGCGATGCCCACGACCTTCGCCGCGCCCTTGATCCTCGCGATCTGCCCGGCGGTCGAGCCGGTTGCCCCGGCGGCGCCCGAGACCACGACGACGTCGCCCTCCTTGACCCGGCCGACGTCGGTCATGCCGAAGTAGGCGGTCATGCCGGTGATCCCGAAGATGCTCAGCGCCGAGGTCGGCGAAAGCCCGGCCGGGAGGGCCTGCATCGAGCGCTCGCCGCTGTCGGCGATCACGTAGTCCTGCCAGCCGGTCATCCCGAACAGCATGTCGCCCTCCTTGTAGGCGTCGCTGTTGCTGCGGATCACCTCGCCGACGCCGCCGCTGCGGACGACCTCGTCGATGGCTATCGGGGGCAGGTAGCCGGGGGCGTCGTCCATCCAGGTGCGGATCGTGGGGTCGATCGAGATGTAGCGGACCTTGACCAGCGCCTCGCCGGCCGCGGGCTCGGGGACCTCGAGCACTTCGAGTCGCGTCGTCTGCGCGTTGCACATGCCCGTCGGGCGCTCGGCCAGGACGATGCGGCGGTTGCTCTCACTCATGGCTTCCTCTTCCCTCGTTCGGTCCTACGGGACCCTCGGCTTGCCGGTCGCGCCGGACGACGCATCGGTGATCTTATGCAGGCCGTTGGTTCGCGGGCCGGCTCAGGGCCTCCAGCAGCAGGACGAACGAGCCGAACGTGTGACCGGTCGCGGCGGAGAGGCCGATCTCGCAGGTCCGGTTGCTGCAGATGCAGGCGCCCGGCGAGCGCGCGGCGAGCTCCTCGGTCACCGCCCGGAGTGCGGCTTTCGGCAGCTCGGGGTGGAGCAGGCCGCGGTCTCCGGCCGTTCCGCAGCAACTCGGCTCGCTCGGCAGCAGGACCTCCTCGGCGAGCGCCTCGGCGATCCGGGTGAGCTGCTCGGTCAGCCCCAGGTGGGCTGCCGCGCAGGGAGGGTGCAGCGCGACCGAGGCCACGCGCTGCTCAATCCTCAGCCCGGGCAGCAGGGTGTCGTGGACCCAGGCGATCGAGTCAAGGACGGTGACCTCAGCGAAAGCCTCCGCCAGCTCACCCTCGAGCTCACCGGGGACCTCACTGAGCAGGCCGTGGGCGCACGAGCTGGCGTCGATGACGATTGGCAGGGCGCCCCCGTCGGTCCAGCGGATGGCCGCCGCGGCGATCTGCCGGGACATCCACCGGTGCCCCCGCTCGTAGCCCTTCGAGCTCCATGGCGTCGCACAGCAGCTGCCGGCATGATCCTCGGGGATCCACAGCGGTCGGCCGGCTCTCGCGGAGACGCTCAGCAGCGCCTCCGGCAGCGACGGCCGTGCCGGCTCGCCGGGTGGGTTGCCGAAGATCCGGTTGACGCAGGCCGGGAGGTAGACGGCCGCGGCACCCTCGCGGGCGCTCCAGGGCACGGGCGCCGCCGCGGGAGGCATCGCGGGCCCCCAGGCGGGGATCAGCTCATGCCCGGCGGCCTCGCGGGCGATGCCGCTGAGCGCGGCCGAGGGACGCTCGCCCAGCGCTCGCCCGGCCCGCAGCGCAGTGCGCGCGCCGCGTTCGACCGTGGCCCAGTGGCGGGCTGCGCTCAGCGCGGCCCGCTCGGCGGCCTCGCCGTGCTGGAGGTGACGCAGGCGCTTGACCAGCTTGCCCGTGTCGATCCCGACGGGGCAGCTCAGCGCGCAGGTCCCGTCGGCGGCGCAGGTCTGCAGGGCGTCGTAGTCGTACTGCTCGAGCAGCGCCTCGAGCACCGGCGAGCCGGCCGGCTGGCGGGCCATCTCGCGTCGCAGGACGATCCGCTGGCGCGGCGTCGTCGTCAGCTCGCGGCTCGGGCAGACGGGCTCGCAGAAGCCGCACTCGATGCACTGGTTGACCTCGGGCTCGATCTGCGGAGCCGACTTGAGGTTGCGCAGATGCGCCCCGGGATCGTCGGTCAGGAGGACTCCCGGCCCGAGGATCCCGTCGGGGTCGGCCAGCCGCTTGACACGGCGCATCATCGCGGTGGCCTTGGCGCCCCACTCCCGTTCGACGTAGTGGGCCATGTTCACGCCGGTGCCGTGCTCGGCCTTCAGCGAGCCGTCGTAGCGCTCGAGGACCAGCTCGACCAGCTCACCCATGAAGGCCTCGTAGCGATCGAGGTCGGCCTGCTCGCCGAAGTTGGGGGTCAGCAGGAAGTGCAGGTTCCCCGCCGAGGCGTGCCCCGCGACGCCGGGCAGGAAGCCGTGGCGCCCGAGCAGCTCCTGCAGGTCCTTGGCCGCCTCCGCGACCCGCGCGGGCGGCACGCAGACGTCCTCGATGATCATGCTGACGCCGGGCCCCCGCACCGCTGCCAGCAGGCCCTGCATGCCCTCCCGGACATGCCAGAGCATCTCGACCTCCTGCTGCTCGCGGGTGAAACGGGGCTCGTCGATCGGGTTGCGGGCGCGGAGTATCTCGAGGGCTCGCCGCTCGGGCTCGTCGAGACCCGCGGGCGTTTCGGCCCTGAACTCGACCAGCAGGGCGGCCGAGCCGGGGGGCAGCTCCTTCCAGCGCTCCGGTGTGCCGGGCATGTTCCAAGCGGCCGCGATCAGCGTCGGGGCGACCATCAGCTCGGTTGCGCTGGCCCCCACGGCGACCAGCTCGGGGACCGCGTCCACGGCCGTGTCGATGTCCTCGAAGAAGCTCAGCGAGAGTGTTGTGTGGCGCCCCAGGGGGACCGTCTCGAAGACGGCCTCGCCGATGAAGGCGAGCGTGCCCTCCGAGCCGATCAGCAGGCGCCTGAAGATCTCGAGCGGCGTCTCGGCGTCGAGGAAGGCGCAGAGCCGGTAGCCGGTCGTGTTCTTGATCTCGAACTTGCGCGCGATCCGCTCGGCGAGGGGCTCGTCGGCGAGCAGCTCCGCGCGGATCTCGGCAAGACCCGCGGCGAGCTCGGGCGCGGCGGCGGCGAAACGCTCCTCGGCGCCGGGGGCGGCGGTGTCGATCACGGCGCCGCCCGGCAGGGCGAAGGTCAGCGAGCGAACGGTGCTGTAGGAGTCGGCGCTGACACCACAGCGCATGCCGCCGGAGTTATTCGCGACGACGCCGCCGATGCAGGCGATGTCGGTGCTGGCCGGGTCGGGCCCGAGCCGGCGGCCGTGGCGCGCGAGGGCCCGGTTGACATGGCCGAGGACGACCCCGGGCTGGACCCGTACCCGCTCGCCGCCGTCCTCGATTCGCAGCCCTTTGAAGTGGCGGCGGCAGTCCAGCAGGATGCCGTCGGTCTGCGCCTGGCCGCTGAGGCTCGTCCCGCCGGCGCGAAAGACGAGCGGCGTGGCGCTGCGGCGCGCCAGGGACATCACGGCGCCAACCTGCTCGATCGTCCGGGGGATCGCGATCGCCTGGGGGATCGAGCGGTAGGGGCTTGCGTCGGAGGCGTAGCGGATCAGGTCAAGCGCCCGGGTCCCGACCCCGTCGGCGCCGAGTGCGCCGAGGAGTTCGCGGGCCAGCGGCTCGGGCGTGCCGGCCGCGACCCGGTCGGGCGCCGCGTCGCTCACCGCGCCGCTGTCCGGCGCGGGGGCCTCGGGGGCGATCCGCCGCGCCCTGGCCGAGAGCGTCGCCACCGTCAGTCGAGCCACATGCCGCTGGCGAGCCGCACCTGGACCAGGCGGGGACCGTCCTGGGCGGCGATCGCGTTGCGCAGGGAGTCGGTCAGCTGCTCGCGGCCCTCGACCTCTTCGGCCCTGACCCCGTAGGCGTTGGCGATCGCAGCGACATCGAGCCCGGGGAGATCGAGGCCGGGCAGTCCCCCGGCGCCCTCGAATTCGGCGAACCACTTGAGGATCATGTACTCCTCGTTGCGCAGCACCAGGAAGGTCACCGGGACCTTGTAGGCGGCGGCCGTCCACAGCGCGGTGATCCCGTACTGGGCCGAGCCCTCGCCGAGGACGCAGACGACCGGCCGCGAGGGCTGGGCGAGCTGCACGCCGACCGCCGCTGCGATGCCGAAGCCCAGGCCGCCGCTGGAGCTGAAGTAGTAGCTGCCGGGCCTGCCAAGGCGCAGGCGGTTGCGCAGGGCGACCGTGCTCGAAGGCGTCTCGACGACCGCGATCCCGTCCTGCGGCCAGGCGTCGGCGAGCGCCGCCATCGCGGTCGAGCCGCTCATCGGGTCGGCCTCGGCAGGTGGGCCCGGGGCGGGCCGCGGCTGGGGCGCCGAGCGCTCGGACTCCCCGAGCAGCTCGAGCAGCCGGCCCAGGGCGAGGCTGACATCGCCGACGATCGCCTGGCCCATCGGAGCGCGTGCGGCCTCGCCGGGGTCGCAGGTGATCTGGACGAGGCTCGCTCCCTCGGGCAGCAGGGGGCCGGGGATGTACGGGTAGTAGGGGAACACCGAGGAGCCGACGACGAGGATCAGGTCGTGGCCGGCGAGCGTTTCCGCGGCCGGGCCGATCGCCGGCGGCAGGACGCCGATGAAGTTCGGGTGGCTCTCGGGGAAGCCAATCCGCCCGCCACCGGGGGCCGGGGTGGCCCAGACCGGCAGGCGCTGGCGCTCGGCGAACGCGACGGCCTGATCCCAGGCGCCGGAGGCGTCGATGTCGGGGCCCGCGATCAGGACCGGGTTAGTGGCCTCGGCGATCCGCCCGGCGAGCTCCTCGAGGGCCGCGGGGTCGGGCGTCGTGCGGCCGTTGACTGTGCGCAGGATCGTGTGCGCGGCGGTCTGCTCGTCGGCCTCCTGGGCCCAGTCGTCCATCGGGATCGAGACGAAGGCCGGGCCGCGCGGCGGCAGGGAGGCGTGGTGGATGGCCCGGGCGATGGCTGCCGGCACATCCTGGGCACGCGAGGGTTCGTGGCTCCACTTGACGTATGGCTCGGGTCCCTTGACGGCTTCGCGGTTGGTCAGGTTGGCCTCCATCGCGATCTGCGGGCGAACCTGCTGGCCGGCCGTCACCAGCAGCGGCGAGCGGTTGGCCTGGGCGTTGAAGATCCCTCCGACGGCGTTGCCGACCCCCGGTGCCGTGTGCAGGTTGACGTGGGTCGTGCGGCCAGAGGCCTGCGCGAAGCCGTCGGCCATGCCGACGACGGCCAGCTCCTGCAGCCCCAGCACGTAGGTGAAGTCCTCGGGCAGGTCGGCCAGCATCGGCAGCTCGGTCGAACCGGGGTTGCCGAAGATCGTCGTCATCCCATGTGCGCGGAGCAGCTCGAGCGTGACCTCTCGGACGGTGGCCATGAATGGCTCCTTTCTGACTCAGGCCGACTCGGGGACGGCGACGGCGAAGACTATGTGGCGGCGGGCGAGGCTCAGGTAGGGGTGCAGTTCCACCGGGCCACCCTCGAGCGGGGCGACGGTCACCTCGGTGAGCGTGATGAAGTCGCGCTCGGCGGCGTTCAGGACGTCCGAGACGCGGCTGCGGTAGCCATCGCGCGCGAGCGTCAGGACACCCTCGATGCGGTGTCGCTCGGTCTCGATCCTGATTCGCTCCTGACGATGTTCGGTCGTCGCGGGGGCCCGCTCTTCCTCGCTCATGGGGCCATTATCGACGCTCGGGCCTCAACGGGTCACGAGGTAGCTGCGGGTGAGGGTCGTCCGCCGGCCGGTGGGGCCCTCCGCGATGACGGTGATGTGCGCCAGAAGACCCCGTCGCGGTCCCAGCTGGCGGCGCAGGATCGCGAGGGTGCGTGGGCCCACAAGCAGCCGGACGACGGCGGGCACGCCGGCCGCGAGCGGTCGGGCCGCAGCGATCAGGGCGGCTTCGCGCCGGCGGTTGCGCGCCCTCAGCGTCGCGCTCGCAAGGATCTTGCAGTCCCGCCGGCAGCTCACCGTGAGCACCAGATCGCGATCGGCGAGGATCCCCCGCGAGCGGGCCAGCGTCACCTCGAGCACGGGAGCGACGTCGAGCGGAGGCGGCCAGGCCGCCGCCGGTAAGCAGCCGCTGGGCGCAGGGGCTGCGAGATCGAAGCGCTCGATCCGGTTGTTGTTCGTGTCGGCGACGTAGACGGAGCCTTCGCAGCCGATGGCCAGCGCCGCGGGCTGTGAGAACTGGCCGAGGCCCGTGCCCCGGTCACCCCACTCGGTGAGGAAACGCCCGCTCGGGGTGAAGACCTCGACGCGGTTGTTTTCGCCGTCCAGGACGTAGACGTTCCCCGCCCCGTCGAGGGCGATCCCGTCGGGCGAGTGGAAGCGGCCTTCCGCGGTTCCGCGGCCGCCCCATTCGGTGAGCACGGCTCCCGCGGGCGAGAGCTCGACGACGCGGTTGTTGGCGCTGTCGGCGACGTACACCTGCCCCGCCGGGGTCGACGGCGACGGCGCTCGGATGGTTGAACGATCCGGGGGCGCTGCCCGGGGCACCGGACCCGCCGGCGGCGCCCCAGGCGGCCCGCAGCACCCCTTCGGGCCCGTAGATGAGGATCCGGTTGTGCCCGCTGTCGGCGACGTAGGTCTGATCGCCCGCCGCGGGCCCCGAGATGGCGAGCGCCCCGGCGCCGCTCAGCGCCGCCCCGCCCAGATCGCCGGGGCCGCCGATTTCCGAGAGGAACGTACCGTCGCCCCAGAAGCGGGCCACGCGGCCGTTGCCGGGGTCGCTGACCAGAACCGCCCCGAGCTCGTCGACCGCGATCCCGGCGGGCCCGTTCAGGTCACCGAAGCGCCCGCCCGCCGTGGTCCACTGCGCGGTGTAGAGCTCGCTCGAGGGGGCGAACAGCTCGACCCGGTTGCCGACCGTGTCGGAGGCGAGGAGCCTGCCGGCCGGGTCGACCGCGAGTCCCCTGGGAGCGGTCAGCTGACCGGGGCCGTGGGCCGAGATGCCGAGGGTCCGCAGGTATTCCCCTTCGGGGCCGAAGACCTCGATACGGTCGTTCGCCGTGTCGGCGACGTAGGTGTCGCCCGCCGCGTCGCTGGCGAGCGCCCTGGGAAAGGCCAGCTGGCCCGGTTTGGAGCCGTCGCCGCCCCAGGCCCCCGCGAAGCCCAGCTGGGGTGTCAGCTTGACTATCCGGTCGTTGCTGTCATCGGCGACGTAGACGTTCCCCGCGGCGTCGAGGGCGACGCCATAGGGGTAGGCGAACTGGCCGGGGCCGTCGCCCTCGGTGCCGGCGCTCGCCAGGTAGGCGCCGGCGGGCGTGAACTGCTCGATCCGATGGTTGTCGTCGTCGGAGACGATCACCTCGCCGGCGTTCGCGGCGACGGCCCGCGGGTAGGAGAACTGCCCGGGGCCGGCGCCCTTGGTGCCCCACCTCATCACTTCGCCGCCCTGCAGGTTGAAGCGCTCGATCCGGTCGTTGGCGCTGTCGGCTACGTAGACGTAGCTTCCGGACACGGCAATGCCCCCGCCGGGAGGCTGGCTGGGGTTCTGCGAGGAGCCGAAGTTGAACTCGCCCGGTTCCTGCCCGGCGTGACCCCAGGCGGTGATGAAGCCCCCGCCGGCGTCGAACTTCTCGATCCGGTCATGGCTGGAGTCGACGACGTAGACGTCGCCTTCGGCATCCGTCGCGAGCCCGCCGATCGGCCCGAACTGGCCGTGTCCGGCGCCGAAGGAGCCCCACTCGGTCTCGAAGATCCCCTGTGGGCTGAACTTCTGCACCACGTAGCCGAGCTGATCGGCCACGTAGATGTCGCCCTCGGGCCCGATCGCGACGGCCTCGGGGAAGCGCAGGACGCCCTCGGCGCGCTGCCCGATGACCGTCGCCGAGATGTACGGGCACGGGTCGTTGCCGGCGCCGAAGCAGGTTTCGGCCTCGGCTCCCGGGACGCAGACAAGGGTGCCTATCGAGGAGAGCCCGAGGGTCAGCAGGGCGATCAGGCGCAGCGCCCACACGGGCACCGGGAGCCGGCGGTGCATCGCTCAATCCAAACACGCCCGGCCGCCGGGCGTCGCGGTCCGACCTCAGCCGATGCGCTCGGGGGCCCGGGCCGGGAGGCCGGCACGGGCGGCGGGCACGATCGTCGCGCGACCCGATGCGGAGGGGTGGTTCAGCTCTTCGCGGACGATGTAGAGCGGGCGGTGCTTGACCTCGTCGTAGATCCGCCCGACGTACTCGCCGATGACGCCGATCGCGATCAGCTGGACGCCGCCGAGCAGCAGGATCGCGATCGTGATCGAGCCGAAGCCCGGCAGGTAGGAGCCGGCGATGCGCAGGGCGATGACGACGGGTATCGCGACAAAGGCGAGGCCGGCCGAGAGGATCCCGATGTAGGTGGCCAGTTGCAGCGGGAGATGGGAGAACGACGCGATCGCGTCGAGTGAGAAGCGCAGCATCTTGCGCAGCGTGTACTTCGTCTCACCGGCATGGCGAGCGTCGCGCTGGTAGGGAACGGCGGTCTGCGTGAAGCCGATCCAGACGGTCATCCCGCGCAGGAAGCGAGAGCGCTCGGTCATCGCCAGGAGGGCGTTCAGGGCGCGGCGGTCGAGCAACCGGAAGTCACCCGAGTTGGGCTCCAGGTCGACCTGGGCGAGCTTGTCGAACAGCTTGTAGAACCAGGAGGCGGTCGCGAGCTTGAAGGCGGTCTCGCCTTCGCGCTGCTTGCGGACCGCGTAGACGACGTCGGCCCCCTGGCTCCACTGGGCGATCATCTCGGGGATCAGCTCGGGGGGATCCTGAAGGTCCGCGTCGATCATCGCGACGACGTCGCCGACGGCGTGCTCGAGGCCGGCCGTCAGGGCGGCCTGGTGGCCGAAGTTGCGCGACAGGTGGATCACCCGGACGCGCGGGTCGCTCGCGGCGATCTTGTCGAGCAGCTCGGGCGTGTCGTCTTTGGAGCCGTCGTTGACCAGCACGAGCTCGAAGTCGTAGTCGGCGACCGCCGCCGTGGCGCGCGCGACGAACTGCTCGACGAGCTCCTGCTCGTCGTAGACCGGCGCGACGACGCTCAGCAGGGTGGGTGTACGAAGGGGTTCGTGCGGCATTGTGTTCTTGGCGGCGGTACCCGGAACGTCCGCCTCGGATCCATCTTCGACGGATTTCATAAGCCGCAGTTCAACGAATCGTTCATCCTTCGATCGATGAACTCCGAACAGAACCCGTCGCAGGGACCTCCTGGGAGGGTAGCGGGACTGGCGGGCCGCTTGCGTGCTCCGGTACTGATCCAGTTCATCAAGTTCGGCACCGTCGGGGTCGCCAACACGCTGCTGACGTTCGTCGTCTACACCCTGCTGTTGAAGGTCTTCGGCGTCTGGTACCTGCTGGCGTCGGCGATCGGCTTCATGGTCGGCGCCACCAACGGCTTCATCCTGAACCGGAAATGGACGTTCGCGGAGCACGTCGGGGATTCTCTGACGCCGGTTCGCTGGGCGGTCGTGCAGGGGTGCGGCCTGGGGGTCAACGAGCTCCTGCTCTACCTCTTCGTCCACGACGCAAACCTCGACAAGCTCCTGGCACAGGCCTTCGCGACGATCTTCGTGACGGTCTCGACGTTCTTCGCCAACCGGGCCTGGACGTTCCGGACCCCCTCCTCGCTGTCGGCCTGATCGGCGCCGCTCAGGAGAAGACGGCCAGCAGCGAGAGACCGGCCGGGATGCGCCCGCCGTGCCCGATCATCGCCGCCTCGAGTGCGAGCGGCCGCTCGAGGATCCAGTTGACCGGTTCCGGCGGGATCCAGAGGTCGAGGCTCGACTCGGTCGTCTTCGTGTTGAAGCGCTCGAGGACGCGCAGCAGGATCGCGACCGGCAGCAGCAGCGAGTTGAAGTAGGTCGTCCGCGTCTGCTTCCAGCCTGCTTCCTCGGCAACCTTTCGCAGCGAGCGGCGGGTGTAGCGGCGATGGTGGTGGTTGATCTCGTCGTGCCCGCTCCACAGCCACTGATAGGCGGGGACCGTGACCAGCAGCGAGCCACCCGGTGCAACCGTGCGGCGCAGCTCGCGCAGCGCCGCGAGGTCGTCGTCGAGATGCTCGATCACGTCGAGGCTGACCGCCAGGTCGAAGCTGGCGTCGGGGAAGGGCATCTCGAGCACCGAGCCGGCGATGACCTCGCCCGAGTTGCGCCCGCGGGCGAGCTCGACGCTCGTCTGGGAGAGCTCGACGCCCGTCACCGGGCCGCGGCGAGCGAGCTCGATCATGTTGCGCCCGCTGCCACAGCCGGCGTCGAGGATGCGGGCACCGGCCGGCAGATCGAGGTCATCCATCACGCGCTCGATCACCGTGCGGCGCCCGCGATACCACCAATGCCGGTCCTCGGCCTGGTGTGTCTGAAGCTCGTAGTCGCGGTCCATCCGCCGACCATCTTTTCCTAAAGCCGCCCCTCCGCGCATTGCGGCTGCCCGGGGGAGGGTCAGGGAGCGGGCATCGAGGGCCGTGCCGCGAAGCGGATCGAGCCGCCTTCGCCGAGCCAGGCGGCGAGTGCCAGGTCGCTTGCGGGGTCGATCGAGACGGTCGCGTCGGCGACCGGTCCGGGGGCCGCGACGAGTTCGGATGGCCCGAATACTGCGACCCCGGGGGCTCCCTCGGTACCGCGCGCGGCCAACAGGCTCTCGCGCGCCTGATCCGGGACGCCGCCCGGTGTCGCGGCGGGCTCGCTCCAGAGCATCACCGCCTCGCCGCGGGGGCCGGGGGCGAGCGCATCGAGCAGGGCATCGCCGCTCGCCGGCGCGATCGTCGAGACGGTCCGCAGCCCGCGCTGGTCGATCGGGGCGGTGCGCAGCACCCAGTGCCCGCCGGCGACACCGGCCCACGCCGCGAGAACGCTCTCCGAGCTCAGCCGCACCAGCTGGGGCGAGGCGGCAGGGGCCGGGATCCCGTCCGCATCGGGCGTGCTCTCCAGCAGCTGGGGCGCCCCGAAGCGCACGCCGGGAGCGGACTGGTCGAGGAAGACCTTCGTGCTCGCGCCGCTCGCCGAGGACCACATGACGATCGCCCGGTCGTCATCGCTCAGCAGCGCCACGACGTGCGGGTGCCCGCCCGCTGTGCCGAGGCGCTCCGGGCGCTGGGGCCGTCCTTGGGCCGGCAGCTCGCAGGCGTAGAGCGCGCCGTGCTCCAGCCAGACCGCGAGGGCGTCGCTGCGGTAGTCCAGCGCGATCGCCTCGGGCACGGCCGGCCCGGGGATCAGGGCCAGGCGCTCCGGGCGCGCCGCGAAGTGGCGCTCCAGCTCGACCTCGAGGCCGCGTCCGGGAGGGCCGGTTGCGGCCAGGATCCCGAGGTCACCCAGGTAGGCCGTGCTCAACGCCCCCGTGGCGGCGATCCGCGGGCCCTCGGGGAGGGCCGCGAAGGGCCCGGATGCCGGCCCCTGGATCAGGATGCCCTGGCCGGGCCGGCTGGCGTCGCGACCGGCGATCGCGATCTCGCCCCGGGGTCCCGCGGCCGCCTGCAGGGGCGCCAGCGGGCTCAGCACCGCCCCGGTGGCCGCGCGAGGCGCGCGAGGCGGCGCGGGCGCCCCGCCCGGGCCGATCACATCGACTCTCGCGCCTGTCCCGATCGGGCAGCCCGGCGCGGCCGACCAGACGATCGCCCCCGGGCCGGTCGCCTGCGAGGGGCCTTCGGCGGGGAACAGCACCCGGGGGCCGCCGTCGGCCGCGCAGGAGCTGAGGGCGGCGGGGGCCGACCAGCCCGGGTTCTCGGCGAGGCCCGGGGCGATCGCCCAGCCAGGGGTTGCGGTGCCGGCCGCGGCGAGCGTCGCCGCGGCCAGCCTCAGGGCACTGCTCCGGAGCGTCAGGAGGAGAGCGCCGTGCGCAGGAACTCGACGGTCCGCTGCCACGAGAGCTGGGCGGCATCGGGGTCGAATGTCCCCAGGCGGTCGGTGTCGTTGAAGAACGCATGGCCGCAGCCCTCATAGAACTCCGCGGTCACATCGACGCCGGCCCCCTCGAGCTCGGCCTCGAGCGCCCTGGCATCCTCGACGGGGACGAATTCGTCGCCCGTGCCGAAGTGCATCAGCACCGGTGCCTCGACACCACTGAAGTCGGGCTTGCCGTGAGGCATTACGTAGTAGAAGCTGACGACGGCCGCGATGTTCGGACAGGTCGCGCCGGCCCACACGGACAGTCCGCCGCCGAGGCAGAATCCGACCGAGCCCACGCCGGGGCCGGTGACGCCCGGTAGGCCGCGGAGGTACTCCGCGGCGCCGCACATGTCCTGCTCGGCCTGGTCCATCGAGAGGGCCATCATCTTCTGTTCGGCCTCGCTCGGCTGGGCCGTCGTCTCGCCACGGTAGAGGTCGGGGGCGAGCGCGAAGAAGCCCTCCGCGGCGAAGCGGTCGCAGACCGAGCGGATGTGCTCGTCGACACCCCACCACTCCTGCAGGACGATCGTGGCCGGGCCCTGCTCGCCATCGGGCTTGGCCAGGTAGCCGGGGGCGCTGCCGGCGCCGGTGGGGAACTCGATGTCAGGCATGGGGTGTCTCCTTGCTCGGTGGTCAGAACGTCCGGCTCGGGGCCGTTCGGCGGCGCAATCCTCTCACGTGCGACCGCGCGGTGGCGCCCCAACCGTTGCCCGCCGAAGCGCCCTGCCAATCTCCTCAGGTGAGCGTCAGCACATGGGCGCCGGAGGGATCGATCCGTCCCGCCAGCAGGTCCCGGTAGGCCCCCTCGAGCGCCTCGGGGCCGGATCCGTGGGTCACCTTCAGCCAGCCGTCGACCCACTCCAGGTAGGGCCGCCAGGAGTCCGCGATCCGCTGTTCGAGGCCCTGCCCGCCCCAGTCGCCGCGTCGCTTCGCGACGCGCTCGGGGGCAAAGAAGAACTTTGGCCGCGGCCCGGGAAGCTCATCGGGCACGGCCCCCATGCTGTCGTGATGGGTGGCCCCGATGACGCATGAATGGGTGAGCTCCTCACCGAAGTGACGGTGGACGGTGTTGCGCAGCTCGGCGTTGCCGGCCATGTCGACGTAGACGGCCCGTTCGCCGGGGAGCGAGTCGAGCTCGTCATAGGTGATCACGTGGTCATAGACCCCCAGGCCCGCCGTGAAATCGGCGCTGCGGGCCGAGGTCAGGCCGATCACCGTCGCAGCCCCGTCGCGGGCGAGCAGGAACGCGAGCGCGCTCGCCGTCTTGCTCGAGGCGCTCGAGAGTACGACGGTCGTGGCACCGAACATGTCGCTCTCGCGCAGGAAGTCGTCGATCAGCCAGGAGGTGAAGAAGAGCGGGCGCAGCAGCATCTGCTGGTCCTCCGTTCCGGCGTCATAGACCGGGTCGGCACGCGTGTCGGTGTAGCCGTTGTAGGCGGCCGGGAGGGCGGCCCGGTGAGCTGAGCCGTCGAGGAACCCCGCCGGCCCGATCCGCACCGGCTGGACGAGCAGCTCGCTCGAGGGCGGCAGGTATCCGTAGAAACGTGTCCCCTCGGCGAGGCCCTCTGCATTGCTGGAGCTGACCTCGGCGAAGCCCCAGACCGGCATCCGCCCCCACCCATCGGGTGCGGGGAAGAAGTCCCAGTAGGACATCCGCTCGCCGAACTGGGCGTAGGTGATGTTGTTCGAGGTCAGCCCGAAGTGGGCGACCTTCAGGACGGCCTGTCCGGGGCCCGCCTCGAGTGCTGGCTCCGCCGCGAAGCGGGTGCGCTCCAGATCGTCGGTGGCGATGAGGAAGTCCACGGCCCAGAGCCTATCTGCGCTCGACGCGGCGGGCTCCCCGACTGCGCCGGGCATCGCCGCCGGCGCACGGCGGTCGCGGACCCGCTATACGTGCGGATGACGTATGCAGCTCGAACCGACGTCAGACTCCCGGGCCGAGCGGCGACTGCTCGAGCTGGTCGGTGATGTCTGCGGCCTGCTGGACATCGACGAGCTGCGCTACGGCCTGCTCGATGCGCTCCACCGGGCAATCCCCTCCGACTACATCTCGCTCAACGAAGTCGGCCCCGGCCCGGACGACATCGTCGCGCTGATCCGCCCCGAATCACATCCCGAGTCCTTCGAGCTCTGGGCTCGCCACGCCCACGAAAACCCGCTGCTGCAGTACTACCAGAGCACCCAGAACGGCAGGGCGGTGCGCTTCTCGGACTTCATCACCAGCGAGGAGCTCCATGCGATGCCCCTCTACACCGAGCTCTATCAGCCGATGGGGGTCGAGCATCAGCTCGCCTTCACGCTGCCGGGCCCCCCGCGCCAGGTCCTCGCGATCGCCCTCAGCCGCGGCGGCCAGGACTACACCGAGCAGGAGCGGGACTTCGCCAACAGCGCTCGGCCCTTCCTGATCCAGGCCTATCTGAACGCGCTCGCCTACAGGGTCGCGAGCCTGGGAGGCGACCCGGCGCTCTCGACTCCGCTGCTCGACGTCCTGCTGGCCAGCGGGCTGACGCAGCGGGAGGCCGAGTCGCTGCGGCTGGTTGCCCTGGGGCGCTCCAACCACCACGTCGCCCGGACGCTCGGGATCAGCCACCGGACTGTCGGCAAGCATCTGGAGCGCGCCTTCCGCAAGCTGGGGGTCGGTGACCGCTCGACGGCGTCGGCGAAGGTCTGGGATCTGGCCCGGGCGGGATCGCCCTCCCGCTCGCCCGCCGGCGGGTCAAAGGGCCGTTAGTGGCGATGGGTCAGGCCGAGCACGGGCTCCTCGGCCCGGGCAGCCGTGTCGCCGGGAGCCAGGCGCTCGAGCATCCTGGTCTCGCGTGGCGCCAGCCCGCCGGCGAAGGCGACGAGTGCCAGGCACGAGCCGCCCAGCATCACCTCGACCGGGCTCAGCGCTTCGGCCAGCGGCCCGGCAAGGGCATAGCCCAGCGGCAAGAGGCCACCCGAGATCATCCAGTCGTATGAGCTGACCCGCGACAGGCTGGCCGGGGGGATCCGCTCGGCCAGTGCCGTGGTCCAGAGGATGTCGAAGACCGCGATCCCGACGCCCGCGACGAGCGTCACCGGGAGCACCACGAACAGGGTCACGCCCGCGGCATAGAGGATCGCCGCGACCGGCCAGGCCATGATCGCGAGCATCGCCGCACGCATCGGGAAGCGGGGCCGCCAGGCGATCCCGATGAAGGCACCGACGATCGTCCCGAGACCGATCGTCGCCTCGAGGATGCCGTAAACGGAGAGGTGCCCGTACTGGCCGCGGGCGATCAGCGGCCCGAGTACGAACCACGGAGCAAGGCCGAAGAAGAGGGCGGCGCAGAACGAGAACAGGGTCGCCCAGACCCAGGTTCGGGCGCGGACCTCCGCAGACCCCGCGCGGATCTCGGCCCAGAGGCCGAGTTTCTCGCCCTTGGCCGGCTGTGGCGCTGCGGGTGCGCCGCGGCGGCGGGGGCGCACCCGGGTCAGGAACGCCGCGCTGGCCAGGAACGTGACCGCGTCAAGGGCGAAGGCCCAGCCCGCCCCGGCGCCGAGTACGAGCGCGGTGGCCAGCGCGGGCCCGGCGAATTCGGCGACGTTGTTGGAGATCGCCGTCAGCGCCCGGGCCTGCTGGATGTCCTCCTCGGGAACGGTCTGGGGCAGCAGGCCGTCCGCGGCCGGGCGGAAGAACGCCTCGGCGCTGCCGAAGCCGACCTCGATCACGACGATCTGCCAGATCGGGACGGTGCCCGCGAAGATCAGGACGGCAAGCAGGCCGTGGAGCGCGAAGCAGACGAGATCCGTGGCGATCATCACCCGGTGGCGGGGCAGGCGGTCGGCCCAGACGCCTCCGATCAGCAGGAAGAGGATCAACGGCAGGGCCTTTGCAGCGAGCACCAGCCCGAGGTCGGTCGCACTGCCCGTCCGGGCGATCACGAACAGGGCCAGGGCGACCGTGACCAGGTAGTCGCCGATCACGCTCGAGGAGGACGCCAGCCACAGGAAGCGGAAGTCGCGGTGGCGCAGCACGCGACGGATCTCGGATATGCGCGCCACGCAGTTGAGCTTGACGCACCCGGGCGTCGCTCCCCCGGGCGCCCGGGGGAGCGTTCGCCGATCGTGCGGGGCCTCGCCTACGGCATCGGGCGCTTCGGGGAGATCGATCCCAGCTCAGACAGGGCGGCACGCGCCGCCCACGCACCGCACATCCCGTGCACGCCCCCGCCGGGCGGCGTCGAGGAGGAGCAGAGGTAGACGCCGGGCAGGGGGGTGTTGTAGGGGCGCAGCGACGGGGTGGGGCGCAGGAGCGTCTGCGTCAGCGTGGCGGCGCCCGAGTTGATGTCGCCGCCGACGTAGTTGGGGTTGTGCGCCTCGAGCTGCGCCGCGCTCATGCTGCTGCGCGCGAGGATCAGCTCACGAAAGCCCGGCGCAAAGCGCTCGACCTGCGCCTCGATCCGCTCGGTCATGTCGACGCTCGAGCCGGCTGGAACATGGCAGTAGGCGTAGAACGTGTGCTGCCCTGCGGGCGCCCGCGAGGGGTCGATCACCGACGGCTGGACGGCGATGCAGAAGGGATGCTCGGGGTGCCGGCCGGCGGCGACCTCGGCCTCGCCCCGGGCGATCTCCTCGAAGCTTCCGCCGAGATGCAGCGTCGGCGTCTCGCGGCATACCTCGGCGCTCCAGGGAACGGGCCCCGACAGGGCCCAGTCGACCTTGAAGGCGCCGGGGCCGTAGCGAAAGCGCCCCAGCGAGCGCCTGTATCCGCCCGACAGCCGCGCGCCGCCGATCCTCGCCAGCGCGCGGGGGGTGATGTCGAGCAGCTTCACCCGGGCGTCGGGGAGCTCGTCCAGATCGCCGACCCAGCGCTCGCTGCGCAGCAGCGCTCCCGTCCGGGTCAGCTCCTCCGTGAGAGCCTCGGTGATCCGGCTGCTGCCCCCGGCGACGACGGGCCAGCCGACCCCGTGGGCGAGGATCCCGAGCAGCAGCGCGAAGGCCCCCGTACCGGGTGCCGACAGCGGGCGCATCGAGTGGGCCGCCAGGCCGCCCAGCAGCGCGCGGGCGTGGGGCGTGCGCAGGCCCGCTGCGAGCACCGTCGCCGGCGCCAGTCCGAGCAGGCCGAAGCGGGCCAGCGCGAGCGGGTGGCGGGGCGGGCGGAGCATCGGCCCGAGTACAGCTCCGACGATCTGCTGCAGCTGCTCGACGAGTGGCCCCATCGCCCGTTCGTAGCGTCTCGCGTCGACGCCGAGGCTCGCGGCCGTCTCGGGCACCGAGCCGATCACGGCAGCGGCCGTCCCGTCGTCCAGGGGATGCGCGAAGGCGACGCGCGGGGTCAGCAGCTCGAGCCCGAGCCCGGCCCCGCGGAAGAACGGCGAGGCCGCCAGCAGCGGGTGGACGGTGGAGCAGATGTCATGGGCGAACCCGGGCAGCGTCAGCGCGTCGGTCCGGCAGCCGCCGCCGAGCACTGGCGCTCCCTCGATGACCTCGACGCCCAGGCCGGCGCGGGCGAGCGTGAGGGCGGCGGCGAGGCCGTTGGGGCCCGATCCGAGGACGACGGCGTCGGGAGCTGCGCTCACAGGTTCACGACGGCGCCCTGCGCCGCGAGCGAGACCTCCGGGTCGCCGGCGAAGCGCCCGACGAGCTCCTCGAGCGCCGCGTCGGTGCGGTCGGGGTGGTGGTGAAACAGGAGCACCGCGGGGCAGCCTCCCCGGCGGGCGAGACCCAGCGCGTACTCGCCGCAGGAGTGCCCGAACAGCTGCTCGGCTTCGAGCTCCTCGCGCAGCAGCTGGGCGTCGTGGAGCAGCAGGTCGCTGCCTGCGACCAGCTCGAGCGCGGCGTCGTGATACTCGCCGAAGCCCTCCGGGCCCGCGCCGAAGGCGGTCGGCCGGTGGTCGGGCATGTAGGTGAAGCTCGAGTGCCCGTCACTGATCCGGTAGCCGAAGGTCCTGCCGCCCTTGTGGGGGATCTCGCGGGCCATCACGGTGAAGCCCTCGATCTGTCGCTCACCCGGTTCTATCGACCCGAAGCTCCAGGCGCCCCGCAGCTGCCTCGGCTCCATCGGGAAGTGCGGCGGCGACATCGCCCGAGCGAGCACCGAGACGGCGTCGGCGCCGTCGGGCTGCTGGGGCATGAGCAGGCTGACATGTGAGTCCTCCCGGTCCCCCGCAGCGAAGAAGGGCAGGCCCTGAAGGTGGTCCCAGTGCAGGTGGGTCAGCAGGATCGTGCCGGCGAACGCCCCACCGCCGAGCAGGGCGCTGACCGTCCGGATGCCGGTCCCCGCGTCGAGGATCAAAGTGGGCGCGTCGGCTCCGTCGTGGCTGACGGTCACGCAGGAGGTGTGACCGCCGTAGCGCAGGAACTCCGCGCCGGGGGCTGCGGTCGAGCCGCGGACTCCGCAGAGGTCGATCCGCACCGAATCAGGCCCGGCTGGGGCTCTTGTGCTGCTCGCGGCGGTCCGCTGAGGAGAGCTCGGTCGGGGCCTCGCACTCGGTGGCCCGCGAGGGGGTCCGTGACTGCGAGGTGATTGAGCTCTGGTGACGCATCGAGTCTCCACGCGCGAGACTATCCGATCGCCATACCGCCTCGCCCGTCTGAGGCGCCGATCGGCCGTGAACCTCGTCCGCCGACTGACAAAGCTCGTACTCGGCGGGCACCGGCTGCGCGTCAAGGCGCCTGGCGGCCCCCGGCCGGACCGCTCAGCCGCAGCCGGTGATGCCGCCGTCGAGCGGGATCACGGTGCCGGTCATGTAGGCGCCGGCCCGCGAGGCGAGGAACAGGGCCAGGCCGGCGACGTCGTCGGGGCGCCCGATCCGGCCCAGCGGGACGCTCTCCTCGACGGCCCGGCGCGAATCGGGGTCGGCCAGGGCGAAGGCCATCATCTTGCTCTCGAAGGGGCCCGGGGCGATCGCGTTGACCGTGATGTGCTCGCCCGCCAGGCGCTTGGCTAGGTGGCGGGTCAGCATGTGCACGGCCGCCTTGCTGGCGCTGTAGCTGTAGTTCTCGACCGACGGGGTACGGATCCCGTCGATCGAGCCGATGTTGATCACGCGGGCCGGGTCCTCGACCGTGGCGGCCGCACGCAGGGCGGGAAGCAGCCCGACGGTGAGGTGAAAGACGCCCTCGACGTTCGTGTGCATCGTCCGGTCCCAGCCGCCGGGCGGGAACTCCTCGAGCGGCGCTCCCCAGACCGCGCCGGCGTTGTTGACGAGGATGTCAAGCGAAGGGAAGTGGGCGCTCGCCGCCTGCGCGAGGGCGCCGGCACCCTCGGGGGTGGAGACGTCCGCGGGGATCGCGATGCACTCGCCGAGCGAGCCGAGCTCGGTGGCGGCGGCCTGGACGTCGGCCTCCTTGCGCGAGGAGACGATCACCTTCGCGCCCGCCTCGACGAGGCCGCGGGCGACCATCATGCCGATCCCCCGTGAGCCGCCGGTCACGAGGGCCGTCTTGCCCGACACGTCGAACAGGCCGCTCATTCTCAGTCGGCGAACTCGGCCTGGCGCTTCTCGAGGAAGGCCGAGATCGCCTCGGGCGGAGCGGTGCCGAAGGTCGCCATGATCTGCTGGCGGTCCTCATACTCGGCTGCCGTCTGCTCGCTGGGGATCTCCAGCGCCGACCACATGCCCTGCTTGGTCAGCTGCACGCCCCAGGGCGCGAGCGCCGAGATCTGCTGAGCGCCCTCGAGCGCGCGGGCCGCCAGCTCCTCCTGGGCGACCACGTCGGCCACGAGGCCGATCCGCAGCGCCTCCTCGGCGTCGAAGCGCCGACCGGTCAGCATCAGCTCGTGTGAGCGCGAGGCGCCGATCAGCCGCGGCAGCAGCCAGCTGGTCGCCATGTCGCAGTTGGAGACGCCGATGTTGATGAAGGCGGCCCGGAAGACGGCCTCCTGCGCGGCGTAGCGGATGTCGCAGCCGAGCGCCAGCGCGAGGCCGAACCCGGCGGAGGGCCCGTTGACCGCCGCGATGACCGGCTGCGGCAGCGCCCGCAGAGCCAGGATGAGGCTCGACATGTGGCGCTGGTTGGCCAGGCGGTCGCGGGAGATGTCGCTTCCGGTGTTGCCCGGCGCCGCGCCATAGCCGTGGAGATCGAGGCCCGCGCAGAAGCCCCGCCCGGCGCCGGTGAGGATGACCGCCCGGCAGTAGCGCTCGTCCCTCAGCTCGCGCAGCTGCTCGTGAAGCGCCTCGCAGAGCTCCGAGGTCATCGTGTTGAGCTGCTCGGGCCGGTTCATCGTGAGACGTGTCACGTGGGGAGCGGGCTCGTCGATCAGCAGTACCTCGGCCATTGACGGCAATCCTATGGCCTGCGTGGAGGGCGCGGGCGGCTCGCCATCTGTGAGACTCACCGCCATGTCCGAGCGCCCGCCGAGGCTCGCCGTCGTCGGCCACGTCGAGTGGGTCGAGTTCGCCCACGTCGAGCACATCCCCGGCGCCGGTGAGGTGGTCCACGCGACGGGCACCTTCGCCGAGCCCGCGGGCGGCGGGGCCGTGGCGGCTGTCGTGATGGCGCGCCTCGCCGGCGCCTGCACGCTCTTCACCGCGCTCGGCGATGACGAGCTCGGCCGTCGCTCGGCGGCGCGCCTGACAGAGCTGGGGGTGACCGTCCGCGCCCAGGTTCGCGAGCTCCCGACGCGCCGCGCCGTGACGCTCGTCGACGAGCGCGGCGAGCGGACGATCACGACGTTCGGAGAGCGGCTCGACCCCCACGGCGAGGAGGGCGATCGGTGGCCCGAGCTCCGCGAGCTCGACGGTGTCTACTTCACCGCCGGTGACACGGCAGCACTCGAACTCGCCCGGCGCGAGGCCCGGGTGCTGTGTGCCAGCCCCCGGGCGCGACTTGCGCTGGGGCACGGGGTCGCCCTGGACGCGCTGATCCTGAGCGGCGAGGATCAGATCGAGCTGCGCGCCGCCGTCCCGGCCGAAGGCGAGGCCGAGCTGCTGGTCCACACCGAGGGCGCCCGCGGAGGGCGCTTCAGGCGCCGCTCGGGCGGCGAAGGGCGCTGGGCTGCGTGCCCGCCCCCCGGCCCGCCGGTCGACTCCTACGGCTGCGGGGACTCGTTCGCTGCCGGTCTGACGTACGGCCTCGCCGCGCCGATGGGCCTGCCCGAGGCACTCGCGCTGGCGGCGCGCTGCGGCGCCGCCTGCCTCACCGAGGAGGGCCCCTACGGACGCCGGGGCACGGGCCTCGAGCGCCCGACGCCGGAGAACTGAAAGGATCCGCCGATGGACTTCGAGCAGATCACCACAGAGACTTCGGAGGGGATCCTCACGATCACCCTCAACCGGCCCGAGCGGCTCAACGCATGGACCGGCCGGATGGGCGAGGAGCTGCGTGCGGCCTTCGACATCTCCGACTCCGACGACGACGTCCGGGTCGTCATCGTCACGGGCGCCGGCCGTGGCTTCTGCGCCGGTGCCGACCTGGAGGCCGGCGGGGATACCTTCGATTACTCCAAGCGCGACACGGCGGGCGTTGCGGGCCGGGACGGCGGCGGCGAGTTCACGCTGCGGGTCTTCGACTCCAAGAAGCCCGTGATCGCCGCGATCAACGGTCCGGCCGTCGGAGTGGGGGCGACGATGACGCTCCCCATGGATGTCCGCCTGGCCGCCGACGACGCCAAGCTCGGCTTCGTCTTCGCCCGCCGCGGGATCATCCCCGAGGCCTGCTCGAGCTGGTTCCTGCCGCGCGTCGTCGGCATCAGCCGCGCGATGGAGTGGGTCGCCACCGGGCGCGTCTTCAGCGCCCGGGAGGGTCTCGACGCCGGCCTGATCCGCAGCATCCACCCCAAGGACGAGCTGCTGGGCGCCGCGCGCGAGCTGGCGCTTGAGATCGCGCAGAACACCGCCCCGGTCTCGGTCGCGCTGGCGCGCCAGCTGATGTGGCGAATGCTCGGCGCCGAGCACCCGATGATCGCCCACCGTGCCGACTCCCGGGGAATGGTGGCCCGCGGGCAATCCGCCGACGTCGTCGAGGGTGTCACCTCGTTCCTCGAGAAGCGCCCCGCCCACTTCACCGACAAGGTCTCAGACGGCCTGCCCGACGTGATGCCCGGGTGGCGCTCACCCGAGTTCGAGTAGCGGGCGCCCGCTCGGAGTTCCCGGCGGCTGGGAGGCTCAGAAGCTCGGCAGCCTCTGGCTGAGCGACAGCGCCGGTGCCATCAGGTCGCCGTGCTCGGCGACCCGCTCGATCACAGCGGCGGCCTCGAAGGCCAGTCCCGCCGGGTCGCCGTCGGCGAGCGCTCGCTCGAGCTCCTCCCAGGTGAGCGGCGTCGAGACCGTCGGGCGGGGCCGGGCGCGCAGCGAATAGGCGCAGACGGTCGTCTTCGCGGAGTCGTTCTGGCTCCAGTCGATCAAGACCCTGCCCGAGCGCTTGGACTTCGTCATGCGTGAGACGACGAGCTCCGGTTCCTCGCTCTCGAGCAGCTCGGCGACCGCTTTGGCGAACGGCTTGGTCTGCTCATAGGTGACCGACGGGGAGTTCAGCGGGAGATACAGCTGCAGTCCCTTCGAGCCCGAGGTCTTGACCAGGCACACGAGGCCGAGGTGCTCGAACATCGCCCGCAGGCGCAGCGCCACCCGGCAGCACTCGATCACGCTCGCTCCCTCCCCGGGGTCGAGGTCGAAGACGACCGCCGTCGGGCACTCCATCGCCTCCGCCCGCGCGAGCGGGGTGTGCAGCTCGATCGCCGCCAGGTTGGCCAGCCAGATCAGCGTCGGGAGGTCTTCGGCCAGCGTGTAGTCGATCGGCTTGGCGGAACTCGCCACGGTGGCCGTGCGCACCCATTGCGGCCGGTGCGCCGGCGCCTGCTTCTGAAAGAAGGACTTGCCCTCGACCCCGTCGGGCCAGCGGGTCACGGTGAGCGGCCGGGCGGCGAGGTGGGGCAAAAGGACGCCGGAGACGGCTGCGTAGTAGTCGATCAGCTGACCCTTGGTGAAACCCGTCCCGGGATAGAGGACCTTCCCGCAGATTCGAGAGTTTCAGCTCGTGCCCCCCGACAGAGGTGAAGCTCCCTCTTGACCCGCGGTCCTCGATCTCGAGCCGCCCGGGCCCGGGAACCGAGCTGTCCTCGGCCTCGGGCGGAGCTGTGGCGTCCTCGCGCACGACCTCCACCGCGGACTTGTCCTCGCGCAGGCCCTTGTAGGAGGGGTGGCGGATGTTGCCGGCGCTGGTCCACTCCGCGAACTCGACCTCGGCGACGAGCTTGGGCTCGCAGAAGACTGCCTCGCGGGGTGGGCGCGGGCCCGAGGTGAAGGGCGAGTCCGGGCGCTCCAGCGGGCCCAGCAGGCCCTGCAGCCGGTCGAGCTCGGCGTCGGTGAAGCCCGTCCCGACGCGCCCGACGAAGCGCAGGGCGCCGCCCTCGTGCACACCCAGCAGCAGCGCCCCGATCGTCTCCCGGCGCCGCCCCTTGCCCGCCAGCCAGCCGCCGATGACGAACTCCTGGCGCCCCATCGTCTTGATCTTCAGCCAGCTCCCGCCCCGGTGCCCGGGCCGGTAGGCCGAGTCCAGGCGCTTGGCGACGATCCCCTCGAGCCGCTGCTCGACGCTCGCCTGAAGCAGCTCGCTGCCGTGCCCGACGACATGATCGGGGGTCTGCCAGCCGGGACCCTCCAGCGCCAGCGCGGCCAGTTGCTCGCGCCGGGCGGAGTAGGGCTCCTCCATCAGTGAGTGGCCGTCAAGCCAGAGCAGGTCGAAGATCACATAGGTGACCGGGGTGCCCTTCGCCAGGCGTCTCGCCTGCTCGCGGGAGGCCACGTGCATCCGCTGCTGCAGCGCGCCGAAGCTCGGCCGGCCCGCCGCGTCGAAGGCGACCAGCTCGCCGTCGAGCACGGCGCGGTGCGATCCGAGCGAGCGGTCGATCTGGGCGATCTCCGGATAGCTGTCGGAGATGTCGTTGAGGTTGCGGCTTTCCAGGCGGACCTCGCCGGGGCTGCAGTAGGCGATCGCACGGACGCCGTCCCACTTGATCTCAAAGCCCCACCCGTCTCCCTCCGGCGGGCGCTCCGCGCTGCGTGCGAGCATCGGCACGATCCGCGCGGGCATCGGTTCGCCGGCGCCGTCGGCCGGCGGGTCCATCCGGTGGATCATCCAGTCCTTCGGCGGGTCCTCCTTGTCGATCGGGAAGAGGGCGTAGCGGGCATCGAGACGCTCGCCGTGCAGGCGGACCTCGATCTTGCGAGGCTCCCACTTGAGGACCTCAAAGGTTCCCCGGTCCCAGATCGTCATCGTCCCCGCCCCGTAGTTGCCCTTGGGGATCTCGCCGTGGAAGTCCAGGTACTCGATCGGGTGATCCTCGGTCGCGGCCGCGAAACGGTTCTCGCCGGGCTCCTCCGGGATCCCCTTCGGCACGGCCCAGGAGACGAGTGCGCCGTCGTGCTCGAGGCGCAGGTCCCAGTGCAGCCGCCTGGCGCTGTGCTGGTGGATCACGAATCGCGGCGCTCCCGCCGCCGGGCCCGCGGCTGCGCCCGCCGGCTCCGGTGTGGCGGCGAAGTCCCGTTTGCTCTCGTAGCGCCCCAGCCGCTGGTTTCCCTTCGCCCCGCGCTTCGCGCCCGTCTCGCGGCGGGGGGCCACCTAGCGTTTGGCGGTGGTGCGCGAGCCGGTGCGTTTGGGGCCCGTGGCGGCTTTGCTGCCGGCGGATTTCGGAGCCCCCGCTTTGGCAGATGCCTTCCCGGTTTTCGCGGCGGCTTTGCGTTTGGCAGGCTTGGCACCGGCTTCGGCCTCACGCGCGCGGACCGCCTCGAGGCTGGCCTTCAGCGCACCCATCAGGTCGGGGGCCGGCGCGGTGAGCTCCTCCGGCTCGGGCTGGACGGCGATCGCCTTGCCCTCGACCTTGCGCTCGATCAGCGCGAGCACTTCCTCGCGGTAGCTGTCCGTGTAACGGCTCGGGTCGAAGGAGCCGGCCAGCGACTCGACGAGCTGCTTGGCGATGTCGAGCTCGCGCTTGGTCGTCTTGACCTCCTCGGCCTCGGCGACCTCGTCGAGGCTCTCCGCCGGCAGGACTTCGTCGGCGAAGATCATCGTCGCCATGCCCAGGACCTCGCCGATCGGGCGGATCGCGACGAGGTTCTCCTTCGAGCGGATCACGACGCGGGCGATCGCGACCTTGCCAGTCTCGCGCATCGCTTCCAGCAGCAACCGGTAGGGCTTCGCGCCGCCCGGGCCCGGCGCCAGGTAATAGGGATGGTCGTAGAAGACGGGGTCGATCTCGGACAGCTCGACGAAATCCTCGATCTCGATCGTCCTGGTCTTCTTCGGCTGGAGCGTCTCCAGCTCCCCCGGCTCGATCACGACGTAGCGGTCGGGTGCCAGCTCATAGCCCTTGACGATGTCCTCGTAGGGGACCTCCTCGCCCGTCGAGGGGTCGACCCGCTTCTGGGAGATCCGCACGCCGCTCTTGCCGGAGAGCTGATGGAAGCGGACAGTCTTGCGGTTGATGGCGCTGTAGAGCTTGACTGGCACGGTCACCAGGCCGAAGCTGATCGCGCCGGTCCACATCGCACGGGGCATCCTGAAGTGTTACCACGCATCGCCTGAGAGCCCTACATCTGCAAAGCGCTGTGCCTCGCGCGAGCGGATGCGCGAGACTGTCGCGGTGAGCGCGAGCGCCCTGCTGGAGAGCCCGACCGAGCTGCTGGCGCAGCTGCTGCGCTTTGACACGACCAACCCGCCCGGCAACGAGCGCGAGTGCATCGACTGGATCCGGGGCCTGCTCGAGGAGCTGGGCTGCGAGGTTCGGGTCATCGCCCAGACACCCGAGCGCCCGAACCTGATCGCGCGCCTGCCCGGCGCCGGCGCGGCCCCGCCGCTCCTGCTTCAGGGTCACGTCGACGTCGTCGCGGCCCGTGGGGACTGGCGCCACGAGCCGTTTGCGGGGGAGCTCCATGACGGCTACATCTGGGGGCGGGGGGCGCTTGACATGAAGGGCGGCGTCGCGATGATGCTGGGCGCCTTCATGCGGACCCTCGCCGCGGGCCGGGTCCCGCCCGGTGACGTGATCCTCTGCCTGATGGCCGACGAGGAGGCGGGCAGCGAGCTCGGCGCCGAGTTCCTGGTCCGGGAGCACCCCGAGCTCTTCGACGGGGTCCGCTACGCGATCGGCGAGTTCGGCGGCTTCTCGATGGCCATCGCCGGACGGACCTTCTACCCGATCATGGTCGCCGAGAAGCAGGTCTGCTGGACGCGGGCGACGCTGCGCGGACCCGCCGGGCATGGCTCGCTGCCAATCACCGACGGGGCGATGGGCCGGCTCGGGCGCCTGCTTGCGAGCCTCGACGCCCGGCGCCTGCCGGTCCACGTCACGAGCGTCACCCAGGCGATGGTCGAGGCGATCGCGGCGGAGCTGCCGGCGCCCCTGGCGTTCCCGCTGCGGGGCCTGTTGAAGCCGGCCCTGACCGACCACCTCCTGGGCGCTCTCGGCGAACGGGCGAGGTTCTTCGATCCGCTGCTGCACAACACGGCAAGCCCGACGATTCTCGCCGGCGGGGAGAAGATCAACGTGATTCCCGGCGAGGTCTCCGTCGAACTGGACTGCCGCCTGTTGCCCGGCTACGGGCCGGCCGAGCTGTTCGCCGAGCTGCGCGCCCACGCAGGGGTCGAGGTGGAGCTCGAGGTGATCCGCCATGACGCCGTCGCGGCCGAGCCGGACCTGGCTCTGTTCGGAATGCTCTCCGACACCCTGCGCGAGCTCGACGCTGCCGCCAGGCCGATCCCGATGCTCCTGCCCGCGGTCACCGACGGCCGCTTCTTCAGCCGTCTGGGCATCCAGACCTACGGCTTCCTGCCGATGCAGCTGCCCGAGGACATGCGCTTCATGGCGCTGATCCACGCGCCCGACGAGCGGCTCCCTGCCGCCTCGGTCGACTTCGGCACGCGGGCCATCGAGCGCGTGCTCGAACGGTTCCGCTGAGCGCCCTCCTCAGTGGTCGGAGGTGCGCACGTTGCAGTGTGCCGCCCGCAGGGCCCGGCAGACGACCACGTAGCCCGGCCGGGGCCGGTAGCGGGCATCCATCAGCCCGGCATCGAAGCGTGTGGACGCGGTCCCGCCGGTCCAGTCGAAGATGTAGAGCCGCTTGATCTGGGGGTGAGATCCGGCGACGGCGAAGACGAATTTGAGCACCGCCGCGGCGCGGCGCAGACCTTCCCCGCCTGAATTCGGGAAGTCGGGATCCAGTTTGACGATTCCACCCGTCTCG
Source organism: uncultured Solirubrobacteraceae bacterium (assembly GCA_963787765.1). GTDB lineage: Bacteria > Actinomycetota > Thermoleophilia > Solirubrobacterales > Solirubrobacteraceae > Palsa-744. The sequence continues at coordinate 72,943 of CAWBEF010000004.1, read as the reverse complement.
GTCAGCCAGACTTCGCCGCCCAGGGCGCGGACCAGTTCGCGTGTCCGCCAGCTTTCCAGCCGGTTGACGTCGGAGTAGTTGTGCAGCCCCCAGACCCGCGGCATGATCGTCTCCAGCCGTCCGATCTCGTGCTTGAATTCCGAGATGTAGGTCAGCGTGGGGCCGATTTCCCGGGCGTCCAGGACGTCGAGGCCGCTGACGGTGCAGTAGCTGCAGGAGCGGATCAGCGCCTGGTAGTAGCGGGCTGCCAGCGATGCGGAGGGGCTCTCCAGGGCGCCGGGGATGTTGCCGCGGTTGGACTCGTCCCAGGACTGGTATTCGCTGACGTGGGGGAAGAGGCGGACGAATTTCCGCACGTCGGCCTGGTAGGTCGCGACGCTCGGCAGGCGGGTGGGCGTGTACTCGGAGTGGTAGAAGGCGATCAGGATTTTCTGGTGGCGCGCTTCGGCGGCGCGGATCCAGTTCGAGGCCAGCTGCAGCGAGTAGGGCCGCACGGCGGCGTCGTAGGGGGCGATGTAGCGCGCTATCTGCGTGTGCAGCTGCGTCCAGAGCGGGTTGGAGAACATCTCCGGGTGCTCGTCCCCGATCCCGGTCTTGAACGAGGAGGCCGAGTGTGCGGCGGGCCGGGGGACGCGGGCCGAGGCGGCTCCGCAGATACTCGCCGCGGAGGCGAGGACCAGGACCGTCAGCGCGGCGAACAGGCGGGCCAGGGCGCGCCGGGGCGCGGGTGTCGAAGAAGCTGGCGGCAGAGCGATCGATCGTAGTGGCTGGGTGGCGCCGGCGCGGTGGTTCCCCGCCCGGGCGGCGCGGTGCGGCGCACGCTTCTGTACGGTCCCGGCGGCCATGCGCAGCCTTCGCGTCCTTCTGAGCGCCACGGTCCTGCTGCTGGGGACCGGCGGAGGCCTCGCCGGAGCTGCCGGTGAGGGCGGCATCTGCCGGACCCTCCGGCGCGACAGCGGGGCGCTGCGCCTGCATGGCCCCGCAGGACATCTGTCGGTGCTCGTCACCGGCGACTCGATGAGCTACCCGATCGACCAGGAGATGGCCGTCGAAGCGCCCGCCGGGATGGTCGTCCACTCCGATCGCCACGATGGGACGGGACTGACGACCCAGACCGTCAACTGGCCGCGGCTGGCTGTCAGCCAGGTCCAGCGCTTCCACCCCGACGCGACGGTCATCACGATCGGCGGCCGCGACGGCGGGATCCCCCTCGCGGGTCCCCGCAACACGCTAATCGAATGCTGTGGGACGAGGTGGCTGCGCGCCTATGCGAGGCTGCTCCGACCGCTCGCGCGCGCCTATGTCCGCGGTGGGCTCGGCCACATCTACTGGCTGACGCTGCCGGCACCGCGCGAGGCGCTGCGGGCACCGCTGTATGAAGCCGTCAACCAGTCGCTCGCCCTGCTGGCCGCGGAATTCCCGGGCGAGATCACGCTGATCGGCGTCGCCGGCGCCGTCTCACCGGACGGATTTCAGGAACAGATCGCCTACGAAGGACTCCAGATCCGCCCGCGGACGCCCGACGGCATCCACCTCGACCACGCGGGGGCCTGCGTGGAGCGCAGCCTGATCGTCGCCGCGATGCTGGCCGACGGCCAGCTGGAACCGGCCCGCGGCGCCTTCGGCCTGCCGCTCGGCTGGGGGGTCAGGTGAACTGCGTGTACTTGTGGAAGACGCGCTCGGACCCGCGGGTGCAGGCGACGCTGGCGTCGTATTGCACGGCGATTTTCAGATAGCGGTTCTCGCTGCAGCGGAACCCCTCGACGCCCGAGCACGTGCCCTTGACACCACCGTGTTTGACACGGCACTGGTAGTAGGCCTTGACCAGGTGCAGCGCGAAGCCGCAGCTGACGCCGCCTCTGACTTCGACGTAGGTCACGTAGGTGGGCCCGAGCGACTCTTCCTTGCCCCTGATGCTGCAGGCGCCCGCCGTGTGCGCGCGCTGCGCCGCGGGCGCGCCTGCGGGGAGGACGCCGAGGGCGCCCAACGCGGCGGCGGTGGCGAGCAGGGCAGGTAGCTGGCGGTGGCGCATCGCTTGACTCCTTGGGTTCCGGGAGCGGAGAAGGATCGCATGTCCAGTCCGCCGTCGCGCCACCAGCGGCTCGCGCTGGCGCTCCGATCGCGTAGTCTGGCCGGGCTCCCGGAGCTCGCAACCCGGCCCCGGTCGATCGCCCGCCCACGTGCTCTTCCCCACCGTCCAGTTCGCGATCTTCTTCCCGATCGTCCTGGCCCTCTCGTGGGCCCTGATGTCGCGCCCGCGGGCCTGGAAGCCGTTCATCCTGGCCGCCAGCTACGTCTTCTACGCCTCGGCCAGCTGGCGCTTCTGTCTGCTCCTGGGCGGCGTGACGGTGGGCAACCAGGCGGCCGCGGTGGCGATCTCCCGCACCGACGGCGAGCATCGCCGCCGCCTGATCGTGGCCGGCGCCGTGGCGCTCGACCTGTGCGTCCTGGGGGTCTTCAAGTACTACTCGTTCTTCGTCCAGCAGATGGCCGAACTGCTGCACGGCGTCGGCCTCGGGATGCCCCTCCCGCTGGTCACGATTGCCCTCCCCGTGGGGGTCAGCTTCTACACGTTCCAGGCGATCTCCTATGTGGTCGACGTCAAGCGGCGGCTCGTCGCGCCCGCGAGCCTGATCGACGCGGCCGTCTATCTGAGCTTCTTCCCCCACCTCGTGGCGGGGCCGATCGTCCGCGCACGGGAGTTCCTGCCACAGCTCGCGACGCCGCGCAACCCGGAGAACGTCGCCGTCGGACCGGGTGTCGCGCTGATCGCGCTGGGCCTGATCAAGAAGGTCGTGATCGCCGACTATCTGGCCCGGGCGCTGGTGGACCCCGTGTTCGCGGTCCCGCAGGCATACGGCGGCCTCGATGTGCTCCTGGCCGCCTACGGCTACGCCGCCCAGATCTACTGCGACTTCTCCGGCTACACGGATATGGCGATCGGCCTGGCTCTGCTGATGGGGTTCGTCTTCCCGCAGAACTTCCGCAGCCCCTACCGGGCGACGGGCTTCCGGGACTTCTGGCGGCGCTGGCACATGACGCTCTCGCGCTTCTTGCGGGACTTCCTCTACATCCCCCTCGGCGGCAACCGCGGCGGGCGGCTGATGGTCTACCGCAATCTGATGATCACGATGGTCCTGGCCGGGCTGTGGCACGGAGCGGCCTGGACATTCGTGCTCTGGGGCGCCTTCCACGGCGTCGGCCTGGTCACCGAGCACGCGCTCAAAGGCCGCCTGCGCCTGCCCGGCTGGCTGCGCTGGCTGGGGACCTTCCACCTGGTCGTCTTCGGCTGGATCCTGTTCCGCTCGCAGAGCCTCGCGCTCGCCGGGACGTTCCTCTCGCGGCTCGCCTCGCCCGGCTCGGCGACCCTGTGGAGCGCCCCCGTGCTGGTGGCGATCGCAGTCGTCATCGGCCTGCAGCTGCTCCCGCCGGAACCGCTGGCCGCCGTCCAGCTGCGAATCGAGCGCATGCGACCCGTCGCGCTCGGGATCGGGCTGGCGCTCGTCATAGTGCTGGTCGGCGCGACCGTCCCCAGCCAGGGCGTGCCCCCGTTCATCTACTTCCGGTTCTAGCTTGAGCGCTCCCCAACAGCCCCGCGACGACAGCCTGATGGACCGTTTCCAGGACGGCCGGGTCAGGCGCGTCCGGGCCCGCGAGGCGGTCTTCGTCGTCTTCCTGGCGGGCCTGATCCTGCTGGTCCTGCAGGGCCCCTCGGTGCGCAAGGCCGGCACCGAGCTCAAACCGGGGATCGAACGGGAAGCGGTGCTCGCCGTCGGGCGCCCCGCGGCCTGGCTGGCAGAGCAGCTCCCGTTCGCCGCGGCGAGCACCCGCGCGACGGCCTTCCTGGAGCCCGAACCGAACCTCGGCGGCCCCGGCGGCTTTGAAAGCAGCCCGGGCGCGGGCGCGGGGGCGGTCACCGCCGAAGCGTTCGAACCGGCGAGCATCGGCGCGCCCGTCCCACCGCGGCGCAGGCTGAAGACGCTGCTGGTGACGGGCGACTCGATGGTCGAACCGCTCGACTTCGACCTGGCCCAGAAACTTGCCCCCAAGGGCGTCCACGTGATCCCCGAAGCTCACCTGGGGACCGGGATCTCAGAGACCGTCAACGTCAACTGGGCCAAGCTCTCGGCCTACCAGGTCAAACAGGACCACCCCGAAGCGGTGGTGATCTTCATCGGCGCCAACGAGGGATTCCCGATGCCGGGGCCGGGCGGGCGCGAAGTCGAATGCTGCAGTGCGCAGTGGGCTGCGATCTACGCCAACCGCGTCCGCCAGATCGCCGACACGTACCGCCAGAACGGCTTCGGCCGGGTCTACTGGATAACCCTGCCGACCCCGCGCGATCCGGCCCGGCAGGTGATCTCCCGGGTCGTCAACGCCGCGATCCCGGTCGCGCTCGCCCCGTGGGCCGCACAGGTGCGCGTCATCGACAGCGTGCCGATCTTCACCCCCGGCGGCGTCTACCGCGACTCGATGAGCATCGCCGGCACGCCGACGATCGTCCGGCGCTCCGACGGGATCCACCTCAACGAAGCCGGCTCGAGCCTGCTCGCGAACGATGTACTGGGCGTCATTGCCAGGGATTTCAGCTATTGAGCGGAAACTGGCCAGCCAGCCAGTATCATGCGCCGCAGTCCGGGTGAGCGAGAGCGGAGGTCCGTCGTGGCGAGCACTGAAACCGATATTCGAGACGTCGAACTTACGCCCCGCGAGCACTGGGTCAACGGCCCGCCGCACGAGCTCTTCCGCGAGATGCGCTCGAAGTGCCCGATCCACTGGACGGAGAGCTTCGAAGAGTTCCCCGAGGAGGCCGGCTTCTGGTCGGTGACGACTGCCGATGACATCCATGCGGTCAGCCGCGACTGGCAGAGCTACTCCTCCGAAAAGGGCGGCGTGATCCTCGCCGCCGGGGGCTTCCCGCTCGAGCTCGCCCAGGCGATGTTCATCGGGATGGACCCGCCCAAGCACGACCGGCTGAAGGCGCTCTTCCAGGCCGGTTTCACGCCGCGGCGGATCGCCGCCCATGAGGATGAGATCCGGGCGATCGCCGTCCGTGTGCTGGACCGTCTCGAGGGCAGGGAGAGCTGTGACCTGGTCGAGGAGGTCGCCCAGCCGATCGTCTCGCGGGTGATCGGCAGCTTCATGGGCATCGCCGAAGAGGACGACATCATCTGGGCGCGGCTGATGAACTCGACGCTGGCGGCGGGTGATCCGGACATCAACCCCGAGGGGGTCGAGGGTGCGGTCGAACGTGATGTGCCGGAGATCTTCGAGCGCTGCCGCAAGCTGATCGCCGAGCGCAGGGAGAACCCGACCGACGATCTGACGACCGTCTTGGTCAATGCCGAGGTGGAAGGCGAGAAGCTCGAGGAGCACGAGATCGTGATGGGCTTCTTCCTGCTGATGGCGGCGGGCAACGATTCGACCAAGGCGACCTACTGCAGCGGCATGCGGGCGCTGATGGAAAACCGCGACCAGCTGCAGATGCTCGTCGACGACCCCAGTCTGATCCCCGACGCCGTCGAGGAGTCGCTGCGGATGTTCCCGGCGTTCGCGCACTTCCGCCGCACGGCGACCAGGGACACGGTCCTGCATGGGCAGGAGATCAAGGAGGGCGAGAAGGTCGTGATGTGGTACGCCTCCTCCAACCGCGACGAGACGCGATTCGAGGATCCGGACCGCTTCGACATCATGCGCAAAGCCGACCACCAGGCCTTCGGCGCGGGCGGGCGGCACTTCTGCCTCGGCACGGCCCTGGCCCGTCTGGAGCTGCGGGTGATGATCGAGGAGACGCTCAAGCGCTACCCCAACATCGAGCTGGCGGGCCGGCCGACCTGGGTGGAATCGATGTTCGTGAACCAGCTCAAGAGCCTTCCCGCGCGGCTCGTGCCCTGAGCCCGCCCGGCGGGTGCCGGCGGGCGGTCGGTGTGGGACCGTCCGGAGTCTGACGAGACGTCCGCTCGAGCCCACCCGACATTAAGCAAATTCCACCTGTTGGTCGATGTTCGGTTCATGACGATTGAGCCGGGCGGTGATATCGACGGCCTTATCCGCCGGGCGATCGACCCGCTGCAACTGATGCAGCGGGTCGCCGACCAGGCGCTCGCGATGATCGAAGCCGCCGACGGCGTGCTCATCGGGCTCGTCGTCGATCCGCGCTCGTTGCGCTATGCGTGTGGCGCGGGCTATCTGAACCACTTCGTCGGCGAGGCCCTGGCGCTCGAAGGCAGCCTCTCGGGCCAGGCGATCCGCACCCGCACAACGCTCCTCACCGGGGACAGCGAGTCAGATCCGCGCGTCAACCGCACGGCGACGCGCGCCTTCAACGTCCGCTCCTCGGTCTGTGTGCCGCTGGGCCGGGGCGAGCAGCCGGTGGGCATCCTCAACGTCAGCTCGGCTCGGCCGGATGCCTTCGACGAGCACGACGTCCGGCTGCTGAGCGATCTCGCGGACTTCATCGGCACCGCCATCGGAGCGGCCACCGAGTTCATGTCGATCACCGACCGTCTCCTGCACGCCGGTGCGCCGCTCGATCCCGACAGGGATGTGGCCGCCAGGGGGCGGTTCCTCGCCAATGTCCTCGACCCGGCCGGCGCAGAGGAGCAGGCCGAGCGCGAGTGCATCGAGCAGATCCTCGAGCGCGCAGACTACGCGCTGGTCTTCCAGCCGATCTTCGATCTGGCCGGGGGCGCGCTCTGCGGAGTCGAGGCACTGGCCCGCTTCGGTGGCCCCGATGCGGCGCCGCCGGACGTCTGGTTTGCCAGGGCGCACCGCGTCGGGCGCGGGCTCGACCTCGAAGTCGCGCTGTTCGAGGCGGCGCTCGGGCACCTTGGAAGCCTGCCGCCCGAGGCGCTGCTCGCCGTCAACGCCGGCCCGGCGGCACTCGCCTCACCGCGGATCTCCGCGGCACTTCAGTCGGTCGATCCGGCGCGGATCGTCCTCGAGCTGACCGAGCACGAGGCCGTTGAGAACTATCCCCAGCTGGCGGGGCGCCTGGCCTGTCTGCGCGAGGCCGGGGTGCGGCTCGCGATCGACGATGCGGGTGCCGGCTTTGCCAGCCTGATGCACATCCTCAAGCTTGCCCCGGATTTCATCAAGCTCGATCGCGAGCTGATCAGCGGCATCGACATCGATCCGGTCCGGCGCTCGCTGGCGGACTCGCTGACGCGGTTCGCCGCCGACACGGGCGCCGTGCTGATCGCCGAGGGCATCGAGAAGGAGACCGAACTGGCTTCCCTGGGCGAGCTCGGGGTCAGTCACGGCCAGGGCTTCTACCTGGCCCGCCCGGCGGCGATCGAGGATCTCCCGGGCGCCGTCTCAGCCGGCGTGGCGCGCCTGCGGCCCCACGTCCGCCCCGGCCCGCACCTGAGCACCGAACGAACCGCCGGCGCCGCATCGCTGCGCGTCTGATCGGGCTCCCTACTGCGCGAGCAGGCAGGTCCGGAAATGCCGGCCGACCGCCGAGCCCAGCGTGCCGGGGGTCTCGGAGTGGGTCACGTGGAAGCCCGCCTCGGTGACGATCCGCAGGACATCGCTGCTGGAGAAGCGATGGGGATGGGCGCGCACGAACGTCGTGTCGCGCAACTTCGCCCGGGCGACGAGTTTGAAACGGGCTTCGCCGAGGGTCGAGAACGTGTCGACGGCGACATAGAGCTGGCCGCCGGGAACGAGCACGCGCCGCGCCTCGGACAGGACCGCGCCGGGGTCCTGAACGTGGTCGAGCATGTTCTCCATCGCCACGAAGGTGAAGCTGTTCTCGGCGAACTCGAGCTGCTCGGCCTGCCCGACGTGGCGGATAGAGGCCTCCTGGCAGGAGCGCACGAGAGCCTTGCAGGGCTCGGGCAGCTGCCACTCATCGGCCGGCGTCGGCTCGATCGGGTCGAGCGTGTGCAGCTCGCCCTGACAGCCCAGGAAGTGGGTGCAGCCGACGCCCAGAGGGCCGATCCCGACCTCCAGCCAGTCGCCGGGCGGCGCCTTGAGGTGGGGCATGACCCACTCGGCGGTCTCGATCGAGCCCGCTGCAGCGCGGCGGAACTTCTTCAACCCGAACCCGGGCGTCGACCAGAAGCCGCGCTCGGCGTCCTGCGCGTCCTCCCAGCGCTCACTCGATACCCCTGACATCCGGGCGCGAGCATAGCGGCTGGGCGCAGCAACGTGAGCTTCTAGGCGGGCTTGAGCTCGACGACCACGGGGGCGTGATCGGAGGGCTTGGAGCCCTTGCGGGCATCCCGGTCGATGTAGGCGTCGGCGACACGCCCGGCCAGCTCGTCGCTCACCAGCACCAGATCGATGCGCATCCCTTCGCCTTTGTGGAACATCCCGGCGCGGTAGTCCCAGTAGGTGAACGGCTCGCCCTTCAGCGCGCGGGGCTGCAGGTCGCTCAGGCCGAGCTCGAGCAGCCCCCGGATCGCCGCTCGCTCGGGCTCGGAGACGTGGGTGGAGCCGGCGAATGCCGCCGGATCCCATACGTCGGCGTCCGTCGGGGCGACGTTGAAGTCCCCGCACACCGCGAGGGCCCGCCCGGCCGCGAGGTCCCCGGCGGCGGCACGGCGCAGGGCCTCGAGCCAGGCCAGCTTGTACTGGAGGTGGGGGCTGTCCAGCGAGCGGCCGTTTGGCACGTAGACCGACCAGACGCGGATGCCCGCGCAGCTCGCCGAGATCGACCGGCGCTCGGGATCGGGGAAGCCAGGCTCCCCCTCGAAGCCGCGCGCGACTTCCTCGAGCCCGACCCGGGAGAGGATCGCGACGCCGTTGTAGGCGCCGCCGCCGTCGGCGGCGGCCTCGTAGCCGAGCTCCTGGAGCTCCCCGAAGGGGAAGGCGGCGTCTGCGACCTTGGTCTCCTGGATGCAGAGCACGTCCGGGCCGACGCGCTCGAGCCACTCGAGCACCCGCGGCAGCCGCGCCGGCAGCGAGTTGACGTTCCAGGTCGCCAGCCGCAACGGTCTCAGGCCAGCTCGAGCAGCGGGAACGCCCTGTGGCTGCGGGGCGGAACGAGGAAGTTCTGTCGCCGGGTCGCCGTGATGAACCGCTCCAGGCCGACGTTCTGGGGCGGCACGTTGTACTGCTGGGCGAGGTCGGGTGAGGCCTGGTTGCGGCGCATGGTGGCGAAGAAGTCTGACGTCGGGACGAAGATGCTGAAGTGCAGCTTCGGCTGCGGCGAGCCGTCGGGGACATCGAGCGAGTCGAAGCCCGGACCGTCGGCGCGGATGTGGATCGGCCTGGCGTCGCTGGTGCGGCTGGAGCGCTGCAGTGCGCTGATGTGCCCGAGGTGGGGCTGGCCGTCAAAGGTCCGGATCGCGGCGGCTTCCCGTTCGGCGCCTGTGGGCCCGACGAAGAAGTTCGGGATGTAGGCCGGGCCGCCGCCGTCCGTGAACTGGTCGGCGTTGCCCGTGCTGGGCGGTGGGTTGGAGGTGAACATCGCCGAGACCCTCCGGGTGAACGTTTCCCCCGGTCTCGTATAGAACTGCTCGAGGTCCTGGATGAGGTGCGAGAGGTGGACTATCGAGGCGCGGCTGAGATAGTCGCCCGGGCGTGCGGAGGTGAGCCGCGAGAATCGGTTGCCCAGGAACGTCGTGATCGGCGGGGCTCCGCTGCTGCCGACCTGCGCGTCGGAGAAGCCCATCCACATCGAGGATTTCGGGTTGATGGTTTCCGCGTAGGGCAGCTGCTGTTCTTCTGCGAGCGCGCGGGGCAGGCCCTGCTGGTTGAACATCAGCCTCCTCGAGCTGACCGTGAAGAGGCCGCCGAGGCCCGATTCGCCCACCTGGCTCCCGGCCAGGGTCTCGCTCGCTCCGCTGAGCCAGCTCAGCGTGTCCTCGATGACGGCGGTCGAGTCGCTGCGCAGGATCAGGAGCATGTCGTTGGCCTCGATCCGGACGGGCACGTTGAAGCGCTGCTTGATCACCCCCGGGTTGGCGGGGGAGACGTCGCTCGGGCCGGGGACGGCCTCCTCGAATGCGAACCGTTCGGGGTCGGCGAGCAGCCGCGGCATGTGGCGCGCGATCAGCGGCCCGGCCATCCCGCCGGGGAGCCGTTCGAAGTAGGGGATTCCGTAGCAGACGGTCGTGAAGACGCCCGCCGGACTGAATGGGTAGCCGGCCTCGACCGTCGCCAGCGCCCGGGCCAGCGTCGTCTGGTCGGAGGCGGTGGGTGTGCGCGACAGTTCGAGCGTCGCGAACGTCGTGTAGACGGGCCCCGGTCTGATCGGGACGCCTTCGGCGCGGATCGCCCTGGGCGTGTAGCGCTCGATCGCGTACTGGATTTCGGGCAGCTCGAGGCCTCCGGTGGCGAGCGCGCGCTGCGGCGCACCGCCCAGCAGCTCGAGCGCTCCCATCGTCGAGGCGGTGAGGCCCAGGGCCGCCGCCCGTCCCAGCAGCGCACGGCGGGTCAGTGCAGCCTGCCCGCCACGCCTTGCCGTGGCGCCCTCCTTAGAACCTCCGAGCTCCTCCATGCTCCCATTCTCCTCCTGCCGGGCCGTTCCGTCGGCACGGCCGGTGGCCGCGCCCACCCCGGGCGCGGCCACGCTGATCGGCCGCTCAGAGCACGCCCCAGCCTTCGGTGGCGCTGTAGCCCAGGTTGCCCTTGTTGCCTTCGGAGGCGACTTCTTCTTCTTCTTCTTTTTCTTCGAGCACTTCTTCGGCGTGTTCTTCTTTTTCGGCTTCTTCTTCGGCGGCTTCGTTGCCGCCGGCTTCCGATTCGACCGTTTCGCCCGCGGAGCTCAGTTTGAACGAGCCGCCGAGGATCGCCGAGGGAGGACAGCTCGCGGCCTGGTCGGGTGCCGACGCGTTGTGCGCGAAGACCAGCTTCACGACGGTGATCGTCACCGGTTCCGGGTGTCCGGTTTTGCCGATGTTGAACAGCTCATTCGCCTTGGGCCCTTCGAACGTGCACTTGTTTTCGCCTTCGGGCAAGGCGAGGAAGGTCGCCGTGACTACGATCGGCGCCGACCCGGAGACTTCGAGCACCTTCTTGTTCGTGAAGGTGGCGTTCAGCGGGAACCCGCTGATTTCCGCCAGCGCCGGCCCAAGTGATGTCTTGCAGGCGCCCGGGATGCTTTCGAAGTCACCTTTCGCGAACCCTTCGCTGAGCACCGCCGCGTCGCGCGGCGATCCGTTGGAGATCAGGCTTCCGGCCAGTTCGGTTTCTTCGCATTCGATTTTCCCGAGGGATGTGGCGAGGACGAAGTTGGAGCTCGTGGCCTTCAGCGGGGCGCTGCTCGCGAGCTTTCCTGCGGCCGTCTTCAGGACCACGCTCGTCGACGAGGCCCGTTCGACCTGTGGCCGGGATCGCTTCACCCGTGCCGCCCGTGCCGCCGCCGGCGGTTCGACACAGCTCCGTTTCTGGCTCAGCAGCAGGTGGTTGCTGGCGAATTCGAAGGACTTTTCGGTGCTGATTTTCGTTGCGTCGCCAAGCGTCCCGCTCAGCGAGCCGGTCGCCGAGACCGTGTAGGTGCATTCGCGGTCGTGCGCTTTCTTGCGCTTGTGTTTGGGCTTGACGCCCGTCTGCTTGAGCGTGAACGAGGCGAGGTTGCCGCTGACGGGGGAGAAGACGAATTCGACGTTCGCGCCGGCCGGTCTGATTTCGCCGCTCAGGGCGGAGGTTTCGATCTTGCCGCCGACGAGCGTCGCGTGCTTCGGTTTCTTCGCGACGCATTCTTCGAACACGATGCCTTCGGCTCCCATGAAGACTGGCCCTTCGAGGAAGAGGCTCTTGTAGGTCACACCGCTGCAGCGGACTTCGAAGTCGCGGCGCCACTTGATCGTGAACGGGGATTTGGCGGTTCCTCCCGAGTTGATCGGCAGTTTCGCCCCTTCGGCGAGCATTTTGGGTTCGCTCGGCGTACCGGTCCACCACGAGAACGCCGAGGCGGAGGAGGCCACCGCGCCGCTCAACGCGAGCGCGGAGATGACTCCGAGCATGAGCGTGTTCGCACGTCTCTTGCCAAGCCCACGCGCCGGCCTGTTCGACAGCACCCTCATTGCAGCCCCCCTCGTTTCGCCTATTCGGTTGTGGCGGCGGGCCGGCCGGTGCGCATCCCGCGCATCGCTGTGCGCCGAGCGCGTGCAGCGCCCGGCGGTTTCCCATTCCCCCGTCCTGACAGTCCTAACCGACCTGCCGTGCTCCTGTCAAGAGGCGCGGGCGCCGGTTGCTAGCCGGCCGGCGTCAGCACGATCACGGGGATCTGGCGATCGCCGGCGCTGTCGACGTACTCGGCGAACTGGGGCATGTGCTCGATCTGTGTGCTCAAGAGGCGCTCGCGCTCCTCGCCGGTGGCCTCGCCGACCCGCACGTCGATCGTCTCCGGCCCGACCTCGATCTTGACGTCCGGGTGGGCCTTGAGGTTGTGGTACCAGTCGGGGTTTGTCGGGGCGCCGGCCTTCGAGGCGAAGATGACGTAGCGATCGCCGTCGGGCAGGTACACCAGCGGGTTGATCCGGCTGGTGCCGGTCTTCGCTCCGGTGTGGTGAAGCAGCAGCAGCGGAGCGCCCTCGAACATGCCGCCGACGCGTCCTTCGTTGGCGTGGAACTCCTCGATGACTTTGGCGTTGAAGTCGGCTGGTGAGGTGGACATGACGCTCCTCCGGTCGTTCGGTGGGGAAGGGCGATTGTATGTCGGGATCGGCCGTCTGCTCGTTCGCGCCCTCGATGCGAACGGTTCCTCGGGGCTTACGAGGGCTCGCCCGCGAGTGCCTCGAGCGCCGCGACGATCTCGCTGACCTCGGTGCGCGAGGTGTAGTCCGCATGGGTGTCGGCGAACCGCACGACGCGGTCCGCGCTGACGATCAGCACGGTCGGCATCGGCAGCTCGACGGTCTCGTTGACCTGCGCGAGGTCGAGGCCGAGCGTCCGCTGGGCCGAGAGAACCTCCTCCTCCGGCGTGAACACGATGCCGAGCTTGCTCGCGACCCGCGAGCCGGGGTCGGACAGGACCGAGAAGGTCAGCTCCGCCTTCTCCTTGGTGCTCAGCGACTGGTCGGGCTGCTGGGGGCTGATCGCGACGAGTCTTGCGCCGTAGCGCTCGAGCTGGGGGACGAGCTCGGTCTGATAGGTCCGCAGCGCGATGTTGCAGTAGGGGCACCAGCCGCCGCGGTAGAAGACGATCACGGCCGGACCGTCGGCGACCAGCTCGCTCAGGGTGAGCTGTGCGCCGGTCGCGTCCGGGAGGGTGAAGTCCTCGATCGTGTCCCCGGTGGCGACGATGCCCTCTGGCAGGCCGTGCTCGCGCAAGCGCTGCTGCTCGCCGCCGAATACCGCGGCCACCTCGGGGGGCAGGTGGCCTGCGGATCCCGCCGAGATCTGCCTGGCCTGCTGCTCGATCGTCGCGCTCATGGTTTGCCTTTCGGTAGGTCGGGCCTCAGGCCGCGGTCAGCCAGCGTCGAGACCCAGATTGGATTACTCAGTCCATTCAGCCACATCTGGATTGGATTGTCAAGTCCAATCACGTAGAATGCGGACATGAGCACGCGCGTGCCGAGCACCGCGAAGGGGCGCCGAACCCGAGAGCGGATCGTCCTCGCGGCCGCCGAGCTGATCTCCGAGAAAGGCGCAGCCGACGTGAGCCTCGACGATGTCGGCGAGCGTGCACCGGCCAGTCGCAGCCAGCTCTACCACTACTTCGAGGACCGCAAAGACCTGATCCGTGCCGCAGTCGTCGCCACCGCCGACGCGGTGCTCGATTCCCAGGCCGAGCTGTTCGCCCACCTGGACACCTGGCAGGGAATCGAAGCGTGGATGAATGCTCTGGTGGAATTGCAGATCCAGCTCCAGGCGAGCGGCGGCTGCCCACTCGGCACGCTCGCCGGCCAGCTGGCCGAGCGCGACCCCGGGGCGAGAGAGGCGATCAGCGTCGGCCTTGGCCTGTGGCAACAGCACATCGAGGCCGGCCTCGCGTCGCTTCAGGAAAAGGGTGGGCTCAGACCGGACGCCGAACCCGCTCAACTCGCGAAAGCGACCCTCGCGCTGATCCAGGGCGGGCTGCTCCTGACACAGGTCAACCGCGACCCGAACGAACTGCGCGAAGCGCTCGACACGGCGTTACGAATTCTGCGATCCGAGCAGTGAGTCCGGCAGGACGTCTCGTGATGGGCGCGGCGGGTTTCGAACCTGCGACCTCTCGCGTGTGAAGCGAGCGCTCTCCCACTGAGCTACGCGCCCTGACGCGCGCAGTCTATTGGGCGGGAGCGCCATTCAGGGCTCCCTCGGCGGTGCCGATACCTCCCTGGTGTCCGAATCTGCTCCGCCGACAGGGAAGCCGGCCGCGATACCGGGCGCTCGCGCCCGGCGCGGCCCCGCGGCGCTTGCCTGCCTGTGGCTGATCGCGCTCGTCTACACGGCTCACGTCACTCTCGGGCTCGGCGGGGCCGGCAACCTGGCCCTCTGGGATCACTGGGTCTATGACACGGTCATGGGCGCCGGCGCACTGCTGTGCCTCGCGCGGGCCGCCACGGGCACCGAACGGCGCGTCTGGGGTGCGATCGGCGCCGGGATGTTCCTGTTCTGGCTGGGCGACCTCTACTGGAACAACTTCCTCAGCTCGCTGGCAGAACCGCCCTACCCCTCGCCGGCCGACGCCGCCTGGCTGGCCTTCTATCCGCCGGTCTATTTCGGCGTCGTCTCGCTGATCCGCTCCCGGGCCGACGGCCTCGGCCCGGCCTCCTGGCTGGACGGGCTCGTTGGCGGGCTGGCCCTGGCGAGCGTCGCCGCGATGGTCGTCTTCGAACCGATCCTGGCGTCGAGTCACGGCAGTTTTTCGACCGTCGCGACCAACCTGGCCTACCCGGCCCTCGACGTGCTGCTGGTCGCTGTCGCGGCGGGCGGCCTGGTCGTGCTCGGCCGGCGGGCCGGGGCGGCCCTCGTGTTGGTCGGCGCCGGGCTGCTGCTGTTCGCGGTCGCGGACAGCATCTACCTGATCGAAGCGGCCAACAACTCCTACGCCGAAAACGGCTGGTTCAACGCCGGCTGGCCGCTCGCGGCGACGCTGCTGGCAACCGCCGCATGGCTGCCGCCGCGCCAGGCCCGCCAGGAGCCCCGCCGCGAGGCCGGGCTCAGCCAGTACGTGCTGATCACCCTGTTCGCCGTGATGATCGTGGGCGTCCTCGCCGCCGAGCTGCTCGTGCGCGGCTCGGCGATCGCGCAGGTGCTCGTGATCCTCGCGGTCATTGCGCTGCTCGGCCGGCTTGCCCTGGCCGTCCACGAGCAGGGGACGCTGGTCCGCACACGCCTTGAAGCAAGGACCGACGAGCTGACCAAGCTGCCCAATCGCCGGGCCCTCTACGAACAGCTCGACCGGGCCCTCGGGGAGGGGCGGGCGCTGGTGCTGTTGCTGGTCGACCTCAACCGGTTCAAGGAGATCAACGACACCCTCGGCCACAACGCCGGTGACGATCTCCTCTGCCAGGTCGGCGAGCGCCTGCAGGCATCGCTGCCGGAGGGCGGCCTGCTGGCCCGGATCGGAGGCGACGAGTTCGTCGTCCTGCTCGAAGGCGACTTCGACGAGGCGACGGCGCTTCGGGCCGGCGAGGTCCTGCGGGGCGCCTTCGACGAGCCCTTCCCGCTGGAAGGCCTGACGATTCCAGTGCAGGCGAGCACCGGCATCGGCATCGCGCCGCTGCACGCCGACACGCGCTCGGAGGTGCTGCGCTGCGCCGACGTCGCGATGTATCGCGCCAAGTCCCGCCAGACGGGAGTCGAGACCTATGTCGCCGAATCGGACGGTCACAGCCGCGACTACCTGGCACTCGTGAGCGACCTGCGGATCGCCGTCTCGAGCGGCCAGCTGCTGCTCGACTACCAGCCCAAGCTCTCGATCGAGGACGGGAGCTTCGCCGGCGTCGAGGCGCTCGTGCGCTGGCAGCACCCGAGGCTCGGCCTGCTGCCGCCGAGCGAGTTCGTCCCGATGGCCGAGCGCGAGGGGATCATGCGCTCGCTGACCTTGTGCGTCCTTGATCTCGCGCTGGCCCAGCAGCGCCGCTGGCGCGAGGACGGTCATGAGGTTCCGGTCGCCGTCAACCTCTCGCCGGCCAGCCTGCTGGACACGCGCCTGCCCGAGGAGGTCGATGCCGCCATCTCGCGCCACGGGGCCCGGGCCGGCGAACTCGAGCTCGAGATCACCGAGGAAACGCTGATGCACGACGCGGGGCTGGCACTCGACGTGATCGCCCGGATCAGCGAGCGGGGGGTCGGCTTCTCGCTCGACGACTTCGGCACCGGCTACTCATCCCTCGCACAGCTCAAAGAGCTACCCGTCCGGGCGCTGAAGATCGACCGCTCGTTCATCGCGAACATGACCGCCAACGCCGACGACGCCAACATCGTTCGCTCGACGATCGAACTGGCTCACAGCCTCAACCTCGTGGTCGTCGCCGAGGGCATCGAGACGGCCGAGCACCTGCGCCGCCTCATGGAGTTCGGCTGCGATGTCGGTCAGGGCTTCCACATCGGGCGCCCGATGGCTCCCGCCGAGGTCCCGGGCTGGATCGCCGCGAACACCGCGGGGGCGCCCGCCCGCGAGCCGGCGCCCCGCTGAGCCGCGTGCTCTGACGTACGCTGGCGCGATGCAATCGGCGCAGGCGCCCTCGTCCCCGGCGCTCGCCGAGATCGCCCGTCAGTGGGGACGGATCGGGTGCGTCGGCTTCGGCGGGCCACCCGTCCACGTCTCCCTGTTGCGCGAGCTCTGCGTCCGCGAGCGCAACTGGCTGACCGAGGAGCAGTTCGAGCGTGCCCTGGCGGCGACCAACCTGCTGCCCGGGCCCGCCTCGACACAGCTGGCGATCTACTGCGCCTGGCGCCTGCGAGGTGGCCCCGGAGCGATCGTCGGCGGGCTCGGCTTCATCCTGCCCGGCCTGGCGATGATCCTCGCGCTCTCGGTGCTGTTCCTCGGCGGCTCGCCGCCCGTCTGGGTCCGGGGCGCCGGGATGGGGGCGGGCGCCGCGGTCGCCCCGATCGCCGTCTCGGTCGGGCTCGGCGTCGCTCTGCCGATCTGGCGCCGGGCCGCGCCTTCGAGGCGCCCGCGGGTCCTCTCCTATGCGCTGGCGGGCGCCGCCGGTGTCGCGTTCGCCGGCCCCTGGCTGGTGCTCGTCCTGCTCGCCTGCGGGGCCGCCGAGCTCTTGCGCGAGCGCGTCGCGGGCACCCCGCTGGCGAGCCAGCTCACTCCGCTGCTGGGCGTCCTGGCCGACCCGGGCGGCACGGGCGCGCTCGTCTGGACGGCCTTCAAGGTCGGCGCGCTGGCCTTCGGGGGCGGGTTCGTGATCGTGCCGCTGATGCAGTCCGACGCCGTCGGGACCTACCACTGGATGACCGAAGGGCAGTTCCTCAACGCTGTCGCCCTGGGGCAGATCACCCCCGGACCCGTGACCCAGACGGTGGCCGCCGTCGGCTACGCCGCCGGCGGGCTGCCGTCGGCGCTGCTGGCCGCGCTGGTCGCATTCCTGCCCTCCTTCTCCTTCATCCTGCTCGGGGCGCGGCGCTTTGAGCGCCTGATCGCCAACGAGCGCGTCCGGGCCTTCCTCGCCGGGGCGGCGCCGGCGGCCGCAGGGGCGATCATCGGCTCGGCGGTGCCATTGGCGGGCGCCCTGAGTGAGACATGGGAGTACCTCGTCCTGGCCGCTGCGGCCCTCGTCCTGCTGCTGCTGCGGCGGAGCGTCGTGCTGACGCTGCTCGGCGCCGGCGTCGCCGGCTCGCTCGCCGCCCTGGCCGGGGCGCCGTTGCCGCGCTGGTGAACCCGTCGGGCGCTCAGAAGGCGGCGAGCTGGAGTGCCAGCAGAGCCGCGATCGAAGCGAGGCAGAAGAGGTGCTGGGCGAACACCGACCTGGCCAGGCGGCTCTGCTCGGAGAGGCCGTCGCGGCGCTGGCCCAGGCGGACGGCCGCCGGGACGGTGCGGGTGCCCGCCAGCAGGATCGGCGCCAGGGCGGCTGCGAGCGAGGCCCAGGCCGCCCAGGCCGGCCGCGGGCCTTCTGCCAGCTCGATGATGACGGCCGCGAGGGTGGCGATCATCACCGCGGCGATCAGCCTGTTCATCGGGCGTGCGGCGGTCGTGACCCTTGCGTAGTAGGTGGCGATCGAGGCGAGGACCGGCTCGGGGAGATCCCCGCCCGGCCGGCGGGCGACCTGCACGTCGAACATCAAATCGAACCACAGGACGGCCGCCAGGAACCCGCCGCCGGCGGTCACGAAGGCGCTCATCCGGCATCGCCCATCAGGAGCCCAGCCGAACGCCGACGTGGGGCTCGAGGCGGAAGTTGGCCTCGGAGTAGACCGCCGTGAGCCGTTCGACCTCGGCCTCCGGGAGGGTCGCGGCGAAGGCCCCGGGGCCACCCAGGCGCGTGTAGGTGTCCTGGAGCTTCGTGCCAAGCTGGGCGAGATCGAACTGGGCGTCATAGACAGCCTCGATGTAGAGCGCCACGTTGCTCGCGGCGAAGCGGGAGGCCGCCGAGGGGCCCTGGGCGAGCTGTGCGAGGGCGTATTCGATCTGCGGCCAGCTGCGCGTGGCGAGTTTGTAGAAGCTCTCATAGGTCCCCGCCAGCCCCGAGGCCCCTCCGGTCAGGCTGCGGGCGGTTTCTTCCCCGAACAGGCCCGGCAGCGGGAGCGCGCGAGCCCTGGCGGTGGCTTCTTCGATCCGTGCCCGCGACTGCGCGTCGGCGGCCGGCGGGAGTCCGTTGACGATCAGCGGCCATGCCGCCCTCGCGGCCGCGGCCTCGCGCTCGACCGCCGGCTCGGCTGCCGTCAGAGTCCGCGCGGCGAGGACGAGGTCTTCGCGTTGCAGCGCCAGCCCGACAGGTGTCGGCTTGTGGGCAGAGCCGCAGCCGGCCGCGAGCGCCAGCGCGGAACCGGCGGCCAACAGCGCGCCAACCCGGGCCGAGCCACGCCTCACGGAGCGGCTCCGCCCGTGGGGCTCAGGCTTTCAGCAGGTCGATGATGAACGTCAGCGTCGAGTTGGGCGGGATCGTCCCGCTGCCTTTGGCGCCATAGGCCAGTTCCGGCGGGATGACCAGTTCGCGCCTGCCGCCGACTTTCATGCCCACGACCCCCTCGTCCCAGCCCTTGATGACCTGGCCGGCGCCGAGTGTGAAGCTGAACGGTTCTTTGCGTTTCCAGGAGGCGTCGAAGACGGCTGCGGTCTTCCAGATCGCGCCGACGTAGTTCACTTCGACGGTGGCGCCGTCCTTCGCTTCAGCGCCCGTCCCGACGATCAGGTCCTTCTTGACGAGGGTCGTCGGGGCCGTGCCCACGCCCGGGGAGATTTTCGGTTCGATCGACAGCGGGCCGCTCGCAGGGGTCGTCGCGGCGGTCGTGGCGCCGGCGGTGGCCAGTGAGTTGTCGGCGGTGTTCTCGTTGCCGATCGTCAGCGTGCTCGACCCGCCGGAGCTGCCGCCGCAGCCGGCGATCAGCAGGCCTGCGCCGAGGGTTGCCAGCGCCGTCAGGGCGCGAGCACGGGTGGGGAGGATGGCGTCTCTGAAGTAGTTCACGGTCGCGCAGCCTACCGGAACGGCCCCCGGGCGGTCGTGGCTGGCCGCGTGCCGGTAGGATTCCGAGGCGGACCGTGCTAGGCGGGGAGGTAGCGGTGCCCTGAATCCGCAATCCGCTCTAGCGGGGCCGAATTCCCCTCCGAGGGGTTCCGCTCCGGTCGCTCCGCAGTCCGGGGCGTCGATGGTCCGGGTCCCGCGCGGTGTCGGCTCGCGAACCAGGTCAGGTCCGGAAGGAAGCAGCCTTAAGCGAACCCCGGCAGGCGCAGCGGGAGTACCCGGACCGGAGCCGCGGGCGGCGATCGGCGCCCGGCAGCCGGAATTTCGAAGTGGGGTGCACGGTCCACTATGAGCAGCGCTCGAAGATCAGCCACGAGCGGTTCGCGGCCGACTCGGTGAAGCCGGGCGGCACCGAGACCGTCTCGTGGGGGTCGCGCTTGTCGAGTTTGTAGTCCGTTTCGACCTCCTTGCTCGCCGGGTCGACGTAGACGCCCGAGCTGATCTGCCCCGACTCCGGGCTCTGGATCCGCGCGGGGCTCGCCTTGAGGTAGAGCGCCAGCAGCGGGACCGGTGCGTGGTTGGGCACACCTACGGGCCCGCAGCGGAGGTTCACGGCGCCGCTGTGGACCAGCGCCACGAGATCGCCTTCGACGCGTTCCTGACGGGCCAGTTCGTCGAAGTGGCTGTCCGCCCCCCTGTAATCCGAGGGCGCATAGGCGAGCAGGGCCAGCGCGATCACGGCGCCCAGCGCAATCCATGTCCGCCGCCGGGGGTCATCGCGCTCGAGCACCGTCCAGCCGAACACCCCGGCGCCGCAGAACAGGCACAGGATCGCCGAGGCGAGGAAGGCATAGCGGGTGTTGATCGGCAGGCCCACCGAGGCGAATGCCGCGAAGACGATCACCGCGAGCACCCCTACCAGCGCGCCGGGCATCGCCCGCGCGCGCGTCCAGCGCAGCGTCAGGATGCCGCCGATCGCGGCACCCAGGAGCACCGGTGGGCGCAGGATCTCGCCGATCCGCCGCGGGATGTACTCGGGCACGTTGACGATGCCCGTGGTGCGGTCGAGCGTCGATGCGGTGTGGCGGGTGTTCGTCAGCGACCACAGCGGATTGCCGGTCACCAGCAGGTCGCTGCCGAGCCAGATCAGCGGTGCCAGGCCCGTCAGCGCGGTCAGCAGAGCCCGCTCGCCCCGACCCTGCGGTCGCTCGCCCGCCGGCAGGTGGGCTCGCAGCCTGGCGGGCAGGAACTCGAACAGGTAGAGCCAGTAGAGCCCGGAGAAGACCCAGGCCTCCGGTCGCAGCAGGCCCGCCAGGGCCAGCAGCGCGAGCACCGGCGCTCCCGCCCGCGGGCGGCGGACCTCGATGAGCAGTGCGCCCAGCACCAGTGCCAGATAGGGGACATCGAGGTATGCCCGGACGCCGTAGGAGAGGACTTCGGCCCGCGTCAGGAAGATCGCCGCCGCCAGCACGCCCGCGGCCACCCCGAACCAGCGCCGTCCGAGGCAGTAGATCACCCAGCCGCAGGCCGCGAGCGCGCCGAAGGCCAGCGCCAGGGTCACGTCGAGCTCGGTCCGGGGGCCCAGCGGGTAGAGGACCAGCCCCAGGAGCTCGAGCAGCGGGTGCGGAGTCGGGGCGATCGGGACGCCGTAGGCGGGCGTTTCACCACGGGCCAGCTGCCCGCCCCAGCCGAGCGCATAGAGCGTGTCGTAGTTGACCAGGGCGACCCCTGCGATCAGGCGCAGCAGGACGGCGCCCAGGACGATCGCAGCGAGCGCGCCGAGGCGTCCCCGCAGCCGCTGTATCCGCTCGATCACCGGGCGGACGCTACCCGCTGAGGGGTGGATCGAGCCGCCCCCGCGGCCCGGATAGACTCAGCCGACGGTGTCCGCAGAGCCCCAGCCAACCGAGCAGGAGCGATCCCTCTACCGCCGGCACCGGCCCCGCAGCTTCGCCGATGTCGTGGGCCAGGAGCCGGTCGTGAGGACGCTGCGCAATGCCGTCGAGCGGGAAAAGGTCCACCACGCCTACCTGTTCGTCGGGTCCCGGGGCACCGGCAAGACCTCGATGGCGAAGATCCTGGCGGCCTGCCTGAACTGTGAGCGGGGCCCGACGACCGAGCCCTGCGGCGTCTGCGACTCCTGCCGCTCGATCGCCGCGGCCACCTCGCTTGACGTGATCGAGATGGATGCGGCCTCGAACAACTCGGTCGATGACATCCGCGAGCTGCGTGAGAGCGTCGCCTATGCGCCCGTCTCGGGCCGGCGCAAGATCTACATCCTCGACGAGGCCCACATGCTCTCGACAGCAGCCTGGAACGCCTTCCTGAAGACGCTCGAGGAGCCGCCCCCCAACACGATCTTCGTGCTCGCCACGACCGAGGCCAACAAGGTTCCGGCGACCGTCGTCGACCGCTGCCACCGCTTCGACTTCCACCGTCCGACCGTCACCCAGATCGCCGGCGTCCTCTCCCGGGTCGCCGCCGCGGAGTCGATCGAGATCCCCCCGCCGGCTCTGGCGGCCGTCGCGCGCTCGGCCACCGGCAGCTTCCGCGACGCGCTCGGGACGCTCGAGCAGCTCGTCACCTACAGCGGTTCGGTGATCGCGCTGGAGGATGTCCTGGCGGTGCTGGGCGTGGCCGACGCGCGCCTGCTGGCGGAGGCGGTGGACGCCGTCGCCGAGGGCGATCCGCGGCGTGCTCTGGGGGCGCTGGAGGAGTGCCTCGAGCAGGGCCGCGACGCGGCCTCGTTTGCCACCGACCTCGAGGCGCGGGCACGTGAGCTGATGATCGTCCAGACGCTCGGGGAGGTGCCGGCCGAGCTCTCGCTGACGCCCGAGTCCGACAGCGCCCTCGCCGAGCAGGCCGGGCGGGTCGGGCACGCGACCGTCCTGCGGCTGCTCGAGCTGCTGGGCGAGGCGCTCGAGGCCGTCCGTGCGGGTGCCGATGCCCGCACCCGCCTGGAGCTCGCCCTGATCAAGGCCGCACGGCCCGAGGCCGACAGCTCGCTGCGGGCCCTGCTGAGCCGGATCGAGCGCCTCGAGGAAGGGCGGGGCGCCGCCGCGGCACCCGTCGCGAGGCCGCCCGCGCCGGCGGACTCCGCTTCCCCTCCGCCCGCCCCCGCGGTGGATCGCGGGGCTGTGGCGGTGAGCACTCCGCCGGCAGCGGCCGAGACCCCTGGGGTGAGTGCTGCGCCGGCGCCGGGCGCCGTCCCGCCGGGCGCGCCGGGCAGCGAGGCCGCGAGCCACGCTCCCGGCGATCCGGGCAGCTCCCCCGCCACGGTCATGGACCCCCCGCCGGCGCCCGCCGGCGTCCCCACGCTCGAGTCGCTCAGCGAGCTCTGGCCGGCCGTGATCGATCTGGTCCGCAGCGAGAACGCGCTGCTCGGCGCGCTGATCGCCGAAGCCCGGCCCGTCGCGCTCGCCGGCGAGGAGCTGACCCTGGCCTTCTCCTCGACCTTCCTGAAGAAGAAGGCCGAGGACCCCGCCAACCGGGTGACGGTCGGCGAGGCCCTGCGGGTCATCACCGCGACCCGCTGGCGGCTCACCTATGAACTGCGCGAAGACCTCGCGACAGGGGCTCCGCAGGCGCCCGAAGAGCAGTCCGAGGAGCGTTGGCTGGCCCGCTTCATGGAGGAGTTCGACGCCGAGGAGCTCCCCGGGGAGTGGGGGACGCCCGGCGGGGGCGAGGACGGCCCGAGTGAAGCGCAGACAGTCAACGGCAACGAGAAAGGCGCCTGATGGCAAAGCAGCCCCGGATGCCCAACGTCCAGCAGATGATGCAGCAGGTCCAGAAGATGCAGAAGGACATGGAGCTCGCCCAGCAGGAACTGGCCGACGAGGTCGTCGAGGCCTCGGCCGGCGGCGGCATGGTGACGGTCAAGATGAGCGGCGCCCTGGAGCTGCGGGAGATCAAGATCGACCCGGCGGCCGTCGACCCCGAGGACGTCGAGATCCTGGGAGACATGATCCTGGCGTCCGTCAACGAGGCGCTGCGAAAGGCCCAGGAGCTGGCCGAGTCCAAGATGGGCGGTGCCACCGCCGGCCTGGATCTGGGCGGGCTCGGCGGGCTCGGGCTGCCCGGCCTGTGAGCACCTCCCACGCGCCCCCCGTCCAGCGCCTGGTGACCGAGCTCTCCAAGCTCCCGGGGGTGGGCAGCCGCACCGCCCAGCGCCTGGCCTTCCACATCCTGCGCTCCTCCGACGAGGACGCCATGGCGCTGGCCGAGGCGATCCGCGAGGTCAAGGAGAAGATCCGCCTCTGCGAGGTCTGCTTCAACCTGACCGACGAAGTCCGTTGCCGGATCTGCGAGGACCCGCGCCGCGACCAGAAGCTGATCTGCGTCGTGGAGGAGCCGGGCGATGTGATCCCGATGGAGCGGACCCACGAATACCACGGCGTCTACCACGTCCTGGGAGGTGCCCTCTCGCCGATCGACGGCATCGATCCCGAGGATCTGAAGATCGCCGAGCTGCTGGCCCGGGTCGAGGCGCCGGGCGCCGAGGTCCGCGAAGTCGTCCTCGCGACGAACCCCACGACGACGGGCGAGGCGACCGCCCTGCACGTCGCCGAGGAGCTCCGCCGGCGGGCCCCCGGGCTCGCCGTGACACGCCTGGCGAGCGGCCTGCCGGTCGGATCGGATCTCGAGTACGCCGACGAGGTGACCCTCGGCAAGGCCTTCACCGGCCGCCGGGCTGTGTAATCCTCGGTCAATGCCCGGTCTGATCTGCATGAAGTTCGGCGGCACCTCGGTGGCCGACGCGGAGCGCATCCAGCGTGCCGCGCGGCGGATCGTGGAGAAGCGCGAACAGGGGCACTCGGTCGTCGCGGTCCTCTCTGCCCGGGGCAAGACGACCGACGAGCTGATCACGATGGCCGAGGAGGTCTCCTCGCACCCGGACCCCCGCGAGATGGACATGCTGCTCTCCTCGGGGGAGCGGATCTCCTGTGCGCTGTGCGCGATGGCGATCAACGACCTGGGGCACCGGGCGATCTCGCTGACCGGCTCGCAGGCGGGGATCGTGACCGACGAGTCGCACACCAAGGCGCTGATCCTCGATGTCCGCGCCGACCGGATCCGGGCGGCGCTGGAAGAGGACCACATCGTGCTGGTGGCGGGCTTCCAGGGCGTCTCCCAGAACGCCAAGAACGTCACCACCCTGGGCCGCGGTGGCTCGGACACGAGCGCCGTCGCGGTGGCCGCCGCCCTGGGGGCCGAGGTATGCGAGATCTACACCGACGTCGCCGGGGTCTACTCGGCGGACCCGCGGATCGTCCCGGACGCCCGCAAGCTCGACACCGTCTCCTTCGAGGAGATGCTCGAGATGGCGGCCTCGGGCGCCGGCGTCCTGCAGCTGCGCTCGGTCGAGTACGCCCGCAACCACGGCGTGAAGATCCATGTCCGCTCATCATTCGACGCCGAGCCAGGTACGGTTGTCGTGGCCGAAGGAGAAACGATGGAGCAACCGCTGATCACCGCCGTGACCCACTCCGTCCAGGAGGCGCGGATCACCCTGACGGGCGTCCCCGACACGCCGGGCGCAGCCGCGCGCATCTTCGAGGCGATGGCCGGCGCGAACGTCAACGTCGACATGATCGTCCAGAACGAGCCCGTCTCGGCGGGCGGGCAGGCTGAGATCTCGTTCACGATCCCCCGCGAGGACCTGCGGACGGCCCAGGGGGCCCTCGAGCCGCTGAGTGGCGAGGCCTTCGCGAAGCTGAGCACCCACGAGGAGATGGGGAAGGTCTCGATCGTCGGTGCCGGCATGCGCTCGCACCCCGGCGTGGCGGCCAAGGTCTTCGGGGTCCTCGCCGGCGAGGGGGTCAACATCGACATGATCTCGACCTCGCCGATCAAGATCTCCTGCGTGATCGACCGCGACCGCGTCGAGGACGCCGTCCAGGCGCTCCACGGCGCGTTCGAACTCTCCGGCGAGGGGACGATCGCCGGAGAGGAGCCCTTCCGGGCAGGATCCTGACACTGCGAGATGCCGCCAACGGGCGGTGGTGGTGGCACACTGTTACCGGAGGCTCCCTCCCAACCGTCTGAGGGAACTGGAGATATGCGTACCGTCAGAAGACCTCGCCGCTACGTCGCGGCCCATTGGCTGGCCCTGATGCGGCCTCTGCTCCGCTACAGCCACTCGCGGGATGCCTACATCCTGCGACTCGTCGGCAGTCGCCGCGGCCCCGTCCTGCGCGTCGACCGCCGCCGGGCCAAGGCCTTCGACGGCGTCGAGCGCCGCCGCACGCCGGCCGTCTGAGCGTCCCGGGCGCTCCCCGCTCAGCTGTCCAGCGACTGCTGCAGGCGCTCGAGGACACGCACCACGCGCAGCCCGCTCTCGCCGTCCGAGCGCGGCCGGTTGCCGGTGCGGATGCACTCGATGAAGTGCTCGCACTCCAGCCGCAGCGGCTCGACATTGGGGATCCGGGGCGAGAAGATGTCCCCCGAGCGGGCGATGTACTCGCCCCACGAGCGGGTGTCCTCGTCAAAGCCCTTGTCGTAGATCGTCAGCTTGCCCTCGATCAGCATGTCGTCGAAGGCTGCCATCCGCCGTGCCCCCACGACGGTGATCCGCCGCTCCTTGTGGGGATCGAGCCACGACAGGTGCAGGTGGGTGACGACCCCCGAGGGAAAGCGCAGGAAGCAGAAGACGACGTCCTGGACGCCCTCGCGCACGTAGGAGGCGCCCTGGGCGAGGCACTCGACGGGCTCCTCGCCGATCAGGTGCAGGGCGACCGAGACGTCGTGCGCCCCGAGGCTCCAGAGGGCGTTCTCGTCGGCCCGCAGCTTGCCCAGGTTGAGGCGGTTGCCGTAGATGTAGTAGAGGTCGCCGAGCTCGCCGCTGCCGATCAGCTCCTTCAGGCGGGTGACGGCCGGGTGGTACTCGAGCAGGTGGCCGACCATCAGGATCCGCCCGGCCTGTGAGGCCGCCGCGACGGCCCGTTCGGCATCCGCGGCGCTCGTCGCCAGGGGCTTCTCGACGAAGCAGTGCTTGCCCGCCTCCAGCACCGCCACGGCCAGGTCGGCATGGGTCGGGACGGGGGTTGCGAGGACGATCGCGTCGAGCCGCTCGTCGGCAAGCAGATCGCCGAGCTCGGCGGTGCTGCGTGCGGACGGGAAGGCGGGGGCGAGGCGCTCGCGGGCATGCTCGGAGGCGTCACAGAGCCAGGTCACCTCGCAGCCGTGGATCAGGGCCAGGTTGCGGGCCAGGTTTGGGCCCCAGTAGCCCAGGCCGACGACGCCGACACGGACCGGGTCGGGCGCCGGCTCGCTCACAGTGCTCCGATCGCCTGCACGCAGCGCTCGGCGGCGTGGCCGTCGCCGTAGAGCTCGGGCCGCTCGGCCGGCGGCGGGATCTCGAGCGCTGCCAGGGCCGCGTCCGGGTCGAGGTCGACGAGCGTGTTCCAGCCGGCCTGGACCGTCTCGACCCACTCGGTTGAGGCTCTGAGCGTCACGCAGGGCACCCCGGCAAGGTACGCCTCCTTCTGGACGCCCCCGGAGTCGGTCACCACGGCGCGGGCCTGGCAGAGGAGCGCGGTGAACTCGGCGTAGCCCAGCGGCTCGGTCAGCGTCAGCCCGGGCAGCGCTTCGAGTCCAGCCAGCAGCCGCGCCTCGGCGAGACGCGCGCGGGTGCGGGGATGGACGGGGAACAGCACCGGCTCGTGCAGCGCCTCGATCAGCTCCACGAGCCCGCTCAGCCTGGCCGGATCGTCGACGTTTCCGGCCCGGTGGGCCGTCAGCAGCAGGTAGGCGCCGGGCATCAGCCCGTAGGCCGCCGTCACCGATGTGTCAGCCCGCGCGGCAGGCTGGCGGCGCAGGGCAACATCGACCATCACATCGCCCACGACCGCCACCCGGCCCGCGACCGACTCACGGGCGAGATTCTCGGCGGCCGTCTCAGAGGAGCACAGCAGAAGCGCCGAGAGGTGGTCGGTCAGGACGCGGTTGAGCTCCTCGGGCATCCGGCGGTCGAAGGAGCGCATCCCAGCCTCGATGTGGACGACCGGGATGGCCGCCTGGGCCGCGGCCAGCGCACCCGCCAGGGTCGAGTTGGTGTCCCCGTAGACAAGCACGGCGTCGGGTCGCTCAGCGGCGAGCAGCGGCTCGAGGGCGCCCAGCATCCGGGCAGTCTGGGAGGTGTTCGAGCCTCCCGCGATCGCCAGCTCGCGGTCCGGTCGGGCAAGCCCCAGCTCGCTGAAGAAGATCTCCGAGAGCGAGCTGTCGTGGTGCTGGCCGGTGTGGACGAGCAGCTCGGAGTGGTGCGCGCGCAGCGGCCCCGAGACGGCGGCGGCCTTGATGAACTGCGGCCGGTTGCCGACGACGGTCACGATTCGCACTCACGGCAGCCTAGAGCTTCGCCACGGCGGTTAGTCTCCGGCTGCATGGGCGTCCGCCGCGAGCTCCCCAATCTGATCGTCACCGAGCGAGAGCACGAGCTGGCGCTCGACCACGCCGACCCGGACGGGCGGCGGATCACGGTCTTCTCCCGCGAGCTGGCCGATCCCGAGGGCCAGGAGCGCCCGCTGCTGCTGTTCCTCGAGGGCGGCCCCGGATTCGAGTCGCCACGCCCGTCGCGGACGGCGGCGACACCTCCCTGGCTCGAGCGGGCCCTGGTGGACTTCCGCGTGCTGCTGCTCGATCAGCGGGGCACGGGGCGCTCGACGCCCGTCGGGGCGCGCCTGGCCGGGGAGGCCGCCGAGCAGGCCGCCTATCTCGCCCACTTCCGTGCGGACTCGATCGTCGCCGACGCGGAGGCGATCCGCCGTGAGCTGGGGGTCGAGCGATGGAGCGTCCTCGGCCAGAGCTTCGGCGGCTTCTGCGCGATGCGCTACCTCTCGGCGGCCCCCGAGGCGCTGCGCGAGGTGCTGTTCACCGGCGGGGTGCCGCCGCTCGAGGCCTCCGTCGAGGAGGTCTACAGGGCGACCTTCGCCCGGATGAGGGGCCGCAACGAGCGCTTCTACGCCCGCTACCCGGAGGACCGGGGGCGGATGCTGGGCCTGCTCGAGCGGACCAGCTCAGAGCCGCTGGAGCTGCCCGGCGGGGACCTGCTGCATCCGCGCCGCCTGCGCCAGCTGGGGCATGCGCTCGGGATGAGCGACGGGCTCGAGCAGGTCCACTACCTGCTCGAGCTGGACCCGGGCTCGCCGGCCTTCCTGCACGACGCCGAGGAGCTGACGAGCTTCGCGCGCAACCCCATCTATGCGGTCCTGCACGAGGCCTGCTGGGCCAACGGCCACAGCACCGGCTGGGCGGCCCAGCGGGTGCTCGAGCAGCAGGATTCCTGGCCCGAGGAGTACATGACGGGCGAGCACATCTTCCCCTGGATGTTCGAGGAACCGTCGCTCGAGCCGCTCGCGGCGGCGGCGGAGCTGCTGGCCCGCCGCGAGTGGCCGGCGCTCTATGACCGCGACGTGCTGGCACGCAACGAGGTCCCGGGGGCCGCAGTGATCTATGCCGAGGACCCCTACGTCGAGCGGGCCTTCTCCGAGCGGAGCGCCGGCCAGGTCCCGGGGCTCAGGGTCTGGCTCACCAGCGAGTACGACCACGACGGGCTGCGCCGTGACGGGGAGCGGGTGCTGGGCCGTCTGCTGGACCTCGCCCGCGGGCGGCTCTGAGCGCCGGCCGTCCCGCTCAGGCGGCGGCGCCGACCACCGAGGTGGTCCAGTCGATCACCGACGTGGGCCGCACGACGTGGCGGTTCAGCCCGAGCTCCTTGGGCTCCAGGCCCAGCGCCAGCCCGACCAGCTGGGGCAGGTGCAGGACGGGCATGTCCAGCTCGCGCCCGACGACCTTCTCGGCCAGCGGCTGCTGCAGGTCGAGGTTCAGGTGGCAGAGCGGGCAGGGGGTCACGAGGCAGTCCGCGTTGGCGTCGGTGGCGTCGCCCAGGTGGCGGCCGGCCTGTTTCAGCGAGGCCTCCTTGTTCATCGTGATGATCGGGAAGCCGCAGCACTTGCGCATCCCGGCGTACTCGATGACCGTTCCGCCGAGCGCCTCGATGACCATGTCCAGGTAGTGGTCGCGGGGGTGCTCGGCGTCGATCCCCAGGCGGTTGCGGGGCCGGACGATGTAGCAGCCGTAGAAGGGGCCGACCCTCAGGTTCGTCAGCGGCCGCTTGACTTTCGCGCTGAGTGCCTCCAGGCCGATCTCCTCGACCAGCAGCCAGAGGAAGTTCTTGTTGGTCAGGCCCTTCTCGTAGCTCAGGCCCTCGGCAGCGAGCGTCGTGTTGACGTGGTCGCGGTACTCGGCGTTGGCATCGAGGCGTTCCTGGCACTCGCTCTGGGCGCCCTGGCAGGTGGAGCAGATGTTCATCATCATCTCCGCCCCGTCGACCTGCTGGGCGAGCGCGAACGTGCGCGCGTTGAGCGTGTCGGCCAGCTCCTGGTTGTGCTCGGCGATCACGCCCGCGCCGGTGCAGCAGGCACGGTCCAGCTCGACGAGCTCGATGTCCAGCAGCGGCGCGACCTGCGCCATCGAGCCGTGCAGCTCGGGAGTGAAGCCGCGGCTGACACAGCCCGGCCAATAGGCGACCTTCATCAGCTGTCACTCCCTTCCGGAGTCTCGTTCTCTGAGCCGGGGCCGACGGGCTCGGCCTCCTCATGGTTGGTCTCCTCCGCCTGTCCCGTGCCGCTGTCCGGCGGCGAGGAGGCGACGGTGGTCTCGCTCGCCGGCGTCGGGGCGGGCTGCTCGGAGGGCTCGGGAGCTTCGTCCTCACCCGCGATGTAGAGGTTCAGCTCGTAGCGCTCCTCGCGGCTCTCGATCTTCTCGTAGATCGCCTGGACACTCTGCAGGTCGGCCTTCGCCAGCTTGTGCGGTTTGAGCGCGCCCATCGGGGTCACCTTGCCGCGGATCAGCGCCTTGAGGATCGCGGGCAGCGAGCTGAGCAGCTCCTTGCCGGCTGCCGGGGCGAATTTGCCGAACCAGGAGTCCCCGCCGTAGGAGCGGGGCAGCAGCTCGGCCTCCCACAGCAGGCCGTTGTCCTTGACGAGCGTCGAGAAGGCATGCTCGTGGCGGACGCCGTTGTTCTGGTCGACGATCTCCTGGTCGGCGCTGGCGATCCGCCGCAGCCGCATGATCTGGCCCATCGGGTTGACGTCCTTGGGGCAGGCCTCGACGCACTTGAAGCAGTGGGTGCAGTCGAAGATCCCCTGGGGGTCTTCGGAGAGGTCGTTGAGGCGCTCGTACTGCTCGGCGTCGCGCGGGTCGCCCACGAAGCGGTAGGCCTTCGCGAGCGCCGCCGGGCCGATGAAGCCCGGGTCGACCTCCATCGCCAGACAGTCCGAGACACAGGCGCCGCACTGGATGCAGGCCATCGTCTGGGTCACGTCGACCATCGAGTCTTTGGGCACGATGTACTCGCGCTCGGGCACCGGCTGCTTCGCCAGCAGCCAGGGCGTAACACGCTGGATCTTCTTCCAGTGGACCGCGTCCATGTCGACGATCAGGTCCTTGAGCACCG
Source organism: uncultured Solirubrobacteraceae bacterium (assembly GCA_963787765.1). Taxonomy (GTDB): domain Bacteria; phylum Actinomycetota; class Thermoleophilia; order Solirubrobacterales; family Solirubrobacteraceae; genus Palsa-744. Next base: position 42,028 of record CAWBEF010000004.1, on the reverse strand, counting down.
GCATGTTGCCCATCGGTTCGATCTCGATCACGCCGTCCTTGGCGGATGCCTTGGCGGCATCGAGGTGGGTGTGGCAGGCGAGCGACGGTTCGCCGTTGACGCGGATCCCGCAGGAGCCGCAGATCGCTTGGCGGCACGAGCAGCGGATGCCGATCGAGCCGTCGTATTTGTCGCGCGCCTGGAGGATGCCCTCGAGCACCGAGCGGTGGGGCTCGAGCTCGACCGTGTGCTCATCCCAGTAGGGCGCCTCGCCCGACTCGGGGTTGAAGCGGCGCAGCCGGAGCGTGAACTGCTCGGGTGGCCTGTCGTGGATTTCAGCCATTCCTCGTGCTCCTGCTCGGTCGGGGGGTTGCGTCGCGTCGGGCCATCAGTATTTCCGGACCTCTGGCTGCCACTGCGTGAAGGTCACCTCGGAGTAGCTGACCTCGGGCTCGCCGTCCTTCAGCGTCAGGTCGATGTGCTTGAGCCACTCCTCGTCGTTGCGCTCGGGGAAGTCCGTCCTGTACTGGGCCCCGCGGGACTCTTTGCGCTCGATCGCCGCGACGACCGTCGTTTCGGCGCAGTCGATCATGAAGCCGAGCTCGACCGCCCCGAGGACATCCTGGTTGAAGACCGTCCCCCGATCGTCGATCCAGGCTTTGCCGGACTCCTCCCGCAGGCGGTGGATCGTCTCCAGCGCGCTGTTCAGCCCCTCCTCGTCGCGGAACACGGCGGCATGTTTGTTCATCGTGTCGCCCAGCTCGTTCTTGATCTCCGAGACCCTCCGCCCGCCCTCGCGCGGGCGGGCGATGATCGCCTCGAGCTCGTCCGCGTCGCGCTTGAGCTGCGCGCCGGCGTCGATCTTCGGCGGGCCCATGGCGGCCGCCCGGGCAGCAGCGTGTTCTCCGGCCCTGCGGCCGAAGATCAGCGTGTCCAGCAGCGAGTTGGCGCCCAGCCGGTTGCCGCCGTGGACCGACACGCAGGCCACCTCGCCGGCCGCGTAGAGGCCATCGATCGGCGTGCGGCCGTCCACATCGGTCTTGACCCCGCCCATGATGTAGTGCTGGCCGGGGCGGATCATGATCGGTTCGCGGGTGATGTCGACACCGGCGAAGTCGCGGCCCAGGTTGACGATCTCGCGCAGCGCCTCGAGCGTCCGCTTGCGCGGGACGACCGTCACGTCGAGGTAGATCCCCGCGCCGTCCGGCCCGACGCCGCGGCCCTCGTTGATCTCGATCTGCTCGGCCCGCGAGACCACGTCGCGCGAGGCCAGCTCCATCTTGTTGGGCGCCGATTTCTCCATGAACCGTTCGCCGTTGGCGTTCAGCAGGTGCGCGCCCTCGCCGCGGGCGCCCTCGGTGATCAGCATGCCCGTCTCGACCAGGCAGGTCGGGTGGTACTGAACCATCTCCATGTCCATCAGCGGCGCGCCGACGCGGTAGGCCATCGAGATCCCGTCGCCCGTCACGATCAGGCCGTTGGTCGTCGGGCGGTAGGCCTGCCCGGCCCCGCCGCAGGCGAGGATCACGTTCTTCGCCGTGAAGACCTCGAGCGCGCCGGTGCGGATGTCCCGCGCGATCACGCCCGCGCAGTTTCCGGCCTCGTCGGTCAGCAGCGAGGTCGTGAACCACTCCTCGAAGCGCTCGACCGTCTCATGATGCTTCATCAGCTGCTCGTAGAGGACGTGGAGCAGGGCCTGGCCGGTGATGTCGGCGACGTAGGCCGTCCGCTTCATCGAGGCTCCCCCGAACGCCCGCAGGTCCATCTCGCCGCGGTCGTTGCGGTGGAAGGTGACGCCCATGTGCTCGAGGTTCATGACCTCGCCGGGGGCCTCCGAGCACATGATCTCGATCGCATCCTGGTCGCCCAGGAAGTCCGAGCCCTTGACGGTGTCATAGGCGTGCGAGCGCCAATCGTCGTCGACGCTGATCGCCGCGTTGATGCCGCCGGCCGCCGCAACCGAGTGCGAGCGGACCGGGTGGACCTTGCTCATGATCGCGACGCTCGCCCCGTCCTGGGCTGCGGCCAGTGCCGCGCGCTGGCCGGCGAGGCCGGCGCCGATGATCAATACGTCATGTGCGGGCATGGACTCCTGCAGTCGATCGGGGGGAAGGGGTTGCCCGCAGGACTCTATAACGAGCAGCCCCACGAGCCTCGCCCGCGCTCACCGCCGGCGCGTCGCCCCGTCGCTAAGAGGCCGGCTGGAGGGCCCGGCGGACCTGGGCCAGCGTGACGACGCCCTGCAGGATCCCGTCGCTGTCGACGGCCACCATCGCCCCCAGGCGCCCCAGGCCCTCCGAGCCGAGCAGCGATTCCAGCGGCGCCTCTTCGCCGATCTGCACGGGCAGGTCGGGCTCGAGCACGTCGGTGACCGGGAGCGCCGGGCGACCGGCCGCGATCTCCGTCTCGACGCGCTGCTGGCGGACGACCCCGAGGAACCGGCGGGTGGGGTCCACGACGACGAACCAGGGCCAGCGGTAGCGCATGAAGAACTGCTCCTGCGCGTCCAGCAGGCTGGCCTCGGCGGGGATCGTCACGGGCTCGCGGTCCATGATGTCGGCGACCCGGATGTTCTGGATGCGACGCCCGACGGCACCCTGGACGACGGCGGCGCTGGCCGCCTGGAACAGGAAGTAGGCGAGCAGCATCGTCAGCAGATCCAGGCTCGACTGGGTGCTCGCGAAGCTGACGAGGCCCAGCACACCGAGCGCCACGGCAAGGCCCTGCCCGGCGCGGCCGGTGGCCTGCGTGGCGCGGTTTCGGTCGCCGGTGCGCCGCCAGATCGCCGCGCGGGCGATCCGCCCGCCGTCGAGCGGGAAGGCCGGGACGATGTTGAAGATGAACAGGATCGCGTTGACGAAGGCCAGCCAGCCGGCCAGGGCAAGCCCCGGGGAGGTGCTGAAGCCTTCGCGCGTCAGGGCCACGTCGGTCAGCGTGTGGCCGCTCGCGATCGCCGAGCCCACACCGACGCAGATCAAGAACAGCAGCAGGGTCACCGCGGGGCCGGCGGCGGCGATCTTGAACTCCTCCCCCGGGGTCGCGGGCTCGCGGCGCATCTGGGAGAGCCCGCCGAAGAACCACAGGTCGATGCCGGCGATGGCTATGCCCAGGCGCCGCGCCATCAACGCATGCCCCAGCTCGTGGAGGATCAGCGAGACGAAGTAGCCGAGCGCGCCCGCCACGGCGATCACGTAGGCCGTCGTCTTGCTCCCGGCGATGATTTCGCTGAAGTATTCGGACAGGTACAGAATCATCAGGAACAGGACGAAGAACCAGCTGATGCTGACTCCGATCCGGATCCCGAAGACCCGCGCGAGCTGAAAGTTCCGACGCGGCCTCATCGCTGGATGGTAGGCCGCCGCGGGACGGCGGGGCCCTCGCCCGCTGCTAGAGCTCCGGCCGCGAGCGGGCGATGATCGCCTCGAAGTCGACACCCGCGGGCAGCGTCCCGTACTCCAGGCCGCCGTCGCCGGCCAGGCGCGAGGCGCAGAAGGCGTCTGCGACGGCCGCGTCGCCGTGGCGGACCAGCAACGAGCCCTGCAGGCAGAGGGCCATCCCTTCGACGACCCGCCGGGCTCGGATCTCGAGCGTCGCGGGATCGGAGAACTGGTCCTTGAGCTCCGCCACCCTCGCGTCCAGGCGCCGGTCGGCGCCTGCGGCCAGCTCGACCTCCGCCAGGAAGACCTCGAGCGAGCGCGGCGAGCGGGTCAGGGCGCGCAGAACGTCGAGGCTCATGACGTTGCCCGAGCCCTCCCAGATCGATGCCAGGGGCGCCTCGCGGTAGAGCCGGGGCATGCCGGATTCCTCCACATAGCCGGCCCCGCCGTGGCACTCCAGGCACTCGAAGGCGTGGTTCGGGGCCCGCTTGCAGGACCAGTACTTGCCGACCGCTGTGGCCAGGCGCTTGAACAGCTGGGCGTCGCTCGAGTCCTCGCCGGCCTCGGCGTCGGCGTGGGCTTCGTCGTAGGCCCGTGCCAGGCGCATCGCCAGCGCCGTCGTGGCCTCCGACTCGACGCACAGGTCCCCGAGCACGTTGCGCATCAGCGGCTGGTCGATCAGGTGCTTGCCGAAGGCGCTGCGGTGGGCGGTGTGGTGCAGGGCGTTGACCAGGCCCGAGCGCATTCCGGCGGCCGAGCCGATCACGCAGTCCAGGCGCGTGTGGCCGACCATCTCGATGATCGTCGGCACGCCCCGGCCGGGCTCGCCGACCATCCGCGCCCAGGCCCCGTGCAGCTCGATCTCCGAGGAGGCGTTGGAGTGATTGCCGAGCTTGTCCTTCAGGCGCTGGATGTGGAACGCGTTGCGGCTGCCGTCGGGGAGGATCCGGGGCAGCAGGAAACAGGACAGCCCCTCCTCGGTCTGGGCGAGGACAAGGAACAGGTCGGACATCGGCGCCGAGCAGAACCACTTGTGCCCCACCAGCTCATACTCGGCCCCCGCGCCGCCACCGTTCAGCGGGCGGGCGAATGTCGTGTTGGCTCGCACGTCGGAGCCGCCCTGCTTCTCGGTCATGGCCATGCCGGCGATCGCCGAGCCCTTCTCGGAGGCGGCGATGAGCTTCGGCTCGTAGCTGGTCGCGGTGATCAGGGGCTCCCACTCGGCCGCCAGCTCGGGCTGGGCGCGCAGGGCCGGGACGACCGCGAAGGTCATCGTGATCGGGCAGGCGAAGCCGGCCTCCGCCTGCATCGCCGTCATGTAGAGGGCCGCGCGGGCGGTGTGGGGGGCGGGCTCCGAGCTCGTCCAGGGCAGCGAGTGCAGCTCGTGTTCGACGCCCATCCGCATCAGCTCGTGCCAGGCCGGGTGGAACTCGACCTCGTCGATCCTGTGCCCGTAACGGTCGAAGGTCCTCAGGATCGGCTTGTTCTCGTTGGCCAGCCGGCCCCATTCCTGCTGAGGGGCGCCGCCGATCATGCGCCCGAGGGCCGACGCGCGCTCGCTCACCCAGGCCGCGCCCTCCCGCGAGGTCGCCTCCACCAGCGGCCGGTTCGTCGCGAAGACGTCCAGGCCCTCGAGCGGCGGTACCTGGTTGAAGACCGTGTGCGTCTGCCACGGTGCGGTGCTCTCGCGCGACCCCTGCGCGGCGGTAGCCATGACTGAAGTCAAGCAGATCGGCGCTCGATCGATAGCATCGGCGTTCCCCGATCAAGGACCCCCACATGGCGCAGATCAAGGTGAAGAACCCGGTCGTCGAGCTCGACGGCGACGAGATGACACGGATCATCTGGTCTTTCATCAAGCAGAAGCTGATCCTTCCCTATCTGGATATCGACCTGAGGTACTACGACCTCGGGATCGAGCATCGCGATGCGACCGACGACGAGGTGACGGTCCAGGCGGCCGAGGCGATCAAGCAGTACGGCGTCGGGGTCAAGTGCGCGACGATCACCCCCGACGAGGCCAGGGTCGAGGAGTTCGGTCTGAAAAGGATGTACCGCTCCCCCAACGGGACGGTGCGCAACATCCTCGGCGGCGTCATCTTCCGCGAGCCGATAGTGATCTCCAACATCCCCCGCCTCGTGCCGGGCTGGACCAAGCCGATCGTGATCGGCCGCCACGCCTTCGGCGACCAGTACCGGGCCACCGACCTGGTCGTCCCGGGGCCGGGCAAGCTGACCCTCACCTACACCCCCTCCAGCGGCGATGCGCCGATCGAGCTCGACGTCTATGACTTCCCCGGCGGCGGCGTGGCAATGGCGATGTACAACCTCGACGCCTCGATCCGGGAATTTGCGCAAGCCTCGCTCCGCTACGGGCTGGAGCGCAATTACCCCGTTTACCTGTCGACCAAGAACACGATCCTCAAAGCCTATGACGGCCGCTTCAAAGACATCTTCGAAGAGGTCTACGAGGCCGAATTCAAGGACGACTTCGAGGCCGCCGGGATCACCTATGAACACCGGCTGATCGATGACATGGTGGCGGCCGCCCTGAAGTGGGAGGGCGGCTACGTCTGGGCCTGCAAGAACTACGACGGCGACGTCCAGTCCGACACCGTCGCGCAGGGCTACGGCTCGCTGGGGCTGATGACGAGCGTCCTGATGACGGCCGACGGCAAGACCGTCGAGGCCGAGGCCGCCCACGGAACCGTCACCCGCCACTACCGCGCCCACCAGCAGGGCAAGCCGACCTCGACCAACCCGATCGCCTCGATCTTCGCGTGGACACGCGGACTGGCGGCGCGGGGCAGGATGGACGGAACCCCGGAGGTGACGGCCTTCGCCGAGACGCTCGAGCGGGTCTGCGTGGAGACCGTCGAATCCGGTGCCATGACCAAGGATCTCGCGCTGCTCGTCGGCCCTGAGCAGCCATGGCAGACAACCGAGGAGTTCCTCGCGTCGATCGACGAGAACCTGCACAGCGCGGTCGCCTGAGCGCGGCCGGAGCAGAATCCGAAACCAACAGCAGACCTCAGGAGATGAAAAACACGTGAGCAATCCCGTACGCGTAACTGTCACCGGCGCCGCCGGCCAGATCGGCTACAGCCTCGTTTTCCGCATCGCAAGCGGAGCCCTGCTCGGCCCCGACCAGCCCGTCGACCTGCGGCTGCTCGAGATACCCCAGGCGATGGGCGCCCTCGACGGGGTGGCGATGGAGCTCATCGACTGCGCCTTCCCGCTGCTGGCCGGCCTCGACCTGCACGACACCCCCGAGGAGGCATTCGACGGCGTCAACATCGCACTGCTCGTCGGCTCGCGACCGCGGACCAAGGGCATGGAGCGCGCCGAGCTGCTCTCGGCCAACGGCGCCATCTTCACAGTCCAGGGCAAGGCCCTCAACGAGCGGGCCGCGAGCGACGTGAAGGTTCTCGTCGTCGGCAACCCGGCCAACACCAACTGCCTGATTGCGATGAACAACGCGCCCGACATCCCGCGTGAGCGCTTCACCTCGATGATGCGCCTCGACCACAACCGGGCCGTGGCCCAGCTTGCCAACAAGCTCGCCATCCCCGTCACCGAGGTCAGCGAAATGGGCGTCTGGGGCAACCACTCGCCGACGATGTATCCCGACCTGTTCCACGCCAAGGTCGGCGGCCGTCAGGCCGCAGGCGCGGTCGACGACCAGGCCTGGATCGAACAGGAGTTCCTGCCCAATGTCGGTAAACGTGGTGCGGCTGTGATCGAGGCCCGCGGGGCCTCCTCCGCGGCCTCGGCCGCAAACGCGGCCATCGACCACGTCTATGACTGGGTCAACGGCACCGGTGGCGGCTGGGTCTCGATGGGCGTCGTCTCCGACGGCTCCTACGGTGTGCCCGAGGGCCTGATCAGCGGCTTCCCCTGCACCTGCGCGGACGGCGAGTACAAGATCGTCGAGGGCCTCGAGATCAGCGACTTCTCCCGCTCCAAGATCGACGCCTCGGTCGCAGAGCTCGTCGGCGAGCGCGACACGGTCGCCGAGCAGGGTCTGATCTAGGCCGATACCCGGGCTTCGAGCCCGAGACCGGCCGGGAAAGCAGAGAGGGCGCGGTGAAAACCGCGCCCTCTGCCTTTAACCGTCAGTCACGATTCCGTGATGCGGGTCTGTCGGAATTCCGCTCTGTCGAGGGAAGCCGAGACTAGGACTTGGGGTGCCAGCCGCGACCTTTCTTCTCTACCTTCTTTTCAGCCTCGAGCCCGGGCAGGACCCGGTAGAGGTAGTTCTGCTTGATGCCCATCTTGGCGGCGAGCTCGGGGATCGTGATGCCGGGCTGGCCCTGGACGAAGGACAGCGCCTCGGCGGCCCGGGTGCCGCTTCCTTTACGCCGGCCTGCACGGCGTTTTGCGCCGGCTTTTGCCGGTGCTTTGGCAGGTTTGCGGGCGGCTTTCGCCGCTGCCGGTTTTTTGGCGGCCGTGCCGCGCGGCCGTCCCGGGCCACGTTTCCCTGTGGCCACGTCGGCCGCGGCCCGGATCGCGGAACCGCCGACACCGGCGAGCGCGGAGGCGGCGGCCTCGAGGCGGTGGTACTCGTCGACGAGCGGCTTGAGCTCTTTCAGCCGGTCGGTGATCTCTTTGCGCTTCTCATCAAGAAAGTCTGTCACGGTCCGTCCTGTTCACTCGTGTCGATGTGACGGGGGTCACATCGCTTACCTATCCGACCCTACACTAGTTGCGGTTCTCCTCCCGGGTCTCGATCAGCGTCCGCAGTCGTTCAAGTGAGCGGTTGGCCTCACGCTCGGGAATGCCGCCGACGAGCGCTCGGCTGGCGATTGCCCCGACCGGGCCCAGTGGTGGGCGAAATTCATTGCGATAGTCAAAACGCGTCCCATTTCCCTCGGGGCGCAGCAGGTACTCGGTGTGAGCATGTGAGCGGGCCGGTCCCCGGCCCTCCCAGACGGCGTGCTCGTCTGGGACACACTCGGCGAGCTCCCAGTGGACCTCGAGGCTGACTCCGCGCATGTGTATCTGCTGGTCCATCCGGTAGCCCACGCGGGGCGGGCCTTCCTCGGCGTGAAGCAGACGGCGGTGAATCGTCACCCACCTTTCCAGACAGGTGGGGTCCATGACGGTCCGCCAGACCTCGGCGGGCGGTGCGTCGATCTGGATCGAGGTCGTAACAAGGCTCATCAGCGGGCCGCCAGCGGCTCGGCTCGCTCCCACTGGGCGAGTGCATGTTCGACAGCCGAGTCGAAGTCATGGAGCGTTACGCCCAGGCGCTCGGCGGCGCGGTCGGGGCGCGGCAGCAGATCGCCCTGCAGTCCCTCCATCAGCGGGACGACCAGCTCGGGATCCTCCGTTGCGATCGCGGCCGCCACGCGGCCGGCCAGGCCGGTCAGGTTAACCCCGATTCGCACCGTCGGGCGGCCGAGGAGCATCAGCTCGGCGATCCGTTCGAGGATCTCGCCATAGGTGAGAATGTCCGGGCCGCCGATCTCGAGCACCTCGCCGGAGAGCTCGCTGCTCGCGCACGCCAGGAGCATCGCGGTGACATCGCGCTCGTCGACGGGCTGGGTGCGGAACCGCTGCCAGCCGGGCAGAGCGATCACGCGCATCCGCTCGACGAGCCGGACCAGCAGGCGGAAGGAGCGCGATCGGGCCCCGATGACGATCGAGGCGCGCAGTGAGAGTGAATCTGGAACGGCCGCCATCAGCAGCCGCTCGACGGCGTGGCGGCTGGCGAGGTGGCGCGAGGGTCGTGCTGCGCCGGCGGCCGAGCGACCGGCCGCGGGGTGTGGAACGAGGCCGCCGAGGTAGACGATCCGCCGCACGCCTGCGGCGCTCGCCGCGGCAGCGAAGTTGCTCGCGGCGGCATGCTCGCGCTCGACGAAGCTCGTCGGGTCGGCCTGCGTCTCCATCGAGTGGATCAGGTAGTAGGCCAGCTCGATTCCCTCGAGAGCCTCCTCGAGGCCGGCGCCGCTGACGGCATCGCCGCCGATGATCCGCGGCACGGGCCCCTCGGTCGAGGCGAGGGCGGCTCGCAGGCGGCCGGGGTCGCGGGTGAGCGCCGCGACGGAGTGGCCCTCCTCCAGCAGGCGGGGGAGCAGGAGCGAGCCGACGAAGCCGCTGGCGCCGGTGAGCAGGACCTCCATCAGGCGAATGATGACGCGAGCCGGCGCAGTTCCCGGAAACCTCCGGAAAGTGCGGCGGATCCCCGGCGCTTGTCACAGCATCGTGACTGGTTCCCGGGTAATTCCGGGTACCGGTGGTTTCTTCTGCGATTTGCGGGGTGTGCCCGCCGCCGGGCTTGAGCGCCTTCCCGCGCCGTGCTTTGATCGCTCGCCCGTGCTCCGCAAGGGGCGCGTCCAGTCAAGACCGATCTCAGGCAGGCCACATGCAGGCAACTCAGAGCAGGCGAGCACAGAACCGCAAACGGCCGGCCGCCAAGGTCAGCTGCGAGCAGTGCTTCTTCCGTGTCAACCTGCTCTGCGCGCTCGAGCTCGAGGAGCCGTGCGCGACCTTCAGGCCCAACGAGGCGCAGCTCAAGCCGCCGCAGCAGCTGCGCTTCGTCTTCCGCCAGGAGCGCCGCACGCGGGCGGCCTGGGCGTTCCCCTCGGCGCAGGAGCAGGCCGCTCTCCACAGCTGAGGCCGGCCCGCGGGCGGCGCCTGCCCCGGGACTACAGGTGTCGGCCCGGGGGTATATTGGACCACAGACCTGCAAGCTCTCAGCAGAGGCGGTGGCAAAGATGGCAGCGAAAGACAAACTTGGCAAGGCGTCCGAGGCGGCCAGGGAAGCGACGGGCAACCGGTACGTGCAACGCCTGGTCGAAGACCAGGAGCTGCGCTCCAACCTGCTGTCGGCCTACGGCGCGGCACGCAGCGCCTACGGGCGGATCGGCAACGGCAAGCCGGCGACCGAGGCGCTGTTCGAGGACAAGAAGCTCCAGGAGGAACTCGGCAACGTGATCAGCTCCCTGAGGGAGGCGACGGGCTCGCTGCGCGAGCCTCCGGCGCAGGCGAAGACAGCTCGCCGCCGCGGCGGGGTTCGCCGTTCGCTGTTGCTGGCGATTGTCGGTGGGACGCTGGCGATCGCCCTCAACAAGGGTCTGCGAACAAAGGTGCTGGACCTCCTCTTCGGTGCCGAGGAGAAATTCGACTACACCTCGACGACCGCACCGAGCGCGGCGGCCGAACCGGCCGCGGCGAGCGCCTGAGAACGGCCGGCGGCGGGGATCGATGAGTGCTGCCGACATGACAGTCGTCGACCCCGCCGAGGGCGAGGCCCCCGTCGCCGGCCCGGGCGCACCGACGCGGCCGCTGTCGGGTGAGAAGGCCCAGCGGATCATCGACGCGATGCGCCGCAGTGTTGCGCGGCGTGGCACGACGGGCTCGACGTTCGACCATGTCTCGCGCGAGGCCGGCGTCTCCCGGGGGCTGCTCCACTACTACTTCGGCACCAAGGAGCAGCTCCTCGTCGAGGCGGTCAGGCGCGACGGGGAACTGCGCATCGAGCGTCTCGAGCAGCAGCTCTCGACAGCCAAGACGGCCGACGACTTCATCGATCTGATGGCCCAGAACCTGCAGGAGACACTGCGCGAGGACCCCGACTTCGTGACGCTCGTATTCGAGCTGTTCACCCTGTCGCGGCGCAACGCGGACATCGCCGCGGAGTACGCGGCCCTGACGCGCCAGACCCGCGAGCAGGTGACGGCGATGCTCGCGGCGGCCGAGCAGGAGGGCATCCTGCGCCTGCACGCCGAGCCCGAGGCCGTCGCTGAGATCCTGTTCTCGCTGGGCGACGGTTTTGCGCTGCGCATGCTGACCGAGCCCGACCGCGACTTCACGACCACGATCCGTGCGGGAATCACCTGTGTGCGGGCCCTGCTGAGCGACTGACGTTCCTATAATCGCCGGCCGATGCCGATCTACGAGTACAGGCGCCCGGACGGGACGACGTTCGAAATTCAGCAGACGTTCGCCGAAGACGCCCTGACGGTCGACCCCGAGACGGGCGTGCCGGTCGAGCGCGTCCTGCATCCCCCTGCGGTTCACTTCAAGGGCAAAGGGTTCTACAACACCGACTACGGGACCCGCAACCGCCAGCGCGAGACAGCGGCGGCGGCGGACAAGCCCTCCTCCGAGAAGTCATCGGACTCCTCTTCCTCGTCCTCCTCGACCGCCTCGTCGGAGACGAAGAGCGAGAAGGCCGACAAGGCGCCCGCCAAGGCCAAGGACTCAAAGCCGGCCGCGAAGAAGGGCTGAGCGCCCCGGCGCGGGGCGCCGCGCTCAGCCGCTCATGAACGTGGCGACATCCGCCTGCTTGGCCGCGTCGGAGATCGTCAGTCCTTCCTCGCCGTCGGGCAGCGTCGTCGCCCCGGTCGGTCGCAGGACGCGGGTCGGCGGTGTACCGGAGACGGCCAGCCCGCCGAACAGCTCGAGCAGGGTCGGTCCGCTCATGTCGGAGATGATCGCCGGTGGGGTGTTCCAGGCGATCCAGGGCAGACGCAGGAAGCTCGTGGGGGAGAGCAGCCGCTGCTTCATCGCATTGAACAGCGCCTGCTGGTGTTCCTCGCGCTGCAGGTCGGTCTCGTTGGGCGCGCAGAGGTTCTCGCGGGTGCGGGCGATCGCGAGCGCCTGGCGGCCGTCGATGTGGTGAGTGCCCGCCGGCAATCGCAGCGTGTAGCCGCCGCGGCTGAAGCCGCCGTCGAGCCGGGAGATGATGCAGCCGCCGGTGTAGTCGACCCCACCCATCGCATCGATCAGTGCGGGGAAGTTTTCGAAGTTGACTTCGACGACGTGGTTGATCGGGATCCCCAGCCAGCTCTTGATCACCCTGACCGACTCGGCCGGCCCGCCGATCGAATGGGCTGCATTGATCTTCTGCAGCCCGTAGCCGGGTATTTCGACGACGGTGTCGCGGGGGATCGAGAGGCGGGCCGAGTGCCCGCCGCCGGTGCGGATCAGCATGATCGTGTCCGAGCGGCCGAAGCCGGTCTTTTCCGCACCCGGTTCGAGGCTGTCCTTCTGGCGTCGATCGGAGCCGAGCACGAGGATGTTGTTGGCCGAGGTCAACGGGTTGCCGGCCGGGTCGAGGGTCGCGGCGACGTTGCCCGGCAGTGGCGTTCGCTGGAAGTGCGAGCTGATCAGGAACAGGACGAGCGAGAGGAGAAGCCAGCCGAAGACCAGTCCGAGCAGCCCCAGGCCGAGGCGTTTCGGTGTCGTCCAGCGCTTCCAGCCGGCGCGCCCGCTCGTGCCCGGGGCGGGGGCCGGTGGGCGGGCAGGACGCCGCGCGGGCGGGGGCCCACCCGGGGAGGCCGCGCCCGCAGGGCCCGCCTGCGATCGCGCGCTCGTTGCCCGTTCGAGCTGGTCTCGCTCGCGGCCTGGCAATCTCGGCCGGGCCCGGTAACGCTTGTACCGGGGCTGCTCGTCGCGGTCTTTGGTCATCAGGAGGACCCTATATTTGCCTGATGATCCCCACCGAGGCGCCGCTAGGACGCCTGGTCGTCTGCCCGACCCCGATCGGAAACCTCGAGGACGTCACGCTGCGGGTGCTGCGCGAGCTCGGGACGGCCGAGGTGATCGCCTGCGAGGACACCCGCCGCACCCGTGTCCTGCTCGAGCACCACGGCATCGCCACGCCGACGGTCAGCCTGCACGAGCACAACGAAGCCGCCCGGGCGCGCGAGCTCCTCGGGCGGATCGCCGCGGGCGCCGTGGTGGCCCTGGTCTCCGACGCGGGCACCCCGCTGGTCTCCGACCCCGGCTTCGAGCTCGTCCGGGGCTGCCTGGAGGCGGGAATGCCAGTCGAGGTCCTGCCGGGGCCCAGCGCCGTCGTGACGGCGCTCGTCGCCTCCGGGCTGCCCTGTGGCTCCTGGCGGTTCGTCGGCTTTCTGCCCCGGGGCCGGGCGCAGCGGCGCGCCCTGTTCGCCGAGACACCCGAGACGCTGGTGGCGTTCGAGTCCCCGCGGCGGCTGGCCGGGACGCTGGCCGAGCTGGCGGCGCTCGACCCCGAGCGGCCCGTGGCCGTCTGCCGGGAGCTGACCAAGCTGCACGAGGAAGTCAGCCGCGGGAGCGCATCCGAGCTGGCGGAGCGCTATGGCGCAGCCGAGGCGCGGGGTGAGATCGTGATCGTCTGCGGCGCCGCACAGGCCGGGAGCGCCTCGCTCGAGCAGGCCGAGCAGGTGCTGCGCGAGCTCGTCGAGGCGGGGGCCAGAGCGAGGCCGGCCGCCGGCGCGGTCGCCCGCCTGACCGGACTGGGGGCCAACGAGCTCTACCGGGGGCTCGTGGGCACGGGCAAGTAGCCTGGGCTGTGATGCCCTTCTACGTAACGACGCCGATCTACTACGTCAACGCGGCGCCCCACCTGGGGCACGCCTACACGACGATCGCGGCCGATGTGATGGCACGCCACCACCGCCAGCGGGCCGAGGAGGTCTTCTTCCTGACGGGCACCGACGAGCACGGCGAGCCGGTCGCCGACGCCGCCCATGCGCTGGGCATCGAGCCGCAGGAGCTGGCCGACCGCAATGCCGAGCGCTTCCGGTCCCTGGCGCCCCGGCTGGGCGCCAGCAACGACTTCTTCATCCGCACGACCGACCCTCGAGCATGAAGCGGTGGTCCAGCAGGTCCTCTCGGCGGTCCGCGAGAACGGCTACGTCTACGAGGGGACCTACGAGGGCTGGTACTGCCCGCGCTGCGCGGACTTCAAGGCCGACAACGAAGTCGACGAGGGCAACCGCTGCCCGATCCACCACATCGAGCTGACCCGCGAGCAGGAGGAGAACTACTTCTTCCGGCTGTCGGCCTTCCAGGAGCCGCTCGAGCGTCTCTACGCCGAGCGCCCCGCCTTCGTGGCGCCCCGCTCCCGTTACAACGAGGCCCTGTCGTTCATCCGCTCGGGCCTGCGCGACGTGCCGCTGACCAGGCACAAGCTCCGCTGGGGGGTCCAGGTCCCGTGGGACGAGGAGCACGTCTTCTACGTCTGGTTCGACGCCCTGCTGAACTACTACTCGGCGCTCTCCTACGCCCGTCCCGGCGTGGATCTGACTGGCGAGCTGTGGCCTGCCAGCTATCACCTGATCGGCAAGGACATCCTGCGCTTCCACGCCGTCTACTGGCCCGCGCTGTTGATGGCCGCCGGGATCGAGCTGCCCGAGCACGTCTTCGTCCACGGCTTCCTGCTGATGGACGGCGAGAAGATGAGCAAGTCGCTTGGCAACGTGCTGGACCCGTTCGCGGTGATCGATCGCTTCGGCGCGGACGCCCTGCGCTTCTACCTGCTCCGCGAGGTGCCCTTCGGGGCGGACGGATCGGTCTCGACGGCCTCATTCGAGCTGCGTTACGAGAGCGAGCTGGCCAACGAGCTCGGCAACCTCGCGAGCCGGACGATCGGGATGCTGGCTCGCTACCGCGACGGGGCGGTCTCGGCAGGGGAGCTCGACCCGCAGCTGGGGCGCGACTTCGCCGGGCTCTCCCAGCTGGTCTGCGAGCGCATCGACAAGGCCGAGCTGACGCTCGCCCTGGATGAGATCTGGCAGCGCGTCAAGCGGATGAACCGCTACGTCGAGGAGCAGGCGCCCTGGCAGCTGGCCAAGGACGACGCGCGCGCCGAGGAGCTCGACATGGTGCTGCGCTCGCTGGCCGAGGGCCTGCGTGCCGCGACGGTCCTCTTGTGGCCCTACATGCCGGTCAGCTGCGAACGGCTGCTGGGCGCCCTGGGCGCGCCCGAGGTCTCCTTCGCGGCGGCCGAGTTCGGCGCCGGGAGGATCACGGCCGTCCGTGCCCTGGAGTCGCTGTTCCCCAAGGACCTGCCCGCCGCGGAGGCCTGAGCGGTTGATCGACTCGCACACCCATCTCGAGCTCTGCGAGCAGCCGGACACGGAGCTCGTCGCGGCGGCCCTGCAGGCGGGGGTCGTGCGGATGGTCACGGTGGGCATCGACGGGGCGTCCTGCCGCAGCGCCCTCGCCGCCGCGGAGCTCTTCCCCCAGGTCTACGCGGCGATCGGGCGCCACCCCAACGCCTCGACGGGTTTCGACGATGCCGACCTGGCCGAGCTCGAGGCGCTGGCGGCCCACGAGCGCTGTGTGGCGATCGGCGAGACGGGCCTTGACTTCTACCGGGAGGGCGCGCCCCCGGCCGACCAGGCGCGTGCCTTCGCAGCGCAGATCGGACTGGCCAGGAGCACCGGCAAGCCGCTGGTGATCCACTCCCGTGCGGCCGACGAGCAGACGCTCGCCCAGCTCGCAGCCGAAGCCGACGGGGTCCGCGTGATCATGCACTGCTTCTCGATGCCCGGCCGCCTGGAGGAGTGCCTGGAGCGGGGCTATGCGATCTCATTTGCAGGCAACGTCACCTACCCCGGTGCGCGCGAGCTGGCCGAGGCTGCCCGGCGGGTCCCCGAGGAGCGCCTTCTGCTCGAGACGGACGCTCCCTACCTGACCCCCCAGGTGCTGCGCAAGGAGCGCAACCAGCCCGCCTTCGTGGCCCACACGCTGGCCTTCCTCGCCGAGCTGCGCGGCGTCTCGCCCGACTCGCTCGGGGCGGCAGTCGAGCGCAACGCCGCAGCGCTCTTCGGCTGGCCCCAACCGGGAGCGGGCGCTTGAGCGCCGTGGCCGAGCTTCCCGCCCAGCCGAGCCTGCGCCGGATGCGGCGGTTCGAGATCCGCCCGGACCGCGACCTTGGCCAGAACTTCCTGATCGACTCGAACATCCTGGGCGTCATCGAGCGGGCCGCCGAGCTGGGACCGGAGGATGTCGTGCTCGAGATCGGCGGCGGGCTGGGCGTCCTCTCCGAGCATCTCGCGGCGAGGGTCGCCCACGTCCATGTCGTGGAGATCGACGAGCGCCTGCGTGAGGCGCTGCTGGACGCGACGGGACCGCACGAGAACGTGACCGTCCACTGGCGGGATGCGATGGACATCGAGCTGGCGGAGCTCGCTCCCCCGCCGGTCAAGGTCGTCGCGAACCTCCCCTACGGGATCGCCGCGGGGGCGCTGCTGCGCACGGTCGAGGAGCTGCCCTCGGTGGGGCTGTGGGTGGCGATGGTCCAGCGGGAGGTGGGCGAGCGCCTGGCCGCGGCGCCCGGCGGGCGCTCCTACGGGACGCCTTCGGTGCTGGCCCAGCTGGAGTGCGACGTGGAGGTCCTGCGGGCGATCCCGCGGAACGTCTTCTTCCCCGTGCCCAACGTGGACTCCGTCCTGCTCGGCATGCGCCGCCGTGCGCAGGGCGACGGCGGGGCGATACCCGTGGGAGCCGAGCTGCGGCGGCTCGTGGCGGGGGCGTTCGCCCACCGGCGCAAGACCCTCGCAGGCTCGGTCGCGATCGCGGGCGGGGCGCCGGGTCGCTCACGCGAGGAGCTGCGTGGCGCGCTCGAGCGCCTCGGCCACCCGCCGGACGCTCGCGCGGAGCGCCTTTCACCGCAGGACTTCAGCGCGCTGGCCGAGCTCCTCGGGATATGAGCGGGGCACCCAGGGTGCTGCGGGCGCTGGCCCCGGCAAAGATCAACCTCGGTCTGTTCGTCGGCCCCGTCCGCGAGGCCGACGCCAGGCACGAGCTGGCCACCGTCATGCAGTCGATCTCCCTCGCCGACGAGGTGACCCTCCAGCCGGCCCCCGCCGGGGCTGTCGCAGACCAGCTCGACTGCGATCAGATCGCCGGCCCGCCGGAGGAGAACCTGGCGGCGCGGGCGCTGCGCGAGTTCCGCCGCCACACCGGCTGGGATGCGCCGCCGCAGCAGCTGCGGGTGATCAAGCGGATCCCCGTCGCGGCGGGTCTGGGCGGCGGCTCGGCCGATGCGGCCGCCGTGCTGCGCCTTGCCCGGGCCGCATCGGGGCTTGGCGAGCGCGAGCTGCTGCAGGCGATCGCCGCCGAGCTGGGCGCAGACGTGCCGGCTCAGGTCGAGCCGGGGCGCTGGCTGGCGGAGGGCGCCGGCGAGCAGCTGCGCCGGCTGGCCGCGCCGCGGGTCCAGTTCGGGATCCTGATCCTGCCGGGCGCCTTCGAGCTCTCGACGGGAGCCGTCTACGCCGAGGCTGACCGCCTGGGGGCGCTGCGCACGCGCCGCGAGCTGGCCGAACGCGCCCAGGAGCTCGCCGGGGCACTCGGGCGCGGGGCGCCGCTGCCGGCCGCTGCCGAGCTGCTCCACAACGACCTGCAGCGGGCCGCCGTGTCGCTGCGGGGAGAGCTCGCAGACACCCTGCGCCAGGTCCGTGCGGTGGGAGGTGACCCGGTCCTGGTGAGCGGCTCGGGGCCGACGGTCATCGGCCTCTTCTCGCGCCCCGCCGGCCGTCCGGGAGAGGGCCTTGAGCTTGCCCGGCTGGCGGCGGCGGCGCTCGGCGAGCGCGAGCCGCGGCCGATCTGTGCGGTGCCCGTCGAGGCCGCCTTCGGCGAGGTGCTCGAGCTCTGAGCGCCGGCCGGCGGCCTCGCCGGGCGGAGGACCGGCGCGGCGCCTTTGGCGGGCGACGGCTGCGTGCGCAACAATCTGCCGCTAGATCATGAGCAGAACGGCAATCAACGAGCTCGTCGCGGGCGGCGCGGCGGTCATCGGGCTGGGTCTCTACACCGGCCTGATCCTGCGCCCGGCCTGGACCGCCTACTCGAGGCTCTGGGAGCGGGTGGCCGCGGCCGTCCTGTCGGTCTATGTGCTCGCCCTGCTCGTCGGCGCAGGAGTGGCCGGCGCCTTGGCCGCCGTCTACTTCTGGGGCTGAGGCTCATGTCAGACCTCGCGGCGCTGGACGCGATCACGGAGGCCGTCGAGTCCGGTGCGGGCCTGCCGGAGGTCGTCCGCGCCGCCGCCAGGGCGCTCGATGCAAGCCTCGCCGTGACCGACGCCTGGGGTGCGACGCTCGCGGTGGCGGCGCGCTCGCCGGCCGAGGAGCGGGCGCTCCTGTCCAAGGGCGAGGGGATCACGAGCATGCCGCTACGGGTCGCCGACACCGTCGTGGGCACGCTCCACATGCGTGCCAAGACCGAGCCGAGCCCTTCGATGCAGCGGCTGCTGCTGACGATGATCGCCTCCGAGGTCGAGCGCGTCAGGGCGCCCGAGCGGGTCTCGGAATCGGCAGCGGCCGACTTCCTGCGGGCCGTCCTGCGGCGGGAGCTGACCGACCGCGAGCAGCTCCTCGGCCGGGCCCGCGAGCTGTCCCTGGCGATCGAGGACGGGGCCAGCATGATCGTCGCCCGCGCCCACCCCCAGGCTCCGACCGACGACGGCTGGCGCGGGCGCGTCCGGGCGGTCGCCGAGCGCGGCGCCCGTGCGGTCTCGAGTCGTGCGATCGCGGCGCTCTCCGAACGCGACGGGATGCCCGCCGCGGAGGTCCTGGTGCTCGTTCCGGGTGGCGATGAGGCGGCCTCGGCACGGGCCGCCGAGACGGTCCTGCGCGAGCTTGAAGCGGGACTGTCGGGCTACACCTTCGCGCTGGGCAGAAGCCGGGTCACCGAGGATCCCAGCGAGCTTCCGCGGGCGGCCGCCGAAGCGCTGCTCGCGGCCAACGTCGCCCAGGGCTCCCCCGACGGCGCGACGGGCCTGGCCTTCGAGGAGACCGGTGCCTACCGGCTGCTGCTCTCGGCGATGAGCGAGAACCCCGGCGAGCTGCAGCGCTTCTATTCGGAGACCGTCGAGCCGCTGGTGGCCTATGACGAGCAGTACGAGACCGATCTGGTCAGGACGCTCGAGACGTTCCTGGAGGCCGACGGCAACGTCGCCGGCACGGCGCAGCGCCTGTTCACGCACCGCCACACCATCTACTACCGCCTCGAGCGCGTCCGCGAGCTCTCGGGTCTGGATGTCAGCTCCAGCGACGGGCGCGAGAAGCTCAGTCTCGGCCTGAAGTCGATGCGGGTCCTCGGCATCGCCTCGCCTGGCGGCCCGGCCTCGGAGGCCGGCGCCGAAGCGGGCCGGGTCCCGCGCCGCGCGGGCCGGCGGACCTAGCGGCCTAACGCCGGACTGCGAACTCCATGGCGTAGGTCGCGCCGTGGGCGCCCGCCCGCAGGATGCCGGGCAGGGCCGCCTTGACGGCGACGCCGGCGTCGCGGAATTCGGCCGTCAGGATGATCGCCCGGTGGGCCGGGGAGGCCATCCATTCGCCCACGATGTGCAGCGGCGAGCTCAGGACGCCCGAGCCCCAGGCGATGTTCTGCCCGACCGACAGTTCCGCGCCGGGGGTCCGGTAGGGGCTGGTCGCGATCAGCGACATCGGGGTCTGCCCGGTCGGGCGGACGTCGCCGAAGTAGTCCCACTGGACCATCGTCCGGACCTGGCTCCGGGCGACCCCGGCGAGCTGGGCGTTGGCGCGCAGCGGGCGCAGGCCGTGAGCCGCGCGGATCTCGTTGACCAGGCAGAGCGTCGAGTGGGCGGCCGCCGCCGCATCCGCGCCGGCGGGCCGCAGGCCGGCCCCGGCGCACGGGCCGACGGCCAGCGCGGCGGGAGCGCACGCGCACGCAAGGACGGCCGCGGCGAGCACGGCGCAGAGCTGGCTTTGAGTTCTGGCACCTCGGACCCGCAGAGTGCAGGAATGGTTGCAGCAGCGCAGGATGCAAGCGTCGGTTCACCGTCTGCGAGCAATCAGGACGACCCCGCCCGGCCCTCTCCGCCCGCGGCTCCGGCGACTATTCTTGCTCTGCCCCGCTGGGGGGTCGTCCAATGGCAGGACATCAGGTTTTGGTCCTGAGAATCGGGGTTCGAGTCCCTGCCCCCCAACTGTCCACTCGCCGGCCCGAACGCTCCGGCAGCGTCTAGCATCCCCGGGGTGAGCGCGCCGACCGTTCTGATCCTCGCCGCCGGGCGGGGAACGCGCATGCGCTCGAGCACGCCGAAGGTGCTGCACGAGATCTGCGGGCGGCCGATGATCCTGTGGCCCGTCCTGGCGGCACTCGAGGCGGGCGCGGGCAAGGTGCTCGTCGTGGACGCCCCTGAGCGTGCGACCGCGGAGGTCCTGCCCGCGGGGGTCGAGCTGGCCGTCCAGGAGCGGGCCGACGGGACCGGGGGGGCCGTGCGGGCGGCGATCGACGCGCTCGGCGAGAGCCTCGACGAGAGCTCCCCGGTGCTGATCCTGAGCGGTGATGTGCCGCTCGTCAGCGCCGCGGCGATCGGTGAGCTGATCGACGCGCACGCAGCGTCGGGGGCCGTTGCGACGATGGCCACCGCGATCCTCGAGGATCCCGCGGGCTACGGGCGCGTCGTGCGGGACCCGGCCGGGTCCGTGCTGAAGGTCGTCGAGACCAAGCAGCAGGGCGACTCGACCCAGGCCGAGCGGGAGATCCGCGAGGTCAACACCGGGATCTTCGTCTTCGCTGCCCACGCCCTGCGCCAGGCGCTCCCGCGGCTCAGCTCCGACAACGCGCAGGGCGAGTTCTATCTGCCCCAGGTGCTCGACCTGCTGCGTGGCGACGGCGCGGAGATCCGCGCCCATACGCTCGACGACGAGCGGCTGGTCCTGGGAGTCAACGACCGCGTCGCCCTGGCCGGGGTGAGGGCCCTGGCCCAACAGGCGATCCACGAGCGCCACATGCTCGGCGGCGTGACGATCGTCGATCCGGCGAGCACCGTGATCGACGTCGACGTGACGATCGGCCAGGACACGGTGATCGAGCCGTTCACGAGCATCCGCGGCACGACCAGGATCGGTGCGGGCTGTCTGATCCGCCACTCCTACCTCGTCGACTGCGAGCTGGAGGACGGCGCCGGGGTCGGGCCGTTCGGCTACCTGCGGCCGGGCACGGTCCTGCGCGCCGGCTCGCGGGTCGGGACGTTCGTCGAGGTCAAGAACTCGGACATCGGAGCGGGCGCCAAGGTGCCCCACCTCTCCTACATCGGCGATGCCGACGTCGGCGAGCGGACCAACCTCGGGGCGGCGACGATCACGGCCAACTACGACGGCCGCTCCAAGCACCGGACGACCGTCGGCGCGAGGGTCCGCACAGGGGTCGACACGACCCTCGTGGCGCCCGTCACGCTGGGCGATGAGGCAGTAACCGGGGCCGGGTCGGTGATCACCGAAGACGTTCCCGCGAAGGCGCTGGGGATCGCCCGCGAGCGCCAGCGAAACATCGACGGCTACGCCGAGCGCCCGCCCAGCGATTCGCGGTCCTAGCGCCGCAGCGCCTGCCGACCCCGCCCCGACGTTTACACTTCGCCGAGATGAGCGCGACAGAGGAGCGCACGCAGTCCTCGCGAGCGAGCCTGCCGATCGAATACAACAAGCGCCTGATGCTCGTCAGCGGGCGGGCGAACCCGCAGCTGGCGATCGACATCGCCGACAAGCTGGAAGTCGAGCTGGGCGGGGTGATCCTGAAGACCTTCTCCAACGGCGAGGTCTACTGCCGCTACGAGGAATCGATCCGCGGCGCCGACGTGTTCATCGTCCAGCCGACCTGCGGCAACGTGCGCACGGGCGTGACGGCCAACGACTCGCTGATGGAGTTGCTGTTCATGATCGATGCCGCCGTCGGCGCCTCGGCCCACCGGGTGATCGCCGTCACGCCCTGGTTCGGCTACTCGCGCCAGGACAAGAAGTCCTCGCCCCGCGAGCCGATCTCGGCGCGGATGGTCGCCCGGATGCTCGAGGCGGCGGGCGCGGACCGGGTCCTGACGATGGACCTCCACGCAGGACAGATCCAGGGGTTCTTCCAGAAGCCCGTGGATCACATGACGGCCCTCTTCATGCTGACCCAGTACTTCAGCGACCTCGGCCTGGACGACCTGGTCGTCGTCGCGCCGGACGCCGGCCGGGTCAAGCTGAACAAGAAATTCGCCTCCAAGATCGGCGCCGAGCTGGCGATCCTCGACAAGGAGCGCCCCGACCAGCAGGTCGCCGAGATCGGTTACGTGATCGGTGACGTCCGCGGCAAGACGGCGGTGATCGTGGACGACATCATCGACACGGCCGGGACCCTGCAGGCGGCCGCCAGGACGGTCAAGGAAGCGGGCGCCGAGAAGGTCTACGCGGCCGCCACCCACGCGATCTTCTCGGGCGACGCCTACGAGAACCTCGAGGCGGCGGGCTTCGAGGAGATCGTCGTCACCGACACGATCCCCCTGGACCCCCGGCCCGGCCGGCCCAAGAACATCCGCGTCCTGCCCTGCGCCGAGCTGTTGACCGACTCGATCCGGCGGATCTTCGTCGATGACTCCGTCAGCGAGGTCTTCGGCGGGGAGAACCAGCTCTTCTAGCTCGCGCCCCGAGCCCGCGCTCCTGCGTCCCGTGATCGGGCGTGCCCGGTTTCGATGCGCCATCCTCCCCGTCGATGTCCGCGTACTACCCCGACGGCTCCCCGCGCCGCGGCCTGCAGATTCGCTGGACCCGCAAACGGGTCGCCCTGCTCGCCCTGGGAGTGCTGATCTTCCTGGTGATCAGCGGCCTGCTGGCGCAGTTCCTGCAGACCGAGAACGTCGAACGGGACGCCGACCTGGCGCTGATCCAGGCCGAGGCGAGGGGCGAGGTGCAGTCGATGCTCAACCAGATCTCGGGCTGCCGGGCGAGCCCTGCCTGCGTCGCCTCGGTCAAGGCCAACGCGGCGAACCCCCGGACGCGCCGCCCGGGCGCGGTGAAGATCCTCCAGCTGACCTCGCCGACCGCCTACTCGCTGTTTGGCGCCACCGGCAAGACCCGCTTCGCCTGGACGGTGATCGGGACGCTGCCGGTCGTACAGTGCATCGACGTCAAGCGCAGCGGGAACTTCCTGAGCGGCATGACCGTCAAGCTGATCGCCCTCAGCGCGCCGATCGAAAACGAAGGCGATTGCTAGAGTCTGCTTTCGCTCATGGCCTCAACGACCACAAAGCTCAGTGTCAACAGCCGCAGCGCGGCCGGTTCGCGCGCGGCCAGGCGCCTGCGCCGCCAGGGCCGGGTGCTCGGTGTTCTCTACGGAGGCGGCGAGGAGGCGGTCGGTTTCGACGCGGACGCCCGCGAGCTGCGCCACGCGCTGGCGGGCACGGGTGCCGTGCTCGACCTGAGCATCGACGGCGGCAAGGCCACCCCGGTCGTCGTCAAGGAGGCCCAGCGCCACCCCGTGCGCGGCGAGACGGTCCACATCGACCTGCTGCGTGTCCGCCTGGACGAGGCGATCAGTGCCGTCGTGCCGCTCGAGCTGCTCGGCGTCGATGACGCACCGGGCGTCAAGGAAGGCGGCATTCTCGAGCAGATCACCCGCGAGCTGAACGTCGAGGCCCTGCCGACCTCGATCCCCGAGTCGATCACCCACGACGTCTCGGAGATGCAGATCAGCGAGACGATCGTGCTGGCGGCGCTGACGGTGCCCGACGGCGTGACGCTCCTGGACGACCTCGAGGAGACGGTCGTCGCGACGCTCACGCCGCCCCGCCTGCAGTCCGAGATCGACGAGGAAATCGAATCCGAGACAGAGGTCGTCGGCGAGAGCGACGCCGGCGCGGACGCGGGCTCTGAGGACTCCTCAGACGGGGAGTAGCGACCCCTGCGACGCCCCTTCGGCGGCGGTGGCGGGACGGTCGACTGGCTGATCGTGGGGCTGGGCAATCCCGGCCGTGAGCATGCGGGGACACGCCACAACGTCGGCTTCCTGGTCGCGGCCGAGCTGAGCTCGCGCTGGGGTCTTGGCAAGCCCCGTCAACGGTTTCGCGGGCAGCTCGTCGAAGGACGCCTGCCGGCGTCGGGCCCCGCGAGCGAGCGAGCGCCCCGGGTGGCCATCCTCTGCCCGCAGACCTACATGAACGACTCCGGCCGCTCGGTCGGGCCGGCCCGTGGCTCGCTGAAGGTGGGGCTTGACCGGCTGCTGGTCGTCTACGACGAGATCGACCTCCCGTTCGGGGAGATCCGGACACGCCTGGGCGGTGGCCTGGCGGGCCACAACGGCCTGAAGTCGCTCAAGCGTGAGCTGGGCAGCGCGGACTTCCTGCGCGTCCGGGTCGGCGTCGGGCGCCCCGACTCGACCGACCCGGAGATCGTCTCCGCCCACGTCCTGGGCCGTTTTGCCGAGAGCCCGGCCGAGGTCGCCGAGCTCATCGGCCGGGCGGCCGACGAGGTCGAACGGCTCGTCCTCGGCGGGGAGCCGGGCTCCTGATGGCCGGCGAACAGGGTGCCCTCCGGAGCCTGCTGGGACTGATCGAGGAGGACGAGCAGGCGATGCGCCTGGCCCGCGAGGGCGGCCACGCGTTCGTCTCGAGCTCGCTGCGGCCCTACCTGATCGCGGCGCTGGCGGAGCTCGACGAGCAATCCCGCTCACGCCCGACGCTGATCGTCGTCGGCGATGACCGGGCGGCGCGTGACCTGGCCGGGGACCTGCGCGCCTGGCTGGCCCCGCGGCGGGTCCGCTACTACCCCTCGCGGGGTGTGGCCTACGAGTCCCACCTGGCTCCGCCGCCGCACCTCGTGGGGCTGCGGGTCGCCGCCCTGGACGCGCTGCTCGACGCGGGCGGCGCGGACGCCGAGACTCCCCCCGAGGGGCAGCCGGTGGTCGTCGTCAGCGCCGTGGCGCTGTCGGAGAAGGTCCCCGACCCGGCGCTTCGCCCTCACTCCTTCACGCTGCGCGTCGGGGAGCTGCTCGACCTGGAGGAGTGCGCGGCCGAGTTCGTCGGGGCGGGCTACGAGCGGGTCGACCAGGTCGAGGAGCGGGGACAGTTCGCGATGCGGGGCGGTCTGCTGGACGTCTTCCCGGCGACCGAGGAGCGGGCCGTCCGGGTCGACATGTTCGACGTCGAGATCGAATCGCTGCGCTGGTTCTCGACCTTCACCCAGCGCTCGCTGGGGGACGCGGAGGAGGTCGAGATCGCGCCGGCGGCGGAGCTCGCGGCCGAGCACCGCGAGCTCGCCGAGATCGCCGCCGAGGAACTCGGCTCGCGGCGGCTCGCCGGGGGCGAGGGCGCCGAGGAGGAGCGCCCGGACATCGCCGAGCTGTTGCCCGTTGAGCGCTTCGGCGCACTGCTTGACCTCGTCGGCGAGGACGCCGAGCTTTTGATCGCGGCCGAGGAGGAGCTCGCGCCCGCGCTGGCCGACCAGTGGACGCGACGTCTGCGCGGCCTTCGGCGACACGCGACGCCCATCACCTCTACGTGCAGCCCCGAGGAGATCGCGCGCGACGCTCGCCGCGCGTGCGCGAATCTGGCTCTCGGGCGCTGGCCTCGGGCCAGGAGATCGAGATCCGCGCCTCAGCCGCGGACACGACCGCCCGCTCGCTGCGCCGAAGCCGAACCGGAGCTCGAGAAGCTCGTTCGCTCGGGCTACCGGACCGTCGTCGCTTCCCCCGCCGCGGCGAGGGCGAGCGGGCCGCCTACAACCTGGCCCGCCTGAAAGCGAGCTGGCTGGGCGAGGTGGCGGACGGCGGCTCGGGGGTCTCGCGTCAGGTGCTCGAGCCTTCCCTGCGCTTCGTCGAGGCCTCGCTGAGGGAGGGCTTCATCGCCCCGCAGCTCAAGCTGGCGGTCTATCCCCGAGCACCGCCTCCTGCGCCGCCGCCGCGCCGAGCGGGGGCGCACCGGCGGCGCCCGGGGTCCTCGCGACGGGGCGCCCTGCGCTCGTTCACCGACCTGCGGACAGGTGACATCGTCGTCCACGAGGACCACGGCGTGGCCCGCTTCGCGGGCTTCGAGACGCGGACCGTCGCGGAGGTGACACGCGACTACCTGTATCTCGAATACCAGGGCGACGACCGCGTCTTCGTCCCCACCGACCAGCTCGCGAAGATCTCGCGCTATGTCGGCGCCGGCGGGGAGCACCCGCCGCTGTCGCAAACTCGGCGGGACGCCGCTGGGAGACGATGAAGGCCCGGGCCCGCCGGGCGGCGCAGGAGCTGGCCGGGGAGCTGCTGAGCCTCTACGCCGAGCGCCGCCGGCGCAGCGGGCACGCGTTCGAGCCCGACTCGGACTGGCAGCGGGAGTTCGAGGCAGCGCTTCCCGTTCACCGAGACGCCCGACCAGCGCGAGGCGATCGAACTGGTCAAGGCCGACATGGAAGCCCCGCGCCCGATGGACCGGCTGATCTGCGGCGACGTCGGCTACGGCAAGACCGAGGTGGCGCTGCGGGCCGCCTTCAAGGCGGCCGGCGAGGGCAAGCAGGTGCTGATGCTCGTGCCGACGACGATCCTCGCCCAGCAGCACTACGGGACGTTCGCCGAGCGCCTGGCCGACTACCCGTTCACGCTCGAGCACGTCTCGCGCTTCCGCACGGCGGCCGAGCAGAAAGCGGCGATCGAGGGCTTCGCCAACGGCACGCGTCGACATCCTGATCGGCACCCACCGGGTGCTCTCGCGGGACGTGCGCGCCAAGGACCTGGGCCTGCTGATCGTCGACGAGGAGCAGCGCTTCGGCGTCAAGCAGAAGGAGCTCCTGCGCCAGATGAAGCTGAAGGTCGACGTGATCTCGATGTCCGCCACGCCGATCCCGCGCACGCTGCAGATGTCGCTGGCGGGTCTGCGCGACATCTCGGTGATCGAGACGCCGCCGGAGGGCCGCCGGCCGGTCAAGACCTACGTCGGCGAGTACGAGGAGGAGCTCGTCAAGCGCGCGATCGAGCGCGAGCACGAGCGCGGCGGCCAGGCCTTCTTCCTGCACAACCGCGTCGAGTCGATCGAGGAGACCGCCGAGCGCCTGCGGGCGCTGTGCCCCGGCGTCCGCTTCGCGGTGGCCCACGGCCAGATGGGCGAGGGCGAGCTCGAGAGCGGTGATGATGGACTACCTGCGCGGCGGCGCCGACGTGCTGGTCTGCACCTCGATCATCGAGTCGGGCATCGACATCCCGCAGGCGAACACGCTGATCGTCGAGCACGCCGACGCGCTTCGGCCTGGCCCAGCTCTACCAGATCCGCGGGCGCGTCGGCCGCAGCCGCGAGCGGGCCTACGCGTACCTGCTCTACGACTCCGCGGCGGCGCTGACGCCCGAGGCCGCGCAGCGGCTCGTCGGCGCTCTCGGACTACACCGAGCTCGGCGCCGGCTTCAAGATCGCGATGCGCGACCTCGAGATCCGCGGCGCCGGCAACCTGCTCGGCGACGAGCAGTCCGGCCACGTCGCGGCGCTCGGCTTCGAGCTCTACATGCAGATGCTCGACGAGGCCGTCAGGGCCGCGGAGCCCGAGGCGCCGAGGGCGAGGCGCTGCCCGAGCCCGTCCGCCTGGACGTCAACGTCGACGCCTACGTGCCGGCCGACTACGTCCCCTACGAGCAGGCCAAGATCGAGGTCCACCGGCGCGTCGCCGGCGCGCTGGAGGTCGCCGACGTCGAGCGGCTGCGCGAGGAGCTGGTGGACCGCTTCGGGCCGGTCCCCGAGCCGCTGGAGAACCTGCTGGCGCTGCAGCGCGCGCGGATCAAGTTCGGCGCAGGCCGGGGCGAGGACCGTCAGCTTCCGAGGCGATCGGCTGGCGGTCGTGCCGATCGAGCTCGACTCGATCCGCGCCCGGCGCCTGCGCGAGGAGCTGCCCGAAGCGCTCTACGAGTCGGGCGCTCCCAGGTCATCGGTGCGGGTGCCCAAGGACGGCAGCGAGCGCTTCCCGCAGCGTCGTCGAGCGCGGCCGATGCGCCTGCTGGCGGTCGTGCGCGAGGCGGCCTGAGGAGCGCGCTTCGAACGCGATCGTTGCACGGTAGGCTATCCGCTAGAGTGCCCGCGTCGTGTCCACAGACGCTCCGCTTGCTCACGGCGCTAGGCGCCGTTTTCTTTGCCCTCTTTCGGCCTCGCCGCCTGCGGCGGCGGCGTCCCCAGCGACGCCGTCGTCCAGGTCAACAGGCAGCGCCGATCACCAAGACGCCTTCAAACACTGGATGGCCGTCGCTGCGTCCTCCGGCGCGGCGCACGCCGGGGACCAAACCGGTGGTCCCGGACCCGCCCAGCTACACGCGCCTGCATCGCCCACCTGACGGCGACCGCGCCGAACACGGAAAAGGCCAAAAGCGCCGACCACGGCGCAGCTGAAGACACAGTGCGAAACGCAGTACAAATCGCTCCAGCAGGAGGTTCTGGGCTTCCTGATCTCCTCCGCATGGGTGCTCGGCGAAGCCGAACGCTCTCGGCATCAAACTCAGCGACGCCGAAGTCAAGAAGCAGTTCGAAAAGATCAAGGACCAGCAGTTCCCGAAGGCCGCCGAATTCGAAAAATTCCTCGCCAGCTCGGGCCAGACCGTCTCCGACCTGCTGCTGCGGGTGAAGCTCAACCTGCTCTCGCAGAAAATCCAGCAGAAGATCGTCAAAGCCAAGTCCACCGTCACCGACGCGGAAGTCGAGAAGTACTTCAACGAAAACAAGTCCCAGTTCGGCACCCCGGAAAAGCGCACCGTCGCAGATCATCCTCACGAAGACCGAAGCCGCAGCGCCGAGGCCGCGAAGAAGGAAATCGAATCCGGCAAGAGCTTCGCGAGGTCGCCAAAGAAGGTCTCGATCGATCCGACGAGCAAGGCACCAGGGCGGTGCTGATCAGGAAGTCGTCAAGGGCGAGGAGGAGAAAGCGCTCGACAACGCGATCTTCTCGGCCGCAGTCGAACAAGCTCAGCGGCCCCGTCAAGACCCCCTTCGGCTACTACATCTACGAAGTCCAGAGCATCTCGCCCGGCAGCCAGCAGACGCTCGCGGCAGTCGAAAAGACGATCAAACAGCAGCTTCTGGCCCAGCACGCAGCAGAAGGCGCTGAGCAACTTCGTCAAGGAATTCAAAAAGAAGTGGACTGGCGAAGACGGAATGCCGCAGCGGGTACGTCGTGACCGACTGCAAGCAGTACAAAGCGCCGAAACGGCCACCGGCACGACATAGCAGCACGGCACCCGTCGGCAGCGGCTCGCCGCGGCGCGCAGTCCGCCCAGCCGCCGGGCCATGGGCCGCCGCGTGAGGTCCTGCATGAGCCAGATCGAGCGAATCCACGCCCGCCAGATCCTCGACAGCAGGGGCAACCCGACGGTCGAGGTCGAGGTCGAGCTCGCCTCGGGCGCGCACGGGCCGCGCAGCGGTGCCCTCGGGTGCCTCGACGGGCGAGTTCGAGGCGACCGAGCTGCGCGACGGCGGCGACGCCTAGCAGCGGCAAGGGCGTAACCCGGGCGGTGGGCAACGTCGAGGGCGAGATCGCGCAGGCGATCGCCGGGCATGAGGCAGCCGACCAGGCGGGGCTCGACCGGGCGCTGATCGAGCTGGACGGCACGCCCAACAAGTCGCGCCTGGGCGCGAATGCGATCCTCGGCGTCTCGCTGGCCGGCGCCCACGCCCAGGCCGCCGAGGAGGGTCTGCCGCTGTGGCGCTACCTGGGCGGAGCCGAGGCGGCCCTCTTGCCGGTGCCGATGATGAACGTGCTCAACGGCGGCGCCCATGCCGACAACAAAGTCGACTTCCAGGAGTTCATGATCGTCCCCTGCGGCGCGGAGAGCTTCGCGGACTGCCTGCGGATGGGGGCCGAGGTCTTCCACGCGCTCAAAAGCACGCTGCACCAGCGGGGGCTCGGGACGGCCGTCGGCGACGAGGGCGGCTTCGCGCCGGACCTGTCCTCCAACGAGGAGGCCCTGAAGATGCTCGTGGCGGGCATCGAGGCGGCCGGCTACACGCCCGGCGAGGACGTTGCGATCGCCCTCGATCCGGCCGCCAGCGAGATCTACAAGGACGGCCTCTACGTGCTCGAGCACGAGCACCGCAGCCTGACGCGCCGACGAGTTGAGCGACTACTGGGCCGACCTGGCGGGCCGCTACCCGATCATCTCGCTCGAGGACGGCATGGACGAGGAGGACTGGGCGGGCTGGAAGACGCTGACCGAGCGCCTTGGGGACCGTGTGCAGCTCGTGGGCGACGACGTGTTCGTCACCAACACCGACGCGGCTGGGCCGCGGCATCGAGGCGGGGGTGGCCAACTCGATCCTGATCAAGGTCAACCAGATCGGCACCCTGACGGAGACCCTCGAGGCGATCGAGATGGCCAGCGTGGCGGGCTACACCGCCGTCATCAGCCACCGCTCGGGCGAGACCGAGGACGTGACGATCGCCGACCTGGCCGTCGCGACCGGTTGCGGGCAGATCAAGACCGGGGCGCCGACGCGCTCAGACCGGGTAGCGAAGTACAACCAGCTGCTGCGGATCGAGGAGCAGCTGGGCGCGCAGCGCCCGCTTCGCGGGCCGCGGCGCCTTCGCCCGCGCCTGAGCGGCGCGGGAACTGCGGCTCGCAGGAAGGATCCTGCCGGCCGGCCGCGAAAAGGCCGTCGAGCATGTCCGGTGCCTCCGCCTCATACGCGCCCCCGCGAACCCGCCAGGGGACACGACGCAAACGCACGGCGGGGCGGACGCCGGCAGGCACGGTGCGCTGGGACAAGCTGGGGCGGATCGCGATGCTGTTCGTCCTCTTGGCGCTCCTGTTCCTGTACCTCAGCGCCGGCATGCACATGCTCTCCAGCTGGAGGCAGTCCCGCCGCGACAATGCGGCCGTCTCGACGATGGAACGCGAACACCGGCCCTCCTCAGCGAGCACAACGCCCTGAACACCCAGAGCGACCTGGAAATCCAGGCCCGTCAGCTGGGCCTGACGCGGCCGGGCGAGCGCACCTACGTCGTGACCAACCTGCCGCGCAACTGACGCCCCAGGGGCCCGCTGGGACGCTGCTAGCCTGCCGGCGTGTCCTACGAGAGCGCGTTCTACCAGTGGCAGCAGGGCGAGAGACGTCTCCAGCGCGCCCCACAGGAGCGCCAGGCCCTGCTCGAGCGTGTGACCGGGGCCCTGGTCGCCGAACTGCGCAGACGCCTCGGAGGGCGCTTCTCGGCGCAGGAGCTGGCCGACCTCTATGACGCCGGCACGGACTGGTGCCTGCAGGTGGCGATGAAGCTGGCCCCCGAGGACCCCTGGGCCTGGGAGGCCGGGATCGTCATCGATGCGGCCTTCGGGCGCTATCTGCGCGAGGCCACCGACTACGCGGGCGGCCGTCGCATGGTCGGCGCCTGAGCGCCGGCTACTCCTCGTCCTCGTCCCCCGCGCGGCGGATGACGATGCGGTCCTCCTCGACGGCGACCTCGACGGGCCGGTGCCCGGCCCAGTGCTCGGCGTAGATCGGGTTGTCCTGGATCGCCGGGTCGAGCCACAGGCCGTAGCCCTCCTCGCCGTGATCGAAGGTCCCCTCCAGCGGGCCGCGTGTTGCGGGCGCCGCGGCTGCGCCGCCCGCCGCGGCGGCTGCGTCGTTTGGGGCGCTCCTCGGAGTCCTCGTCCTCGTCGGGGCCATCCCCGTTTTCTCGGCGGCCTCGGCGCGGGCCCGCTCGGCCTCGGCTTCGGCGGCTTCGAGCTCGGCGGCGATCAGCGCGTCATCCTCGGCGCGGAGGTCGATCTCCTCGGGGTAGTCCCCGGCGGCCGTCTCGGGACCTGCCTCCTCGCCGGCGAGGTCGTTCTGGCGCTTGAACTGCTCGATGTCGCGGACGCTGACCTCGAGCTGATGGGCCACCCAGGCATCGGTGCGCCCCTGGCGCACCCATGCGCGGATCTGGTTCAGGTGCGGGCGTAGTGATTTCCGGGCCATGGACGGTCCGGGAGACTAGCGCAAAGGACCACCGAGGGCGGCGCACACACCCCGCCGAGTCCCCGTGGACCCCCCCAAGGGTCAGCCCCGCGAGCAACTCGTGCCACCGGGGTCGCGTTCCCCCGGTCCCGAGGTTATGCTTCGGACACCCGGGGGTTGGGGAGAGCCGCCGGGCCCGCCAGTCGGCAAATAGGAAGGTGCACCGAAAATGCTGGTTCTGACGCGCAAGTCCAACCAGAGCATCATGATCGGGGATGAGATCGAGGTTTCGGTGCTGTCCGTGATGGGGGAGAAGGTCCGGATCGGCATCCAGGCGCCACAGAAGGTGCCGGTCTTCCGCAAGGAGATCTACCTCGAGATCCATCGCGAAGCGAGCAGCGTCGCCCCGACGGCTGCGGCGCACGCAACCGATGAGGTCGTCGAGGTCGATGAGTCGCTGCGCGAACTGGGCGAGGGCGCCTAGCACGCAGGTCCGGCCCGGCAGCTAGCCGAGCAGCAGGTAGAGCGTGCGGAACATGACGACGGTCACGATGACCGCCGTCAGGATCAGCGTCATGACGAGCAAGAAGAAGCGGACCGAACCGCGCTTGTGGCGCTTCTCGGCCTCGCGCTTGTAGGTGCGCTGCTCGGCCGTCCGGCGCAGCGAGTCGCGCCGGCGACGGTCGAGCGTGATCTCTTTGACGAAGGCCCGCTCCCAGTCGGCGAGGCTCTGGCGCATCTTCATGGCGGGCGGACCGGTCCCGCTAGGAGCCGACGGGCGCCTTGGCGCGCTCGTAGACGGCGACGAAGCGGAGATAGTTCTCGGCGATCCGGCGGGCACCGGCGGCGCGCTCGATCTTGCCGTCGACGTAGGCCTTGAGCGGATCCCACCAGATCGAGCGGCCGATCGCGAAGCCGACGAAGCCCTCGACGGGGGCGGCCGCGGTGAGCCACTGGTCGACCTTCGCGTCATCGGCACCGCGGCCGAGGACCACGCAGACGACGCCGTCACGCCCGCCCGTGCGGGCCTGGGCGACGAGCATCTCGCAGTCCGAGCGCTCGTCTACGCCCTCGATCTTCCAGATGTCGACCTCGATCCCGGCATCCTGGATCTCGGCGATCGCACGGCGCATCAGCTCGGGGCGGAGCTCGGAGTCATAGCGCTCCCCGTCCCCGCCGACCGCTGCCAGCTGGGCCTCCTCGGCCGGGACGAGCAGCTCGAAGAGGAACTTGCGCTCGTTGTCCTTGAGCCAGTCGCTGAGCCGCTTGAGCTTGCCGAGCTGGACCTCGTTTTCAGGGCCGTCGCCGTC
The DNA here is from genome assembly GCA_963787765.1 of uncultured Solirubrobacteraceae bacterium. GTDB lineage: Bacteria > Actinomycetota > Thermoleophilia > Solirubrobacterales > Solirubrobacteraceae > Palsa-744. The sequence goes on along the minus strand of CAWBEF010000004.1, from coordinate 8,987 downwards.
GGGGTTGTAGCGGACGAGGACCTTCGTGAAGTCGGGGTTGAAGCTCAGGATGTGCTCGCCGAAGTCATCTCCGTACTGGAAGTCGAACATGTTCTGGCCCGAGCGCTCGGCAGGCATGGCGAGCTTCAGGCCCCTCTCAAGCGTCTCTGCGGGGACGCTGGAGCCGAACTGCTCGTCGACCAGGACGCCCGTCACCGAGGGGTCCGCGCCGGCGCTGACGGCCTGCAGGAGACCCTCGAAGATCAGGTGCTTGGCATCGGCGATGATCGCCGTCTGCTCGGAGTCTGGCTCGCCCTCGATCCCGAAGAACTTCTTCTGGAAGGAGCCGCGATGGTCAAAGGCGAGGATGTAGAGCTTCTGGTCGTATCCGAGGTTCATGCCCCTGAGTATTCCAGAGGGGTGCAGAGCGGGGTCGGGAGGTCCATAGAATGGGGGCGTGAGCTCCGGTGCCGACCTCTTCGTGGTGTGCAAGCAGTGCGGGGCCGAGGTCAGCCCCTACATCACCGAGTGCCCCTACTGCGGCAACCGGCTGCGCCGGCGCGCGCCGAAGCTGCCCAAGGTCAACGCCCCGGCGAGCAAGCGCAGCCGCCGCAGCGGCCTCGGCCAGCGCTTCGGCGGCTCGCGCGGCGCCACGCGGCCGCGCTCGAGCAGACCGGCCGCGAGGGCCGTCTCCGATCGCTGGGTGAGCACCCGCCCCTACGCCACGATCGCGATCGTGGCGGCGTCCTGCGTCGGCTTCATCGCGGTCCAGGCGGTCCCGTTCGTCTACCAGCACATGATCCTCGGGCCGCGGATCGAGGACGGCGGGCTCGTGGCCGGCGTGCACGGCGAATGGTGGCGGCTGATCACCACCCAGTTCGTCTACTTCCGGGGCGGGGGCGCGGGGGTCTACGCGTTCATCGCGATCGGGTCGGCCGGTCTGTTCGGCTGGCTGCTCGAGCGTCGCCACGGGCCCTTCGTGGTGGTCGCCCTCTATCTCGGCGCGGGTGTCGCGGGTGCGCTCGTGGCGACGGCCACGTACACGTTCCCGGTCGTCTCCGGCGGCAACGCGGCCGCGCTGGCCCTGCTGTTTGCCTGGGCCGCCCCGGACATCCTCGATGCGCGGGCAAGGCGCCCCTACGAGGGCGACCTGGCCGGCGCCGGGGTGATCGCGGCGCTGCTGCTTGCCGTTCCCTTCGCGCGTCCCGAGGCGAGCTGGCTTGGAGGGGTGACGGGCGCGGCGATCGGCCTGCTCGTCGGCCTGGGCCTCAGCCGCCTGGGCGAGGCCGGAGCATGACGGCGCCTATGATTGAGCCGCTATGACGATGACCAACGCCGTCGTTCTGATCGAGGCCGAGCGCAACGCGCTCTCGAGCCTGGGCGGGGACCTGGCGGACATCGAGGGGGTCGCGGAGGCCTACTCGGTGACCGGCGAGTGGGACTTCGTGGCGATCGTCAGGGTCCCCGATCACGAGCAGCTGGCAGAGGTCGTGACGGCCCAGATCGGCGGGCTCTCGGGCGTCGTGCGGACGCAGACGATGGTCGCCTTCGCGGCCTATTCGCGCCACGACCTCGAATCGCTCTTCTCGATCGGGGAATGATCGCCTGAGCGCGATGGCCGCAGTACCGATGAAGCCCGAGTACGGGCCCACGCTGGGTCGCCTGCTGGCCCCCCGCTGGCGGGCGGCGACGCCCCGCTTCCGGCGTGGGGCGGTGATCGGCGCCGTGCTGCTCGGGGCGGCGCTCATCGGGCTCGTTCTGACGCTCTTGAACGCCACCTACTCCCAGGGCGGGCCGGTTCCGTTCAGCTTCAGCTACCGGGGCCTGTACCGGACGACGCCGGACCCCGGCGGCTATGTCAAGCTCCGCGCGCCGAAGGGCAGCGGGCCGCTGGAATACTCCTATGCCGTCGAGCCGCTGCAGCTGCCGCCCTACTCGGGTGAGCTCTCGGGCGAGCTGCCGCTGTATGCGACCGGCTACATCCGCAGCCTCGCCGCGCACGACCCCGGCTTCGTCCTCAACGGCGAGGGCAAGACCCGCGTGAACTCGGTCCCGGCCTACCAGGTCCTCTACACCGAGCGGCTGGAAGGCCGCGAGTTCTACGGGCGCAACGTCCTCTTGCTGCCCGAACGGCCCGGGGTCCGCCGGGGTGTCGTGATCGTGATGCTGAACCTCGAGAGCGCGACCTCGAAAGTCAAAGCGCCCAGCGAAGTGGCCTCGGTGGGGATCCTGCTGAGGCCGCTGAAGACCTTTACGTTCGGCTAGGAGCCGGCAGGCGCCGTGGCTGCGGCTTTGGCCTCGCGGCGGGCTGCACGCTCCAGGGCGCGCTCCTCGCGCAGGCCTGGGTCCGCGGGCGTGCCACCGGTCCGCGAGGGAGCTTTGGGAGTGCTCACCGGGGGCGTCGTGGGTGCCGTGGGGGTGGTCGTGGCCGGGGGAGCCGTTTCGGGGCTCGTCGCGGTCGGCCCGGGCGTCGGCAGGGGCGGCGTGGTGGGGACCGGCGGGGCCGCTTCTCCGGTCGTGGCGGTCGTCGGCAGGGCCGTCGTTTCGGTCGTCACCTCGGTGACCTGCACAGGCGCCGGGGCCGGTTCGGTCTTAGCCGGGACCGGGGTGGCCGCCACGACCGGGAGGGTCTTGGGTGTGGTGGCGGCGCTGACCGGGATGGCGGGCGCTTTGACAGCCGGGTGCCGGCGCAGGTGGACCCTGTGCACCGCGACGGCCGGGGCGCCTGCGCTGACGGGCTGGGCGCGCTCGTTGGCGACGACCAGATCGGCCGGCGCAGCCGCGGCCGAGAGGCTCGTGGCAGAGGCGGTCGCGACGGGTGTGTGGTGGCGGTGCGGGGTGGAGACGGCGTGGTCGGCCGCGACGGCTCCGGCCGTCACGATCGCGGCCGCGGCAAGCCCGGCGACAGCTTTGGTGGCGAGCGCCCCGGCGCCCGCGGTCATCAGCCCGCCCGCGAGGCTGCCGCCACCCGCGGCAGCTCCGGCACCGGCAGCGGCGCCGGCTCCGGCACCGGCGGCGGCACCCGCGCCGGCGCCCCCCGCGACGTGGGCGCCACCGGCGGAGGCCGTCGAGCCGAGCTTGGCGAGGATCATCTTCTTGAGCATCAGCAGCGGGCCGACCGGCAGGATCGCCGCGAGCGCGTGGTTGTTCTCCTTGAGCTGCTTCTTGAAGAAGCCGCAGCGCTCGCAGCCGCGGACGTGGCGGCGGGCAGGCTGGCCGAGCTTGGTCAGCCCCTCGGCGACTTCGCCCAGCTCGAGGCGGACCTCCTCGCAGCTCAGCTTGCGGGCCTCGGCGGCCTCGGCGAGGGAGATGCGGGCGCGGACCAGGAGCGACTTGACCGAGGGGACCGTCGTCTCCATGGCGTCGGCGATCTGTTCGTAGGACATCGCGTCGATCTCGCGCAGCAGGAGCGCCGTGCGCTGGGTCTCGGGGAGCTCGTGGACGTCGCCGATCAGCTCGCGGAAGCTCTCGCGGCGCATCACCTTGTCGCTCGTCGAGAGGCCGTGCTCGGCGAAGTGGACGTCCATCGAGTCGACGCCCACGGCGGTGTTGCGGCGCAGGTGGTTGAGCGAGCGGTTGCGGGCGATCCGGTAGAGCCAGGGCCGCACGTTGATCGGGCGCTCGTCGGCCAGGACGGCGTTGAAGGCGGCGGCGAAGACCTCCTGCAGGACGTCCTCGGCGTCCTCCTTGGAGCTCAGCATGTGGCGGCAGAAGGACAGCAGGCGCGTCTGGTAGCGGGCGCAGAGGACCTCGAAGGCGGCGTGGTTGCCCCTGCGGGTCATCGCGATCAGCCGCTCGTCGGACTGCAGGCGCAGCAGAGCAGACGGGCCCCGAAGGCCCGAGATTCCACTCGGATTGGGTAGTGCTGATACCTCCATGGATGCTCCGCTCCTGCCATCACTGCGCTACTTGCCCCAATAGACACCGTAGCAACCGCATAGTTGCGCCTAAACGGTTGTTTTTAGGGGATCTTGAGGCCCTAGACTTGGCCGGCGGCGGGCCCGGGTGGCGGAATCGGTATACGCAATCGACTTAAAATCGATGGCCCGACAGGGCGTGTGGGTTCGAATCCCACCCCGGGCATGATTTTCCCCCCATCCAATAGGGTTCGGCGGGTGTCCACGGAGAGCGCCCAGGAGACCCAGACCTTCCACGGCGGGCGCCTGATCGCAAGACGCCTGAAGGCCCACGGGGTCAGCCGCCTGTTCACACTCTCGGGCGGGCATCTGTTCTCGATCTACGACGGCTGTCGCGAGGAGGGCATCGAGCTGATCGACGTCCGCCACGAGTCCACGGCGGCCTTTGCGGCCGAGGGCTGGGCGAAGGTGACCCGTGAACCGGGAGTCTGCGCCCTGACCGCCGGCCCCGGCGTGACCAACGGCATGAGCGCGATGGCCTCGGCGCAGGCCAACCACTCGCCGATGGTCGTCCTCGGCGGCCGTGCGCCGGCGCTGCGCTGGGGCCAGGGCTCGCTGCAGGAGATCGACCATGTCCCGTTCGTGCGGCCGCTGACCAAGCTGGCTGCGACACCCGAGTCGACCGAGGAGATCCCGGGCCTGGTCGATGACGCCTTCGCTGCGGCGGTGGCTCCCCACGGCGGCCCGACGTTCGTGGACTTCCCCCTGGACTACGTCTTCATGGAGGCCCCCGAGCCCGAGCCCGCCCCGGCGCCCGCAGGACTGGCGCTGGCCGGGACGCGCTCGGCCGACGGCGCGGCGCTGCAGCGGGCCGCGGACCTGCTGGCAGGAGCCGAACGGCCGGTGATCATGGCCGGCACGGACCTCTACTGGGGCCACGGTGAGCAGGCGATGTGCGCGCTCGCCGAGCGCCTGCGGATCCCTGTCTTCCTCAACGGCCTGGCCCGCGGCTGCATGGCGGCGGACAACGAGCTGTTCTTCTCCCGCGCCCGCTCGCAGGCGCTCAAGGGGGCCGACGTGGCGCTCGTGATCGGGGTCCCGATGGACTTCCGTCTCGCGTTCGGGGCCTCCTTCGGCGAGGACACCGAGATCATCGTGATCGACAGCGCCGAGTCCGAGCGCGGGCACCCCCGGGCAGTGGCGGCGGAGTGCTACGGCTCGATCGCCGGGACGCTCGAGCAGCTCGCCTCGGCCGGCGGCGGGCAGGCGCTGTCCTCTGAGGACTGGCTCGCCGAGCTGCGCACGACGGAGACCGAGCGCCGACAGGCCGAGCAGGCCGAGTTCGAGGACGACCGCAGCCCGCTGCACCCGATGCGCCTCTACGCCGAGGTCGCCAAGCTGCTCGACCGCGACGCGATCGTGATCGGTGACGGCGGGGACTTCGTCTCCTACGCCGGCCGTGTCGTCAACAGCTACCAGCCGGGGTGCTGGCTTGACCCGGGGCCCTTCGGCTGCCTCGGGACGGGTCCCGGCTACGCCCTGGCGGCAAAGCTTGCCCGCCCCGAGAAGCAGGTCGTCCTGATGGTCGGCGACGGTGCCTTCGGCTTCACGGGGATGGAGTACGACACGCTCGTCCGCCACGGCGTCAACATCGTCGGGGTGATGGGCAACAACGGGATCTGGGCGCTCGAGAAGCACCCGATGGAGTTCCTCTACGGCTACTCGGTCGTCGCCGATCTGCGGCCCGAAACCCGCTACGACCAGGTCGTCGAGGCGCTGGGCGGCCACGGGGAGATGGTCTCCCACGCCGATCAGGTGGGGCCCGCAATCGAGCGTGCCTTCTCCAGCGGCAAGCCGGCGCTGATCAACGTGCTGACCGACCCGACGGTCGTCTACCCGCGCAAGTCCAACCTCGCCTGAGGGCCGAGCGGCTCAGCCGAGACCGGCGAGCCGCAACGCACCCCCGTAGAGGATGTCGTGCTCTGAGACCTCGACCTTCTCGAGGTCCATGACCCGCATGGCGACCGACAGCAGGATCATCCCGGCGACGATCGTCGGGGCCCGGTCGGGATGGAGACCCGGGACTCGCCGGCGCTCCTCTTCGGTCATCTCCGCCAGCCTGGCGAGGAGCAGTTCGACGGTCGCCAGCAGCAGCGAGTGCCCATGGACGCGCCCGGCGTCATATGGCTCGAGCTCCATTTCCATCGAGGCGGCCGACGTGGCGGTGCCAGCCACGGCGATGCCGGCGCAGACGGGGTCGCGCTCGGCGGCGGGAATCGCGTCGAGGAACGCTTCACGGGTGTCCCGCGCGAGCTCCTGAAGCTCGGCGGGGGCCGGCGGGTCGTTGTGGATGTGGCGCTCGCTCATCCGCACGACGCCGGCGGGGACAGACACGTGGAAGCCCGCCGATCGCCCGACGCCGACGACGAACTCGGTCGAGCCGCCGCCGATGTCGATCACGACCGTCGGCTCCCCCGCAGGGTCCCTGCCGGCCATCGCGCCGAGGAAGGTCAGCTGGGCCTCCTGCTCGCCTTTGAGGATCTGGGCGTCGAGGTCGAGCTCATCGCGGACCCGCCCGGCGAACTCCTGCCCGTTGGCCGCATCCCGGACGGCCGAGGTCATGACCGCCAGGTTGGCCTCGCAGTCGTGGGCGTCCATCTCGCGGCGGTAATCGCCCAGGACCTGCATGGTCCGGGCGATCGCCGGCTCGGAGAGCGAGCCGCCGGCGTCGACCCCCTCGCCCAGCCGGGTGACCCGGGACTGGCGCAGGACCTCGGCAACGGCGCCGTTGTCAGGATCGACGTCGGCGATCAACAGTCGCGTCGAGTTGGTGCCGATATCGAGGACCGCGACGCGCAAGGTGCTGATGCTATTCGCCGGGAAGAGCCGCCGCGGGGCGCCCCGGGGTCGCGTGTGCGCCCCGTGTCAGTCGGCCCGCTCGGCCTGCACGAGCAGGCCGCCGAGCGGCTGGGCGCCATGGGCCTCGAGCGGCTCCTGACGCAGGGTGGGCCGCTGGATGTCGCGCTTGCCCGCGGCGACATAGGTGACGAGCACGATGAAGACGGCCAGGGCGATGGCGCTGACGGTGCCGTCCCCCACCCCCAGCCCGCCGCCGGTGGGCTTGCTGAAGGCGTCCGCGAAGGATGCCCCGAGTGGGCGGGTCAGGATGTATGCGCCCCAGAAGGCGACGATCGGGTTCAGGTTGAAGCGGGCCCAGCCGATCGCGGGGATCGCGATGAGGACTGCGAACAGGACGGCCGAGCCGAAGAAGCCGAGGTTCAGCGAGGTCGCCGTCAGGTCGCCCGCGGCCGTGCCGAGAGCGAAGGTGGCGAGGACGGCCGCCCAGTAGTACTGCTCGCGACGGCGGGTCGTGATGCTGTGGATCGAGAGCGTGCCCTCGCTGCGGTACCAGAAGTAGAAGACCCCGCCGACCAGACCGGCGTAGAGGGGCGTCGTCACCGCGTAGGGGAGGCTGGCGCCGTCGTGGACGCCGTCGGCGGCCATCGTGCCGAAGATCGCGACCATCATGACCGTGAACCAGTAGGTGCCCGCCCGGTACTCGGGGCTGCGCAGCTGAAGCCAGAGCGCGAACCACAGCCCGAAGATCCCCACCGCGGCCGCGATCGGGACGCTGTTCTGGCCCATGAAGTCAGACATCGCCTCGCCCATCCCGGTGCTTATGAGCTTCAGGACCCAGAAGGTCACGGTGATCTCCGGCACCTTGGCGGCGATCGGCTCCAGGCGCTCGCGCCGCGACCCACTACGCGTCATCTCCAGTTCCTTTCCGCCCCGGGACGGATGGTGTCCGCCGGCCGGGACCCGAGCTTTCCAGGGGGGGGACGCGCAGAGTACGAGCATCCGTTTACGGGCAGGTAAACAGCCTGTGCAGCCTCGCTCGCCGGGGAGCTCGACGGGCTCCCACGGCCGGCCGTGTCTCTGCTAGAACATAAGGAGCGACGCGGGGTGGAGCAGTCTGGTAGCTCGTCGGGCTCATAACCCGAAGGTCGCGGGTTCGAATCCCGCCCCCGCTATTCGAAGAAGCCCTGCAAATGCGGGGCTTTTTTGTGGGCGGGGCGCGACCGGCAGCTCGGATTTCGTACCAATTTCGTACCAATTTCTCGCGGTCCACAACTATCGGCGGTCTTCGGCGAGCCACTGTCGGCCCAAGTCGGCGTCCAAGCGGTAGATCGGCGGATCGCGCAAGGCGGCTTCGCCGAACGGGGGATGCGTGATGGCGAGACACCGATTCGAACCGGGGCATCACGGTTTTGAGCAGATCCCAAAGGCCGCCGGAAGTAGCTTGTCGAAGTCCCGGGCTTCTAGCCGGGACCTGCCTATCCGATCTTGCAAGGCCTTTTCAAGCGCTGGCCAAGCGCTGGTTGTATCGGATCGACGCCGGAGGACTTCGCGTGCCGTTTCACGACCCGACCGATTGGGCGCGTACCCAAGGCGCCCGGCCTGAGACGGCAGCCAGACGCGCCCGAAGCTCCGACGATGCCGACGTGCATTCGTATGCCGACGCGCTGATCGCACCGACCGTTGGTCGCTACCGGAGGCGGAACAAAGAGACGCGCGCCAGACAACAGGTTTGTCCGCGTACGAAGCTAGCGTCCTTTCTCGTGGCTCGAGATCAGGAGCTCGCACCCGGTCTCTACCCCGGCCCGAGCCCGGGAGGGGCTTGCGCTCACGCTGGCGCGGATGGCTGCTTCGAAGGGTCATCGAGACGTGGATCGAAGCCGATCGGATCCGCGAATGGAGGCGGCTCGCTCCGGGAGGAACCCCCTCTGGATCCTCCCTGATACGGAGCTCGAGGCGACAATCGACCGACTGGCGCTCGAGCCGCGCCCGCACGGTCGAGCTCACGTACCTCCTCGAGGAGTTCGACCGTCGGCAACGACGGAAGCTGAACGAGGAGCTCGCATTAGCCAACCAGAAGATGGTCAGGCTAACCCAAGTTGTTGTCGCCCTGACCGGCGTCCTCGTCGTCCTCACTGTCCGACCGGAACAATTGCCCTCGTGGGCTAGTCAGCGCACTGCCTAGGCCCCTCGCGAGCCGCGTCGGTCGCGTGCCATCTCCGGATGCCTAGACTCGATTAGTGAGTAGACAACACTACCTGCCGGCAAGCTACATCGGGCGGTTCTCACTCAGTG
>CAWBEF010000003.1:0-43134 GCA_963787765.1 uncultured Solirubrobacteraceae bacterium | reverse complement strand
CAGCGGCGCCGGGCCCGGCGCTCGCGGGCTCGGCCTGCAGCTCGGACCGCGCCTCGCCGGGCTCCCCGACCCGCTCCGCGATCGGCTGCCCGACGGGGAAGGGTCTCCCCCTCGGCGGCGATCAGGTGAAGGACTCCGGCCTGGTCTGACTCGTAGGTCATGGTGGCCTTGTCGGTCTCGATCTCCACCAGCTCCTCGCCGCGGCGCGACGGTCTCGCCGTCGCGCCTTCAGCCAGCGCAGGATGGTGCCCTCCTCCATCGTGTCGGACAGCCGGGGCATGACGACTCGCTCATCGCCGCTCAGTCGACCGGCTCCTCGCTGGCGCGGGTCGTCGATGCCGAGCGTCGCGCAGCGCCGCAGTGCACCACTTGGGCCTCATGCGGGAAGGCGATCTCCTCCAGCGGCTTGGAGTAGGGCATCGGCACGTCCGCGCCGGTGACGCGCCCGCACGGGCGCGTCGAGATCGTCGAAGGCCTGCTCGGCGATCAGCGCACCGAGGTTGGCGCCCACCCCGCCGTGCGGCCAGCCCTCCTCGACCACCACGCAGCGGTTGGTCTTTGGCGACCGAAGCGCAGGACCGTGTCGAGGTCGAGCGGGCGCAGCGTGCGGGGGTCGATCACTTCGGCCTGCACCCCGTGCTCGTTGCGCCAGCGTCTTCGGCGGCGCGCTGCGCCGTCACCGCCATCCGCGAGATCCCCACGATCGTCACGTCAGAGCCCTCGCGGCGCACGTGGCACGCGCGAGCCGGTCGACCCAACGTGGTCGACTCCGTCGGGCACCTCCCCGCGCGCTGGCCGTAGAGCGACTCGTGCTCGATGAAGATCCACTGGGTTCTCGTCGCGGATCGCCCACTTCAGCAGGCCCTTGGCGTCGGCGGGAGGTGGAGGGGACCGCGACGAGCAGACCGGGGACGTGCATGAAGATCGCCTCCAAACAGTGCGAGTGCGTGGGGCCCAGCTGGTGGCCGGCGCCCTGGGGCATGCGCACGACCAGCGGCACGCGCGCCTGCCCCCCGAACATGTAGTGGATGTGCGCGGCGTGGTTGACGATCTGGTCGAAGGCCAGCAGCGCGAAGTTGATCGTCATCAGCTCCACCACGGGGCGCAGCCCACCCATCGCGGCGCCGACGCCCACGCCGACGATCGTGTTCTCGGAGATCGGCGTGTCGCGCACACGGCGTCTCGCCGAACTCCTCCAAGAGGCCCTCGGTGACCTTGAAGGCGCCGCCGAACACGCCGATGTCCTCGCCCATCAGCAGCACGCGCTCGTCGCGGCGCCAGCTCCTCGCGCAGGGCGGCGTTCAGCGCCTCGCGGTAGCGGACCTGGCCAGCCGCGCCGTTGGGGATGCCGCCGGCTGCGGGGCCGCCATCAGGGCGTCTCGCTCCCCGGCTCGTGGCCGTCCTCGCCGGCCGCCAGGGCCGAGGTCAGCTGCCGGGGATCTCGTCGTTGACCGCCGCCGTCGTCCTCGGCGGGAGCGGGACTCTGCGCGGTCCTCGGCCGTCTGACCGAGTACCAGCCCGGCGAACCTGGTCGCCCGGCACGTAGCGTCGTCGTAGAGCGAGTCACGGCGACGGCACAGCGGCGAGGCGCTCGGCGAACGCGACGGCGGTCGTCGACGCGGTCGATCGCCTCGAGTGTCGAGCTGCTCGGCCTCGCCCCTCGGCGAGGCACGATTCTCCGGCGTCGCGCAGGCGGAGCGGCGAACAAGCTCGATCGGGTCGCGCCGGCGCCACTCCTGGGCGACCTGCTCCTTGGTGCGGTACTCCTCGGGGTCGGCCATCGAGTGGCCGCGGAAGCGGTAGGTCACCGCCTCGACCAGCATCGGGCGGCGCTCCTCGCGGACCCGCCGCACCGCCTCGCCACCACCCTTGGGTCTCCCCACGTCCATCCCGTCACAGCGCAGCCCCGGCACGCCGAAGCCTCGCCCTTGCGCGCAGGTCGGTCACGGCCGAGTGCCGGTCCAGTGCCGTGCCCATGCCGAACTGGTTGTTGGTCACCATGAAGACGCACCGGCAGCCGCCACAGCGCGGCCAGGTTAGCATTTCGCCGAACGTCCCTGGTTGGATGCCCCGTCGCCGAACGTGCAGAGGTCACCTCGTCGGTGCCCGTGTAGTCGCCGGCCAGGGCGATCCCCGGCGGCGATCGGCAGGTTCCCGCCGACGATCTCGTAGCCGCCCATGAAGCGCCGGGCCAGGTCGAACATGTGCATCGAGCCGCCCCGCCCGTGGCGAGAGCCGTCGACCTTGCCGAACAGCTCGGCCATCACGTTCTCCGGCGGGGTCCCGCGGACGAGCGCGTGGCCGTGGGAGCGGTAGGTGGAGATCAGGTAGTCGCTCGTCCCGCAGCGCTCGGGCGCCGCCGACGATCGTCGCCTCCTCGCCGATCGAGAGATGAAGAAGCCGCCGACCTTGGCCGCGCATACATCTCCCCGGCGCGCTCCTCGAAGCGGCGGATCAGCGTCATCGTCTCGAGCCACTCGCGGGCGTCCTCGGCCATCAGGACTCCACGGTACTCCAGCGCTCACGGAACTCCTGTGCATCGAGTCCCGCGAGGTCGGCTCGCAGGGCGCGGGCGACTTCGAGGCGGCGTGGGGCGGGCGGTCCCAGAAGAGGATCACTTCGCCCGACTCGATCTCGACCACCTCGAGGTGATCGACCCGTGCGGGATCGGCCAGCAGGGCGGGGCCCAGCCGCCGCGGGTCACGATCAGCCGGAATGCGTCGCGTGCCCTCATCCGGCGGGCGCCTCGAGCATTGCCGCGGCGGCGTCGCGAGGGCCGCCTCGCCGTGGAAGACCCGCCCGCCGAGCCTCACCGCCGGCACCGCCGTCACGCCCGCCTGGGCGGCGTCCGCCGTCGTCTGTGTGAGCTGCTCGGAGACCGAGCGCATCGCCGCGGCCCGCAGGACCGCCGCGGGGTGCATCTCGCATGCCGCCGCGGCGATCAGGACGGAGTTCTCCTCGGCCAGCGAGCGCCCGCCGGCGAAGGCCTGGCGGAACGCCGCCTGGGCGAACGGGACAGCCCGGCCGATCGAGCCCGGCGTAGGTCGCGACGAGCATCGCCAGGCCGCTGTCGAAGGGGAACGCCGCCGGCCAGCGCAGTGGCTGGAGCCCCAGCTCCACGGCCCGCCGGCGATCGACTCGCGCCACGCCGGATCGCTGCGCCCCCGCGCGGCGCCGGCGCCCCCCAGCTCGGCGGCGAGCACCCCGCGCCACTGCGCGGGCCCCGGCAGGGCTGCAGGATCTGCTCGGCGGCCAGATAGGCCTCCGGGCTCGCGAGGTCGAAGTAGAAGGCGGCCGCTGGTGAGGAAAGGCCCTCTCCACCGCGGTCTCAGCCGTGGATCAGCCAGCCGTCGGCGGCGCGGCCGGCCTCCATCACGGCCTCCGACAGCGTCGGGTGGCCGTGGATGATCCGCGCCAGCTCGGGGAATCCGCCCTCGAGCGCCCTGACGTTGACGAGCTCCTGGATCAGCTCGGTGGCCCGCGAGCCGACGATGTGACCGCCGAGCAGCTCGCCGTACTTGGACTCGCCGACGAGCTTGACGAGGCCCGTCCGGTCGCCGTAGACGGTCCCGCCGCCGACGGCCCCGTAGGGGACCTTGCCGACGATCACGTCATAGCCCGCGTCGATCGCCTGCTGCTCGGTCAGCCCGAAGGAGCCGACGTTGGGCGTGCAGAACGTCGCCCGGGGGATGTCCACGTAGGAGATCGGGTGGGTCTGCAGCCCGGCGATCGTCTCGGCCGCGATGACCCCCTCGTCGGAGGCCTTGTGGGCCAGCGCCGGGCCGGGGACCAGGTCGCCGATCGCATAGATCCCGGAGCGGCTCGTGCGCATCGCGCCGTCGACCCGGATCAGCCCGCGCTCGTCGGTCTCGATCGCCGCCTCGGTCAGCCCGAGCCCCTCGATGTCCGTGCCCCGCCCGGCCGCGATCACCAGGTAGTCGAACTCGCCCCGCTGATCGCCGTAGGAGAGCGTCACGCCGGCGTCGGTCTGGGAGACCTCGCTGACGGGGGTGCCGGTGTGGACCGAGATGCCCTGCTTCTTCAGGCCCCGCTCGACGAGTCGCGAGATGTCGGCGTCCTCGCTGGGCAGTACGCGGTCGAGCATCTCGAGCAGCACGACCTCGGAGCCCAGGCGGGCGAAGCCCGAGGCGATCTCCGCACCGGAGGCGCCCGCGCCCGCGACGGCCAGGCGGGCCGGGAGCTCCGCAAGCGCCCAGGCCTGCTCGGTGCCGATGATCCGCCCGCCCAGCTCGACGCCGGGGATCGCCCGGGGGACCGAGCCGGTGGCCAGGATGATCGCGCCGGCGCTGATCAGCTCATCGCCGACCCGGACGGCGCCATCGGCGGTGACCGCGGCATCGCCCTCGATCAGGTCGATCGAGTTCTTCTTGAACAGCCCCGAGACGCCCGAGGTGAGCGTGCCCACGACCTTCTCGCGCCGGCCCTGGATGGCGGCGTAGTCGACCTCGACCGAGCCGACCTTCAGCCCGAACTCGCCGGCCTCGCGGATCTCGGTGAGCATGTCGGCCGAGCGCAGGACGGCCTTGGCGGGGATGCAGGCGTAGTTCAGGCAGCGCCCGCCGACCTTGTCGCGCTCGACGACGGCCGTCTTCAGACCGAGCTGTGCGGCCCGGATCGCCGCGACGTAGCCGCCCGGTCCGGATCCGATCACGATGCAGTCGTAGGAGCTCTCAGCCATCGGCCCGCAGCCTATCGAAGGCGATCGGGTTCACCGGCCTGGATCCGGCCCATGACGCGGACGAGCTTCCAGAACAGCCATCCCGCGAGGACGATCGCAGCCAGGCAGCCGACGGCGGCGACGATCGTCTCCGAGACGACGAGGGCCAGCGAGGTGACGAGGATCTGGAAGGCCAGCAGCGCCTCGAAGCCCAGCACGGCCCAGTAGCGGCGGTTGTACATGCCGCCGGCCAGCAGCGCGAGGATCCCGGCCAGGAAGACCGCCCCCGGCAGTGAGCCGCCGTGGCTCGAGAGGTCGTGGACGCTCAGGGCGCCGACGATCACGCCCACGGCCAGAAGCGCCGCGACGACGACCGCGACCATCAGCGGCCGCGGGCGCTCCCCGTCGGCCAGCGGCACGAGGCCTGCGCGCAGCCGCTCGTCGCGGGTGCTCCGCTCGTCCTGCTCGCCGGGCTCGCTGCTCATCTGCCCAGCAGGCCGCGCAGCTCAGCGGCCGCGGCGCGGGGGTCGGCGGCATCGGCGATCGCCCGCAGCACGCAGACCCGCTCGGCCCCGGCCCGCAGGACCTCGCCCACGTTCTGCGCGTCCAGCCCGCCGATCGCGAAGAAGGGCACGGGCGAGTGCTCGGCGGCGTATTCGACCAGCTCGGTGCCGACCGCCGGGCGCCCCTGCTTGGTCGGGGTCTCGTGGACGGGGCCGACGCCGATGTAGTCGACGAGCCGAGGGTCGACGGCGTCGATCTCGGCGGGCGTGTGCGTCGAGAGGCCGATCAGCATCCGCTCGCCGACGAGCTCGCGGACCGTCTCGACAGGCAGGTCGTCCTGGCCGACGTGGACCCCGTCCGCCCCGGCCTCCACGGCGACGGCGGGACGGTCGTTGACGATGAACAGCAGCCCGATCCGCTCACAGAGCGCCCGGGCGGCGTTCGCGACCGCGCCAAGCTCGTCGTCGGCGAGCTCCTTCTCTCGCAGCTGGAAGATCTCGACGCCGCCGGCGGCGGCGTCGCGCAGCAGCTCCGGCAGGCGCCCCGCATCGCGGCCGGGCCCGGTCGCCGAGCAGACCAGGTAGAGGCGCGCCGCGCTCAGGCGGGCGGCGCGCTCGGCACGCAGGGGGTCGTTGCTCATCGCCCGCGAAGTCTCGCAGGAGGGCCGCATCCTCCGGGCCGGGGTCGGGCTAGCATCGTTGACATGGCTGAAGGACGGCAGGCTGAGCTGGTGGTCGTGGGCGGTGGCATCATCGGCCTGGCCGTGGCCTGGCGGGCCGCGCAGGCCGGGCGTTCGGTCTGCCTGCTGGAGAGCCGGCGCACCGGCGCAGGCACCTCACGGGTGGCCGCCGGGATGCTGGCTCCGGTGGCCGAGGTGGAGTTCGGTCCCGCCGGGCGCTCGATGCTCGAGCTGGGCCTGCGCTCGGCCGGGATGTGGCCGGCCTTCGCCGAGGAGCTCCAGGCGGGCACGGGAATCGAGATCCCGCTGCGACGGACGGGCACGCTGCTCCTGGCCCGCGACGAGGACGAGGTGCTCGAGCTCGAGCGCCAGCTCGAGCTGCGGAGCTCCCTCGGCCTGGCCGTCGTGCGGTTGCGCGCCAGCGAGGCCCGCGCGCGCGAGCCGGCCCTGGCACCGACCCTGCGCCTGGCCCTCGAGGCGCCCGAGGACCATGCCGTCGATCCCCGTCCCGTGCTCGAGGCGCTGCGCGCCGCCTGCGCGAGGGCCGGAGTAGAGATCCGCGAGCACGCCACGGTCGCCGGCGTCGAGACGGCCGGCGGGCGGGTCGCCGGCGTGGTCCTCGCCGGCGGTGAGCGGATCGCCGCCCCCACGGTCGTCGCGGCCTGCGGGCCGTGGACCTCGAAGCTGGGCGGCCTGGACGGTGCGCTCGTGCCGGTGCGGCCGGTCAAGGGGCAGATCCTGCGGCTGCGCGACCCGCTCGGCCCGGGCCTGTTGAGCCGGGTGATCCGCTTCGAGGGCGGCTACATCGTGCCCCGCGGGACGGGCGCTACGTGCTCGGGGCGACGGTCGAGGAGCGGGGCTTTGAGCTGGGGGCGACCGCCGGCGGCGTCTATGAGCTGCTCAAGGAGGCCCATGAGCTGTTGCCCGGGATCGCCGAGCTGGAGATCGAGGAGCTCTCGGTGGGGCTGCGCCCGGGCACGCCGGACAACCTTCCGGCGGTGGGCCCGGGGGCCGTCGAGGGGCTCATCTGGGCGACCGGCCACTACCGCAACGGGATCCTGATGGCGCCGCTGACGGCGGAGCTCGTCCGCGGGCTGCTCCCCGGTGGGAGCGGCCAGGTGCCGGCGGGGAGCGACCCGGCCCGTTTCGCCGCCGCGGTGCTCGCCGGATGATCCTCCTCAACGGGCAGGACTCCGATGTGCGGGCCGGCGAGACGGTGCTCGCGGCACTCGGGCGCCTTGGCCTCGAAGCGCAGGCCCGCGGCGTGGCCGTGGCGGTCGACGGCGAGGTCGTCCCCCGGGCGCGCTGGGAGAGCTTCTCGCTGGTCGAGGGCGCGCGCGTCGAGGTGCTGACGGCGATGCAGGGAGGATGATCTGAGCATGCCCGATTCGCAGCCCCTTGCCGCCGCAGAGGCCCGGAGCCATCCGCAGGAGCTGCAGATCGCCGGGCGGACGCTCCGCTCGCGCCTGCTGCTGGGCACCGGCGGGTTCCCCTCGCACGAGGTCATGGCGGAGGCGATCGCCGCCAGCGGCACGGAGCTCGTGACCGTTGCGCTGCGCCGCGTCGACCCGGCCGCCCGGGGCTCGCTGATCGAGGTCCTCGACCGGGCCGGGGTGGGCCTGTTGCCGAACACGGCCGGCTGCCACACCGCCCGCGACGCGGTGCTGACGGCCCGCCTGGCCCGGGAGGCGTTCGAGACCGACTGGATCAAGCTGGAGGTGATCGGCGACGAGGACACGCTGCTGCCCGACGCGCCGGAGCTGCTGGCGGCCGCGGAGGAGCTCGTCGACGACGGCTTCGTCGTGCTGCCCTACACGACCGACGACCCGGTCCTCGCCCGGCGCCTCGCGGACCTGGGCTGCGCGGCCGTGATGCCCCTGGGCTCGCCGATCGGCAGCGGCATGGGGATCCGAAACCCCTACAACATCTCGCTGATCCGGGAGGCCGTGGAGGTCCCGGTCGTCCTCGACGCGGGGATCGGCACGGCCTCCGACGCGGCGCTGGCGATGGAGCTGGGCTGCGACGCGGTGATGGCCGCCTCGGCGATCTCGCGGGCGCAGGACCCCGTTGCGATGGCCCTGGCGATGCGCCACGCGGTCGAGGCCGGGCGCCTGGCGCGGGGGGCGGGGCGGATCCCGCGCCGGCGCTATGCCACGGCGTCGAGCAGCGACGCGGGCCTGGCCGAGCTCACCTGAGGACTTCGATCGTCCCGTTGAGCGTCGCCGGGTGCAGGGTCGACTCGTAGTGGATCACGCCCGGCCGGGTCAGGCGCACGCTGAACGTGGCCCCCTCGGCGAGCAGCTTGGAGGCGAAGGGCTGTGGCCCGCCGACGCTCGTGACGTTGTCGGGGCCGGGGTCGCCGTTGGTCCAGACGATCGTGCTCCCGGCCTTCACCCGGACCACGTCGGGGTCGATCGTGAAGTAGCGGTAGGCGATCGGGACGCGCCCCGAGAGGACCGGCGCCGAGGGCGAGGGCGAGGCGAACTTCGGGGTCCCCGTGAGTGACAGGTGCGAGCCGGCGGGGGTGCTCGTGGTCCCGGCGGCGGTCGTCGCGGGAGTCCCCGTCCCGGTCGGCGGGGCGGTGGTGGAGGAGCCGCAGCCCGCGGCCACCAGCGCGGCGCAGACACTGATCACGATCGCTCGGCGCATCACCGCAAGATCTCACATGCGCCGCCGCCCGAGGACCTTCACCCCCGCGGGGCCGACCGGCCCGGCGCTCTAGACTCACCTGCCCATGCCAGTCCGCCATCTACTCACCGGCGCAGAGCTGAGTGCCGCCGAGCTCGACGGGCTGCTCGACCGTGCCGCCGAGCTCAAGCGCGACCCGCTCGGCTCGCGGGCGCTGAGCGGTCGCTCGGTCGCGCTGATCTTCCAGAAGCCCTCGACGCGGACCCGGATCTCCTTCGAGGCAGGCGTCTATGAGCTCGGCGGCAACCCGCTGATCCTGCGCGCAGACGAGCTGCAGCTCTCGCGCGGTGAGGCGCTGCGCGACACCGCTCTGGTCCTCTCCCGCCACGTCGCCGCCATCGGTCTGCGGACCGGCCCCGACGCGATGCTCGAGGAGCTCGCCCGCTACGCGACCGTGCCGGTCATCAACATGCTCAGCGCCCTGCACCACCCCTGCCAGGCGCTGGCGGACCTGCTGACGCTGCGCGAGGCATACGGAACGCTTGAGGGGCTGCGCCTGGCCTATGTCGGCGACGGCAACAACGTGGCCCGCTCGCTTGCCGTGCTCGGCCCGCTGGCCGGCCTCGACGTGGTGATCGCATCGCCCGATGGGTATCGCCTCGAGAGCGAGCCGCTGCGGGCCGCCGGAGCGACGGGCAGCGTGACGATCGTCTCTGACCCGGTCGAGGCGGTCGCCGGGGCGGTCGCCGTCTACACCGACGTCTGGGTGAGCATGGGCGACGAGGACACCGCCGAGGAGCGCCGTGGGGCGCTCGCCTCCTACCGGATCGACGACGCCCTGCTCGACCGGGCCGCGCCCGGGGCCTTCGCGATGCACGACCTTCCGGCGCACGCTGGCGATGAGATCACCGCAGAGGTCCTCTATGGCGAGCGCCAGCGGATCTGGGACCAGGCCGAGAACCGCCGCCACGCCCAGAAGGCGCTGCTCGAGCTGCTGCTGGCCGGCCGGGGGCCGGAGCAGCGATGAGCACCGCGCCGCTGCAGGCACCACGCCCGCAGCGCGGTGAGGAGCTCGAGCTGACGATCGACTCGCTGGCGTTCGGCGGTGAGGGCGTCGCTCGCCTCGGCGATCACGGCTATGTCGTGTTCGTCGCCGGCGCGATCCCCGGCGACCGCGTTCGGGCCGTCGTGCACAAGCGCAAGCGCAGCTACGCCCACGCCCGGACGCTCGAGATCCTCGAGCCGAGTTCCGAGCGGATCGCTCCCGTGGCCGAGCACCCGGGGGTCGCCTGGCAGGTCATCCCCTACGAGCGCCAGCTCGAGATCAAGCACGGCCAGGTCCGCGAGGCGCTCGAGCGGATCGGGCACCTCGAGGGCTTCGAGCTCGAGCCGATCGTCCCGGCGCTCGAACAGTGGCGCTACCGCAACAAGCTCGAGTACTCCTTCGGCAACGCCCCCGGCGGCGGCGTCGTGTGCGGCTTCCACGCCCCCGCGGGCGCCAACGAGGTGCTGGCGATGGACGACTGCATGCTGGCCTCCGAGCTGGGCAACCGGGCCCGCGAGCTGGCCGCCGCGTGGTGTCTCGCGCAGGGCCTCGAGGCCTGGGAGCGCGGCCCCCGGGGCCCCCGCGGCGGCGAGCAG
Organism: uncultured Solirubrobacteraceae bacterium; assembly: GCA_963787765.1. Taxonomy (GTDB): domain Bacteria; phylum Actinomycetota; class Thermoleophilia; order Solirubrobacterales; family Solirubrobacteraceae; genus Palsa-744. Next base: position 33,004 of record CAWBEF010000003.1, on the reverse strand, counting down.
GCGCCCGCCGGTGGCGAGGGGCAGCCCGCGGCCCCGGCCTCCGGGCCCCCCAACCGCGATCGCAGCGAGCGGATCGGCCCCGCGCCGGACGGCCGGGTGCGGCTGCGCAACCTCGTCGTGCGCGAGGGCCGGCGGACCGGCAAGCTCCAGGTCAGGATCGTCACGACCCCCGGCGAGCTGGATGCCGGGGGGCTCGCCCAGGCGCTCGCGGCGGGCCTCGGCGAGAGCCTCGACGGTGTCCTCTGGAGTCGCTCGGACCGGCCCGCGGAGACGACCCAGGGGGGCGAGACCGAGCTCGTCTGGGGCGAGGCGGAGCTGCCCGAGCGCCTCGGCGAGCTCGATCTGCGGATCTCCGCCGAAGCCTTCTTCCAGACGAACACCGAGATGGCCGAGGTCCTCTACGGCCTGGCGGGCGAGTATGCGGCACTCGAGGGCTGGGAGCGGGTCTATGACCTCTATTGCGGGATCGGCTCGATCGCGCTGACGCTGGCCCCCAGGGCCGGCGAGCTGTGGGGCATCGAGCTGGTCGAGCAGGCCGTCGCCGACGCGATCGCCGGCGCCCGTCGCAACGCGATCACGAAGGCCTCCTTCTTTGCCGGCGACACCCGTCTGGCGCTGCCCGAGTTGCTGGCGAAAACGGGCCGGCCGGACGTGATCGTCGTCGATCCGCCCCGCGCGGGGCTGTCCAAGAAGGTCGTCCACCGGATCATCGAAGCCTCCCCCAAACGGATCGTCTACGTCTCCTGCAACCCGACGACCCTGGCCCCCAACGCGGCCGAACTGGTCGAGGCCGGCTGGGCGCTGAAGAAGGTGCGCCCGGTCGACATGTTCCCCCAGACGCACCACATCGAGTGCGTCTCGCTGCTCGAACGGGGATAGGCTCGACCGCCGTGGGCGGATGGACGCTGAAGATCGCCGCAGGCAGGGTTCGCCAGGCCCTCCCGGCTGCGCTGGAGGCGGCGGGCGCAGCGGGGCTCGCCTGGTGGTTCGCCCACGACGTGCTCGGCCACCCGCAGCCGTTCTTCGCGCCGATCGCCGCCGCGGTGGCGCTCGGCGCCGTCCAGATGCAGCGCGCGCGGCGCAGTGTCCAGATGATCGTCGGCGTGATGATCGGGATCGGGATCGCCGAGCTGTTGCACCCGCTGCTCGGCAACGGCGCGGTGCCGATCGCCGCCGTCGTTTTCGTGACGCTGCTCGTGGCCGTCGCGGTCAGCGCCTCGCTGGCCGGCGGCGGGATGATGTTCGTCAACCAGGCCGTCGCGGCGGCGGTCCTCGTCGTGGCCCTGCACAAGGCCGGGGCCGGCGGCGAGCGGGCCGTCGATGCGCTCGTCGGCGGCGGCGCCGCACTCCTCGTCGGCGTCGGCCTGTTCCCCTCCGAACCGCTCAAGCTGCTCTGGCAGGCCGAGCACGATCTGCTCACGGCGCTCGCCCAGGTGATCGAGCGCGAGCGCACCCCCGAGACCGCCGGGATGGACCCGGAGATGGACTGGGCACTGAGGATGAGCCAGCGGATCCATGCCCGGCTCGGCGACGTGGCCCTCGCCCGCTCGACCGCCAGGGTCTCGGTGCGGGTCGCGCCCCGGCGCATGCCGATGCGCTCCCGGATCGACGCCGAGGAGCGGCGGGTCTCACGGCTGAACCTGCTCGTCAGCGGCGTCCTCGGCCTGATGGCGACCGTCGAGGAGTTCGAACACCGCTCGAGCGTCCCCAGTGCCGCCTGCCGCGCGGAGGTCGGCGAACTCGGTGACGCGATGGACACCCTGCTGGGCACGGCGCGGCCGTGGAGCGCCGAGGCGCTCGCGCCGCTGCGCGGGCGCCTGTCGGAGCTCACCGGCCGGGCGCTGCCCGAGGGCTCCGCGCACGATGCGATCCTCGCGACGAGCGTCAGGCGCGTCGCCGGTGAGCTCCTGGCGGTCCTGCCGGCCTAGCCGTGGCGTCCGGCGGGCCCGTCGGCCCCGCTAGTCTGGGGCCCGTGCGCGCCGCCACCATCCGCAGCCAGGAGATCGTCATCGAGGAGCACCCCGACCCGGTCCCGGGCGCCGGGAGGTCCTCGTCCGCGTCCACGGGGCCGGGCTGAACGGTGCCGACATGATGCAGAAGCGCGGCCTTTACCCCGCGCCGGCCGGCTCGCCGCAGGACATCCCCGGGATGGAGTTCGCCGGCGAGGTGCTGGCCAACGGGCCCGACACCGAGCGCTTCACCGTCGGGCAGCGGGTCATGGGGATCATCGGCGGGGGCGCCCAGGCGGAACTCGCGACGGCCCACGAGCGGGTCCTGATGGCGGTCCCCGAGGGGCTCGACTGGGCCGCCGCCGGAGGGCTCCCGGAGGTCTTCACGACCGCCCACGACGCGATCTTCACCCAGGCGGGGCTGTGCAGCGGCGAGCACCTGCTCGTCCACGGCGGCGCCGGCGGGGTCGGCACCGCCGCGATCCAGCTGGCCCGTGCGGCCGGTGCGAGCGTGACCGCGACGGTCCGCCGCGAGGAGCTGCGCGAGCAGGTCGCGGCGCTCGGCGCCACGGTGATCGCACCCGAGGGCTTCGCCGAGCGGGGGCCCTTCGACGTCATCCTCGAGCTCGTCGGCGGCCCCAACATGGCGGAGAACCTGCAGGCGCTCGCCACGGGCGGGCGGATCGCCGTGATCGGCGTCGGCGGGGGCGCCAAGAGCGAGCTGAACCTGCTGGCGCTGATGGGCAAGCGGGCGCGGATCCACGGCTCGACGCTGCGGGCCCGGCCGCTCGAGGAGAAAGCGCTGACGGCGCGGCTGGTGGAGCGCCGGGTCCTGCCGCTGTTCGAGCGCGGCCTGTTGACGGTGCCCGTCGCCGAGTCCTTCGAGCTCGATCGGGCGGCCGCGGCCTACGAGCGCTTCGCCGCCGGCGGCAAGCTCGGCAAGATCGTCATCACGCCCTGAGGGCTCAGTAGGGCGGCTGCGCGGCGAACCACTCGCCGAGCACCCGGAAGGCGGCCCAGAACTCGCGCTTGGCTTCCTGTTCGTCCAGCGAGCGGTCGATGTCGGGCACGTAGAGCGCGTCGATCGATGGGGTCAGCTGCTGGATCTGGCCGAGCACCGGGCTGAGCGGCCGCGCCAGCGGGATCTCCATCTCGTTCAGGCTCGCCAGCGCCTCCTCGCCCATCACGACGACGATCTTCGGGCCGACGATCGCCAGCTCCTCGACCACGCGGGCGATGCAGGCGAAGTCCGCCAGCGACGGGTCCGAGAGCGGGCACTTGACACAGAGCGTCCCGTAGACGGCCAGCGGATCGATCTGCAGCCGCTTGAGCGACTTCATGACCGCGCCGCCGGCGCGGCCGTAGAAGGCGACGCCCTCCTCGATCTCCGAGGGCAAAGCCGAGTGCTTGAGCAGCATGATGTCCGCCTGCGGATGGCCCGAGCCGAGCACCGGCATCAGGTTGCCCCGCGGGCAGTGGGGGCAGGCCTGCAGCTCGCGCGTCAGCGTGTTCAGCTCGCGAATCGCACGCTCGAGGTACTTCTCGCGGATCTCGTCATCGGTCACGGGCATCGGTCCCGAGGGATTTGACGGTGCCTCGTCTTGTCCTTGACGATGCATCAACAGTTGCGCCCGGTCTAGGAGCGGCTGCCCGACCCGGGGGTCCGCTTGAGCCGCTTCAGGCGGCGCGCCTTGCTCGCCTTGCGCGCAGAGCGAGGCGTGGCGCGGGTTTGCAGGAACTTCAACGCCTGGACGTAGAGCAGCGAGGACGGCCGCGTCAGGATGTCGGCGTCGCGCAGCGACTGCAAGAACTCTGCCGGGCCGTCGAAGTCGTGCATCCGGATCCGCACCGAGCCGAGGCCCTGGGCGACGTGGGAGTCCGATCCGGCGCCGGCGATGATCCGGTACTTGGCGGCGAAGCGGGCCGCCTCTTCGTTGAACGAGCTGATCGCGACCCGCGGGTTGAAGACCTCGATCGCGTCGATCTCGGAGAGGATCGGGAGCAGGTGCTCGTAGTCGGGGACCGAGTGCATCCGGTCGAACGGGTGGGGCACGTAGACGAGGCCCCCCTGGCGCTTGATCTCGGCGACCGTCTCGGCGAGGCTCAGCCCGCGCGGGATCTTCTCCTTGATGAACAGCCCGATCACCTCGCCCTGCCCGTCCGTCTTGACCTCCTCGGCGACGATCACCTTGACCCCCGCCTCCGCCGCCTGGGCCTGGGCCTCGAGCGCACCGGAGATCTCGTTGTGGTCGGTCACCGCGATCGCCCCGAGGCCCTGTTCGCGGGCCGTCGCGAGCAGCACCTCCACGGGCGTCGCGCAGTCGCCGGAGTGGTCGGTGTGCATGTGCAGGTCGACGTCGATCAGCGACCGGCCCGCCAGCCGCCGCCGCAGGAGGGGGTCCCCCTCGGTCGAGTGCCTCCGGGCCGCGAGGCCGCTGTAGATCTCCTCGAACCGATCGGCCGCCCGCTCGTCGTCGCCCACCAGGCGGTACTCGCCCGGGAAGTGCCCCGACATCAGCTCGGCCGTCGCGGCGGTGCTCGCCGTCCGTGCGTCAAGGCGACCGAACAGGCCCTCCACGAAGCGCCGCGCCAGGACCGTCGAGAGCAGCCGCTCGGCCGAGGAGTGAAACGAGCCCACGTTCAGCGCCCGTGAGTGGCGCAGCGCGGCCGTTCGCGGTCGAGGGCGCGAACGGCTCGTGGACGTGGACGAAGTCCAGCTCGACGCCGCCCAGCAGTTCCTCGATCGTCCTGGCGACGTCGATCGGCAGCGCCGGCGGCCGGCGCCGCCCGCCGGCGAAGTCCAGCACCTCGCCCACGGCGATCACGCGCGGCTCGCCGCGGTCGGTCCCCGCGAGCAGGCTGAGCGGCTCGCCGCGGGCGCCGCGCAGTTCGCGGCGCGAGGCCCGCACGCGCTCCTGCGAGCGCGACGGCGCGATCACCAGCACGCGGTGGCCCCGCTCGGAGAGCCGGCGGGCGACCCGGCCGATGTGCGCGTTGACCTCGTTGTCCTCCGCCTCCCACGGATAGGGCGTCACGTGGGCGATGGAGAACAGCGGTGCCATCCGTCCTCGATTATGGACCTGCGCGGGACGCCCCGCGCGCCCGCGCCCCTACTTGGCCGCCGCCGCCCGTTTGCGGGCGGGGGCCTTGCGGCCCTTCGGCTTGGTCAGGGGCCCGCGCTTGTACCTGTCGATGAACTGCTCGGTGTCCCTGCGCGCCTGGTCGTCGGGCCGCTGGTTGTGCGGCGACTTCATCAGGTAGGAGGAGGGCCCGTCGAGCTGTCCGCCGATGCCGTGGTTGAGCGCCAGCTTGCAGCAGCGGACGGCGTCGATCACGATCCCCGCCGAGTTCGGCGAGTCCCACACCTCGAGCTTCAACTCGACGTTCAGCGGCACGTCGCCGAAGGCCTGGCCCTCGACGCGGATGTGGGCCCACTTGCGGTCGGTCAGCCACGGCACGTAGTCCGAGGGGCCGATGTAGACGTCGGAGGCCGGCAGGGTCTCGTCCATGATCGAGGTGACCGCGTTGGTCTTCGAGATCTTCTTGGACTCCAGCCGCTCGCGCTCGAGCATGTTGTAGAAGTCCATGTTGCCGCCCACGTTCAGCTGCGAGGTCCGCAGCATCTTCACGCCCCGGTCGGCGAACAGCCGGGCCAGGTTGCGGTGGACGATCGTCGCGCCGACCTGGGACTTGATGTCATCGCCGACGATCGGCAGTTTGGCCGCTTTGAAGCGCTTGTCCCAGTAGTCCTCGCGGGCGATGAACACGGGGATGCAGTTGACGAAGCCGCAGCCGGCCTCGAGCACCTGCTCGACGTACCACTTGGTCGCCTGCTCGGAGCCGACGGGCAGGTAGGAGACGACGACGTCGGTGTGGGTGTCCTTGAGGATCTTGACGATGTCGGCCGTCTCGCCGGGCGCCTTTTTGATCTTCTCTTTGAGGTACTTGCCGAGCCCGTCGTGGGTCATGCCGCGGTAGACGGGGACGCCGAGCTTTGCGAGGCACCTTGGCGAACTTCATCGTGTTGTTCTGCCCGGCCCAGATCGCTTCGCCGAGGTCCTTGCCGACCTTGGTCGAGTCGATGTCGAAGGCGGCCGTGAATTCGATGTCGGAGATGTGGTACCCGCCGAGGTCGACGTGCATCAGGCCGGGGACCCGCTCGGAGGGGTCGGCGTCCTTGTAGTACTGGACTCCCTGGACGAAGGCCGAGGCACAGTTGCCGACGCCGACGATCGCGACGCGGACCTTCTCGGACTGGTAGCGCGCAGCGCCGTTCTTGGAGGCTGCGCCGTTGCTCGCGGCGCTGCCGTTGGTGTGCTCCTTGATCACGAGTGCGATGTCCTTTTGCGGGGGCGCGAAGGCCCGGTCGAGGGGGCCGGGGAGGCCGCCCTGCTTCTGAGGGGGACGACCGGCGAGGGACCGGACCGTCGGGAGAGACTACTCCGCAGCGAGCCGAAGGTCACACGGCCAGCTGGCCGTGGACGTGCCAGATGCGCTGGAAGACGGTGATCACGCTCAGCCCGGCGAGCACGTAGACGGCGGGCTCGAGCAGCTGCAGGTCCCCGCGGGCGAACAGCAGCCCGATCGAGAGGATCACGACCCGCACCGGCCGCGTGGCGATCCCGACCTTGCACTCGACGCCCAGTGCCTCGGCGCGGGCACGGGTGTAGCTGACCATCAGCGAGGCCAGCACGGCGACGACCACGCCGGCCGCGGCGACGCGGTTGTGCTCCAGCGCGAAGTAGCCCGCCACGGCCGTCAGCACGATGCCCTCCTCGATCCTGTCGAGCGTCGAGTCGAGGAATGCGCCGAACGGCGTCCCCTTGCCGGACATCCGCGAGTAGCGCCCGTCGAGCGTGTCCATGATCGAGCCGATGATGAATGCCAGCCCGCCCAGCAGGAAGTGCTGCTGCCAGACCAGCACGGCGGCCAGCAGGTTCAGCGCGAGGCCCGTCAGGGAGATCGCGTTGGGCGTCAGGCGCGACTCGATCAGGCGGTTGCGCACCAGCTCGCGGCGCTGACCGGAACCGATCGGGCCGCGCACGGGCCGCCGGCCCGCGGAGCGCGTCGCGCGCCGGGTCCGGCGCGAGGGAGCGTGCTGCCTCGGGGGCATCGGCGGGGCGCTAACCGCTCGCCGTCGCCCGCGGCGTGCCGACGCCCGAGAACTGCCAGACCCCCGGTCTCGCGCGGGCGAGCCATCTCGCGCCGCAGTAGGAGGCGCCGGCCGTCAGCGCGCCGAGGACCGCGTCGAACAGGAAGTGGTTGGCCGTGACGATGATCACGAAGCTCATCAGCAGCGGGTAGAGCGACCACCAGACCTTCAGCGGCAGCGGGCGCACCAGCCGCGCCAGCGTCCAGCCGATCATCAGCGAGAAGGCGACGTGCATCGAGGGCACCGCCGCGTAGAGGTTCGTCAGGGCGCTGGCCGAGGCGGAGGCGCTCGAGACGTGCACACCGGTGAAGTCCGCGACGGTGTCGACGAAGCCCCACTCGGGCAGAAAGCGCGGCGGGGCGGTGGGGAAGACGACGTAGCCGACCAGCGCGATCAGCATAGCCGATCATCAGCATGTTGCGCACGAAGTAGAAGCTCCTGTTGTGGCGCAGGTAGAGGTAGAGCAGCGCCGCCACGGTGATCGTCGTCTGCGCGTTCAGATACCACCAGCTCGCGACGACCATCAGCGTGTGGCTGCCCGAGGCCCAGGCCTGGATCGAGGGCTCGATGAACAGGTGCAGGCCCCGCTCGAGCTTGATCAGGTCTTCCGCGTGGACGAAGGCGACGTTGGCTTCGGTCTCGACGATTCCCCGCACCAGCCGGTAGCCGAAGTAGACGGCGGCGAAGAGTGAAACCTGCCGCAGCGCGTCGAGCCAACCATGCGGCAGGACGCGCGCCTGCAGGAGACGAGCGCGGGCGACCATTCGCTGAAAGCCTAGACGATGCTCAAGCGCAGCGGCGGGAGCGCTCGAAGATCCGGCTGAGCGAGAAGCGGATCACGATGTGGAAGCTGCCGGCCCGCCCGGCCTGCAGCTCGGTCCAGCCGCCCGGTGCTTCGGCGACGCAGCCCGGACCGCGGGCGAGCGCCCAGTAGGGGGTGAATCGCAGCCGCACGTTGTAGGTCCCCGGCGCCGGGACGGCGAGCGTGAAGGACTCGGTGGCGGCCGCGCTCATGCGGGCCGGCGCCTGGGCCAGCGGAGCCGGGTCGGCGACCGCATACAGGCGCCAGTGGGGCGAGTGCCAGATCTCCCTCAGGTAGGCGCCGGCGCCGTCCTGCGGGGCGTCTGTGAGCAGCGCCGCCTCGGCCTTGGCGGAGTAGTCGAGCGGCGCGTCGCCCAGCGCCACGTAGGAGACGGCCTGTTCGCTCAGCCAGTGGTGGTAGGTCTGGCTGTTGAGCGGTTCATAGCCGTAGAAGAGGCCGTTTCGCCCGCGGTCGAGCTGGCGCTCCCAGCCGCGCGCCAGCATCACGTGCGGCGCCACCCAGCGGGCCTCCCAGTGATCGACGGTCGCGACGACCTCGATCCGCGCGGGCCGCGCGCCGTAGCCGATCCCCAGCGCCCTCAGCTCGGCCAGCAGCGGCCGGTAGTAGGCGGCCGTGACGCCGGGGTTGCCCCGCGTCGAGACGAAGTCCGTGATCGGCGCGTTGGCCTGCCAGTAGAAGAGGAACGGGGCCAGCACGACAAACGCCCGCATCCGCTGGTCGCGGCGGCTCCCCCGGCCAGGACGCAGGCCGCGACGGGCCCTGCGACGAGCGCCCCGAGACGGTCGGCGTTGCCCCCCACGGCGCTCGGCACGAGGAAGGAGCCGATCAGCACGAGGCCGTAGAGGACCGCGCCGATCCGCAGCGCCCGCTGCCCGGCGGGAATCGCGAGGCCGACGACGATCACGCCCACCAGGGCCGGGTAGAAGGCCGAGCCGACGAAGGGCTGCGTCCCGCCTTCGGGGAAGACGATGCTGAGCGCTCCGATCGGCACGAGCGCGGCCAGGCACAGCGCTCCCGGCCAGACGCGGCGCTCCCCCGCCAGCGCCCAGGCCAGCCACGCCACGGCCAGGAACGCGCCGCTGACCGGGCTGGCCAGGCTCGCCACGACGCTGAGCGCAAGCGCCGCTGGGAGGCGCTCCCGCTGCGCCAGCAGGACGGCCGCCAGGGCGATCGCCAGGCCGAGGTCGAACGGGACCCGGCTGGAGAGCAGGCTGACGGAGGCGCCGAGCGCGAAGAACAGCGCCGCGATCCGCTCGGCCCGCTCGCCGAAGCGCCCCTCGATGACGAGCGCGAACAGGGCCGTCGCTGCGACCATCGAGATCGCCGCCAACAGCTGCGGGCCGATCAGCGCGCCGAGCGCCGGGGCCAGGATCGAGTAGGCGGGCAGGTGGTGCCCGGCGTACCAAGAGTTGTCCCACAGCGAGAAGCCGACCTGGGAGAAGAGGTGGCTGCGGTAGCTCGCCGCCGCCAGGTCGGGGCTCTGCGGGGCGATGATCAGGTAGACGACCGCCAGCGCCGCCGTCAGCGTCCACGCCGGTGCACGGCGCAGGCCGCTCACCCCGCGCTCAGGAAGGCCGCCACCCGGTCGATCATGTCGGGCCGGTCCAGCCAGCCCCAGTGCCCCGCGTCGGGGTACTCGGCGAGCTCGGCCGCCGGGAGGGCCGCTGCGTACTCGCGCCCGAACCGCTCGGGGATGTAGGGGTCCTGTGTGCCCCACACGACGAGCGCCGGCATCCGGAGGGTGCCCAGCTGCGCGCCGGCGGCCGCGAGGACCTCGGGCGGCGAGGAGCGGTAAAGGCGCAGGATCGCCCGCGAGGTCCCCTCGTCGAAGTGGTCCATGACCGAGTCCACCCAGGCCTCCGGCAGCGGCCCCGGCGTCACGTTGGCCTCACGGGAGGCGAGGCGGGCGGTGGGCTTGTAGGTCGTCCCCATCGCCAGCTCGCCCAGCACGGGCGTGCGCCAGATGCGCGCCGTGCGGTGCCAGCGATAGCCCGCCAGGAAGGGGACGGCGTTGATGATCACGAGCCGCTCGATGCGCTCCGGGCGGCGCTGGGCGAAGGCCAGCCCGACGGCCCCCCAGTCGTGCACGACGAGGCTCACCCGCTCGACGCCGACGTGATCGAGGAACAGCTCGACGAAGTCGGCGTACTCGTCGATCGTGTACCTGAGCGTCCCCGGCTTGCCGGCGCGGCCGAAGCCGGGCAGGTCGGGGGCCAGGCCCCCGGTGCGCTCGAGGAACGCGAGCCAGTCGTCTGAGTTGGTGGGGACCCCGTGGAGGTAGAGCGGCGTCGCCTCATCGCCGGCCACGGGAGCGCTGCGCCAGAACAGCGGCAGGCCGTCGTGGATCTGCCCGGGGGCGCTGATCTCGCCTTGGCGGTCGCTCGGGGCGGGCACGCGGCGAGGATATAGCCGAGCGGCGCCGGCCCGTCGCGGCGGGTACGGTTGCCCGGTGCAGGCCCAACGCTCCCCGCGCGCCGGTGCGCCCGCCTGGGCGCCGCCCGCCCGCCGCCGGGTGCTGCGCGTCCGCGACCGCCTGCGCGAGGTCTACGGCGTCCCGCTGATGGCGCCCCACGGCCACCCGATCGACGGCTCGTCCTGACCGTCCTCTCGCAGTCGACGAACGACCGCAATCGCGACGTCGCCTACCTGCGCCTGCGCCGTGCGCTGCCGGGCTGGCGTGCCGTCCGCGACGCGCCCCTGCCCGAGGTCGAGGAGGCGATCCGCCCGGGCGGCATCTCGAAGGTAAAGTCGGCCCGCATCCAGGCGATCCTGCGCGCGATCACCGAGGACCCGCGCGACCCCGGAGCGGAGCTGTCGCTGCAGTGGCTGCCACGGGTGGCGATCGCCGAGGCCCGCGACTACCTCGTGGCGCTGCCGGGCGTCGGGCGAAAGACGGCCGCCTGCGTGCTGCTGTTCGCCTACGGCCTGCGCGACGTGCCGGTCGACACCCACGTCTCGCGGGTGGGGATGCGCCTGCAGCTGCTGCGCCCGGGCGCGCCCTTCGAGGAGCTCCACGACCAGATGCTCGCCCTGACGCCCCCCGGGCAGGAGCTCGAGCTGCACGTCAACCTGCTGCGCCACGGGCGGCGGACCTGCCACGCCCGCCGGCCCGCCTGCGAGGCCTGTGCGCTGGCGCGGATGTGCCCGGCCCGCTCGCAGTTCGCCTGAGTCAGCCGCGGGGCAGGACCGCGAAGGCGATCACCGCGTACTGCAGCCCCGCCGCGACGATCACCAGGGCGTGGAAGACCTCGTGGTAGCCGAAGACCTTCGGCCACGGGTTCGGCCGGCCGCTCGCATAGACGAACGCGCCGACCACATAGAGCAGCCCACCGCCGGCCAGGCCGGCCACGCCGAGCCAGCCGATCGCCGCGGGCAGCTCGCCGAAGACGGCCGCGGTGACGAGCCCCAGCACGACGTAGACCATCGCGAACAGCCACTTCGGGGCGTCGATCCACAGGAGCTTGAAGACGACCCCTCCCAGTGCCCCGCACCACAGCACGATCAGGATCGTCGTCGCAAGCGTTCCCTTCAGCGCCAGCAGCGCGACGGGCGTGTAGGTGCCGGCGATCATCACGAAGATCATCGAGTGGTCCGCGCGGCGCATCCAGCGGCGGGCCTTGGGCCCCCAGTTGTGGCGGTGGTAGAGGGCGCTAGTGCCCAACAGGCCCGAGACGGCGAAGGCGTAGATCGCGGCCGCGACGCGCGAGCGGCCGTCGGAGGCCGCGATGATCAGCGCCAGTCCCAGCGGCAGGGAGACGAAGAAGGCGTACTCGTGAAGCACGCCCCGCAAACGCGGCTTGACCGGCAGGCCGCCGGGAAGGTTCATGTTCAGACGGTAGCGCTCGCGGGGCCCCGATGGGGCGTCCGTCAGGGAAGCAGCGCCGAGTGTTCGATCCCCGCGTGCCACCAGTGCAGCGTCCGGAACGCGATGCTCAGCGTGTCCGGGCCGATATCGGGGCCTTCATCGAGCAGGCGGGGTTCGCCGACCGTTGCCGCGTCATGGACGGCGTAGTCGGGGGCGCCGTGGCCCGACTGGCCCATCGCCGCGATCCAGCCGACGCCGCCTTCGGGCCCGAGCACCACCTTTTCGACCCGTTCATAGCCCACGAAGCCCGCATCGATGTAGTGCCCCACGGGCAGTTCGCGGATCACCCGGCGCGCCTGGACGTCGGCGACGCGCAGCGCGACCGAGCCGGCGTCCACGCCGAAGCTCGTCACCGTGAAGGCGACCAGGGGGCCCGATGAGGCCATGACGGCAAGGGAGTGGTGGGCGCCCGCCGCCAGGAGCGTCATCCGCGTATGGCGGCCCCTCAGGCAGGCATAGACGGTGCTCCCCGCGGACGGGGTCGTATAGACCCGCAGGATCGCCCCGCGGGCGATCACGTGGGCTCCCGCCGGCGCGCAGCCCGGGGCGGGCGTCCGGGCACCGGCGAGGCCGGGGCCGAACAGGGCCGTGGCCGCGAGGGCCAGGAGCGGGACGAGGGCGTCTCTGCGTCGCATCAACTCAGCCTACAGGGGGCGAAACGGCGCCGCGGCCCCTCACGGGCACGGCAGGAGGGATTGAATCTCATAAATAAATCTGCCATACTCTCACTTAGATTTGTAAAGCGTAAGCGAAGGAGCATTTGAATATGGCCAAGACAATTGGCATCGACCTGGGCACGACCAACTCGTGCATGGCGGTGCTCGAGGGCGGCGAGCCAACCGTCATCGAGAACTCCGAGGGTGGGCGCACGACGCCCTCCGTCGTCGCCTTCACGGGCTCCGGCGAGCGTCTCGTCGGAACGGTCGCCAAGCGCCAGGCGGTCACCAACCCCCAGAACACTGTCTTCTCGATCAAGCGCTTCATGGGCCGCAAGGAGGCCGAAGTGCATGAGGAGGAGTCGATCGTCCCCTACAAGGTCGTCTCCGGGCCCAACGGCGACGCCCGCGTGGACGCCGGCGGCGAGCAGCACTCCCCGCCGGAGATCTCGGCGATGATCCTGCAGAAGCTCAAGTCCGACGCCGAAGCCTATTTGGGCGAGGCCGTCGACTCCGCGGTCATCACCGTCCCCGCCTACTTCAACGACGACCAGCGCCAGGCGACCAAGGACGCCGGCAAGATCGCCGGACTGGACGTCAAGCGGATCATCAACGAGCCGACCGCGGCCTCGCTGGCCTACGGCCTGGACAAGGAGACCGACCAGACGATCCTCGTCTTCGACCTGGGCGGCGGGACGTTCGACGTCTCGGTGCTCGAGATCGGCGACGGCGTCTTCGAGGTCAAGTCGACTGCGGGTGACAACCACCTCGGCGGCGACAACTTCGACAAGGCGATCGTCGACTGGCTCGTCAGCGAGTTCAAGAAGTCCCAGGCGATCGACCTGGCAGCCGACCCGATGGCCCTCCAGCGCCTCTACGAGGCCGCCGAGAAGGCCAAGATCGAGCTCTCGACGACCCAGGAGACCCAGATCAACCTGCCGTTCATCACGGCCGACGCCTCGGGGCCCAAGCACCTCGACATGCGTCTCACCGAGGGCCAAGCTCTCCGAGCTGACGGCCGACCTGCTGGACCGGGTCGTAAAGCCCGTCCGCCAGGCGATGGATGACGCCAAAGCCAAGGGCGTCAAGGAGATCGACCACATCGTCCTCGTCGGCGGCATGACCCGCTCGCCGGCCGTCCAGGAGAAGGTCAAGGACCTGACCGGCAAAGAGCCCCACCGTGGTGTCAACCCCGATGAGGTCGTCGCCGTCGGCGCAGCGATCCAGGCCGGCGTCCTGGCCGGGGACGTCAAGGACGTCCTGCTGCTGGACGTCACCCCGCTGACGCTCGGCATCGAGACCAAGGGCGGCGTCATGACGCGGCTGATCGAGCGCAACACGACGATCCCGACCCGCAAGGGCGAGGTCTTCTCGACCGCCGAGGACAACCAGCCCTCGGTCGAGATCCACGTCCTGCAGGGCGAGCGCGAGATGGCCCAGTACAACAAGTCGCTGGGCAAGTTCCAGCTGACCGGCATCCCGCCGGCGCCGCGGGGCATCCCGCAGATCGAGGTCGCCTTCGACATCGACGCCAACGGGATCCTCAACGTGTCCGCCAAGGACCTCGGCACCGGCAAGGAGCAGAAGATCGAGATCAAGGCCGGCTCCGGGCTCTCCGACGAGGAGATCAAGAACATGGTCGCCGACGCCGAGTCTCACGCCGAGGACGACCGCCGCGCACGCGAACTGGCCGAGGCCCGCAACAACGGCGAGAACGCCGCCTACCAGGCCGAGCGCCAGCTGGCCGAGCTGGGTGACCAGGTCGACGCGGACTCAAAGAGCCGCATCGAGGAGGCCATCAAGGAGGTCCGCGAGGTGCTCGAGTCCGACGACCCGAACGCGATCAACGCCAAGTCCGAGGCGCTCCAGACCGCCTTCCACGCGGTCTCCGAGGCGATGTACCAGCGCGCCCAGGAGACGGCCGCGGCGAACGGAAACGGCGCGGCGCCCGAGGGACGACGCCTCCGCTGAGGAGGATGTCGTCGACGCCGAGGTCGTAGACGAGCCGAAGGCCTAGGAGCGATGACAGACGCCGAGAGGATCCTCCAGGGCGCCGAGCAGGCTCCCGCGAACGACCAGCAGCACTCCCCCGGCGCCGGCGCGCCGGGGGGGATGCACCGGCGCCGGGCGCCCCGGGCCTCGCCGGTGCGGACGCCGCGGCCGTCGAGGGAGACCTCGGCGAGCTGGTCGCCGTGGCCGCCCAGCGGGACGAGTACCTGGCGCTGGCCCAGCGCACCCAGGCCGACTTCGAGAACTACCGCAAGCGCGTCGCCCGCGAGGCCGCGGCGGCACAGGACCGTGGCCGTGCAGGGCTCGCCAAGGAGCTCCTGCCGGCGCTCGACAACCTCGACCGCGCGCTCGCCGGCGCCGCCGGCGACGATCCGCTGCTCGACGGCGTGAGGCTTGTCCGGGCTGAACTCTCCGCCGCCCTGACGCGCTCGGGGATCGACTCCTACAGCCCCCTGGGCGAGGACTTCGACCCCTCGCTGCACGAGGCCGTGGCAACCGCCCCGGCCGGCGCCGACGGGTCCGCCAGCGGCAAGATCGTCGAGGTCTACCAGGACGGCTACCGGCTCGGGGACGCCATCATCCGCCCCGCACGAGTGGTCGTGGCGGGCTAGGGGCAGGCGATGGCCACACGACCTGACTACTACAAGACGCTCGGCGTCGACAAGCGCGCCAGCGCCGACGAGATCAAGAAGGCCTACCGCAAGCTGGCCCGCCAGTACCACCCCGACACGAACCCCGACGACAAGTCGGCCGAGGCCCGCTTCAAGGAGATCTCCCAGGCCCACGACATCCTCGGCGACCCCGAGAAGCGCAAGCAGTACGACAGCGGCACCGGCCCGTTCACGACGGGCGCCGGGCCCGGCGGCGGCTTCGGCGGCTTCGGCAACTTCGACTTCGACGGCAACTCGATGGGCGACATCCTCTCGAACCTGTTCGGCGGCTCGGCCAGCGGCCGGCGCGTGCGCACCAAACCGCGCTCCGAGCGCGGCACAGACCTCGAGGCCCAGGTCTCGATCACCTTCGACCAGGCCGTCTCGGGCGCCCAGGTGCCGCTGCAGGTGCCGATGCACGCGACCTGCACCACCTGCCGCGGCACCGGCGCGAAGCCCGGCACGACACCGATCGTCTGCCCTCGCTGCGAGGGCCGGGGCATCGAGACCCAGGGCCAGGGGATGTTCTCGATCTCACAACCCTGCTCGCGCTGCGGCGGGGCGGGCACCGTGATCGAGGACCCCTGCCCGACCTGTCAGGGCTCCGGTGCGATCCGGACGGTCAAGAAACTGCGCGTCAACATCCCCGCCGGCGTCCGCGACGGCAGCCGTATCCGTCTCGCCGGCAAGGGCGAGCCCGGACGCAACGGCGGCCCGCCCGGCGACCTCTACCTGATCACCCACGTCTCGGCCTCGCCGACGTTCCGCCGCAAGGGCGAGAACCTCGAGGTCGAGGTGCCCCTGACGATCCCCGAGGCGCTGCAGGGCGCTGACGTCCAGGTGCCGACGCTGAACGGGACCAAGACGCTCCGCGTCAAGCCCGGCACGGCCCACGGCACCGTCCAGCGGCTGCGCGGCGAGGGCCCGCCGAAGCTGGGCTCGGGCGGCGAGAAAGGCGACATCCACTACCGCTTCGTGATCGACGTTCCCGACCATCTCTCCAAGGAGCAGCAGGAAGCAGTCGAGACGCTCTCGCAGACGCTCGGTGGCGGGGACCCGCGGGCGGGCCTGTTCGCCAAGGGCCAGGCGCCCGGCGGCGCAGCGGACGGGGAGGCGAGCTGATGGGCGCATCCGGCGACAAACCGGCACCGCGACGGCGGATCCCGACGGTCACCCGGGTCGAGGTCGAGACCGACCGGGGAGTCTTCATGATCTCCGTCGCCGCCGAGCTGGCCAACATGCACCCCCAGACGCTGCGGATGTATGAGGCCCGGGGGCTGATCGAGCCCAAGCGCTCGCCCAAGGGCACCCGCCTGTACTCCCAGGACGACGTCGAGAAGCTGCGCCGGATCCAGGAGATGACCGCCGAGCTCGGCCTCAACCTGGCGGGCGTCGAGCGGGTCATGGACCTCGAGCGGGAGATCGACGCGATGCACGCCCGGATCGAGGAGATCGAGCTGGAGGCGCTGCGCGCCCAGGTGCGCCTGGCCGAAGAGCTCGAGCAGGTCCGGCGCTCCTTCCGCGCCGAGCTGACGGTCCCCTACCGCGGGCCGCTCGGCCTCGTCCGCGCCGCCGATGCACGTTCACCGTTCGTAACACCACCGCGGCCCAAGCCGCGCACCGAGCCACCCGGAGGCAGCGATGCAGCCTGATCGATTCACCATCAAGTCCCAGGAGGCGCTGGCCGGCGCCGCGCGGCTGGCCCAGGAGCGCCCCAACCCCCAGGTCGTCCCGGCCCACCTGCTCTCGGCCCTGCTCGAGGGCGCGGCCGGCGATGACAGCAGTGCCGGCGCTCCCGGCGGGGTCGTCCTGCCCGTGCTCGGGAAGCTCGGCGTCGACCTGGGCGCCCTGCGCGCCGAGGTCGAGCGCGCGCTCGAGGAGCTGCCCAAGCTGACGGCGAGCTCGACGCCCCCCGCGACCCAGCCCTCGGCCGAACTGACACAGGTCCTCAGCGCCGCCGAGGCCGAGGCCCGCTCGCTCTCCGACCAATACGTCTCGACCGAGCACCTGCTGCTAGCCCTGGCCGCCGACAAGGGCCGCGCCGGTGCCGCCCTGCGCTCCGTCGGGGCAAGCCACGAGCGCCTGCTGCAGGCGCTCGCCGAGGTCCGCGGCCCTCACCACGTCACCGACCAGAACCCCGAGGAGAAGTACCAGGCACTGGAGCGCTACGGACGCGACCTGACTGAGATCGCAGAGCAGGGCCGCCTGGATCCCGTGATCGGGCGCGACGAGGAGATCCGCCGGGTCATCCAGGTGCTCTCGCGCAGGACCAAGAACAACCCCGTCCTGATCGGCGAGCCCGGCGTGGGCAAGACGGCGATCGTCGAGGGCCTCGCCCAGCGGATCGTCTCGGGCGACGTCCCCGAGTCGCTGCGCGACCGCCGTGTGATCGCGCTGGACATCGGCTCGCTGATCGCCGGCGCGAAGTACCGCGGCGAGTTCGAGGACCGCCTGAAGGCCGTCCTGAAGGAGATCTCCGAGGCCCGGGGGACGGTGATCCTGTTCCTCGACGAGCTCCACACGATCGTCGGCGCAGGCGCCGCCGAAGGCGCCGTCGACGCGGCCAACCTGCTCAAGCCGATGCTCGCCCGCGGCGAACTGCGGGCGGTCGGGGCGACGACGCTTGACGAGTACCGCAAGCACATCGAGAAGGACGCCGCCCTGGAGCGCCGCTTTCAGCCGGTGATGGTCGGTGAGCCCTCGGTCGCGGACACGATCGCGATCCTCCGTGGCCTGAAGGGCCGCTATGAAGACCACCACAAAGTCCGGATCCAGGACAGCGCCCTGATCGCCGCCGCGACGCTCTCGGACCGCTACATCGCCGACCGCTTCCTGCCGGACAAGGCGATCGACCTGATCGACGAGGCCGCCTCGGGAATCAGGATCGAGATCGACTCCGTGCCGACGGAGATCGACGAGGTCGACCGCCGCGTGATGCAGCTCGAGATCGAGCTGACCTCGCTCGAGAAGGAGACCGACGCCGCCTCCGCCGAGCGCCGCGAGGCACTCGAGCGTGAGCTCGCCGAGCTGAAGGAGCGCTCCGCCGCGATGAAGGCCCAGTGGCAGAACGAGAAGGCCGCCATCGACCAGGTCTCAGACATCAAAGAGCGCCTCGAGCACGCCCGCACCGAGGCCGAGCGGGCCCAGCGCGAGTCCGACCTGGCCCGGGCCTCGGAACTGCTCTACCAGGACATCCCCGAGCTCGAGCGCAGGCTCGCCGAGCTCGAATCGCAGGAGTCCGAGCCCGAGGACGGACAGCCGCCGCTGTTCCTCAAGGAGGAGGTCGACGCCGACGACGTCGCCGAGGTCGTCGCCCGCTGGACGCGGATCCCCGTCAGCCGGCTGCTCGAGGGCGAAACCCAGAAGCTGATCCACATGGAGCAGCGCCTGCACGAACGGGTCATCGGCCAGGACGCCGCCGTCGAGGCGGTCGCGACGGCGCTGCGCCGCTCCCGGGCCGGCCTGCAGGACCCCGACCGCCCGATCGGCTCGTTCCTGTTCATCGGCCCCACGGGCGTCGGCAAGACCGAGCTCGCCCGTGCGCTGGCCGAGTTCATGTTCGACTCCCAGGACGCGATGATCCGGATCGACATGTCGGAGTACATGGAGAAGCACTCCGTCTCGCGGCTCGTCGGCGCGCCCCCCGGTTACGTCGGCTACGAAGAGGGCGGCCAGCTGACCGAGGCGGTCCGGCGCCGTCCCTACGCCGTCGTCCTGCTCGACGAGATCGAGAAGGCCCACGGCGACGTCTTCAACACGCTCCTGCAGGTGATGGACGACGGGCGCCTGACCGACGGCCAGGGCCGGACGGTCGACTTCAAGAACACCGTCCTGATCATGACCTCGAACATCGCCGTGGCCGGCTCGGATGCCGACATCCTGTCGGACACCCAGCTGCGCGACGGGCTGCTCCACTACTTCAAACCCGAGTTCGTCAACCGCCTCGACGACGTCGTCCGCTTCGCCCCCCTGAGCCGCGAGCAGATCTCCGAGATCGTCGAGCTGCAGGTCTCCAAAGTCCTCCAGCGGGTCGCCGAGCGCGGTGTCACGGTGACGCTCTCCGACGACGCCAAGCTGCTGTTGGGCAACATGGGCTATGACCCCACCTACGGTGCCAGGCCGCTGCGCCGGGTGATCCAGAAGCAGCTGACCGACCGCCTCGCCCTCGCCCTGCTCGAGGGCGAGATCGGCGAGGGGGATACGGTCCGCGTGGAGGCCCTCGACGGCCAGTTGGCGCTCGAGACGCTCAGCCCCGAGCCCGTCCCGGCCCCCTGATCAGGGGGCCGGGCCTCGGTCAGTTGAGGCCGCCGACCAGGACTGCCGTCACGGTCGCCTGGCCCGTGCTCACCACCGATTGGCTTTCCCGGCCGTTGGCGCAGCGCTCTTTGATTGTGCCCGGGGTCGCAAGGGTCACCGCGAGCTGGTTGCTCACCATCGCTTCGCCATAGATTTCGTTTTCTTCCTCGCCGACGTTCGGGACGCTCACCCAGCTCGTGTTGGTGGTGGTGGCAGTTTCGAGCGAACATTCGCCCGCTCCGGTTTTTGAGCCGAAGTTGGCGAACTCTCCGGTCCCGGAGATCGTGTAGGTGCCCGCCGGGACGTTCACGCTGGCGGTGCCGTCCGCCGCCGCGTAGTAGGCGTGGCTGGGTCCCGTTTCACCTTTGGCGCCGGTTTCGCCTTTGGCTCCCGGAGCACCGGGCGCGCCGGGAGCCCCAGTCGTGCCCTTCGGGCCGGCGTTGCCCTTGAGCTTGTTGAGCACCCTCGGGTTGATCTGCTTGGTCGAGTTGATCAGATAATGGGACGCGGCCATGGCGCCTCCCGTCATCGAGAACACGAGCGCCAGCGTCGCGGCCACGTTGGCGTAGGTGAGTCGTCTGCGCATCGCTCCTCCAGTCTTAGGTTGCGGTGCACGATAGGAGCCGGCCCGGCGAGAAGGGCTGTGGCCCCTCAGTTGACCGTGGTTTTCGTCGCTGTCATGTCGGCGTAGTAGAAGGTCTGTTTGCCGGTGCATTCCAGCCTGATTTTTTCGCCCGCCGAGAGGGTCGTCACCTCGAGGTTGGGGACGGTCTGCTGGGAGATCGTGCTCGAGAGCTCGCCGTAGGTGGAGTCGCTTTCGCTACCTCCCCGCAGGGTGCAGGTGAAAACTTCATTTGCGGTTCCGTAGGCGGTCGTCTTGGCCTGTACGAGATACGTGCCCGGCGGGGGTGAGATTTCAAGCGGCGGCTTGGATTCCGCCGAGCTGCCATTGCCCGCCAACCAGACCGCGTTCGAGCCTTCCGGGCCTTCTTTGCCCTGGAGGCCTTCTTTGCCCTGCGGTCCTTCCTTGCGCGACATTGGCGTAGGTGGGACGGTGGCGCATGGTTTCCCCTGTTCGGTGAAGGCCGGGCAAGGCCGCGCAGACTACGCCGCCCCCGCGCGTTCGGCCCGGCGAGCCGGGAGCCTGACCGGCGGAAGGTCAGCCCTTGCGGTGTGGCGTGCCGGGCCTGCTGCCCTTCAGCTCGATCGGCCCGGCGAGGCTCGCGTGCCCGGACCCCCGGGTCGTGTAGGTGATGGCGGCCGTCGCCGCGAGCTTGTAGTGGGCGCCCGCGAGCAGACTCAGCCCGCGCCGTGTGAGCTTCAGCGAGACCGTGTGGGTGCCGATCGCCAGCGAGCTGAAGCGGGCGGTGGCGATCGTCAGCGAGACCGTCCTGCGGTGCCTGTTGCGGCCCTTGCCGGTGCTCACTTTGATCTTCTCGGTCAGGCTCACGCTGCCCGAGCAGGGAGCGCCGGAGCAGACAATCGTCAGGCGCAGGGCGCCCCTGCTTGAGACCTTGTCGGTCTGGTGGGGCAGCGCCAGGCGAGAGGCCGGGGGTGCGATCACCGGCGCGGCGCCGATCAGCACCGGCGCACTGGCAGCCGAGACGCTCACGTTGAGCAGCTTGTAGGTAGCCCTGGCCGAGCAGGAGATCTGATGGCCGAGATCGGCCGCGGGGACCGCGAACGTCTGCCCGTTCTGCCCGGCGATCGGGTGACCGTCGAGCTGCCAGCTGTAGCCGTCGAAGCCGTAGAGGCTCACCGAGGGCTCCTGCCCGGCCCATGTCGAGAAGGTGGCGCCGTCGCAGGCGAGCTGGGCACCGACCTGGGCTGCACCCGTCACGACCGGCGCGGCCTGGGAGGGAGCGGGGGCGCCCGTGCCGATCGTCCCGACGCGTCTGGCGTCGGATTCTTTTTCAAGGGCCGTGAACCACATGTTCCCTTCCGGGCCCGGGGAGATGAATGCGGCCTCGGTGTCCGGGCCGAGGAAGGTGAATTCGGTCAGTTTCCCTTCCGGGGTCAGTTGGGCGATGACATAGGGCTTGTCCGGTTCGGTCGGCAGCGCCGTGAACCAGAGGCTGCCTTCGGGGCCCGCTGCGAGGTACAGCGGTTCGATGTCCATCCGCTTGGCGATTTTGATCGTGCCGGCGCTGGTGATTTCGCCGATCACATCTTCTTCTTCGCCTTCCGCGTTTTCACCGGCGGCCCCGAAATAGACATTTCCGTTGCTGCCCGCGGCGATCCCCGCGGGCTTGAGCCACGGTTTGCCGGTGATCGTGAATTCCTTGATTTCTCCTGTGGGGGTGACCCGGCCGATGGCGTAGGGGGAGCCGTCGTTGATGAACCAGAGGTTTCCGTCGGGCCCCGTCGTGATCTCCTGCAGAGAGCTCTTCGGGTTCAGCCCGAGTGTGAATTCGGTGACGATGCCGGACGGCGTGATCCGGCCGATCGCCGCTCCTTCTTCGTTTTCGCCGATTTTTTTGACACCGGGCTCGCCGGCCGTCCACCAGATGTCCCCATCGGGGCCCAGCGTGACCCAGTGCGGATCGAAGTTGCCGTTTTCGTCGAAGCGCGCCTCTTCCCCGCCCGCGGTGATCCGCCCCACGACCGTGCTGTCGATCGCCCGTTCGGTGAACCACATGTTCCCGTCCGAGCCGGCCACCATGTCCCCGGTCGGCTCGCTCGCGGTGTTCAGCGTCGTGGTCTGACCGGCGGGGGAGAGGACGGTGGTGGAGGTGCCGCCGCCGAGCCACATTTCGCCTTCGGGCCCCGGGGCGAGCGTGCTCGGCGCGAACAGCCCCGTGAACAGGTGCACTTCGCCGAGCGGTGCGGCCCCGGCGCTCGGCACGGCGCAGGCGATCAGCGCAAGGGCGGGCAGCAGGCAGGCAGTCACGCGGGCCGCGCGGTGGCTCATCGGTGCGCCTTCGGCTTCGTGCCCTTGAGCTCGACCGTCCCGCTGAGGCTCGCTCGGGTGCTCCCGCTCGTGAGGTAGCTGACGAGCGCCGGCGCCGTGAGCCTGTAGGCGCCCCGCTCGAGCAGGCCAAGGCCCCTCGAGGTGAGCTTCAGCGCGACCGAATCGGCGCCGAGGTGCAGCCCCGTGAAGCTCGCCGTGGCGATCGTCACCGAGACCGTCCTGGTGCGCCTGTGGGCGCCCTTGCCCGTGCGCTCCTTGACCCTGGCAAGCAGGCGGACGCTGCCCGAGCAGGGTGCACCCGAGCAGTCGAGCGTCAGGTGCAGCGCTCCGCGCCTGGACACGCTCTGGCTCTGGCGGGGAAGCCTCAAAAGCGCCGGGACCGCGGGGGTGCTCGCCGGCGGGCCGATGATCGTCACCGCGGGGCTGGTCGCACTGACGACGACCGAGAGCAGCGGGTAGGTGGCCCGCACCGAGCAGGAGATCTGATGGCCCGCATCGGGGGCCGTGACGGTCAGCGACGGCGAGCTCTGGCCGGCGATCGGGGCTCCGTCGAGCAGCCAGGTGTAGCCGTCGAGGCCGAAGCCGCTGGTCGTCGGCTGCTGGCCCGCCCAGCTGTTCCAGACGGCGTTCTCGCAGGTGAGCGTCGCTCCGACCTCGCCGGGGCCGGCGACCACAGGCGATTCCTTGGCCGCCGCCGGCGCGCCCGTCCCGATCCAGCGGATTGCCGGGCTCTGCCCTTTGTTGGTGAACCACATGCTGGCGTCGGGGCCCGGCGCGATGCCTTCCGGTTCGAGTTCGGGCGCGAGGCCGGCCGTGAAGTAGTGCGCCTCCTCGTTGGGGAATTCTTCGGGTTTCAGTTCGCCGCTGACCCGGCCGATCGTGCTCGATTTGCCCGGTTCGACGCCTTCGCCCGCGAACCACAGCTGACCATCCGGTCCCGTGGCGATGCCCGCCGGGATCGCATCCAGCCGTTCAGCCGGGCTGAGGTAGATTTTGCCGGCCGGCGTCACGAGGCCCACGACGGCTTCATAGACTCCGCCTTCGTTGTCACCCGAGGCCGTCGTGAAGGCCACCGAGCCGTCGGCCGCCTCGGTGATCGCGTTCGGCTCGAGCCATTTGTGGGCGATCGGGTACTCGCTGACTTCACCGGCCGGCGTGACGCGGCCGATCGCGGGTTCGGTGCCTTCGACGGTGAACCAGAGGTTCCCGTCGCCCCCTGCGGTGATGGCCCCCGGGGTCTCGAAGACCCCTTTTTTGTATTCCGTGATCTGCCCCGCGGGCGTGATCCGCCCGATCGTGGACGGGGTCGTGAACCAGAGGTCGCCTTCGGCGCCGCGGGCGATGGAGTAGGGGTGGTAGTTGAGGCCTTCGCTGAATTCGGTTATCTCGCCGGCGGGGGTGATCCGCCCGATCGCCATGTGGGGGCCGACGTCGGCGAACCACAGGTTTCCTTCAGGGCCGAGGGCGATCCCGTCCGGGGCGCCCTTGAGGCCTTTGAATTCGGTGATCGTCCCCGCGGGGGTGATCCGCCCGATCGCCGCGGCTTCGGGCTCGGTGAACCACATGTCGCCTTCGGGGCCCGCGACGATCGCCTGGGCGGCCGCGCCCGGGGCGAGGGGGAAGGAGTGGATTTCCCCCAGCGGAGCAGCCGTTGCGGAGGCGGCTGCCAGCGCCGCCAGCAGCGCGGCCAGGACCGCGACGGTCAACGGCACTGCTGATCTGAGGCGCCCCGCCCGACCGGTCAACCCGTCCCCCTTCTCATCCAGCGCGTATGAACCCCGTATGACTCGGGGAGATCGTATATGCCCGCGCCGCGTGGGTGGACGAACGGGCCGGCGGAGCGATCCGGGGCTGCTGCGAGGATCGCCATCGAGCGTCGGGCTCGGAGGTTGGAGCTGCGACCGCCGCGAGAGTCCTCGACACAGGAGACGAGCCATGTCAATCAGAACCGTTCGCTCGCGAACCGCAGCGCTCGGCTGCATCGCCGTCTGCTGCGGTGTACTGGCCGCCTCACCCCCGGCCGGCGCCGCCACGATCCACGCCTGCGTGAAGAAGACCTCGGGCGCCACTCGGATCGTCGGCGCGAAGGCGAAGTGCAGGCACGGCGAGCAGAGCCTCTCCTGGAACACGGCCGGGCCGGCCGGGGCAACCGGCGCGAGCGGCGCGGCGGGCGCGAAGGGTGCCAACGGCACCAACGGCACCAACGGCGCTGCCGCCGGCTTCGTGGCGAGGAGCACCGAATCGGTACCGATCGCCGCGAAAGCGACGGTGCTGCTCAGCAAGCTCCTTCCTCCCGGCAGCTACATCCTCAACGCCAAGAGCATCGTGGTCTCTTCCAGCAAAGCCGCGGAAACCGCCGCTCTCGAATGCGGCGTGTTCGAGGCGCCGGGAACGACGCCCCCGACCGAAGGGGAAGCGATCGACGAGGAGTTCTGGAGCGCACCGCTGGCGAAACTGACGAGCGGCACCACCTATGAAGTCGACACCACCCTGCCGTTCGTCGCAGGCTTCACCTCGACGGCCGCAACCACCGTCGATGTCGTCTGTGCCCGCGGCACTGTGGCCGTGTCGGCGATCTATACCCAGCTGACCGCGATCCAGGTCTCCTCGCTGGGGTAGCCCGCCGGAGCTCCGCGCCGGGCAAAGCGGTCCGGCGGGGCTGGGACGATGGCGCCGATCCGCCGTCAGAGGACTGACAGCGCCCGTCCGCCGCGCAGCTGAGCGCGGGGGCAGGCCGGCGGCCAACCCAGCAACTGGAGGCAGACCGATGACAAGACCCATCGTCCGGCGCGGGACGCTAACGCTCGCGCTCACCGCCGGCCTGATCGCCGCCGCGTTCGCGGCCGTCCCGGCCGCACAGGCCTCGACTCTCTACGGGTGCCTGGCCAAGAACGGCTCGGCCCACCTCTACACGAAGAGGCCGAAGAAATGCAAGAAGGGCGAAAAGCTGATCTCGTGGGGCACCGTCGGGCAGAACGGCACCAACGGCACCAACGGCACGAACGGCGCCAACGGGGCCAACGGCGCCGTCGCCGGCTTCTCGGCGACCGAGTCCTCGGGCTTCTACGTCAACTCGACGCTCACCCAGATCCCGGGCCTTCAGAAGACGCTGCCCGCCGGCTCGTTCATCGTCTCGGCCAGCCTCGAATTCAACGGCTACGCCGAATCGTCGGGCTCGGGGTCGATCATCGAATGCCAGCTCAGCGACAACGCGGGCGGGAAAGTCACGACTGAAACGGGCTACTGGGGCGGCCCGTTCCTGGATCTCCTCGGCCAATACTTCGCCAAGGGCCAGATCGCGATGCACCTGGCCGTCACCTCGACCCAGTCGAGCAGCCTGACGGTCAAGTGCAAGCAGGAAGTCGACCTCGGCAACAGCGAGGAAGTCGAGACCAACCACGGCGCCGTGGTTGCCGTCCAGACAACGAGCAACAGCTAGGCAAGCCCGCTCCGGCGGGTGTCAGCGCCCGCGGTGGACGGCGCCCCCGAGGCGTCCTTCACCGCGGGCGGGCATTCGCCGGGGGAATCGGGTAGAACGAGCGCACAGGGCGGCTCCCCGCGGCCGTCCGGCCGCCCAACCGACGGAGGAGCCACACCTGATGCCCACCTACATCATGCTCTCGACGCTCACCCCGGAGGGCGTCCAGACGGTCAAGAACAACCCGGGGCGCATCCGCGAGGTAAACAAAGAGGTCGAGCAGCTCGGCGCCAGCGTCAAGGCCCAGTGGGCGACGCTCGGTCACGTCGACTTCATCTCGATCATCGAGGCGCCCGACGAGGGGACGATGGCAAGGGTCTCGCTCGAGCTGGGCTCCCGCGGCACCGGCCGCTACGAGACGCTCGCCGCGATCCCGATCGACGACTTCATCGCCTCGCTGTGAGCGGCCCCGGGCAGGAGACCCCCGTGCCGCCCGCCTCCCAGGAGGGACGACCCGGTGCGGCCGGCATCTCGCTGGTCCCCGAGCCGACCGTCGGGGAGGACGTCCAGGCGCAGCTCGAGGAGTTCGACGTCGACGGGGTCCTCGTCGGGATCGTGATGGGCTCATCGAGCGACATGGAGAAGATGCAGAAGGCCGCCGCCGAGCTCGAGGAGCGCGGGATCGCCCACGAGGTCCGCGTCATGTCCGCCCACCGGGAGCCCGATCTGGTCGCCGAATACTCGAAGGCCGCCCGCTCCCGCGGACTGCGCGTGATCATCGCCGGCGCCGGGATCTCGGCCGCGCTGCCCGGTGTCGTGGCCTCCCACACCGACATCCCCGTGATCGGCGTGCCGCTCTCGGGGCGCCTCAGCGCCGCCGGGGGCCTCGACGCGATCCTCTCGATCGTCCAGATGCCGCCAGGCGTTCCGGTCGCCTGCGTGGGGCTCGACAACGCCCGCAACGCCGCGATCCTCGCCGCCAAGATCATCGCGGCCTGATTGGTCACGGGCCGCCGCCTCGGGGTCCTCCGGCGGGCTCCGTCGCGCCGGCGGGGAGAATGCGCGCAACCAAACGACCCCCGGAGGTCAACCATGCAAATGCCAGCCCGCCTCGGCGCGGTCGCGGCCCTGACCGGGGTCCTCGCCCTGACGCTCGCCCTCGGCGCTTCCACTGCCGATGCCGCCCCTGATCTATGCCTGCGTGAACAAGCACACGGGTACGGCCCGCTTCGTCGGCGCGAAGACGAAGTGCCGGCGGAGCCGAGCGCAGGGTGACGTGGAACACGACCGGGCCTCGGGACCCGGCGGGCAAGTCGGGAGCCACGGGCGCTGCAGGCACAAACGGGGTCGGCGCCGATTATGCGACCACATGGCATCGGCCCGACCGGGCTCGTGACGACCACGAACCGGCGACGTCGTGGTCGCAAAGACGATTCCCGCGGGCTCCTACTCGGTCAGCGCGAACACCGTTGCCGCTCGCGATCGAAGCCAAAAGGCCCGTGACGTCTCGTGCTCGAGCTGCGAGATCGTCGATACGACCGGAACCCCGCATTTCTTCGAAACAGACCAAGCCGATCGATGTCGGCGACTGGGATCAGCACCTGGCCTGAACGGGCCGACAGCTACGCAGGGTGCCTCGACGATCCAGATGCAGGGCCAACTCACCACCACCCAATCCACGACGCTCGCACTCATCTGCGCGCCGATCGAAGGCAACAAAGAAGCGACCGTCGATGTTTTCGCATCGCGATCAGCGCACTGCAGACGACCGCCAACCTCTAGGCCGGCGCGCGCCGGGGCGGGCGGGCGGGGGATAATCAGGCTGTGATCCCCCGCTACACCCGCCCCGAGCTCGGCGAGCTCTGGACCGACGAGGCCCGCATGGAGACATGGCGGCAGGTCGAGGTGGCCGCCTGCGAGGAGCTCGGAGGCCTGCTCGGCGCCGACGGGCCCTCCGACGCCGAGCTCGCGGCGATCCGGGGCGCGAGCTTCACCGTCGAGGCGGTCAACGAGCGCGAGCGGCTGACCGACCACGACATGGCGGCCTTCGTCGACATCCTGGCCGAATCTGCCGGCGAGGCGGGCCGCTGGATCCACTTCGGACTGACCTCATCGGACGTCCTGGACACGGCCCTTGCGCTGCAGCTGAAAGCCGTCGGGGAGGTCGTGCTGGAGGGCTCGCAGGCGCTGGTCGCTACGCTCGCCGCGCGGGCCCGCGAGCAGGCCCTGACGCTCTGCGTCGGGCGGACCCACGGCGTCCACGCAGAGCCGACGACCTTCGGTATCAAGCTTGCCGGCTTCGCCTTCGAGGCCCACCGCAACGCCCGGCGGCTCGCCGAGGCCTTCGATCAGGTCGCCGTCGGTGCCCTGTCGGGGGCCGTCGGAACCTACGCCTCGACGAACCCTCAGTTCGAGGCCCGCGTGCTGGCGCGCCTGGGGGTCGGCCGCGAGGACGTCTCCACGCAGGTCGTCGCCCGCGACCGCCACGCCCAGCTGCTCTCGGCGATCGCCCTCGCCGGCGCCGGCCTCGAGCGCCTGGCGGTCGAGGTCCGCCACCTGCAGCGGACCGAGGTCCGGGAGCTCCAGGAGCCCTTCCGGGCCGGCCAGAAGGGCTCCTCGGCGATGCCCCACAAGCGCAACCCGATCAAGGCCGAGCAGATCTCCGGCCTCGCCCGGGTCCTGCGCGGGAACGCCCAGGCGGGCCTCGAGAACGTGGCCCTGTGGCACGAGCGAGACATCTCGCACTCCTCGGTCGAGCGGATCATCCTGCCCGACTCGACGATCCTGCTGGACTATCTGCAGCACCGCGCCATCGCCCTCGTGCGGGACATGACGATCGATGCGCAGCGGATGGCCGCGAACCTCGAGCTGACCCACGGCGCCCTGTTCTCCCAGCGTGTCCTGCTGGCGCTCGTCGCGGCGGGCTCATCGCGCGATGACGCCTACCGGATCGTGCAGGAGCTGGCCCAGCGGGCGTGGGACGAGGGGACGCCCCTGCGCGGCCTGCTGGCCGCCGATGAGCGCGCCCGGGGCCTCGATCTCGAGGAGATCTTCGACTACTCCCACTACGTCGCGAACGCCGGCGAGATCATCGCCCGCCTCGACGCGATCGCCTGACTGAAGGCGCCCGCCGGCGCTGGTAGCATCGCGCCACGTGACCAGGCTTTCCGAGCTGCCCCTAATCGCCAGCGGGAAGGTCCGTGAGATGTACGGGCTCCCGGACGGGGCCGACGGCGAGGGCCGCCTGCTGATGGTCGCCAGCGACCGCATCTCGACCTACGACGCGGTCCATCCGACGGAGATCCCCGACAAGGGGCGCGTCCTGACGGGCCTCTCGGTGTTCTGGTTCGGGAAGACCTCCGAGATCGTCGCCAACCACCTGATCTCTGCCACCGACGGCGTGCCCGAGGAGGCCCGCGGCCGGGCGCTCGTCGTCAGGCGCCTGACGATGCTGCCCGTCGAGTGCATCGTCCGCGGCTACATCACGGGCTCCGGCTGGAAGGACTACCAGGCCACGGGCGCCGTCTCGGGGATCGCGCTGCCCGAGGGGCTGCGGGAGTCCGATCAGCTGCCCGAGCCGATCTTCACGCCCTCGACGAAGGCCGAGGTCGGCCACGACGAGGCGATCGACTTCGACCGGGCCGCCGAGCTGGTCGGCGACGGCGAGCTGATGGAGAAGGTCCGCCGGGCCTCGATCGAGCTGTACTCCTTCGCCGCCGCCCACGCCCGCGAGCACGGCGTGATCCTGGCCGACACCAAGTTCGAGTTCGGCCTCGACGCCGCCGGGGAGCTGGTCGTGGGCGATGAGGTCCTGACCCCCGACTCCTCGCGCTACTGGCCCGCCGAGGACTACGAGCCGGGCCGCGGACAGCCCAGCTTCGACAAGCAGTACGTCCGCGACTGGGCCGCCGGCAGCGGCTGGGACAAGCTGCCCCCCGCGCCGGAGATCCCCGAGGATGTCGTCGCCGGGACGCGCAGGCGCTACATCGAAGCCTATGAGCGGATCACCGGCGAGCCCTTCGAGCAGTGGCTGGCGCGCTCGGGAAGCCCGGCTTGAGGGCCCGCGTCCTGATCCGCCCGAAGGCCGGCATCCTCGACCCCCAGGGCGCGGCCGTCGAGCGGGCCCTGCCGGCGCTGGGCTTCGCGGACGTCGCCAACGTCCATGTCGGGCGCCTCGTCGAGCTGGACGTACAGGACGCCTCCCAGCTCGAGCCGATGTGCCAGAAGCTCCTGGCGAACCCGCTGGTCGAGGACTACGAGGTCCAGCTGCTGGACCCGGCCGGCTGACCGGTGCTGTTCGGCGTACTCCAGTTCCCCGGCTCCTGCGATGAGGTCGATGCGCTCGGAGCCGCCCGCCGGGTCGCCGACGCCGAGCTGATCTGGCACCGCGACCGCGACCTCAAAGGGGCCGACGCGATCATCGTCCCCGGCGGCTTCTCCTACGGCGACTACCTGCGGGCGGGGCGATCGCGCGCTTCTCCGAGGCGATGGAGTCGGTCATCGCCTTCGCCGGCGAAGGCGGCCTCGTGCTGGGGATCTGCAACGGCTTTCAGGTCCTCTGCGAGGCCGGACTGCTGCCGGGCGCGCTGCTCGGCAACGCCAACCGCCATTTCACCTTCCGCCAGCTCGACCTCGAGGTCCTCTACGGCGGCGGGCCCTTCACGCGGGCCTGCCGGATGGGGGAACATCTCTCGATCCCCGTCAAGCACGCCTGGGGGCGCTATTACGCCGACGATGAGACGCTCGCGCGGATGGACAGCCGCGGCCAGCTCGTGCTGCGCTACGCCGAAGGGCCAGAACTTCAACGGCTCGGTCCACGACATCGCGGGCGTCTGCAACGAGGCCGGCAACGTGTTCGGGCTGATGCCCCACCCCGAGCACGCCGTCGATGAGCTGACCGGCGGCTCCGCCGACGGGCTGAAGATCTTCGAGTCGATGCGGATGACCGTCGAGGGCGTCCATGCCTGACGCCGCGACGCTGCCGAGCGTCGCTGACGCCATCGCCCTGGGGCTGACCCGCTCGGAGTACGAGCTCGTCTGCGAGAAGCAGGGCGGCCCGCCGAACGTCCTCGAGCTGGCCATGTATTCGCTGCTGTGGAGCGAGCACTGCGCCTACAAGCACTCCAAGAAGCTGCTGCGGACGCTCCCGACCGAGGGCGAGCACGTCGTCATGGGGCCCGGCGAGAACGCCGGCGCCGTGGCCGTCGGCGGCGGCCTCGCCTGCGCCTTCAAGGTCGAGTCCCACAACCACCCCAGCGCCGTCGAGCCCTTCCAGGGCGCCGCGACCGGCGTCGGCGGGATCCTGCGTGACATCTTCGCGATCGGCGCCCGGCCGATCGCCGTGCTCGACTCGCTGCGCTTCGGCGAGGTCGGCGAGGCCTCCGATGCGCCTGCCCGGGCTCGCTACCTGCTCGAGGGGGCCGTCTCGGGGATCGCCCACTACGGCAACTCGATCGGCGTCCCGACGGTCGGCGGCGAGGTCTACTTCGAGGCCCCATACGAGCAGAACTGCCTCGTCAACGCGATGGCCCTGGGCCTCGTGGAGATCCAGCAGCTGGTCCGCAGTGCCGCCGCCGGGCCGGGCAACGTGGTCGTCCTGTTCGGAGCCTCGACCGGCCGCGACGGGATCGGCGGGGCCTCCGTCCTCGCCTCGGCCGAGCTCGGCGGGGACGCCGAGATGCGCCCCACCGTCCAGGTCGGCGACCCGTTCGAGGAGAAGAAGCTGCTCGAGTGCTCGCTGGAGCTGCCGAGCGGGGCCTGCTCGTCTCGCTGCAGGACCTCGGCGCCGCCGGGCTGACCTCGGCGGCCTCGGAGATGGCCTCCAAGGGCGAGGTGGCCTCGACATCGACATCTCGGCCGTCCCGCTGCGCGAGGCCGACATGGAGCCCTTCGAGGCGATGCTCTCCGAGTCCCAGGAGCGGATGCTGGCCGTCGTCGAGCCGGCCGATGTTGCGCGCCGTGCTCGCGCGGCGAGAAGTGGGAGGTCGGCGGGGCGGCGATCGGCACGGTCACCCAGAGCGGCCGCATGCGGGTCCTCAGCGGCGAGGAGCTGCTCGGCGACATGCCCGTCCGGGCGCCGTCGACGACTGCCCCCTCGACCACCTCGAGCCGCTCAAACCGGCCGCGGCCGATCGACCCGCCGCCAAAGGCCACCTTCCCGCCGCCACCGGCGCCGCGGAGACGCTGCTGGCCCTGCCGGCCAGCCCCTACATCGCCTCGCGCCGGCCGCTGTCCGAGCGCTACGACGCGACGTCCAGTCGCGGACCGTTCGGCGCCCGAGCAGGCCGACGCGGCCGTCCTGGCGCTCGCCGACGGGCAGCGCCCTGGTGGTTGCGATCGACTGCACGGCCGCCGCGTCGCCGCTGATCCCGCAACGGGACGATTGCGACCGTCATCGAATGCGCCGCGAACCTCGCCGCGTCGCGCCGAGCCGCTGGGAACGATGAACAACTCAACTTCGGCACCCCCGAGAAGCCCCACATCGCCTGGCAGCGACCGAGGCCGTGGCGGGACTGGGGGGAGGCCTGCGGGGCGCTCTCGCGCCGATCGTCAGCGGCAACGTCTCGCTCACAAAGAGGGCGCCGACGGGCCGATCCACCCGACGCCCGTGATCGGCATGGTCGGGCGCCTGCCCGAGGCCTCTCCCGCCGGGCGGACCCGGCTTCACCGAGGAGGCCGCCGCGATCGCCCTCGTCGGCCCCTTCGCGCCGTCGCTCGACGCCCCCGAGCGCGCAAGCTCCCCGGCGAGCCCGCTGCCCGTCGGCCTTGCGCCGGTGGAGTCCCCGCCATCGTCGCGATGCTCGCGGCCGTCCGCGGCGCCGTCCGCTCGGGGCGGCGCTGAGCGCCCATGACATCGCCGAGGGCGGCCTCGCGGTGGCCCTGGCCGAGTCCCGCCTCGCCGGCGGCCCCGGCGCACATCGTCCGCCTGGACGACTCCTTCCCGGCCTCGCGGCCGAGGCGGCCCTGTTCGCGAGGTGCCCCGGTGCCTTTCGCTGAGCGGCCCCGAGGCCGGGCTGCGGGCGCTCGCCGAGCAGGTGCCCGGCAGGCCATCGGGGAGCTCGGCGGCTCCGCGCTCCGCGATCGAGCTCCCGGGCGCGGAGCGGCTCTGAGCCCGCTCTGGCGGAGCTCGAGGCGGCTCGACGGCGGAGGCCTCGTGGCGACTTCGACGACGGGGATGTCTGTGGAGCGACTCGATGCTGCCGCCAGCTTGTGAAGATGATGTGTGTGATGGACCGTGCGACGAGTGAGAGTGTTCGGACTGTATGCGCCCGGTC
>CAWBEF010000002.1:0-10882 GCA_963787765.1 uncultured Solirubrobacteraceae bacterium | reverse complement strand
TGACTGGACGCGCGGGTCGCCATGGAGACCCAGCGCCGGGAACCCGAGCCCTCGAGGTCAAGGAGCACTCATGCAGGCCGTTGGAGACACGCAGACCAATCCGTCCGCCGGTTCGATCTTCGTGATCGGCGAACACCAGCTCGCCCACGACACGACGGTGCTCGGCATCGAGGGCGACCTCGATCTCGCCTCCGCCCCCGAGTTGAAGTGGGCGCTGGGCGATCTGCAGGCGTCTGGCGCCCGCCACGTGGTCGTCGACCTCGAGAAGGTGAGCTTCATCGATTCGACGGCGCTGGGCGTCCTGGTCGGTGCCCAGCGTGCCCTCGCGGATGGCATCCGAATGGCGATCGCATGCGATGAGGAGAACGTGCTGAGGATCTTCGAACTGACAGGCCTGGACTGCATGTTCGAGATCGTGCCGACACTCGAGGATGCACTCGAATTCGTCCAGGGGAGAACGACGGCGACCGGCTGATGGCCAGGCGCGAACCCGCCCGACGGATTCCTGCCCGGTACGCGAGCCTGGCGCTCGCGCTGTCGATTCTCTGCCTGCTGTTGCTCGCCGGCTCGCTGCCGGCGGCCGTCGCGAGACATACGCCCAAGCAGGCCATCGCCGAAGTCGCGCCGGCCGCGCAGGCCGGCGGCGAAGCACCCGTGGCTGAAGCAGGGACGCCGGCCGCCCGCCCGCGCCGCCACGAGCGGCCTGGCGCGGCCCCTCAGCCTGTCTCGGGCGCCGGCGCTCCGGCGGCGCGAACGGGGCACGGCGGGCAGCTCGCCGGGAGCACTGCAGCCGGTCACCGGCGGGAGCGGCGCAACGGCGCCAGAGGCGGCGAAGCGGCGCCCGCGCAGGGGGCTCCGGCGGGCGCTCTGCCCTCCGGTCAGGCGGCGGCGCAGGTGAGCTCCAAGACCCGCCGCGAACGCGAACGCGAACAGCGCCGTCGCGAACGGGAACGGCGGACCGAACGTGAAGGCCATCGCGAAACCCGCAAGGAACGGGAAGCCCGCGAAGCGCGCGAACATGAAGAAGCGGCCCATCGGCCGGCGCCCGAAACGGCCGCCCCGACGCCCGTCGCGGCAGCGCTCGGGGCCGCCCCGGCGACGGCGGTGACGCCCGCCGGCACGCCGCCGCGGATCGTCGCCGAACGGGCCGTCCGGGCGACCGGTCCGCGCCACACCCGGGCGCTCGCCGGCCGCGGCGGGAAGGTGCCCGGCGCAGCGGCTGCGGCGAGCGGGGCCGTGGTGGCCGCAGCAGCCGTGCCCAGGGCGGCGCGGGTGAGCAGGACGGCCTCGCGGCGGCCCTCCGCAGCGCGCTCACGCCACGGCAGGGAAGGCGGTTCGGAGCTGGTCAAGACGGTCACCCGGATCATCGGTGTGGTTCCGTCGCTTTTGTGGCTGCTCGTCGGCGGCCTGGGCCTGCTGGCGGGCGCGTTCGCGCTCAGCTCGCGGCTCGCGGCGCGACGGGCCAGGAGGCTGAGCGCCCAGCGCCAGGCGCTGCTGGATGACGTCGGCCTGCTGCAGGGTGCTCTGCTGCCGGCGCTTCCTGGAAGGCTCGGCACGGTCGCCACGAGCGCCGCCTACCGCCCGGCCTCGGGCCCGGCGGCGGGCGGGGACTTCTATGACGTCTTCGGCCTGTCCGACGGGAGGCTCGCGGTGATCGTCGGCGACGTCTCCGGGCACGGGCGCGAGGCGCTGCCCCACACGACGCTGCTGCGCTTCACCCTGCGTGCCTACATCGAGGCGGGCCTGATGCCGCGCGAGGCGCTTCGAACGGCCGCCCCGATCCTCGAACGCCAGCTGGGCGGATCCTTCGCGACGGTCGTCCTGTCGATCTACGACCCGCGCGCGCGGACGCTCACCTACGCCTGCGCAGGACATCCCCACCCGGTACTCACCGGCCTTGCCCCCGACGCCGGGATCACTGCCTGCTCGGCGCCGCCGATCGGCGCCGGGCGGGTGACGGGGACGCGCCAGACGGTCATCCGGATAGAGGGCGCGACGGTCGCCTGCTTCTACACCGACGGCGTCATCGAGGCGCGCACGGCGGACGGACTGTTCGGCGTCGAGCGCCTGGCCGGCTCGCTGGCGGCGATCGCCTCGACGGCGACCGCCGCCACGCTGCTCGATCGCGTGAGCGAGGAAACCGATCGCCGGCCCGACGACATGGCGGCCTGTCTGCTGCGGATCGAGGGGGAGGGACCCGGCCCGCTCGTCAGGACAGAGGAACTGGAGCTCGACCGCCACGAGCTCGATCGCCGGCGTGTCCGGCGCTTCCTCGCTGCCGCGGGCCTCTCCGAGGAGGAGGCCGAGGCGACGCTCGCGGGCACCCGCACGATCGTGGCCGAGCATGGCAGCGCACTCTTGAGCATCCGCCTGGGCGAAGGCCCGCCCAGGGTAAGCATCGACCGCAACAACGTCGCGCCCCTTCGGGCGCGAGCAATCGCCCGCACCCAGGAGGTAGCGATATGAGCCCAGGTCCCGCCCCAGATCTCGATGCCGCGATGGTTCTCGGCATGGCGTCCACCGCGATTCCCTTCGCCCGTTCGCGCGCATCGGAGGCGGAGCGATGGCTGCGGATCCTGCGCCTGCACGGCGAGGCCGGGGCGACCCTGCAGGCGCTGGGTGTCAGTGAGGCGCCGCTGGAAGGCCCCCCCGGGCATCCCGACCCGGCCGACGGCGGAGCGCGGGCGGACAGGGGGGACGTTGTGGCGAGCGTCGGCGAGGGAGCCGCCGGGCGGGCTCGCGAACGCGGGGCGCAGGCCGTCGCCACACGGGACATCCTGTTGGCGGTGATGGACGTCTACGGAAGCGACTTCAGCGAGGTCCTGCGAGCTCACGGGACCGACCGGGACGAGGTTCTCGAGCGGCTCGAGCCGAGCGCCGTCTGAGCGGGCGCATGGCGCGCCAGGCCGGTCAATAGGATGGCCGGCCGTGGCGCGGATCCTGCTTTTGGGGGGTGGCTGCCGGGGCAGAGAGCTGGCCGCCGGGCTGGTCGCCGACGGGCACGCCGTCCGCATCACGACCCGCACGGATGACGCCCGGGAGGCGATCGAGGGCGCCGGGGCGGAGTGCTGGCTTGGCACCCCCGACCGGCTCGCGACGCTGCGGGGTGCGCTGGACGGGGTGACGATCGCCTGCTGGCTGCTCGCCACCGCGCGGGGCACGCCCGAGCAGCTCGACGAACTGCACGGGGCACGGCTGGAGTTCTTCCTGACCCAGGCGATCGACACGACCGTGCGCGGCATCGTCTACGAGGCGTACGGCGGCGGCGCGAACGAGCAACCGCTTGCGGCCGGGGAACAGCTCGCCAGGCGGATGACCGAGCTGAACCAGATTCCGCTGGCCTGCCTGCAGCAGGATCCGGCCGACTCGGCGTCATGGACGGCCGGCGCGCGACGGGCGATCGACTCGCTGCTCGGCGTCTGAGCGACCCGATCCGGCACCGGCCTGGTCACGAGGGGTCAAGCCGGGCGCCCGAGCGGCCGATGAGAAGCCGATGGTGGGGGACCGATCCAGATACGGCCTGCTCGTTTCGGCGCTCGGCGCGATGATGCTGATCGTCGCGGTCTTCCTGCCCTGGTATGAGGTCAGCTTCACGGCCAACGGCATCGCCTACGTCGGCCAGCTCGGCGATCAGTTCGCGGCACAGTTCGGCAACGCCCAGCTGCAGTCCTACCTTGGTTCATTCCACGGCACCCTGGCCTCACTCTCCGGGCAGGGCCTGGGCGCGGTGAGCGCCCATCAGGTGCTGCACGACATGAACATCGTCCTGATCGTCCTCGGTGTGCTGGCGCTGCTCGATGCGCTGTTCCCGCTGGCCCGCGGTGCGGCCGCCGGCGGGCCCGACGGAGCCGGGGGCGCCGCTGTCCTGCTGGGCGGCGTCGCGGCCCTGTGCGTGCTCTTCCGGATGGTCTCGCCGCCGACGCCCCCCGGCGACATCCTCGCGCTGTCGCTGCGCGAGGGCGCCTGGCTTGCGCTGCTGGGCTCGATGATGATGGTCCTCGGCGGCCTGTGGCCGCGGGGCCTTGAGATGCAGAACGCGACCGAGCGCGGCGCGCAGGATCTCTGGTCGGGTCTCTCCGGCTGGACTCCCGGCTCCTGAAGGGCAGCCCTCAGGGGGCGGGCGGGGCGCCCAGTGGCGCTCCCGTATCCGGGCCGAGCGCGCCGGGGAGCCCCGGGAGACCGTCGGGCAGACGCTCCAGCAGGTGCTCGATGATCCTCGCCGTCGCACCCCAGATGACCTGATCCCCGACGATGTAGGCGTCCGTCTCGAAGGTGATCCCGCGCCGTTCCATCGGCGTTCGCGTTCGCGACGCCCGGAGCTGCTCGACGGAGAGCTCGAGCACCGCATCGACCTCGCGCACCGAGGGCGACCAGGCGAGGCCCGTGGGAATCGCTGCGATGAACGGGTGGATCACATAGCCGGTGACGAAGGTCGAGACCGGGGGAAGCTCGCCCAGCAGGCGGACCTGAGCGCGTGGCAGGCCGATCTCCTCTTCGGCCTCGCGCAGGGCCGTCTGCGAAAGGTCCGCATCCTCGGCGTCGCGCCGGCCTCCCGGGAAGGAGATCTCACCGGCATGGCTGCGCAGGTCAGCACGGCGACGGGTCAGTACCAGACCGGTCTCGCCGTTCAGGTCGAACAGCGCCACGAGCACGGCGGCGGCGACCGTCTCGCCGCCGCGCTCGGGAAGCTCCAGGCCGCGCGGCAGCTCGGCGCCGGGCGCCAGCTCGACGCCGTCCGGAAGCTCAGGCGGCCAGGTGGACGCGCTCAATGCGCTCCTGGAACATGACCTCGCCGTCCAGGGCCCGATGGACGGGGCACTTCGCCGCGATCACGCGCAGGCGCTCGACCTGCTCCTCGGGGACATCGTCGGGCAGGCGCATGACGAGCTGGAACTTGGTCGGGCAGCCGCGCTCGGCGGGGCTGTACTCGACGTCGACCTCGACGTGGCCGATGTCCCAGCCCTTGCGGGTCGCGTACATCTCCATCGTGATGGCCGTACATGAGGCGAGGCTCACGGCCAGCAGCTCGAGCGGGTCGGGCCCGGTGTCCTCGCCGCCGACGTCGACCGTCTCATCGACGATCAGCTGGTGGTCTCGTACCTGAACGGTGTGCCGCAGCGAATTCCCGTCGCGGCTTGCAGTGGCCTTCATCCTTGCTGGCCCTTGCGTCTGGCTCATTGACTTCCCTTCGTTAGAAGCTTCCCCGCTGTCGCAAATCCTCCTACCGACGATAGTACCTCCGCACCCGGTTAGGTGTGGGGAGCAGACCTTTCAGGCCAGGGGATTGAACAGCAGGCCCGTCAGCAGCTTGGGGTAGAAGAAGGTCGACTTGGGCGGCATGTTCTCGCCCTCGGCGGCCAGCTCGCGCACCTGGCGGACAGGCGTGGGGCGCATCACGAAGGCGGCCTCGTACTCGCCGGAACGCACCATCGCCACGGCCTCTGCGGTGTCGCGGGCGTAGAACATGCCGTTGAAGTGCGAGATGTCATCGTCGCTCATCTCGAGCGCCCCCTTGAGGATCAGCGTCTCGAGGATCCCCGTGTCGAGCCTGCGGTAGGGGGCGGAGTGCCCGGCCAGTGCCGTCTCGGCGATCGACTGGTCCTTCAGGCGCAGCCTGAAGGAGCGCTCCTCACGGCCGTTGACGTAGCCCATCTCCAGCGGCGCCGTCTCCTCCGAGGGCTCCGGTGCGAGCTCTGACTCGGGGATCTCGGAGACCTCGAAGTCCCGCTCGAGCACCGCGTCGAGGGCAGCCCGGCGCCGGTCGTCGAGGCCCCGGATCAGCCTGTGGGTGGGGAAGATCGTCAGCCCGGGATCCTCGAGCGCGACGAGGCACATGAGGATGTAGCGGTGCTCGCCCTCGCCACCGACCTCCTCGGCGTAGGCGTCCATCGTCTCGTAGCGGTGGTGCCCGTCGGCGATCAAGAGCTCGGCATCGCGGGTGGCATCCTGGACCGCGGCGAGAGCCTGCGGATCGGACACGCGCCAGAGCCGGTGGCGGGTCCCGTCGGCGTCTGTCACGTCGGCCCAGGCCTCCTGTGCGGTGGCGGGCGCGAGCGCCTGCCAGGCGGACCCGGCCGGGTCGGAGTAGAGCGAGAAGATCGGCGAGATGTTGGCCCGAGTGGCGCGGGTCAGGCGCAGGCGGTCCTCCTTGGGCCCCGGGTGGGTGCGCTCATGCGGGCGAACCCGTCCCGGACCGTAGCCCTCGATCCTGACCCGGCAGAAGAAACCACGTCTCGTCCGCTTGACGCCGTCGGGACCCGCATAGTCCTGGGTGTGGGCCCACAGGGCGGGCTCGTCGTCGCGGACGACTGCACCCTGCACCTGCCAGCGCTCGAACAGCTCGCGGGCGGACTCGTAGGGGTCCTCGCCCCCGGCGCCGGCCTGGGGCAGGTCGACTGCGACGACGTTGAACGGGGAGCGCTCGAGCAGGGCCGCGCGCTGGCCGGGGTCGATCACGTCATAGGGAGGGGCCACGACGTCCGCCAGGGGACCAACGACAGAGGGGTCGTAATGTAGGGCTCGCAGCGGCTGCACGTCGGCCATGGGGGAGCGGAGGCTAGCAGCGTCGTGGCGGCGAGTAAGCTCATCTGACTCGGGGCGTGGCGCAGCCTGGTAGCGCACCTGCTTTGGGAGCAGGGGGTCGTGGGTTCGAATCCCGCCGCCCCGACTGGAGCTCGTCGTTCGATGGCTCCAAGGCCTCGCCGGGGTTGACCTGACGGGGCCACGGAGGGGGACCCCGCCATGCCTTCGGTCAGTGGTGCAGCCGCGGGTCGATGTAGACGTCGTCGATGCGTGACGCGCCGCTCGTCGCGGTGAAGCGCAGAGCGACCTCGACGGTGCCCCCCGCGATGGCGGTCGCGAGCGCGGCGCCCGTCGCGAGTTTGGGGCTCGGTTCCCAGCTGCTCTTCGCGAGGACCCTGCCGACGAGGACGGCGATGTTGCCGAGCGAGGTCCTGTAGAGGACTTCCACGGCGACGGTCGATTCGGCGGCTTCGCTGCGGTCAAAGAACCGGAAGGCGCCTTCAGTCGAGCTGAGACAGACGAACGGTGACTGGGCAGACCCCTTCGCCGGGAGCGAGAGCGAGGATGCCCCGAGGCTGCCCGTGACGCCGAACGGCTCGCTGCCGGCTGCGAGCTTGGCGGCGCCCGACAGTGCCCATTCCGAGGTCGAGCCCTCGAAGCTCCCGCCCGGCGCGAGCCCATAGGAGCCTTCGTCGCCCCACTTCAGAAAGGGCTCGGAAAGCGTCTGGGCGGGGCAGGTGGCGGTGGCGCCGGCCTGGAGGTGCGCTTCGATGCTCGCGGCGAGCGTCGTCGCGGAGGCGGGCGCCACCCCTGCGAACAGAGAGGCGATCGTCACAGCGCAGACGGCGCCGAGAACGCCGACCGGGTTGCGCCGTTCCGTGCTGCGCGG
This sequence comes from uncultured Solirubrobacteraceae bacterium, assembly GCA_963787765.1. Classification (GTDB taxonomy): domain Bacteria; phylum Actinomycetota; class Thermoleophilia; order Solirubrobacterales; family Solirubrobacteraceae; genus Palsa-744. Next base: position 3,471 of record CAWBEF010000002.1, on the reverse strand, counting down.
TAGTAGACGAGGTGGGTTGGCCGTCATGAGAAGCCTCCGTGCTTTTCGTGCTGGTAGCCGAGCCGTCTCGTTCTCGAGATCTCCGGCTTTGCGTCCCCGCCTCGCGACGGGTTTGCCCTTTTCAGTCCTTGGTTGTCGTCCCTTTCGGGCAATTGCCGGAAGAAACTTCCGTTCGACTCGCACATTCGGACTTCTGTACGAGAAAGAGCGGAGTCGCCTGAGGGGCTGGGCCCGTCGGACGGGGGTTACCGAAACCGGCCAGGTGTCTGGGCGCCCTAAAAGGACGACACGTCTGTAGTCCTTTTCGGGCAATCGTCCATTGCGGGCCAACGAGCTCAACCGTGGCGGGCGCCCGACCGAATCTTCTTCCCGGAAGCACATAGTCGCAAGGGCAAACCCGTCGCGAGGCGGGGACGCAAAGCCAGGCATCTCAATGAGACAGGCCGGCCGCCGACGCCAGTCGCGGAGAACCGACCAAGGAGCGCCGAGATGTCTATGAGGAACTGCCCGAGCGTGATCTTGAAGCCCCGCCTTCGCCTGCTCGTCGGCGCTGTCGTTGGTGTCGTCGTTCTCGCCGGGGCAGCACCGGCTGTCTCGGCGGCTGCCTGCCAGACCGGTGCCGTCTCTCAACCCTTCGCGCGCTTCGGCGACAGCGCCTCATACTCCTTGCTGTCGGGCGGATCCTTCGAGTCCGGCACGGCTGGTTGGGCGCTGAACGACGCCGCTGTGAGTGCAGGAAACGAGAGCTACGACGTCACCAAGGGGTCACACTCGCTCGCGATCGCCGCGAGCGGCTCGGCGACAACACCGAGCTTCTGCGTAAGCACCGCAGAGCCGTCCCTTCGTCTCTTTGTGAGGCGGACGAGCGGCAGCTGGGGCGTCCTGAGGGTCGTTCTCCTCTGGAGCGAAAGTGACGGCGCGACCCACGAAACCACCATCGGGGCCCTGCAGAGCGCCACCACGTGGACTGTGAGCCCTGTGCTCTCGCTCGCCCGGACGTTGCCGCTGTGGCAGGCCGGCGAAACGCTGAGCACCAAGATCGTCTTCCGGCCCGAATCCTACGGCGGCGCCTTCGCGATCGACGACGTCTACATCGACCCCTACAGCCGCTGAGCCAACGGTCGGTTCGCCGTCACTGTGTTCGGCGGGGACCCGCGAGGGCAGCCCGCCCGCTGATTTCAGCGGGATGCGTTTCGAAGGCTCGCGGTGGCGACGATGACCGGTCGCTGCCCGGACCGGGCTTCGGCGAGGTAGGTGGGTTGGAAGCGGACCTGAAGCGTCTCGGTGGCTGAGCAGGCGCTTGGGCTGAACGACGAGTTGGAGAGCTCCTTGGCGGTTTCTCCGCGCTTGACGTCGCGTTCGAGCGACCAGCTGGCCACGGGCTTGTTGGAACAGTCCGCCCTCGTTTCGACGGAGTATTCGTGCGCGGCGCTCGTGACCGCATATGGAGCCCTGAACTCGAGCAGGACCTGGTAGCAGGGGTCGTTCAGGAACGCCGCCCGACACGCGCGCGGGGTGTCCTTGACCAGCTTCAGATGGAGCGGCTCGTGCAGATTCTGGGCTCCTGTCCGCGGGAGGGGGAGGGGAGGGCGCGATGTCGGACAGGGAGTCCTCGCGGGTGCGCCGGAGCCGATCGCGCAGGTCAGCGATCCGAGCCGGTAGGTGACGGCAGCGATGGTGTTCGCGTCCCGACCCAGGCCCAGGTCGAGCGGTGGTCCCCAGCTGGCGGCCCTGCTCCACCAGCAACGCCGCGCTCGCCGCCCCCTGGTGCTGCCCTACCAGCGGGGCGAACTGGTCTGGCATGTCCGGCACGAAATGGCGCGCGGGGTCGAGGACGTCCTCGCCCGCCGCACGCGCGCCCTGCTGCTCGACGCGCGGGCCTCGCTGGAGGCCGCGCCGCTGCGCTGTCGCAGATCTTGGCGCAGGAACTTGGGCGCAACGCACCTGAAGATGTTGCCCAGGTACATTGGTATCAGCGGTTTTTGCACGTGGATACATCTACACCGATCCCGCCAGTTCGGCCTCGGCCGACAGATAGCCTCGGCGGGAGCGTTGCGGGCCGCCGCTAATGGCTTCTTTTATATAACCGCGGGGCGGTTTGGCGAGTTAGTTGGGGAAGTATCATGAGACTCGGTCAACCTCACAGTCATCGCTTCGACGCGCGCGCTTCATATTCACGAGCCAAAAGCCTCGCCGCCGCCGCCCTCGGTTTCGCCACCGTATGTCGGCCCTATCGCCGAAGAAAAGGGCGTCGCCATGCACAGCCCATGTTCCACCTCAGCCAGCTGCCGATCACGAATAGGATGGAAACCAGCTGGGTTGTGGCCATCGTGCTCATCGTCATCATCCGCCTGGCGGTGAGGCCGCTTAAGCTGCGGCCCTCGCGGGGCCAGGTGATGGTGGAAAACCTGGTCAAGGAGATCGACGCCCTCCCCTCGCCGATCGTCGGCCAGCGGGTGGCCCGCGCCACCTTCTCCCCTGCTGGTGGGGCACTCCACCCTGGTCTTGATCATCAGGAATTGGAGCGGCCTGTTCCAGGGCGTCGGCACCGTGATGATGCACGATGTCGCCACCGCCGGGGAGGTGGACGATCGGTTTGGTTGCGCGAGGCGAACGCGGACCTGAACATGACGCTCGCGCTCGCCGTCGTGGCCATGGTCTCCTGGCTGTACTTCGTGGTGCGATACGCCGGGCCTAAGGCGATGGTAGGCGGACCTCTTCGGCAACAAGGCCGAGCGCAGCGAAGTGCCACTGCCGCTCTACCTCTTCCCTGTACGATGGATTTTCTTCCAGCGTCGGCCCCTGATCGAGATCGTCTGGATCCTGTTCCCAGGCCGATCTCCCTGTCGTTCCGGCTCTATCGGCAACGTGTTCGGCGGCGAGAATCTGATGCACTCGATGTCGGCGATCAGCAGCCTGGGGCCTGCCGATCATGTACTTCTTCAGGGAGATGCTGATCGGCCTGGTCCAGGCCCTGGTCTTCACCCTCCTGGTCAGCGTCTACGTCGGCCTGATCTGCAACCACGGCGACAACGCCAGGCCACGCCTCGGAGAGGCCCACCCGACTGATCCCTTTCCCGCCGGGACCGTGCGCAACGCGCGGACGGCGGCCAACCCCAAGGAAAACAGATCCACATTGGCATGCATATCCTCGCTGAAATCACCAGGAACGTCACCGGACCCTTCGGCTACCTCGGCGCCACCCTCGGCGTCGGTCTCGTCGGCGCCAAAGCCGCCGAAGCGGTCAGCCGTTATCACGGCACCTCGGCGAGAGGTAGCCGTACGGGGGCTTCTCGGCATCAGCCCTCGCCGAGGCGGTCGCCTTCTACTCATCCTCGCCAGCAAATAATCCTCCCGGTCTTACCCGCCGCGCGGCCGCCCAGCCAGCCGCGCCGCGGCCTCCCCTCTTTTCGTCATGATTTCACCGCTGCTCCCCCTCGCCCAGGCGGCCGCCGCCCCCGAATCCGGTTC
>CAWBEF010000001.1:0-6432 GCA_963787765.1 uncultured Solirubrobacteraceae bacterium | reverse complement strand
GAAGACGAGCACCGTCCCGTGCCCCTTGAGGTTCTGCTCGGTGAAGTCCTCGAAGTCGGCCTGGACGAGCTTGAAGGCCGGTGCCGGCGTGCCTGCGGAAAGGACGCTCACGAACTACTTGCGCAGGCCGAGCTCTTTGATCAGGGCCCGGTAGCCCTCGAGGTCGCGGCGCTGGAGGTAGTCCAGGAAGCGGCGGCGTTTGCCCACCAGCATCAGCAGGCCGCGACGCGAGTGATGGTCGCCGCCCTGCTCGCGCAGGTGCTCGGTGAGGTGGTTGATGCGCTCCGTCAGCAGCGCGATCTGGACCTTGGTCGAGCCCATGTCCTTCTCGTTGGCCCCGAACTGGGCCGCGATCTCGCGCTTGCGCTCACTTGTGATTGCTGCCATAGCGGGGAGACCGTAGCAGACGCCGGGCGGCGATCAGCCCGCCCCGGCCACGATCTCGCGGGTCCGCGCGACGTCGCGGCGCATCTGCTCGACCAGCGCATCGGCGCTCTCGAAGCGCCGCTCGCCGCGGAGCCGCTCGAGGAACTCCAGGCACAGGGTGCTGCCGTAGAGGTCGCCCTCGAAGTCCAGCAGGTAGGCCTCGATCAGCTCTCCCCGGCCGGTCTGGAAGGTCGGGCGGACACCGATCGAGACGGCCGCCGGGCGCCCGTCGGCGAGGCAGGCGTACACGCCGTGGCCGGGGCAGGCGAGGGACTCGTCGGGGATCAGGTTGGCGGTCGGGTAGCCGAGCTCCCGTCCGCGCTTGTCGCCGTGGGCGACCTCACCGCAGAGGCGGAAGCGCGAGCCGAGCAGGCGGTTGGCGCGGGCCACCTCGCCGGCCAGCAGCAGGCCGCGGATGTGGCTCGAGGAGACGATCTCGCCGTCGACCTCGAGCAGATCGTGGACGACAGTCTGAAAGCGCCCGTCGGCGGCCAGCAGCCGGGGGTCGCCCTGGGCGCGGTTGCCGAAGCGGAAGTTCTCTCCGATCGCCACCTGCGTGGCGCCCAGCGCCTCGACGAGGACCTGCTCGATGAACTCGTCCGCGCTGCGGGCCGCGAAGGCGCTGTCGAAGGGGATCACGATCATCTCCCGGACCCCCAGCGAGGCGATCAGCTCGGCCTTGCGCTCGGGTGTCGTCAGCAGCTTGGGCGTGTGCTGGGGCGCGACGATCGAGACCGGGTGCGGATCGAAGGTGAGGACGCTGTCGGATCCGGCGATCACCTCGCGGTGGCCGAGATGGACTCCGTCGAAGGTGCCCACGGCGACGGCGCGGGCCCTTCCGCGCTCGACGTCGGGCAGACGAGTGACCTTCACGGCGCCACAGCCTAGTGGCGCGCCAGCTCGAGGGCCTGCTCGAGCGCGATCAGCGGCGGGTCGGCCCAGGGCTCCCCGCGCGGCGGCAGGGCGACCGCGTCCTCGATCCGGAACGGCCCGATCGCGGTGCGGCGCAGCTCAAGGCAGTAGGCGTCGCCGAGCTCGGCGATCAGCGAGCGGACGTAGGTCCCCGAGCCGCATTCGATCGCGTAGGCGGCCTTGGCCGGCTCTGCGCCCCGGGCCTCGGTGCGCCACAGCTCGCGGAAGCTGTGCACGGTGACGATCCGCTCGGGCATCTCGAAGCTCTCGCCGCGGCGGGCCTTCTTGTAGGCGCGCTCGCCTCCCACCCTGATCGCCGAGTGCGCCGGCGGGCGCTGGCGGATCTCGCCGCTCGCCAGCTGCAGGCCGGCGGGCGGGATGCGCCCGGTCTCGCGTGATCTCGCCCTCCGTGTCGCCGGTCGTCGAGGTGGCTCCCAGGCGGGCGAGCGTCTCGTAGCGCTTGGGCAGCCCCATCAGGGTCGCCTGAGCCTTCGTCGCGCGTCCCACCAGGATCAGCAGCAGGCCCGTCGCGAACGGGTCGAGCGTCCCCGCATGCCCCGTCTTGGGCCCCCCCAGGGAGCGCTTGACCGCCGCGACGACGTCGTGCGAGGTGAGCCCGGCCGGCTTGTCGATCAGCAACACGCCGTCCATCGCCGGCCTCTGCCCTGCGGGCTCCGGCTCAGGCCGCGGTTGCAGCCGGTTGTCCGTCGGGGTGCGGGTGCAGCTGCTCGGCCATCGCCTGGCGCAGGAAGGAGATCAGCTCGCCCAGCCCAAGCCCGGTCGAGAAGCCCGCCGCCCGGCGGTGCCCGCCGCCGCCCTGGGCGCGGGCGATGATCGACACGTCGACGTCGTCGTCGGTCGCCCGCAGCGAGACTTTGTGCTGGCCCTTCTTCGCGCCGCTGGTGAGCTCGCGGACGAGGACGGCGACCTTGGTCCCCTGCAGCGCCCGCAGCTGGTCGATGATCCCCTCGGCGTAGCTCTCCTCGGCGTCGGCCTGCTCGAAGTCCTCGGCGCTCAGCGACGCCATCGTCAGCTCGCCGTCGTCGTAGCGCTGCAGCTTGCCCAGCGCCGTTGCCAGCAGGGTCAGCTTGCCGGTCGGGACGTTCTCGTAGAGGCGCCGGTAGACGACGGGCACCTCGACGCCCGCTTCGATCAGCTCGGCCGCCATGCGGTGCGCCCGGGGACCGGTGTTCTCGTACATGAAGCGCCCCGTGTCGGTGATCAGGCCGATGTAGAGCGCCTCGGCGATCGCCGGCGTCGGGGCCACGTCGAGCCCGTGCATCAGATCCCAGACGATCTCGGCGGTGCAGGAGGCGTTGCCGAGCACGTAGTTGAGCGTGCCGAAGCCGGTGTTGTCGTGGTGGTGGTCGATGTTCAGCAGATGAGCGCCGTCGCGCAGGACGCTGGCGGAGTTGCGGTCGATGTTGCCGCAGTCCAGGAACACGACGGTCCGCGTGGCGATGTCCGCGGGCGGCTCGCTGATCAGGCCCTCGAGCGGGAAGTAGCGGTACTCGCGCGGCAGCGGCAGGTCCTGGGGCGAGATGAACATCGAGGAGTCCTTGCCGAGCGCGCTCAGCAGGCCCTGCATCGCGACCAGCGAGCCGAGCGCGTCCCCGTCGGGATTCTCGTGGGTCGCCAGGACGAAGCTCCTGTCCTCGCGGATCCGCGCCAGGACGAGCTCGCGGGTGGCCTCGATCGTGGCCGTGTCGCTCATCCGCGCCCGATCTCGTCGATCAGCTCATCGACCCGCAGGGCCCGGTCGGTCGTGTCGTCGTAGATGAATTCCAGTGTCGGGGTGCGCTTCAGGCGCAACTCGGCCGCGAGGCGGCTCTGCAGGAAGCCGTGGGCGCTGCGCAGCCCGTCGAGGCTGTCGTCGCGTTCGTCGGGCAGCGAGGCGCCACCGTCGGCCCCCAACACGCTCACGTAGACGCGCGCTTGGCGCAGGTCGGCACTGGTTCTCACGTCGGTCACGGTCACAAATCCCACTCGAGGGTCCTTCAGATCTCCTGCCACGGCATCTCCGATGACCTGGCGAATCGCCTCGTCGACCCGACGCATGCGTCCCGTCGTCATCCTTAGCCCTCCAATTCCTCGCCGAGGTCGGCGTCCCTTCTACTGAACCTGCTCAGGAGCTGAGCTCACGCTCCAGGAGCCGGGTCTCATAGGTCTCGAGCACGTCGCCCTCCTTGAGGTCCTGGAAGTTGGCCAGCACGATCCCGCACTCGAAGCCGCTTGCGACCTCGCGGGCATCCTCGTTGAAGCGGCGCAGGCTCTCGATGGTCGTGTCGTAGATGACCGTTCCGTCGCGCACGACCCGCACGCGCGCGCCGCGGGTGACCTTCCCCTCGGTGACGAAGGAGCCGGCGATCGTCCCGATCCGGGACGCCTTGAAGAGCTGGCGGACCTCGGCCTGCCCGAGCGTCGTCTCGACCTCTTCGGGGGCCAGCATGCCCTGCATGGCGGCTCTGAGCTCTTCGATCGCGCGGTAGATCACCGAGTAGGAGCGGATCTCGACACCCTCGCGCTCGGCGATCAGCCGGGCATCTCCGACGGGCCGGACGTTGAAGGCCAGGATCACGCCTTCGGAGGCGGCCGCGAGCATCACGTCGGACTCGTTGATGCCGCCGACGCCGCGGTGGATGATGTTGACGTTGACCTCGTCCTGGGGGAGCTTGGCGATCTCGTCCTCGATCGCCTCGAGCGAGCCGGCGACGTCGGCCTTGACGACCAGCCCAAGCTCCTTGACGGCGCCCTCCTGGGCGAGCTTGAAGACGTCTTCGAGGGAGACCTTGCGGCCCGAGCGGCGGGCCAGGGCCTCGGTCTTGAGGCGGTTGGCGCGCTCACCGGCGAGCTGGCGGGCGCGGCGCTCGTTCTCGACCACGCGGACGTGCTCGCCGGCCTCGGGAACGCCGTCGAAGCCGAGCACCTCCACCGGCTGGCCCGGGGTCGCGCGCTTGAGGCGGGCACCGGTGAAGTCGTGCATCGCCCGCACGCGGCCGAAGTGAGCTCCGGCGACGAGGGCGTCGCCGACCCGCAGCGTGCCGCGCTGGATCAGGACGGTCACCACCGGGCCCCGGCCGGGATCGAGCTTGGACTCGATCACCGCGCCCGAGGCGTCGGTGTCGGCGTTGGCCTTCAGCTCCTCGAGGTCGGTCACCAGCTGGATCGTGTCGAGCAGCGACTCGAGGTTCTGGTGGGTCTTGGCCGAGACGTCGACGAACTCGATTTCGCCGCCCCACTCGGCCGGCTGCAGGCCGTGCTGGGTCATCTCGGTGCGGACCCGTTCGGGCTGTGCGCCCTCCTTGTCGATCTTGTTGACGGCCACGATGATCGGCACTTCGGCGGCCTTGGCGTGGTCGATCGCCTCTTCGGTCTGGGGCTTGACGCCGTCGTCGGCCGCGACGACGATCACCGCGAGGTCGGTGACGCTCGCGCCGCGGGCCCGCATCGCGGTGAAGGCCTCGTGGCCGGGCGTGTCCAGGAACGTGATCTCCTTGCCGGCGTGGTGGACCTGGTAGGCACCGATGTGCTGCGTGATCCCGCCGGCCTCGCCCGCGACGACCTCCGTCTGGCGGATCGCGTCGAGCAGCGAGGTCTTGCCGTGGTCGACGTGGCCCATGATCGTCACGACCGGCGGGCGCTCGATCAGGTCACCCTCGTCGTCCTCGTAGACGGGCTCGACCTCGACGTCGTCGGCGGCGTGGACGATCTCGATTTTCTTGTCGAACTCGTCGGCCAGGACCTGGATGGCGTCATCGGAGAGCGTCTGCGTCAGCGTCGCCATCTCCCCCAGTGACATCAGCTTCTTGATGATCTCCGGCACCGCCACCCCGAGGTACTCGGCGACGTCCTTGACGGTCGAGCCGGAGTTGACGCGGATCACGTCGGTGGCCTCGAGTGCGGCCGTGTCGATCGGGGCGATCGTGTCGTCGTAGGTGCCACGGCGGCGCCTGCCGCGGCGGGGACGGCGCTGGGGCTGGTTCGAGGGTCCGCCCTGCTGGCGGCGCGAGGCCTGCGAGTCGATCACGACGCGCCGGCGCCCGCCGGGGCCGATGTCGCCGGGCGTCCGCTCACCGGTGCGCGAGTCCCGGGTCGGGCGCACGCGCTCTCCCGCGGGACCGGTCGCGGGGGCTCCCGCCGGTGGGGGCGCGGTGGCCGTGCCGGGCGCGGCCGCTGCGGCCGCCGCAGGCGCGGGTGCCTCGGGCGCGGGGGCGCCGGCAGGCGCCTCGGCCTTGGCGGCGGGCGCTCGGGGCGCGGCCGGGGCCTGCTCGGCGGGCGTCTGGGCGGGGGCACCGTTGCTGGCCGCCGGGATCCCGAGGGCCTTCAGCGCGGCCGACTCCTCGACCGAGGAGGCGGCGGCCTTGGCCTCGATGCCGGCAGCCTTCAGCCGCTCGAGCAGCTCCTTGCTCGAGAGCCCTTGCTCCTTGGCGATCTCATGTACGCGCTTCTTGCTCATCGACCCACCGATTCTACGAGCTTCAGATCAAGCGAGACCCTGGCGCGCAGGGTCCTCGAGATACCGCCGCGGCGAAGCGCCGCGGCGAGACAGTCGCCGGCCGGCCGCTGGGAGCGGCCGTCGCGGCACAGGTAGGCGCCGCGGCCGCTCATGCGGTTGCCCGGATCGAGTACGGCGCTCTGTGGCGTCCCGGCCGACGGCGGGGACAGCGCGATGCGGATCAGCTCCGGCTTCGGTGCGACCTTCCCACACCCGACGCAGCGGCGCTGTGGTGGCCGGCCGCCCGGAGGGCTGTGCCGGGGGGCTATGTCGTCTGCTCCCCGGCGGCGTCCTCGTGCGCCTGCTCGGGTGCCTGCAAAGACTCGGCTGCCACGGGCTGAGGGTCCTCGCTCGCCGCCTCGCCGTGGTCCGCCTCGCCGAGGGGCTCCGGCTCCCCGGCACCGAGCGGAGCATCCTCGGCGGCGACGGGCGCCGCGGGCGCCTGCTCGGCAGGCGCCTCGCCGCCCTGCTCGGCGGAGAGGTCGGCGATGTTGTCGCTGTCGATGCCCGCCAGCGCCTGGTGGGAGTCCAGACCGCAGTAGCGCGAGTTGGGCAGCGCGGCGTTGGGGCAGCGGCGGCCGTTTGAGAGGATCGCCATG